>CAYNSO010000005.1:58924-82238 GCA_964399735.1 uncultured Cytophagia bacterium
CAAAATCTCCGGGGCCGGCTTGCCGACCAGTTCAAACAGTGTCAATTTGGTAGTAATACGGTTTAACAGGCCGGGGTCATTTTGTGTCTGGTCTTGCAACTCGATCAACATTTCGCGGGCAGCGGCTTGCTGACCGGTATTGAATAAAATTTCAGCTTTATCAATAATGAATGGCTTGCTTGTACTTTGATCCAACACCGTTAACGCTTCTTCGATCACTGCCAACGCCTCGGTGTTGTTACCCTGTTCCTGGTAGCCATACATAATATAATCATAATATTTCCCTTGAGCGGGGGGATTTTTGGGCTTGATGTTATTAATAAACAGAGATTGTCCTTCTTCCACCTTGCCGTTATCGATCAACAATTCAAACAGTAAATCCAGATGTTTCAGTTCAACATTGGCAGAATCAAACCGCTGTAAAGCAGTGATCGCCAGTTCGTATTTTTCAGCAAAATTGAACAAACGTCCTGCAGCGTACGCATCCTTGCTGTCTATTGTATTTGCATCAATCTTTTCAGTGTATTGTCTCGCCAGTTGCTTTTGTTCGTTCAACAGGCTGTCCCGGTTACTTCCGGGCAAAACAACGCCTTTGATCATAACACTATCCACCACAGCGGCGGCTTGCTGAATATCAAGATTTTGCGAATACCGGCAACCTGTAGAAATAAAAACAAGCATGAACATCAAAACGATCAGAACATAATAGAAATAACGTATTTTCATAAGGACACCTGTGTTTAATGAGTAATGACGTAATAATCTGGCAGGTTAACAGGTAAATATACAAATTCTGCATTGGCTTTCAAAGTTTTTTCAAAAAAAAATCCCGGAGGCAACAACTTCCGGGATTTAAACGGCAAAATGCAGATTTTGGTAAACACCTACGGTCATTAATCAGAGCGCTGGTATTTTAAACAAGCAACATCAATCAATGATCGCAAATATTATCACCGGCGATCAATTCTTTTTTAACATGCGCACAAACCAGATTTTCCGGAGTATCAACAGCCGCGCCAATAAATACCTCAACTCCTGCTTCTATAAACAATCTTTTGGCATGTTCACCCATTCCACCGGCGATGATCACATGCACACTCTGTTCATGTAGCCATTTGGGCAAAACTCCCGGCTCATGCGGAGGAGGATTCTTTGTCTCGTTCCTGACTATTTTATTTTGCTGAATGTCATAATCAATAAATGCAAAATTTTCACTATGCCCAAAATGCAGGCACAATTTACCATCGGTTACTGGTATTGCATAACGCTTGATATTTTCCGTCAATTCGACCTTTTCAACTTCCTTTGGCTCAACTTGCTTTACAGGTTTAGCGTCGCCAATAACCGTCAATAAATTCTGAATAATAACATCAATCTTTTTGGCGGTTTCGGATTTATTGTAAAAATAAATATAGGGCCGGCCTTCATCGCTGGCGGTGACAATGTCCGGTTCCAGGGGAATTTGCCCTAAAAAATTTACCTTCATATCTTTGGCCATGGTCTCGCCGCCGCCGGCTTTGAAAATATTGGTTTTTTTATGGCAATGTGGACAAATAAAGCCGCTCATATTTTCTATAACGCCCAATACCGGCAATTTCACTTTTTCACAAAAAGTAATCGAGCGCCGAACATCGGAAACCGATAGATCCTGGGGAGTGGTAACAACTACAGCGCCGGCAGGATTCTTGATAATTTGGACCACCGAGAGCGGTTCATCGCCGGTTCCCGGAGGGGAATCGATGATGAAATAATCCAGTTCGCCCCAGTTCACATCTTTGATGAGTTGCTTGATTGCGCCCATTTTCATTGGCCCGCGCCATATTACGGCATCATCTTTACCCGTCAACAGCATTCCCAGGGACATGACTTTGAGATTGCTGCCATAAACCAGCGGATTAATGCCCTGCTCATCAGTGTGGACGGTTTCATGCTCCAATCCCAGCAGTTTGGGAATGCTGGGGCCATGAAAGTCAATATCCAGCAAGCCGGTTTTAAAGCCGTTTAGTCCCAGCGAAATGGCCAGGTTAGCGGCAACTGTGCTTTTGCCAACACCACCCTTGCCGGAAAGCACTATAATTTTGTGTTTGAATTGTTCCAGTTTTTTGGCAAGTTCCAATTCTTCCAACATCATATCGGCATTATCTTCATGTGCCATGATATATCCTTTATTTTTTTATATATTTAAAATGGTTTTTAATTGTTGCCATAATTGTCGAAAACATTTATCCAATTCTTTATCCTGAAGCGCAAAAATACTTTTACCAAGTTTTTGTGCCTGAAGTATATTTGCATTATAAGGTATTCCAGTCAAAATTTCAATATTATTTTTTTGGCCATATTCTGAAATTTCGCGGGTTATTTCCGGGTTAATATCAAACTTGTTAATACAAATAGCAGCCGGAACGTTAAAATGCCTCGCCAGCGCCACCGCTCTTTTCATATCGTGAACGGCTGAAAGCGATGGTTCAGTTACGACCAGGAGTAAATCGGCGCCGCCAAGAGAAGCAATAACCGGGCAGCCAATGCCCGGCGGGCCATCAACCAGAATTAAAGCAGCGTTTTGCTGTTCGGCAATCTTTTTCGCTTCAGCGCGTACCTGGGTTACCAACTTGCCGGAATTTTCTTCCCCGGCGCCAAGCCGGGCATGCACCATTGTGCCTCGCTCTGTATTCGATATATAGAGAACACCCGCCTGATGGTCATGCAGAGTAATGGCATTTTCAGGGCAATTCCACACGCAAACAGCACAGCCTTCACAATTAACAGGATCAATCTCGAAATTTTCACTAATGGCATCAAAACGGCATAATTCCCGGCAACGACCGCATTGGCTGCACAAAGTATTATCAATTACCGGCATTTGCATGCCCCAAAATGGGGTTTCCGTTACAGTGTCCGGCTTTAAAACCAGGTGTAAATCGGCAGCGTCAACATCACAATCAGCAAAAACTGTCTTCTCTGCCAGGTATGCCAGCGCTCCGGTGACGCTGGTCTTGCCGGTTCCACCTTTTCCACTTATTATTACCAGTTCTTTCATTGATTTACCAATTCCATAATAGCATCATATAAAGTAATAAACAGCTTTTTATAGTCCGGCAGTCGGTCAACCAGTAAACTGCCGCCGGAGTAGATCCTTGCAATATTTAAATCCAGAGGTATTTCAGACAAAACATGAATATTCTCTTCAATACAATAATGAAGCACACTGGGATAGGCCGGATCTGCCTTGTTAATCACAACACCAAAAGGTATATGCAATTTCCTGACCATCTCCACCGCAATTTTTAAATCGTGCAAACCGAATGGTGACGCTTCAGCAATCAATACAATATAATCGGTATTTTTAACTGCTGCAATGACAGGGCAGGAAGCGCCTGGAGGTGCGTCGATAATGGTTAAAACATCAGGGTCAATTCCCTTTTTCATTTCATTGATAACCGGCGGCGATTTGGCTTCGCCAATTTGCAATAATCCGGTTGTCAGTTTAACATTACCCGCATATCCGGTTTCGATAACCCCGGTTATGCTATCTGTCTCGGTAATTGCTCCTTCAGGGCAGGCGATAATACAGCCGCCACAGGAATGACAGAGTTCCGGGAAAACCAGCACACTTTTACCAAATACCCCGATTGCATGATATGCACAAACCTCGTTGCAACGGTTACACAAAGTGCAACGGCTGTGATCAATACTCGGAACAGGCATTACTACGTTGCTTCGGTTCTCAATAACCGGCTTGAAAAACAAATGATCGTTGGGCGCTTCAACATCGCAGTCCAACAAATGCACTTTAATTCCACTATCAACCAGGGCAGCTGCCAGGTTGGTAGCCAGCAAAGTTTTCCCGGTGCCGCCCTTGCCGCTGGCAATACTAATAATCATTATTCTATAACTCCACTATCCCTTGTCATCAAACTGCCACATTTTGGGCATTTCTGTTCATTGCACTGCTGGCCGCGAATATGAGTGGTTCTTTCACCACATTGGGGACACACACATTGGCCACCGGCGCCTTGAAAGCGCCCGCCGCGTCCCTGTCCCTTACCGGCGCCCTTTCCACAATCGGCATTCCGGCCCATCGGACCGGTTCCATCTCCTCTTGGCATATTTGTTACCTCCTTTAATTAAGCCCAATGTCCTTCAACATCGGCGTTGGTTGCCGGCGTAATTGCACCGGAATTATATTTATCAATTGCTTCCTGCACAGTACCGGAAAGCCCGATATAGACCGGTATGCCGGCAGTCTGCAAAGCACGAAACGCTTTAGGGCCACAATGTACTGTTAAAAGCGCCCCGGCTTCAACATCGACAATGTGCCGCGCTGCCTGCACACCTGCCCCACTAGGGGTATTGAGCGCTTGCGAATTATTGATATATTCTGATGTTCCTGTTTCCAAATCATAAATCGCAAAAAAAGCCGCACGCGCAAATTGTGGGCTTACTGGCGCGGTCAATGCTTTTTCATTACAGGGGACAACGATCTTCATGATTGCTCCTTTTTTGATTGGTTAATATATGCTATTTTTTCCAGAAAAGCATCCAGCGCTTGTTTATGCTGCCGTAGAGAGTTCTCCCACAACCGCAGGTTTTCTATTCCAAGTTGAGTAATTGTATACAAGCGCTTGGCAGGCCCGGTTCCGGTGGTATCCCATTGTGAAACTACCAGTCCGTTTTCTTCAAGGTGTCTCAAAGTTCGGTATATAGCTCCGGCATCTGCCTGGGTGGTAACAAAACCAAGTTCGGGAAGGTCTCCCATCAAATCATAACCATGCCGGGGTTGTTTCCATAACAAATACAAAATTGATGGTTCAACCCAGCGGGTTTTTCTTCCCGCATGACAACCACAACCACGTCCAAAACCTTCTGGCATTCATTCTCCACATATATGTTAATTACATATATAAGATAATGAAATATATTAAAAATGCAAGTGTTTTTTTTATTTTCTTAAATATTTTCAATAAAATATTTAACGTAAAATTCACTTGATTGTTACCGTTCAGTTTCATATTATGTACCGCAAACAAAAAAAAGGTAGCTATGAAAAAATACACAATCCAACAAATCGAATCATTTATTCATAAAATTCAACAGCAGCGGATACTGGTTATCGGCGATTTGATGCTTGACCAATTTATCTGGGGCAAGGTAAACCGCATATCGCCGGAAGCGCCGGTGCCGGTGGTACAGGTTACCCACGAATCCGCCTACCCCGGTGGCGCTGCCAATGTAGCCCGCAACATAGCCGATTTCGGCGGTAAGGCAACCATTTGCGGGATGGTGGGCAGCGACATACATGGTAAGGAATTAATGGCATTACTAGGCCAATCCCGTATCAACACCGGTGGCGTAATCATAAACAAAGATTATACAACCATTGTCAAAACCCGTATCATTGCCCGGCAGCAACAGGTGGTGCGCGTTGATCGGGAATCAATACAACCCCTGTCTTTTGCCATGTATGCAGATATGCCGGAAAAACTCGAACAAATAATCCGCAATTCGGATGCAGTAATAATTGAAGATTATGGCAAAGGCTTTATCACTCAGCCGTTTATTGATAAAATAACAGCATACTGCCGGGAGCAAAACAAAATCATAACAGTTGACCCTAATCCCAACAACCCGCTGCAATGGCAGGGAGTAAACCTGATAAAACCGAATCGTACAGAAGCCTATTCAGCTGCGGCGTTTCCTTATGATGAAAATCCGCAAACCCTGCTCTCGGTCGGTGAAATGTTGTTGCAGAAATGGCAGGCGGATAGTATCCTCATTACCCTGGGCGAAGATGGTTTAATGCTCTTTAACCCGCCGGATCAGCCTTTTCACACGCCAACCATAGCCAGGGAAGTGTTTGATGTTTCCGGCGCCGGCGATACGGTAATTGCTTTTTATACGGCAGCGCTGGCAGCCGGTTTGACAGGGGCAGAAGCAGCCCAGGTAGCCAACCACGCCGCCGGTATAGTGGTAGGAAAACTGGGTACAGCAACCCTGACGCCCGATGAATTATTAAAGAGTTTTCAGGACAATGAATAAAGCAATCTTTTTAGATCGGGATAATACGATTATCAGGGATGTTCCCTATAACGGGGATCCGAATAAAGTTGAACTGGTGCCAGGTGTTATCGATGCATTAACAATTCTTCACGAGCAAGGATTTATACTGATCATCATCTCAAACCAGTCCGGAGTAGGGCGCGGAATGATTACCCGGAATCAGGTACAGGCTGTGAATAACGAAATGATCCGCCAGCTGGGAAAAAACTTTTTTACTGATATTTTTATTTGCTACGACGATCCTGCTCAGCCAGTTGAAAATTGCCGCAAACCCTCACCAGAGATGATCTTTAGGGCGCGGGATAAATATGACATTGACCTGTCCCGCTCATTCTTTATCGGCGATAAAGAGGATGATATTCTGGCCGGACATAACGCCGGCTGTACCAGTGTCCGGTTTTTGTATGACAATAACAGCAAGGGGAAAAACAAGTACAATATCAAACCGGCATTTGCTTCGGGAGACTGGCGGGAAATCGCCGAATGGGTTTGCAGTAAATAAAACGGGGATTACTTATTAATTTCATTGCAAATTAACAATTTTCTGATTATAATAAGATAAATCCTGTTGTATCGTAACGTATTTTAAACGGTAAAATTCTTTTTATCCGCTATTACATGAATTCATCAGGAGGATTATATGGGCAGATTAACGTTGATCATTCTCTTTATTTACGGGGTTTTTTGTACTGCCGTCGGACAATTGGCCGGTGATGAAGCGCTTGGCAGTAAAAAATACGATCAATATGAAAAACCGGAAACCTGCGCCAGTTGTCATACCGATATTTACCAGCAATGGACTCAGGCCATGATGTCGCAGGCATATACGCATCACTGGGATGAAATCGAGTATTTTGATCTGGCGGTTGAACATGCCAAAGTTGACCCAACTTTAAAGGGCCCGGTCGACGGCTGCAACGGCTGTCACACACCGCTGGCGTTTATGGCCGGGGATGTTACTCCCCCCCGCCCTGCTGAAAATTCGCGCGCCAATGAAAGCGTCAGCTGCGAGGTATGCCACACGATCACCGGGTTTATTGGTGAGCCAAACGTCAATTTCAACTTTATCTCCGAGCCGGGCCGCATCAAATACGGCGCAAAAGAGGGCCTGGAATCACCTCATCACGACACCAAATACCTGGATATTTACGAAGAAGCAAAATTTTGCGGAACCTGCCATAACGAAAAAAACCCGTTCGGCATTTGGGTCAAGTCCACACAACTGGAATGGGAAGAAGGCCCTTATGCCAAACAGGGCGTTGCCTGTCACCAATGCCACATGCCCAAAGCGCTGGGTAGAAACGCTAAAATGGCTCAGGAAGACATGGTCGCTCAGCACTTGTTCCACGGCGCACATGACCCCGGCAAAGTGGCCGGAGCGATAGAAATTCGCATGCACCCGGAGGAGCGCGAAGTGAGTTACAACGGAACTGTGGCGCTGAAAATACAATTATTCAACGGCAAAGCCGGCCATAAAATCCCCACCGGCTCAGTTGAAGACCGCATAATGTGGCTGCATGTTACTGCTATGGACGCCAATGGTAAAGAATATCATTTGCCGGTGGATAAAAAAGGCTTTGATGGCGAACAATATACCATTGCCGCCGATGAACTGGCATACATCGATATGGGCATACCCAAAAAAGACCCGGCTTTTAAAGGCGTGCAGCGCGACGGCGTACCGGTCGGCGACCGCATTTTCCGCATGCCCTATTTCGATCCCAATGGCGTAATGACCATAATGCAATGGAATACGAAAACTCTCGGCGTCGATTACCGCATCGGCCCGCGCGAGACAAAGATAGAAACCATTACCTGGGAATTGCCGGACGACATTCCGGCAGGAAAATTAACTTTCCGCGCCGAGTTGAACTATATGCTGCTGGTAAAACCGGTAGCGGATTATCTCAACGTGCCGGCGGAGGAAACGGAAATTGTGCCGGTCAATTTCGCCACCACCTGGGTGGAAATTTATGAATAACAAACGGGAGGAAACAAACATGAAAAGAAACGCTATATTTTCGGCACTGTTGTTCACCTTAATTACGCTTTTTGCCGCAGATGTTTTTGCCATTCCGGCATTTGCCCGGCGCTATCAAATTTCCTGCTCCACATGTCATGCGCCGTTCCCCAAACTCAAACCTTATGGCGATGATTTTGCCGGCGAAGGCTTTATTATTGCTGAAGAAGAAAAACCCAGGGATTATGTTTCCGCCGGAGATGACCTGCTGTGGCTGAACAAAGAATTTCCCCTGTCTGTCAGGTTCGATGCCTATGCGATGTATGACAAAAAAAGCGACGTCAAAACGGATTTGCAAAGTCCATGGGGTCTCAAATTAATGTCCGGCGGCGCATTGTACAAAAACATTGGCTATTATTTCTATTTTTACATGTCCGAACGCGGCGAGGTTGCAGGGATTGAGGACGCCTATATTCATTTTAATAATGTTTTCAAAACCAATCTCGACATCATGGTCGGCCAGTTCCAAACCTCGGATCCGCTGATGAAACGGGAATTGCGATTATCTTTTGAAGATTACATGATCTATAAATACAAAACCGGTTACACTCAAACCAACCTGACCTATGACCGGGGTGTTATGCTGGTATATGGAATTGAAAAAACCGGTACGGATATTACCGCATTGATCGTCAATGGCAATGGCAAGAATACAAGTCGTAACGGCAAGTTTGATGCTGATAAATATAAAAATATTGGTCTGCGCATTAATCAATCTATTGGCAGTTTTGCTTCTATAGGTGGTTTTTACTATACAGGCAAGGAATCTCAGCATTCTTATTATTTTAATTCTGTAACCATGCAGGATGAATATGGATTTATTAATAATGAAATAACCTATACGGGACCGGATTGCAATATAATCGCCGGCCCGGTCGAAATGACTATTCAATACCTGGTGCGGAAAGACTCTAATCCATGGCACAAACCGAATAATCAGGAAAAAGAAACCGAAACCAAAGGCATTGTTGCTGAAGTTGTTGTTTCTCCCTGGCTTGATAAATCCCGAATTTATTTCACCGGACTGTATAATAATATCGATTCGGAATTTGAAGATTATAAATATGAAACCGCAGCGCTAAACGCTACGTACCTGCTGGCACGCAACCTGCGCCTCATGGGCGAATATATACGGGACATGGAAAACAAAAATAATAATTTTATCTTCGGCATTGTCAGCGGTTTCTGATTTCTTTACAATTATAAGGAAAATCAATGAAAACACAACGATTTGCCCTTAGACCGGAGATCACTATCCTGGCCGCCCTGCTGTTTTTATGCTGTACGGCATTTACCAAATCAAAAGATGACGGCTATGTCAACCTGATCAAACAAAACGACAAGGGCGAATATAACCAGCATGGCTGGAACCACTACGGGCCGGGTTATTTTACCCTGGACAAAAAAACCGGCGTGCTGACCGGTTATGAAGGCATGGGACTGTACTGGTTTTCGGAAAAAAAGTTTAAAAATTTTATCCTGGAACTGGATTACATGACCGAATTGCCCAAATCGAACAGCGGCGTGTTTGTCCGCGTGCCGGAGTTGGTTACCAATGATGATTATATTTATCAAGCCTTTGAAATCCAGATCGACGATCATATCAGCGGGATACACAAAACCGGCGCAGTATACGACGCCAAAGCGCCGGATGATTCCTCCGCTTCCAAAGGGCCGGGGCAATGGAACCATTTTAAAATTACCTGCAGTAACGATACAATACAGGTGGAACTCAATAGCAAACTGATCAATACCTGGAAGATCACCACGCCCATCGGCAAGATCAAGAAGTGGTTCCCGGAGGGCTATATCGGCCTGCAAAATCACGATGCCGATAACAGTACCCGGTTCAAGGATATAAAAATCAAAGAATTGCCATAAAGAAAAGCCCTGGAAACAGGGCTTTTCTAATTTCAATATTGTCATCGGCTGTATTTACATATTGAATTGCCAGTTGTTTAATCAAGGCAAAATATCAACATTTACGTATTTCATACGAGTGTTACCCGCGCATTTGAATATCATACCAAAAAATTTTACTTGATTTTTAACCAGTAAATTGTAAAATTACATATTCTTAAAATTGTATTATACAGAGGTGGCAATGAAAAAAATTCTGTTGACCATAATTATTCTCTGCTCCAGCCTGGGTCCACCGCTGGCTGCACAGAGCCCGGTTTTTCATGGACAGCTCAAAAATTCGGTCTATTGCTATGAAGACAATCAGGCCAATACCCGAATTTATCAATACCTGCGCCTGAATGCCGCCACAGCAAATCAAAAAGTTGTATTCAATTCCATGATCAGGGCGCTTTCAGATGCCGATGGCGACTTGACGAGTCAACAAAGATTCCAAACCTGGCAATTGAACATCCGCCTGCAAAAGCTATTAAACAATCACCTGAATATGACTATCGGCCGGCAATTCTTCCATCCCGGCGTAATGATGGGCGCTCTTGATGGCGTGAATGCCGAATATTCCTTCGCCAACACCCGCATTCAGATTTATGGCGGAGCAGAATCACCGCTATCCCGTAGTCTGGATTTGGACAAGGCGGAAAACCGGCTGGTTGCCGGAGGTTTGATCCAGATGAACAATCTCTTGTCTACCAAAACCTCCGCCCAGTTATTGTTCCTGCACAAAGCCGATACCAGTGAAACCTTGTGGGAAATTGCCGGGGTGAACTTGAGTAACAATTATTTAAACAATACCAGGTTCAATTTACAGGCGCATTACAATACTGCCAATTCTAATTTACAACGCTTGCTGGTTGCCGGTCAGCGCTCCTGGACAAAACGGTTTTCCACCTCACTGGAACTAAAGATGCAACGTCCGCAGATCTATGCCAACTCTTTTTATACTATATTTGCAGTTAAACCCTATCAACGGGGACAATTGAGCGGCAGTTACCAATTATGGGATAATTACCGACTCAATGCCCAGGTATACCGCGTGCAGACCAAAGATGCGGCTGCAAATTGCGCTCAAGTGGCATTACAAAATCAAAATGGCAGCCTGGGCGTGGTTTACGAATCCGGCGACGCCGGCGATCAGGTTTCGCTGGCTTTTGATTATGGCCTGGAAATTATCAACAACCTGATGGTATCAGTTTATACCGATTACAGCCGCTACCGGACAGAAACGATTTATGAATTTGACGATCAAATCGCCAATGCAGCGCGGCTCTCCTGGCGGCTATCCCGGCATTTTTCCGCCGATGTTGAATATCAATGGCTGACCAATAAATACAAAAAAAGCGATTCCCGGTTTTTAAACCATATATCCTGCCGCTGGTAAATGAGGACAATGACTATGATAAAAAGAAATACAATCTTTCTCCTGCTTTTATTAGCGCTGGCCAGCCTGGGCATGGTCAATAGTTCAGGAGATACCGGTTTCAAATTTTCCCACAAACTGCATATCCAGGATGTTGGTTCCGGATGTTCGGACTGCCACGCTGTTGCCGATACCAGCAAGAGCCCGCTGGATTTGTTATTACCTGACAAAGCTGCATGTAACCAATGTCATGACGATACATTAACTTTTACCAGTTATGATAACCAAAAGGATGCTGCCAAAACGCGGCCGTGGCTCACTCATTATATTGCCCGTTTTCCACATCAAATACACCTTGCCAATGACATTCAATGTACCGATTGTCATACCGGTATAGATAACAGCGAAAATATCAGCGATAGCCATCTGCCGGCGATGTCAAGCTGCGTACAATGTCATAGCAGCCTGGATGAACCGGATTATTGCTATACCTGCCACAGTCCGCAGGATGACCGGCTACCTGCGGATCATAAAAGCGACTGGACAGCCACACATGGTATAAACAGCTATACCGATAAAGACAATTGCCGTATGTGCCATTCCGACAATTATTGCCTGGAATGTCATCGCGGCGACAACCTGGATCGCCAGGTGCATCCGCTCAATTTTGTGAACAACCATGCCATTGCTGCGAAAGGTGGGAACGATAAATGCTATATTTGCCATGAAGAGCAGGCATTTTGCCAGGAATGCCACCGCGCGGAATTAGTGCTTCCCAAAAGTCACTCCTTTGCCGGGTGGTCTAATAAAAGCAACGGCGGTACTCATAAAACCGCAGCACAATTCGATCTGGACGGCTGTATCAGTTGTCATAATGATATGAACGGCGACCCGATTTGCGCCGAATGTCACACCGCTAAATAAATGAAAAAGTAAAGGTGCATTGCATGAAAATTAGCAAAATTTATTTATACATTTCAGTATTCCTCCTGCCGCTCATGTTTTATCGCTGCTCTGAGGACGCCAATCCCTTGCCTTCCAAAGCCCACCCGGACAGCTGGTCGCAGCAGGAATCGGAAAACTTTCATAGTGTAAAAGTAGAGGCCGTTGGTTATTCTTCCTGTACCAGTTGTCACGGACAAGATTTTAGCGGCGGGGAAAGCAAAGCTTCCTGTTATGAATGTCATTCCTATCCACATCTCACCGCCTGGCACGATACGCAAAGCCATGACTTTCACGGCCAGTTTTTGCGGGAAAAACGCTGGGATCAAAAATTATGCGCTGAATGCCATACCTGGCATAATGATAATACACATTCAACAGATTGCTATACATGCCATTCCCTGTACCCTCATTTCGCAGGCTGGAATGACACCGAAAGCGAACAATTCCACGATAAATACTATTATGCATCAGGCGGAGATTCCTGTAAAATTTGCCATGGCACAGATTACCTTGGCGGACGCACACAGGTGCCGTGTAATTTTTGTCATACCTTCCCCCATGCTGAGGACTGGTATACAGCAGAAGAAAGCGAGGGCTTTCACGGCGTCAGTATTCGCGAGCATGGCTGGAAAATGGACGGCTGTAAAAAATGTCATGGCGACGATTACAAGGGCGGTAGTTCCGGTAAAAGCTGTTATACCTGCCATACAGGCTCCGAGGGCCCGGAAACCTGTAACGAGTGTCACGGCGGCGCACGAAATCCCGCGCCCCCGGTCGATTTGAGCGGCCTTGCCGAAAAAACCAGTCTCGGCGTGGGCGAGCATCAATCGCATCTTTTGAAATACAGAGTCTGCGAGACCTGCCATACGGAATTCCATGCCTACGACGACCCGCTGCATATCGACAACACTCCCAATGCAGAAATCATCCAGTCGCTGGAATGGGATCGCACCACGGCAACGTGCAACTCGCCATGCCACAATCCATCGTATGTGCATGTATGGAATAATATGTGAGAATTGAAATTACAAAGACCGAATCGCTTTACTGAAATTATCATTCGGTAAAACGATTCGGTTTTTTAAAGGGGGAAAGTGATTATTTGGATTTATCCGGCAAGGGGTGAGCAATTTTAGCGTAATCTACATCGTACTTGAATTCTTTATAGGTTGGACTCTCTGTATTATGACACTTTAAACAAGTAGCTTCATCACCGGCTATAAAACCCACCTCTTTGGGGTCTTGCACTCCAGCGGCAAGGTCTTTCATGATTTTTAATGTTTTATACAAGGAGCCGGGGCCATGACACGTTTCACAGCCGACTCCCTCTTCCTGTTTATAGGAGGCATCTTTTGGCGCAGCTGGATTGTTAAATGTTGTAACATGACATTTTAAACATTGCGCTGCTTTCTGCGGATCTCCTGTTACTCCGGCTTTTTTGGCAACTTCTTTGGATTGCTCTGTAGCCAGGGTGGTGTATGCTTTGGCATGCAAACTTTTTTCCCAAACCGAATACTGGTCGCCGCGGCTGGCCGCTTTATGGCAAACCTTGCATTTTTCCGAGCCCACATACTTGGCGGTCTTGTCTTGCGCAGTAACCATCACAGCAAAAATTACCAACACTATTCCTGTAAATATAACAGTCTTTTTCATTCAACACCTCATTTTAAACCAATACTATTTCTAAATTATGCAGATCATTTTGTTGCTCATTAAAATATAACGCAAATTTCATACCCTCATTACACTGCACTTTTCATCATCTCTTGCAATTGCCGAACCTCGCGCTTCATACGCGTCAAGCGCGCGGCAATGCTCACCAGAAATACCAAAAGAACAACCCAGATAAAGGTATAGGCCAGAACCAGGTAAACAAGATTATTCATTCATGCTCCTTAATCATTTGTTCTTTTAAAATACGAATTTCCTGCCCTAATGCGGACTCGTCATAGCGGATTTTCAACAAAGTTATGTATAAAATTGTAAACGCCAACAAACACACCATCAGGGTTGTCAGCATTTGCGGGGCTAGCCCGCTGCCATCGCCGCCGGCTATGACAGGCTGCGGATGCAGCGTCCGCCACCAGCGAATGGACATATATACAATCGGCACATCCACAAAACCGACAATCCCAAAAACCGCAGCCAGTCGAGCGCCGCGTTCACGGTTCACTGTATAACTGCGCAACATCAGGTATGCGGTATAGATCAAAAACAATACGAACGAGGTGGTCAAACGCGCATCCCAGGTCCAAAACGTGCCCCATACCGGTTTGGCCCATAGGGGTCCGGTAATCAGCACAATCACAATAAACAACACGCCGATTTCCGCCGAAGCGGCTGCCAGGCGATCCCAGCGCTCCCGGCCGGTTTTCAAATAGAGAATGCTCGCTATACATACCACAAAAAAAGCCAGGAATGATACCCATGCAGAGGGTACATGAAAATAAAAAATTCGCTGCACATCGCCCATGGTTGTTTCAGTGGGCGCATAGATAAAAGCGCAATAAAGAGCGATGAGTAATAATAAAAAAGCGGGGATCAGCAGCGCCAGGTAAACAGGTCTTATTCTATTCATATTTTTTTCCGTTATTCCTCAAGGACATATTCATACAACAACCAGGACAATGTAAAAAAAATAACATCAAAAGCGATAAGAATTTTTATCCACGACAAAATATGAGAAAAAGCGCCGCCATTGAGTAACACCGCGGTGCTTTTAGTCGCACACAAGATCAATGGTACAGATACAGGCAGTAACAGAACTGGCAGCATCACTTCACGGGTTTTGGTTTGCGCGGCTATGGTGGAAAACAGAGTGCCGGTAGCCGCAAAACCCAGCATACCCAAAAATAGTACCAGAATTAGCGGTAACAATGCTGCCCCTATGGATAAATCATAAAAAATCACCAGTAATGGCAGCACAATAATCTGCAGAATACCCATAAAAATCATATTGCCAATCACTTTGGCCAGATAAATCAAGCTGCGCTCCACCGGGCATAACAATAGTCCCTGCATGGAACTGTTTTCCTGTTCGCGGGCAAACCCCCGGCTCAGGCCGATATTACCGGCAAAGATCAACGCCACCCATAAAATCCCCGGCGCGGCGTTCTGTAATTGCATTGTACCCGGATCAAATGCAAAATTAAATACCACAACGACTACAAGTGAAAACACAGCCATAGAAACGATCAACTCTTTACTACGCAGTTCGATGAGTAGATCCTTGCGCAAAATTGACCATATTTGCGTCAGGGCAGTCACTTTGGGGCCTCCTCCAGGTGACCGGCAATTATGCTGGCAGAAAATTTATCCCTGCGGTCGTTTACCGTCAGTTTGCCTTTTTTCAAAATCATAATCCTGTCGGCATACTGCAGGGCAAAATCAATATCGTGGGTCGTAAGCAATACGGTGATGCCGGTTTCAATATGTTGATGCAGCAGGTCGGTAAGTAATTTTGCCGCATGAATATCGAGACCGGAAAATGGTTCATCCAGCAGTAACACACGGGGTTCATGAAGCAAGGCGCGAGCCAGGGAAAGCCGTTGCTGCATGCCGCGCGACAAAGTGCGTACCAGGTCATAGCGGCGCTGGTGCAGGTTAACCTGGTTTAACAATTCTTTTATACGAGTTTCAGCATTACCAATTGAATACATGCCGGCGTAAAAACGCAAATTCTCCAGGGCGGAAAGATCGCCATACAAAAACGGGGAATGGCTCATAACCCCCAGACAACGGCGGGCAGCGTTGGCGTCTTTTTTTAACGAGATTCCGGCTATCATCGAATCGCCGGAATTGGGAGTAGTCAAAGCGGACAAAATGCGAACAAGAGTTGTTTTTCCGGCGCCGTTCACGCCCAGCAAAGCGGCATATTCGCCGCGCTGCACATGGAAATTGATGTCCCAAAGCACACTCTTACCCGCAAAAGTTTTATTGATGTGTTGCGCCTGAATCAAGCGGGGCCTTTCTGCTTATCCATGAATTCCTGGAGAGCCAGTTCAACACTCTGCAGCTCGTCGAACAATTGTTGACGCCTGGCTATTGTTTGATTGTTCTGCTTGCCTTCCCTGGAATCGATCATAGCGATAGAATCGATTAGTTCACGACGGCGATCTTTTAGCTTGACAACAGGATCGATAGATAGTTTACGGCTGCGGCGTTTATTGCGTTTAAACAGGTAATTAAGAACTGAAAACAGGGCAATGGCAAGCGCCAGCAAACCAAAGATAAGAAATTGTGGCCGGTGATCGACGGAATAAGCAACAGTAAAAGCCAGCATTGACCCCGGCGCCAGATTGCGGGTATTAAAGCGTTGATACTGGATGCCGCGAATTGTAAAAGGGCCTTCATCGTGTAATTGTTCCGCAGTAATTTTCAAAGACGGGTCGCTGGAAAAAACATCCAGCGAGCGGGTCATTTGCAACACCGGCAAGTTGATCGCCGCAGTCTTTTTAGTAAATGGCAATTCATAAGTATACGAAACAGGATTGTTGCCCGGATGAATTACACCCAGAAAAAACAGGTTGTTACCTCCAGCAACCAGCCTATTACCAAAAGTCATCGAAACGGACTTGAGATTAGCATAACCTTCGGGCAAGGCGAAATAAAACAGCGGTTTTCCGTCCGTATCATTAAAATTTTTACAGGGAATAGCCAGAGAATCCGCATTTTGAATAATGCGGGTTTCCTTGATTTTCAACCTCTCTCCTACTTTACTAATGATAACGTGATGCATGACAGCGCTGAGACGGGAAGTGTTGTGTGTCGAATCAAAAACCACGATCTTTTGCTGTAAAGGATCGCTGCTGTTGCTATAATAGCGCGCTCCCTGGTAATCCACTGCCGCAAAATATAATGCGGTGGTATCCGAAAATTCTTCCTTAAACTGAAACTGTCCGTGCCGGTTCGTGACGGATTTTACTATATCGACATAAATCGTGTCCATAGCGCCGGCTTTTTGCAGCATTACCGGAATGTTGGCTAGCGCGTTTCCCTGACGACTGCCGTTGACCACTACTCCACGTACCTCTTGTGCAAAGCCATTGTACCAGGACAACATTAAAAAGATAAAAATCGGGGCTATCAGTCTCTTGTAAGTTAATTTAATATTCATCATAAAACTATCCTGTTAAATATAAATAAACAAGCCTTATGCAATGATTAATTGTTTTTGCCGGAATTGATTTGCTTTTTTCTGGCGGCTATTTCTTTTTCCAGTTTTTCCTTCATTTTATCGGTATAAGCATTACCGGATCGGTTTATTGTTTTATCAATGTCGTCTAGTTCAACCTGCAACGCTTGCAAAGACTGGTCCCGGTCAGCTTGCACAATTTTTCCCATCCGGTAATCAAAATCCAGTTCGTCCAGCGAATTTTCAAGCAATTGCCGACGATAGTGCAATGCTGCCAGTTTTTGATTTTTTGTGCCGTTATCCGCAACAATCTTTCGGTTACGGAAAAAGGGAGCAATAATATAGAAACCGAGAACAACCAGAAAAATCCAAAACAAATAGACCATATTTTCAACCATTTATTGTTGAGTTAATAATTTCATTTCTTTATACCATGTTCAAACGAGGCGCTTGCCGCCAGCCGGCAGCAAAGCCATAATAGCGCCAATGACCATCAACACACCGCCAATCCACATCCAAAGCACCAGCGCATTGACCAGCACGCTAATCGTTGCCCGGCCTGTTTCTGCATCATAATCCGCCAGAATGACATACAGATCTTCTTTCAATCTAGTCCGAATACCAACCTCTGTAGCAGGCTGAAAATTTGGATGCAAATGCTTTTCGGATTGTATAACGCCAATTTTTTTGCCGTTGCGGTAAATATCAAATTGAGCAGTATCAATATGGTAATTCTTGTCATGTGAACCGGTAATGCCGCGATATTTTAATTCATAATCGCCGGTTATAATTTTTTGGCCGGGATCAACTGTTACCGTTGTATCGTAACTGAATACGGAAGAACCGGCAATGCCGAGGATGAACAGCAATACACCAAGATGCACAATAAAAGCGCCATAACGGCGTTTGTGAGTACGCAGCAGGTAGATCAAAGCCGGGAAAAAAGAACTTTTCTCCATTCGTTGGCGAACCCGAATTCCGCGCACGAACTCTAGTATGGTTGAACTAGAAGAAAACACAATAATTGACGTCGCTAAAAGCGCCATAAAATGACGAGTTCCTCCAACAAGATGCATCACCAGAACCAAAACCGTTATCCCCGCAGGAATGATAAAATTTTTAATAATTCTGGTAACGCTGGTTGCATTCCATGACAGCAATGTACAGATACCAATCAGCAGGGCAATCGCCAGGCCGATGGGTACAGCCAGACGGTCAAAAAATTCTGCGCCAACTGTGATCTTTTTGTTCGTAAACGCTTCCGAAAGCGAGGGCATGATAGTACCCAGAAAAACACCAATTGTGATGGCAACAAATAGCAAATTGTTCAGCAAAAAACTGGATTCCCGTGAAGTCCAGCCGGTTATTGTACTACTGCTGTTTAGTAATGGCGACCTGCGATACAGCAAGGTAAAAGAGACAACAAGTATTAAAGCTAAAAACCCCAGAAACAAAGGGCCAAGGTCGGATACACCAAAAGCATGCACTGAAGAGATCAAGCCGCTGCGGGTGACAAAGGTGCCAAATATCGTCAAGGCAAAAGTCAGGATGATTAAAGAGAGATTCCACTTTTTCAAAACGCCTTTGCGTTCCTGGGCAATAACCGTGTGGATAAAAGCGGTGCTGCTGAGCCAGGGTAATAACGAAGAATTTTCAACAGGATCCCACGCCCAGTATCCGCCCCAACCCAGTTCAACATACGCCCACTGCATGCCCAGAATATTGCCGATTGTGAGGAAAAGCCATGAAAATAGCGACCAGCGGCGGATACTTTTAACCCACAGGTTATCCAATTGTTTGGTCATCATGGCGGCCAGGGCAAAAGCAAAAGGAACGGTGAAACCGACAAAACCAATATACAAAGATGGTGGATGAAAGATCATTTCCGGGTTTTGCAATAACGGATTCAACCCCCGCCCATCAGTCGGGATAAATGATAATTTGATAAACGGATTGGTCTTGAAAACCAGCAGATACAAAAAGAAAAACAGGGCAACACTCATTACCGACATAACAAAGGGGAGTAATACCGGCTGGCTTTTTCTATTTTGTATAATGACCAATACTGCAAACAATGCCAGCAGCCACGCCCAAAGCAATAACGAACCGGCTTGACCCGCCCAAAATGCCGCTGCCGTATAAAACCATGACAGAGAACGATTGGAATATTGAGCTACATATTCAACATTAAAATTACGCGTAAACAACGCATAAAGCAATACTGCGCAAGAAATTGTCACCAGGACAAAAATGCAGTAAACTGCCCGTTGCGCGCTGACAGTAACAGACTGGTTGTTGTTTCGGGCAGCTAGAATAAATGCCGCCAAAGAATATATTGCTAACACCAACGCAACACTGAGAGATAGAGAGCCGATAGAAATCAAATGCAATTCTCCATTATATTCAAATTTAAAAACTTACAATTTCATAGCATTAAAAGCAATAGATTAATTATCCTGTTCACTATAATATCTGATAAAATTGCATTGAGATTGAGCTTGAAGATCAGAAAAAAATCAAGGTGTTTGCCGCTAAACCTTACACAACCTGTTGAGTGTTTCTGTTGGTTCCTGAAATCAACTATAAACATTCCCGGCTAACCATCGCTGTTTTTACCTGGTTTATAGAACCGGATATTTATGGCATTGGGGGCTAAGGTTTTAACAGAATTGAATCTCATATCCAAACCGATTTTCATAGATAACCGGAAATTACTGACAGTACAATGAGTGATTTGTTTGTATAGGGAGTTGATTTATAAAAAAAGAATCGATGAATAAAAAAAAGCGGATGACCTGTCAAACACCTAGGGGGGTCGGCGTTCGACGGGGGTGGCCATCCGCTTATCTGTATTAATATAACACCTGAATTTTTTAAAAACAAGATTTTTTTTTACTTGACAATTCACAAAGAAAAAAAAAGCGAAATAAGCAGTCAAACTATTACATTATCTAACCAGCAGCATTTTATTAACAAGGCGCTGGCTTGCGGTTTCAAGCATAAAATAATAAACGCCGCTGGGGACGGGCAATCCGTTATCATTACAACCATCCCAACAAAGATGTTGCTCACCCTCGTTATAGTGAACCACTCCATAATTCCGCACCAGCCTGCCGGCAATATCAAATATCTGTAAACGTGTATCACTCGGCTTTGGAATTGTAAATACAAGAATTGTTTCCGGGTTGAAAGGATTGGGATAATTTTTCGCTAAAACAATCTGCTCCGCAAGCGGCAATTTATCGTTCCGGGTGACCGCAACTGTTTTATCGCCAGCCCACTCCAGGGCGGCATCAAACAACGCCCAGCCATTTGCATGCAACTGACTGGCGCTTTCATCATACAAGAACAATCCTACCCGGCGCGCCGGGGCAGTCATACCCAACATTTCAGCGCCAGCATCATACGCAAAAATGGCATATTGCCCGGTTTGCCCGGGAATAGCGGCAACAGTAATTGCTGTCGGAGCAGGTTTTCCCCACGTGAGTTTATAGTCATAGTCCAAAACAGTAACCTCTCCGTCTAATCCCCCGGCAAGCGGGTGGGCAGGGTCAATTATACTGAGTTTAGCTCCATCTGCAGTACCTAAATCAGTAAAAGTGATCGCATTAGTCATTTTCAAATCATCAAATAATCGCGCTTCCCAAACAATGATCGGGACTGGAATATGATTCAATTTGTCTTTAACTTTGGTAGGCAGAATTGTGGAAGAGATAAGCGCCAGATCCATATTGGCGGCATGTTGTGCATCGGCAGTATCATCATCAACTATTACAGTATTAAATCCGGCAAGTCGTAAATGTTCAACAATCATTGCATCGCTGGTCTTTAACTCGGCAGCGTTAGCGGTAACCAGAAGAGCCGTTTTATCAATCAGTTCATCGCCAACAGTGATAAATATAAAATCGGCCAATGTTCGATAGCCATCATTATCCACCGCTACAGCGCCCAGACGATGAATGCCGCGCGTTACACTTTGCAAGGAGCAAGAAAATGGCGCTGAAGCATCCTCGCCAATTTTTTCAAGACCTTTATAAAACTCTACCCTGGCAATTGAACCATCAAGATCGTAAGCCTCAACAGTTATTTCCTGGTTTGAAGGATAAAAAATAAATGCACTATCCGCAGGCGATGTGATCTGTACAGTTGGCTTGGCATTGGCATGGTTAAAAATACCGGTTTGCCGGGCAGTCGTTTTCAACCCGTACAATGGATGATTGATGATAACTTTACCATATTCCCGCAGGTCGTCATCGGAATTATATGCCCAATCCCACACCATATCCAGCAACGGATCACTGTTGCTATTCCATGACCATGCCAGCCAGCCAATACCATGTAACTGACAAAACTCCAGGATCAGTTCCGTTATATAAGGACAAGTTTCATACTCTTGCCAGCCAAACTCACCGGCAATCACCGGCAGACCAGCGTCGAGCATTTTTTGTAATTCCACTTCCACGCCCCAGGGAGAAGAGGTGTATAACCCTGAAGACCCTGAACTGGTAAAATTATTCCTGGTACGCCAGTTACCATAAAAATGGATGGATAAAACCACATTATGCTGGGGATCATGATCAATCAGTTCCTGACCATTTAAAATCAAACCATTGGGATCCTGTCCGCAACCGGACGCATCGATGACCAGCATATTGTTCACACCTGCATCGCGTAACTGACTGATAGCTAATTTATATGTATCCCGCCAAACTGAATAATCACCATTTCCACCAGGGCCCCATTCATTGGCAATATTAAGTATTACATACTCTTCCAGGTCGTTCAGCCATTCCTGGTTACCGGGGTCCAGCCAGTTATCAACAATCGCTTCAATTTCAGCCGGAGATTCACCGCAGGTTGCTTCATGCAATTCAACCATAGGCACAATGCCGTTGGCAATATAACTCTCGACAATTGCGCGGCGTTTTTCTGGAGTATCGGAAATCGTCTGCCAGTCCCAGTTGCTGAAACACACCCGCACCGTATTTGCACCGGTTTTAGCTATATGGGGAATGCTGTTAAAATTCTTGTTCCCATCCCCCCAGGTATGAGTATGATTCACCCCGCGCATGATAAATTCGTGACCATTCTTGTCATAAATTTTACCATTTACTGTAAAAAATCCTTTTGATAAAACATAATCAGGTTTCTGTATTTGGGAAAACAAAAATACAGGGAATAATAAAATGATGAGCAAGCACAATATGAACTTGAAATTTGCAGTGAGTGACATAAAAGCTCCTTAATTTTTTTTCTATACCGGCTCTTTTATCAATTATCAACTCGATATAAAATGTTTAATGAGCCGTGCTTATTATTTAAAGCCCGGTCAAAATAAGTGAAACAGGACATGTTGCTGGTAATTTATAAAAATACACATTGAAAGCAAGAAAAAGAATTACAAAATTATATCAATAAACCATTTCAATAATATTAAAGAAAATTTATCCTGCAATAATAAATAAATCTTGACTTTTTCCTAAAAAATCAATATTTCAATACATCAGGATATACTAAAACATGAAAATTTTTACTGTTCATTACCGGCATCGAATGCCGAAAAAAATTGAATCAACGCAGGAATAAAAACAATGCAACTCTCAATTTTATTTGTATCGAACCAAATTCGGGGAATTGATGGCACCGGTGGACTGGGAGACGTCCCAATCGGTTTAAGCAAAGTATTGGCGGAGCGTTCCGATATTGATATGCGTCTGATCATGCCGGGATTTACAAATATAATCGGCAAAGGATTAGAGACTCGTTTTGATGATAATCACAAAGTTCTATCTGATCTAAAGGTGCCTTTTGGCGATGGGGAAATAAATGTCTCAATCTACCAAATCAGCCTTGTACACAAACCCGGCGATAAAAATATTAT
>CAYNSO010000006.1:0-75343 GCA_964399735.1 uncultured Cytophagia bacterium
GTTATCCTGGAATGCCGGCAGAAGCACATCACCAGGGTAGATATTTTAGGCTTTGAATTTGAAATGGGGCTGTTCCCGAACATCCTGGATGAAGCCCGCGCCAAAGGAATTGATATTGCCCCCAAATACATCCCCGCCGAGGTCTTTGACAAGCGTGCAGTGGAAAGGAACCAGGTCGTTTTCCATGATGTTGCCGCCATAGAAGTTAAACCCCATGTTAAAAAGAACAATGTGGCCGTTGAACTGACCGATTTTTCGGTGTTCTATTCACAGGATTCCATCGCCGCCGCCGAAGCAGCGCTCAAGGACAAATCCAGCAAAATCGTGGTGGAAAAGGGCCAGATTGTCAAAGTCAGCAAGGATGCCAACGGCATTGTCACCCGCGAGGTTCTCACCAAAAATTGGACGGATTGGATCGATTATTGGTCTGTGGATTTTGATTTTGAAAGCAAACGTGAAATCATCCGTGTAAGGAATGAAGAATCCGGAGAATGGGAAGAACGCTGGACCGGGGATTATATCTTTGAAAATGAATGGCAGTCCTTCCGCACTAAAAAGGATCGCTCGCTGGAATTGACCAGCGTCTTTCATGAATGTGCGCCCGGGCGTCGCAAACTGGCTGTTAAAGTAGTGGACATCTTTGGAAACGATACTATGACAATAATAGAAGTAACTGTTGGAAAAAAGTAGGGAGGGATCATAATGAAAAAGGAAATTATTCGATCTTCCGGAACAAATATATCACCTTTTGAACGCATCAAACGAACAAATAATTCCGGCACCGAGTATTGGTCAAGCCGTGATTTTGCAGAGATTTTGGGTTATGGCGATTACCGCAATTTCGAAAGTGTCCTTGAAAAAGCAAGACTGGCTTGTTTCAACAGCGGACGCCATATTGAGGATCATTTCGGTGACGTCACCGAAATGATCGAGATCGGTAAAGGTGGACAGCGTCCGGTCAAGACTGTTTTTATGTCCCGTTATGCCTGCTACCTGGCAATTCAAAATGCCGATCCCCGTAAGGATATCGTGGCGCAGGGTCAAACCTACTTTGCCATTCAGACACGCCGGCAGGAATTAGCGGATAACAATATCGATGCGGAACGACGCCTGATGTTGCGGGAAGAAATACGCCGCCACAATGTGCAGTTAGCCGGCGCAGCCAGGCAAGCGGGAGTCCTTGAACCAAGAGATTATGCCATCTTTCAGAATCATGGTTATATGGGGCTCTATGGTGGATTGAAACAGGAAGACATTCACCACCGGAAGGGTTTGAAAAAGAGTGAAAAGATTCTGGATCACATGGGCAGCACGGAATTGGCAGCGAATCTATTCCGGGCCACACAGACAGAGGAAAAATTGCGCCGGGATAATGTGAAAGGCAAAGACGCAGCGAACCAGACCCATCGCGAGGTCGGCGCTAAAGTGCGGAAAACGATACAAGAATTAGGGGGCACAATGCCTGAAGAATTGCCGGTTGCGAAAAACATAAAAAAACTTGAAGCAGAACAACGCAAGAAACTTGGCACGACAAAGGCAATCTCAAAAAAGAAAAGTGAGTAAATAAATATGGCCCTGCATAAAGATTTTCCGGAATCCCCCTACGTTATCCTCGACCCGGCTTTACGCTGGTTTCCGGCGGATGAAGCCCTGCGCGAAACCGGTATGGAAAAGCTTATGCCGCCGCTGGTGTCGCAGCTGCGTATTAAAGTGAAAGAATGGCGTGACAGCGGCTATACCGGGGGAACGGACACCAGCAAAAGCCTGCTCAATTGGTGGTTTAACACTCCTCACCTGCTTCCTCAAGCCGATGGTACTATGGCGGAATTTCAATATTACTTTGCCCAGCGTGAAGTGCTGGAAACAATCATCTACCTATATGATGTGGCCGGTGTACAAGACAAGTATGATATGATGCGTTATGATAGTTCCGGCATTGTATCGACAGGGATGTTTGATGAAACCTGGCGGCGGTTTGTAGTAAAAATGGCGACCGGTTCCGGCAAGACGAAAGTGCTTAGCCTTGTTTTAGCCTGGTGTTTCTATCACAAGCTCTACGAACCGGGCTCAACTCTGGCCAGAAATTTTCTCGTGATTGCTCCCAATATTATAGTGCTGGATCGCATATACAAAGATTTTCAAGGGTTGCACATTTTCTTTACCGATCCGGTCATCCCTGAAAATGGTGTGGATGGGCACAATTGGAGTGATGATTTTCAACTGACCTTACACATCCAGGATGAAGTGCGTATTACCCGTCCCACCGGTAATATCTTTTTGACCAATATTCACCGCGTTTATGCTGGAAATGACATTCCCCCTTCTGCCGATGATGATGACATGCGGGATTATTTCCTGGGTAAACGTCCCAGCGGTGCAACCACCGATTCCAAAGTGGATTTAGGCATGATCGTTCGTGATATTGAAGAATTAGTAATCCTGAATGATGAAGCGCATCACATACATGAACCCAACATGGCCTGGTTCAAATCTATCGAGGACATCCACAATCGTTTAAAACAAAAAGGCGCTGCGCTCTCCCTGCAAGTAGACACAACCGCCACCCCAAAACATAATAATGGCGCAATCTTTGTGCAGACAATTTCCGATTACCCGTTGGTGGAAGCAATTTCGCAAAACGTGGTAAAACATCCGGTCCTGCCGGATGCTCCCAGCAGAGCTAAACTGATGGAGAGACAGAGCGCCAAGTACACTGAAAAGTACACAGACTATATTCACCTCGGCGTGATAGAGTGGCGCAAGGCGTACGACGAACATGAAAAAATGGGCAAAAAAGCGATCCTTTTTATAATGACTGACGACACTCGCAATTGTGATGACGTGGCTGAATACCTGGAAAGTAATTATCCTGATCTTAAAGACGCTGTGCTGGTTATTCATACCAAAAGCAACGGTGATATTTCCGAATCAACATCTGGTAAAAGCAAGGAAGAATTGGATAAACTGCGAAAGGAGGCAAATGATATTGACGGGTTGGATAGTCCTTATAAAGCCATCATTTCAGTAATGGTACTCAAAGAAGGCTGGGACGTACGCAATGTTACCACTATAGTGGGCTTGCGCGCCTATTCCGCCCCAAGCAACATTTTACCGGAACAAACTCTGGGACGTGGCCTGCGCAAAATGTATCCCGGCGACGTGGAAGAATACGTCAGCGTAGTCGGAACAAATGCTTTTATGGAGTTTGTCGAATCCATTCAGGCTGAAGGCGTGGCGCTGGAGCGTAAGCCGATGGGCGAAGGTACTGATCCTAAAACGCCATTGGTAATAGAAGTTGATACTATGAATATTAAAAAAGATATTCAAGCTCTGGATATAGAAATACCAGTGTTATCACCACGTGTTTACCGGGAATACAAAAATCTAAGCGATCTGGATGCAGGCGCAATTGGGCATAATCGTGTAACCTATCGGCGTTTTAGCGAGGAAGAACAACGCGAGATCGTCTTTAAGGACATCACTACCGGTGAAGTGACACATACCACAATTATGGATACAGCAGGCGTGGCCGATTACCGTAGCGTGATTGGCTACTTTGCCCAGTCCGTTATGAAGGATTTGCGGTTAGTGAGCGGTTACGACGTGCTGTATAGTAAAATCAAGTCTTTTGTTCAAAACGATCTGTTCGTCCATAAAGTGGAACTCGAAAATCCCAATACTTTGCGTAACCTTTCGGAATTAGCCACAACCAAAACTCTACTTGAATCTTTTAAAAAAGCGATCAATTCACTCACAGTACAAAACAAAGGTGACGCTGAAATCCGTGATACAATAAAGCTACGGAAGACTCGTCCTTTCGTAGTTAAAAATCAGGGATATGTAATCCCGAAAAAAAGTATCTTTAACCGTATAATTGGTGAAAGCCATTTTGAATTATTATTTGCTCGGTTTTTGGAAGATTGTGATGATGTTATTTCTTATACTAAAAATTTTTTGGCAGTAAATTTCAAACTGGATTATGTCAAAGCAGATAGCGACATCTCTAACTACTATCCGGATTTTATCGTAAAATTGTCAGATAGTCAAATTTTCATAGTGGAAACAAAAGGGTTAGTAGATTTAGATGTTCCACTCAAAATGGCACGACTGCGGCAATGGTGTGAAGATATAAACCGGGTACAATCTCAAGTTGAATATGATTTTGTTTTTGTGGATCAGGAAAGCTTTGAAAAATTCAAGCCGGTCTCATTCAAACAATTAATTGAGGGATTTCGGGTTTATAAAGTTTAATTATATGGTTAAATTTACATTACCATTTTAACTATTTTCCAATTTGTGAAATATGTTAACAAAATATCATATCGGTACCGTCACCGACATGATCGGGTTGTTTTACCTAAACTACTTTCCGATTAAAATATACCATTTTGCTGACGTTAGCAAAATGGTATTTCTGTCCTGCTATTTTATCCATTCCGGGGTATTAAAAGAAGAAGACGCGCTTACAGCTTTTCAAAAAACAGCAGGTAATTGCCCTTGTCTTTGGAGAAATTGAATTTGATGGCCGGGCGCGGGTGCTGATTGAGAACCCCGGTGAGCATGTAAGGAATATCAAAGCCCCACAGCAGCTTGTTGCGCAACGGCTCGATATGCTCCTGAATGCAGCCCAGTACCGGGCGCAGTTTGAATTTGGGATTGTGCAAAAAGCCGAGCAGCGATTCGGTGCGGCAATTACCGGCGCCGCGGCCGAGTCCCGCCATACTGCCATCCACTATGGTAGCGCCGTGAATGATCGCCTCGATGCTATTGGCAAAGGCCAGTTCCTGGTTGTTATGGGCGTGCATACCGACTTTTTTACCGTATTGCAAATATTTTTTTACCAGGTAATGTACATGTTCGCTGTAGAGTGAACCAAAACTATCGACCACATAGAGTGTGCCTGCCTCGGAATCGGCCAGCAGGCGCAGAGCGCTGTCCAGTTCCGGTTCGGGTACGGTGGAGACGGCCATCATATTGACTGTGGTTTCATAGCCTTTATCGTGGGCATCCTTGATCATATCCAGCGCGGTGGGTATTTCGTGGATGTAACAGGAAACGCGCACCATATCGATAACGCTCTGGCTCTTGGGCAGAATGTCTGTTTTATAATCCGTGCGGGTAGCGTCGGCCATGACCGAGAGCTTGAGCGGCGTATCGTTGTCGCCGACGATGCGGCGAATGTCTTCTTCGCGGCAAAATTTCCAGGGACCGTATTGCGTGGGCGCATAGATTTTGCCGTCCCCCTTGTAGCCAAGTTCCAGGTAATCGATGCCGGCTTCCACACAGGCATTGTATATCGAACGGATCACTTTATCGTCAAAATTATGGTCGTTCATAAGGCCGCCGTCTCGGATGGTGCAATCCAGAATTTTTATTTCCGGTTTAAAGGAGACCCAATCCGCAGCAGCAGAATATTCAGGGCCGTTTTTTACAAGTTCGGACAAGTATAATCCTTTCTTTTACAGAAAAATAATTGCACAGGTATGATTGTACCTTAACGGGGAAACAGGGGCTGACAGTAGTATGTTATGGAAAAACAATCGCATACGGTTCATTTTTTAATGTGAAAAGTTCAAGCACATATCCGAATTAATCCGGTTTGCGGGTTGAAATATACTAATAATCGGACAGGAAATCAAATGAAATCGGTGATTTTTTGGGATTTTTGTGTAGAGACAAGGCATGCCTTGACTCTACGGAGGATATCAAGATCGAACCGATTTCCTGGATATAGGCAAGGAGCAAAAGCCCCTTGTTCCGAGGATGTTGTGGAAACCATCTCTTTTGCTATACTCAGCAAATCCTCGGCAATTGCTCGCCGCTGAACATGCGGATGACCCGCCGGCCGCCAATGGCATTCGCGGCTACGACTGTGGCTTGTCCTATATCGCTCACCCTGCCGATGACCAGCGCTTCCCGTCCCTGCGGATGAGCGCGACAGACTTGTACGCACTTTTCCGTATAGTTTTGCGGGATGAACAGGATGAACCGCCCTTCATTGGCGACGTAGAGGGGATCGAAGCCCAGCATCTCACAGGCGGCGCGTACGTCAGCGCGCACTGGAATAACATCTTCGGCAATGTCGATCTGCTTGTGCGTAGTCAAAGATATTTCAACCAGGGCGCTGGCCAGGCCGCCGCGGGTCAGGTCGCGCAGACAATGGACGGGAATACCCGCATTCAGGATGTTTGCCACAATTTCATGCAGCGGTGCGCAATCGCTGTTGATTTGCGATTCAAATTCGAGTCCCTCGCGCAGCGCCATAACCGCCATGCCGTGCCGGCCAATATCGCCGCTGAGGATGATGCTGTCGCCCACCTGGATGGATGCCGGGGCGATGGTCAGGTCATGTTCGATAACGCCGATGCCGCTGGTGTTGATGAACAGGCCATTATCGCCGCTGTTATCCACCACTTTGGTATCGCCGGTGACGATTTGCACGCCGGTCTCCTGCGCCGCACGGTGAATGCTGTTGACCACTTTCCAAAGAGTCTGCATGGGCAGGCCTTCGTGCAAAATAAAAGCAAGACTGATATACTGCGGCTTTGCGCCGCACATTGCCAGGTCGTTAACCGTGCCATATACCGCCAGCTTGCCAATGTCGCCGCCGGGGAAGAACAGCGGCTGAACGACATACGAGTCCGTTGTGAACGCCAGTCTGCCGCCGGTGCGGGGAATGACCGCGCCGTCGTGATCGTTTGCCAGCAGGGGATTGGCAAATGCCGGTTTGAACATTTTTTCAATTAACTGCCGGGATAACTCGCCGCCGCCGCCGTGCGCCATGACAATGTGTGGGTATTCCCCAATGGGAATGGGACAAGCGCCGAACGCTGCGGCTGATATTTCTTCAGGTTGCATAATGTCTCCGTTATTTTCGGTCTGTAGCGACCGGGACGTTCCGGTAATGGTAATAGGCCGCGCAGGCGCCTTCCGCCGAGACCATGGTCGCGCCAAGCGGGTGTTCGGGCGTGCATTGCGTAGCAAAAGCGGGACAGTCCGGCGGTTTTTTCAAGCCCTGCAACACCAGGCCGCTGATGCAAAGTTCCGGTTCGCTCACTTGAATATTTCCCAAAGCGAACAGCTTTTCCGCATCCCAGGCGGCGTATTCCGGTTTGAGCTGCAAGCCGCTGGCCGGAATAACGCCAATGCCGCGCCATTTTCTATCCACAATATCAAACAGCTGCTTCATCAAGGTCTGCGCCGGAATGTTACCCTGTTCCGTGACCGAGCGAACGTATTGATTCTCCACACCGCTCCAACCCTCTTCCAGTTGCTTTATGCACCGGTAAATGCCCAGCGCCAGATCGAGCGGCTCAAAGCCGGTGACCACGATGGGGATGTGAAATTTTTGTGCAATAGGAATGTATTCATGGTAGCCCATCACCGCGCAGACATGCCCGGCGGCCAAAAATCCCTTGATGCGGCAATCCGGGGTGGAGAGCAATAACTGCATGGCCGGGGGCACCAGCACATGGGAAACAAGCGCGGAGAAATTGCTGATCTTTTCCTGCACCGCCCGGTATACGGTCATGGCCACTGCCGGGACGGTCGTTTCAAATCCCACCGCAAAAAAGACCACACGCTTGTCCGGATTTTTTTGTGCAATGGCGAGGGCGTCCAGCGGCGAATAGACAATGCGAATGTCGTGTCCCGCGGCTTTAACGGCCAGCAAATCCTGTTCACTGCCGGGGACGCGCAGCATATCGCCAAAGGAGCAGAAAATCACCTCAGGCAGCGCAGCAATGTGTATGGCTTTATCGATCATTTCCAGCGGCGTAACACAGACCGGGCAGCCGGGGCCGTGGATGAGTTCGATAACATCAGCCAGCAGTTCGTCGATGCCGTATTTCAGCAGTGCGTGGGTCTGTCCGCCGCAGATTTCCATAATCGGCCATTTGCGGGTGGACAGGGTGCGTATGGCGTGAATCACTTGTTTTATTTCCACTGCATCCCGGTATTTAGCGTTGTAATCCATCCCGCATCCCGGTATATTTGTTCATGTCCGTATAGATTTGCAATATTTCCGCCGCCTCGGCTTCCTGCAAAACGGCAATGGCAAACCCGGCGTGAATATTGACGTAATCGCCAATCTGCGCTTCGGGCACATAGCCCAGGTGTACCTCTTTGACGATGCCGCCGAAATCCACCTTGCCGGTGCGATCCATTGGTTCGCCTTTTGTGATTTCGATGATTTTACCGGGTATGGCTAAACACATACGCTTACTCCGTCCTTAGCTTTTATATCGAATGGTAACAGTTATTTTTTAATATTGATAAAAATCCCATTCTTGTCATTCCGAGGAACTTGGCGACGAGGAATTTTTCGTGGCCAAAATATTGAAAAACAAGATTTCTCGCTTTGCTCGAAATGACAAACTTTTGGGAATATACTTTTGTTTATAAATCGTTTCATCTCAAATTTTGACTTGAATACAACCTCATTCTATTCAAGTTATTTTTTTCGTATCCTTGTTATGAAGTATATGCAGCGCCATGATCTGTCCCAGACAAATGCCGCCGTCGTTGGGGGGAATCTGTCTTTGCCGAAAGACCTGGAATCCTGCGCCTTTTAATAATTGTACGCTTTTTTCCGTTACTAGACGGTTTTGAAATGTGCCGCCGCTCAATACAATGGTTTGCAAGGCGCACAGATTGGCAATTTCCAGAATCATCGCCGCCAGGGTGTTGTGAAACCGCGCCGCTATGATGGGCAGGGGAACATGATTTTGATATTCGGTAATTATCGTTTTGATCAGCGGTTCCCAGTCGATTATCCGGGGAGTATTATTGCCGGTTATCAGGTAAGGATAGACGCCGTTTTCGCGGCGCGCTTTCCAGGCTTGCTGTTCCAACTGCATGGCCGCCTGCCCTTCATAATGATTAAACTGCTGAATACCGAGCAGGGAAGCGACCGTATCAAACAAACGGCCCATGCTGCTGGTTATGGGGCAATGCAGATTTTTATTTAGCATTTGCAGCAGCACTGCCCGTTCCTGATCCGTGAATGCCTGAGAAACCGGTAAATTTGCACATTTTTTCAGTTTACCGGAATACAGAGTAAGCAGCATTGCCAATGCAGTACGCCGCGGTTCTTTAACTGCCATATCGCCGCCGGGCAGGGCAAAGGTACGTAGATGTGCGATCCGGTGGTATTCTTGCCTGGTTATGGTAATAAACTCACCTCCCCAAATCGTGTCGTCATCGCCGTAACCGGCGCCGTCCCAGCTAACGCCCAACAGCGGCGGGTCGAGCCGGTTTTCCGCCATACAAGAGAGAATGTGCGCCACGTGATGCTGTACCTGCATAGCCGGTATACCGGTCTGTTTTGCATAACGAGTTGAAGCATAGTCCGGGTGTTTATCATGGATGACCACTTGCGGCTTGATTTGGTACATAGCTGACAAGTCCCGGATTGTTTGTGCAAAGGCATTACTGGCGGCCAGCGTTTCCAGGTCGCCAATGTGTTGACTGATAAAGACATTGCGTCCCTTTGCCAGCGCCACAGTGTTCTTTAAATGTCCGCCAACCGCCAGGGCAGGAGGGATATCGAAATTCAGGGTGACCGGCAGCGGCGCGTAACCCCTGGCGCGACGCAGGATGGTCATACCGCCGGCTATTTTACGGACGATGGAATCATCCACATAGCGAGCAATGGGGCGGTTATGCACCAGGAAATAATCCGCAATACCGGCCAGTCTTGCAAGGGCTTCGGCATTATCGATGCAGATCGGTTCATCACTGATGTTACCACTGGTTGCCACCACCGGCTTGCCGAACTTGCGCATAATGATATGATGCAGGGGCGTATAGGGCAGCATTATGCCCCAAAACGGGTTACACGGGGCAATGTTTTTTGCAATTGTCCATTTCCCGGCCAGGGGTTTAGGCCGTTTTTGCAGCAACACAATTGGTGCGGCGCGCGATTGCAGCCATTTGCTTTCCCGGACCGATACATGGCAATAATCCTGTATGGATTGAAAATCCGGGAACATCATGGCAAACGGTTTTTCATCGCGCTGTTTGGCTCGGCGCAATTGCTGCACCGCCGCCGCATTTTCAGCGTCGACAAGCAGTTGAAATCCACCCAGGCCTTTCAGAGCAATGATGGCTCCTTCATGCAGTAAAGCTATTGTTTTTTCAATAGCTGTGGTTCGTTCGGCAAGTGTTTTTGCTTGTACATTTAATAACTGCATAAACGGGCCGCAGACGGGGCAGGCATTGGGCTGGGCATGAAAGCGGCGGTTGAGGGGATCATCATACTCTTTTTGACAATCTTGGCATAGCGTAAATTCCCGCATGGTGGTGTTGGGCCGGTCATAGGGGAGTGATAGAATGATCGAGTAACGCGGACCGCAATTTGTGCAATTGGTAAACGGATAGAGATACCTTTTATTGTGCGGATCAAATATTTCCTGCAAACAATCGTGACAGGTGGCTGTATCCGGTAAAATCCAGGCGGCTCTTTCCCCGGCATCATCGCTGCTGATTATTGTAAACTCATGGCCGCCGGCGGGGTTTATCTTTTTTGCGCTGAGGGACTGTATAACAGCCCCCAATGGTTTTTCGTTTTTGAGTCGCTGTAAGAAAATATGGATTTCCTGTTCCGTACCTTCCGCTTCAATGACCACTCCCTGCGAGTTGTTGCGCACCCAGCCGGACAAGCGCATTACCCGGGCTAGCCGGTAAACAAATGGCCGAAAACCGACGCCCTGCACAGCGCCGCGGATGTGAATTTTTATCCTTTGCGCATTGTGCTGAAGCGGGGAAATTGTTAATAATTCTTTATCTGCTACCGGATTCATGCGTTAACTTGCAATAATTGTTTTTTGAACCACTCTGCCAGTTCCGGGACACCAGCGCCAAATTTTGCGCAAATGGTAAAGAATTGCAGGTCCGGGTTTATTTGCCGGGCATTGTTTTGCAGAGTTTCCATATTAAAATCCGTCCACGGCAGCAGGTCTGTTTTGTTTATGATGCACACCTGTGCGGCGCGGAACATGGTGGTATATTTAAGCGGTTTGTCATCGCCCTCGGTCGTGCTAATAATAACAATTTTTTTATGCTCGCCAAGGTCATAACCGGCGGGACAAACAAGGTTGCCGACGTTTTCGATAAATAACAGGCGGATAGCAGTCAAATCCAGGTTAACCAGCGCATCCCGCACCAGCGCTGCATCCAGGTGGCAGCCGCCGTTGGTAACAATCTGCACCACCGGCACGCCAAGCGCGGCAATGCGCTGCGCATCGCGGTCAGTTTGCAGATCGCCTTCTACCACTCCGCAATGATACTCCGTCAGCATCGGCAGCAGTTTTTCCAGCAGGGTTGTTTTGCCTGAACCGGGAGAGCTAAGCAGATTAAATACAGTAATGTTTTTATTGGCAAACAATTGACGATTCTGCAGTGCAATTTGATCGTTCTTTTCCAGTATTTTGCGTTCTACGGTGATGACCGGCATTATTGTACCTCTATTTCTTTAATATACAATTCATTCCCTGAAGTTACTTCAAGATCGGAACCGCCGCAAAAAGGGCAGGCAAAAGTGAATTCCTGAATCGCAAAAGATTGATGGCAGGCACGGCATTGTGCTTGAACCGGAATAATAGTAATATCAAGCCGGGAGTTGTGCAGGGGGGTGTTTTCGGTAAGCGCCCGGTAAGCAAAATTTAGCGATTCCGGCAAAATTGCGGTCAGTTCACCAATCAATACCCGCACCTGTCGGACTGCTGCTGTGGGACGATCTTGCAGGGTTTGGTTAATAATGTTTATGATCTCTGCAGCGATTCCGGTTTCGTGCATTGTCTGTGCTCGTCTATTCTTGTCTATAAATCATAGCGTTTCCGTCTTGAGAAAGGAGGGGGATGTCGCAGCCGGGAAAATGTATGTCATAGCGCGGAACAGGAAGCTGCGGAATACGCTTTTGAGATATGCTAAAGTACTATACAAAAACAAACAAAGCAATAAAAAAGTAAAGTTTTTACCTGTGACAGCCGTTTAATGAACAATTAATTGCATGATTTAACATGTTAATTTATCTTGTTTAATATAATAAATTCCCGCATAATTTTCTAAAACTACACCGGCAAATAAATTTCATCCGAGAATTCAGTATTATTATGGCGCCTTATGCAGCAGGTACGAAACGGTAAAAAAGTTTCGAGATTTGCATTTTTCGCTTGACAAAGAGTAAAAAAATTCATACACTTGATTGCAATCGTTTGCGGTAACGATTGCAACCTTTGATTATTAATCGAGCTAAATTTGACCCAATCTACTATCAAAGACATTGCCAGAGAATTGAGCATTTCGCCGTCCACTGTATCCCGTGCTTTGAGCGATCATCCGGATATCAGCGTCAAGACCAAGCAAAAGGTGAGGGAATGGGCGGAAAAATTAAATTACCAACCAAATACAATGGCGCAGAACCTGAAAAAGAAATCATCCAATATTATCGGGGTCATTGTACCGCAGGTAAAGCATTACTTTTTTGCTGCAATAATGGGCGGCATTACCGACATTGCCTATGATGCCGGTTATACCGTCATGATTTGCCAGTCCAATGAGAATATGCAGCGTGAGATCATCAATACCCATGCCTTGATTTCCCACCGCGTTGCCGGGTTATTGATCTCGGTTTCCCAATTTACCAGCAATTTTGAGCATTTTATTCAAGTACAGAAACGCGGCATTCCAATTGTGTTTTTCGACAGAACTTGTGAAGAGATGAATGCCAGCAGGGTTGTGGTCAATGATTATGGCGGCGCTTTTGATGCTGTTCAGTATCTTGTAAAATGCGGTTATAAACGCATTGCCCATTTGGCCGGGCCGGAACATCTGGCGATCAGCAAGCATCGTTATGACGGCTATTGTGCCGCTTTAGAAGCAGGAAATATTCCATTTGATGAAAAGCTGGTTGTCTTTGGCGGTTTGAATGAGGAAGATGGTATTGCCGGTTACAACCGCTTGCGTGAACAAGCCCAAACCCCGGATGCCATTTTTTGCGTTACCGACCCGGTGGCAATTGGCGCTTTTAGCCGCATTCGGGAAGATGGTTTTAGAATTCCTGATGATATTGCATTGGTAGGTTTTAGCGATAATCCGACTGTTTCTCTTATTGATCCACCCCTGACAACAGTTCGGCAGCCGGCTTATGATATTGGCAAAGCCGCGGCCAGCTTGTTATTGGAACACATTCGCTTAAAAAATAAAAAGTATACAGCAAAAGCAATAACCCTTGAAACAGAATTAATAATAAGAAAATCAACAAAGTTAATAGCTTAGCAAAGGAGGGCGATTGATGCATCGCTTAAAGTTATTTCTGGTTGGCTTGTTTCTGATTTTATTATCCATGTCACCAATTCTCTATTCCGGCACAACCGGTAAAATATCCGGTTTAGTGACCGACAAAGAGAACGGGGAACCTATGCCCGGCGTGAATGTGATTTTAGCAGGAACAACCTTGGGCGCCGCAACTGATCTTAATGGTAATTATAACATTCTTCAGGTGCCGCCCGGCGTCTATGTTTGTCAGTTTTCGATGATGGGTTATACGAAAACGCAGGTGGAAGATGTTCGCGTGCGAATTGATCAAACCACCCGTGTTGATATTGATTTAATCCCTCAAGTTATTGAAGGTGAAACAGTAACTATAGTTGCTGAAAAAAAAGTGGTCAAAGAAGATGTGGCTACCAGTGTTACCGCCATGTCCGATATTGAAATTGAACAACTTCCAATGTCGAGCCTTGGCGAGGTAGTTGCTCTTCAAGCTGGTGTAGAAAATGGCCTTGAAATTCGCGGCGGCGATGCTTCTCAGGCATTATTTCAGATTGATGGTATTACCTTGCGTGATCCCCGCAATAACCAGCCCGTCACCGGTATTTCTCTCAGTTCTATTCAGGAATTATCGGTCGAACGCGGTGGATTTAATGCTGAATATGGTCAGGTTCGTTCAGGTATTGTTAATGTGGTAACCAAAGAAGGCAGCAAAAAGTCCTACCATGGTACGGTTACTTTTAAATACAGCCCTCCTCAGGCCAAGCATTTCGGCGTTTCCCCTTTTGATGCCAACTCTATGTGGATGCGTCCCTATCTTGATCCGGATGTATGCTGGACCGGAACGCAAAATGGCGCTTGGGACTATTATACTCAACGCCAGTACCCAACCTTTGAAGGCTGGAACAAGATTTCTGAAAATTTGTTAACCGATGGTAATCCTGACAACGACCTTTCACCCATGGCAGTGCAAAAATTATGGAAGTGGCAGCATCGGCAAACTGCGGTAACCGATCAGCCCGATTATAATATTGATGCCGGTTTGGGCGGCCCCGTGCCGATCATCGGCAAAAAGTTGGGAAACCTGCGGTTTTTCACCAGCTATCGCAAGGAACGGGAAATGCTGCTTATTCCATTGATCCGCGATGACTATGTCGATTATAACTGGTCTATGCAATTAACTTCGGATATTACCAATGCCATAAAGCTGAAATTGTCCGGCTATACTGCAAAAAGTTATAATGTTGCAATCAATGCAACTGACAATCAGTTTTTTAGTTCCGAATTTGGTCGCGTCGGCACAACTTATTGGAGCCCTACCTATTATATGCGCTCACCATTCCAGATCGCCAAAATTACCGATGAACAACGCTCCGGGCGTATTTTTACACCATCCTGGTATTGTGAGGCCGAGGTTGAGCATTATTCCGGGGCAGCCAAAATTACCCACATGTTATCGCCAAACACATTTTATGAAGCCTCGCTGGAATATGTAGAGAGTAATTATCATACCGAACCTGGGCAGGAGCGTAACCTGGATAAAGTATATGAAATAGTCCCCGGCTATTTTACCGATGAAGCGCCTTTTGGCTGGAGCCCGGAAGCGACTTTTGGTCCTGATGGAATGTTCTTTGGCGGTCATACTGCTACAGTACGCGATTATACCAAAACTTTTTCAACGACTGCCAAATTTGACATTACCAGTCAGGTTAATTATGCCAACTTGTTAAAAGCTGGCGCAGAAGTGGTGTATAATGACTTGCAGTTAAAATATGGTGAAGTAAATAATTTTACCGGCAGTAAAAATTTAGTCAATTCCCGGAAATTCCCGATTCGTGGCGCATTATATCTGCAAGATAAATTTGAAGCCAAAGGTTTTATCATGAATATCGGTATGCGTATGGATTATCATAACGCCAATACCGAATGGGTGAGCTTGCCGGCTTTTGATAAGAGCTATTTTTCTTCCAAATATGATTCCACAGCAGTTTACAAAACAGAAAAAGCTGATCCCCAGATCAGTTGGAGTCCACGTTTGGGTATTTCGCATCCCATTACTGAAAAGAGCAAGTTATTTTTTAACTATGGTCATTTCAAGCAGCTGCCAACTTATGAAGAAATGTTCAGGCTTAGCCGTACAACCTCAGGTAAAATCAGTAATTTCGGCAACCCGGCTCTGATGCTGGCGAAAACAGTATCATACGAATTGGGTTACGATCATGCTCTTGCCGATAATTACCTGCTGCAACTGGCGGCTTATTATCATGATATTGTCGATCAACAGGACTATACTTCTTATATCAGCGCCGATGCTTCGGTGAATTATGATCTGGCTACCAATAACAGCTATGAGGATATTCGCGGTTTTGAACTAACCCTGAAAAAGGCTTCCGGTTTATGGTGGACCGGTTTTGCCAATTATACCTACCAGGTTACAACTTCGGGTCATTTTGGCAAGCCGCAGATTTATGATCAACAATCCGAGCAGCGCAAGTATGATATGTTGACAGAAAATCTTTACCAGGAGAGACCCCTTCCTCGTCCTTATGCCCGGGCCAGTGTTACATTGCATACCCCGGCCGAATTTGGCCCGGCACTGGGTGGATTTAAACCTCTGCAAATGTGGTCTGCAAATGTTATTGCCGACTGGAAATCCGGCGGCTACACTACCTGGTATACCAATATTATTTATGCAGTTGATCAAAATGTAAAATTACGGAATTATTATAACCTGGTACTACGTCTCAATAAAACTTTTACCTGGAAAAAAACCCGCTATGTATTGTTTGTTGAAATTGACAACTTGTTAAATACCAAACGTCTATCCGGCGCCAGTTTTTATGATTCCAATGATGAAAAAGATTATTTCAATTCTCTTCATCTGCCGAAAAATAAAGCATATAATAACATTCCCGGTACTGATAAAGCCGGCGATTACCGCAAAGAGGGCGTGGATTATCAGCCGATTGAAATTGTCGGATCTATTAACAGTCAGACAGTTCCGGTTGAAGGAGTATTCTATTATGAGAGTACCACGCAAAAATACATGTATTATGCCGACGGCAACTGGAAAGATGTGCCCAAAAGTACGATCAATAAAGTACTGGAAGACAAAGCCTATATTAATATGCCGAACCAGGATTCGTTCAACTTTTTAAATCCCCGCCAGGTTTTCTTTGGCTTGCGTATGTCTTTTGATTTGAATTAATTGTTCATAACAAGAGGATTCTTATGAAATTTATAAAATTAAATTCCAGATTATTGTCCATATTGCTTGTGCTGGTTTTGCTGTTGGGCCAGGGACTGGTTTTTCAAGCTTTTTCCCAGCGACTCGCCAGCCAGGAAGTGCGCTGGATGAGCGTCAGCTCCATCCACAGCACATTTGCAATTGAAGGTAGCGAGTTTGAAATGCATCGCACCGGTAATTTAAGCGAACAGAGCGATGGATTACGTTGGCCCGCTCAGTTTACCTATCAAGATAATGTAGCGGCCAAATCGATGTGGATTGGTACGACTAATTTCTATGAAAAAACATTGAGCAGCACTGTCCCGTTCAAGGTGGTTGGTGTTGGTCCCAAACAAGCAAATACGTTAACAGAGGTTATGCCGATTGAATTCAAATTAATTGGCAAAGCTCCGTCGCCAACAGTAATCGTTGACTATGATCCTGCTTCCAACAATGATCTTAATGATGTACTTGATGCTGAAGACCCTACTATCATTTCAGATCGAATGATTGTTAATGTTTTACACACTTCTATTGGTATTACTGTTACCCGTAAAATTATGGCTTTTACCCAGCAGAATCATGATAATTATTTCATTTATGATTATGTTTTTAAAAATACAGGTATTCGTACAATTGGTGGCGATCCTGATCCGGTTACTTTGACTGATTGTATTTTTCACCTGCAATACCGTTATGCAGTCGGTAATGAAGCTTTTAAAAGAGGCTGGTATGCCGGCGCTAATATAAGCTGGGGACGTAATTGTGTTAATGATGTTATTGGTCAGGACCCAACAAATGCAGAAATGCGCGCCATGCTTTCCTGGTATGGTCCACATTCTGAAAGCACTGTCTCTGACTGGGGCGCACCGGATCCTCTGTATAGCGGCACCCTGGGTGGCTGCCAGTATGTAGGTGTTGTTACCCTACATGCCGATACTTCACCAACGAATAACAATGATGATATTTCGCAACCCAAAACTACCATGTACATTGGCGCTGATACTGGTCCACAGAATTTGAATCAGTTTGATGTGCAATATATGACCAGAAAATATGAAGCGATGACCGCAGGACATCCGGAAAAAAATCATGCCGAAGAAGTGGGCGCCAGTTTTGCCGATAAATGGGGGAATGACGCCGGTGGTTTTACTCAGGGACAAGGATACGGACCCTATACTCTGGCGCCTGGCGATAGTATTCATATTGTAGTCGCCGAATGCGTTAGTGGTTTGAGCCGGGCAAAAAATCTTCAAGTCGGTTCAAAATGGTTCAACAAAACCGGGCCTTTTGTTTTGCCCGACGGCACAGAGACAACCGACCGTGATCTTTACAAAGAACTCTGGGTCAAAACCGGACGCGATTCATTAATGAAAACATTCCGGCATGCGTTACATAATTTCAGTGTTAACTATAACATTCCGCAACCGCCACCGCCGCCTTCGCAATTTACTGTAAAATCCGGTGGTGATAAAATTACTCTTGAATGGAGCGCTGAAGCTGAAACCGCAGAACATTTTAACGGTTATGAAATTTACCGCGCTGTGGGAAAACCTGATACTCTGTATGATAGAATATTTGCCTGCTCTGCCGCAAATATTGTCAACACCTTTAATGATACAACAGCCCGCCGTGGATTCGATTATTATTACTATATCGTTAGTAAAGATGATGGTTCCACCAACGATCAACAGCCCGGCGTACCTCTGGCAAGCAGCAAGTTTTATACAATGACCAACAAACCGGCGTATTTACGCCGACCTGCTTCCGATGAGCTGTCGAGCATCCGCGTCGTCCCCAATCCATTTCATATCCGCGCTACTACTTTGCAATTCCGGGACGCCCAGGATAGAATCGCCTTTTTTGGTTTGCCTCCGGTGTGCACAATCAAAATTTATACGGAACGCGGCGATCTAATTCAAACTCTTGAGCATACCGACGGCAGCGGCGATGAATTGTGGGATTCTCTTACTTCATCCCGACAGGTTGTGGTGAGCGGTTTATACATAGCCTATTTTGAAACACCGGAAGGTGAATCCACTTTCCGAAAATTCATAATAATTCGGTAGTCAGGTCACTTGATTTAATCATTAAAGGATTTTAATATGAAAAAAATTATCCATATAATGTTTATTATTTTCACTGGTTTGCTGCTTTTTATTGAAAGCAGCCTGGCCCAGGAAAATAAAAAACTGGCGCAGACCGGAATGCAGTTTCTCAGTGTGGAATCCGATGCCAGGGCGGCGGCGCTGGCCGGCGCTGTTACCAGTACCAACATGGGTTCTAGTTCCTTATTCTTTAATCCGGCTTGTATGGCAAACATTACTCAATTTGTTGATTTGGCTTTTAGTCAAAATCAATGGATTGCTGATATTAACTATAATACCTTTAGCATGGCGGTTAACCCGGCGAATGGCAAATATGGCGTTTTTGGCCTTAGTATCCAGTCCGTAGATTATGGCGAAATCCAGGGTACCATCGTTTCTAATGAACAAATTGGTTATACTGATACCGGGATTCTTAATCCTTCTGCCTTTGCCGCAGGTATTGGTTATGCGCGTTCTCTCACCGACCGCTTTTCAATTGGTGGGCAGATAAAAATGGTACGTCAAAATTTAGGTGAAAATTTTATTCCTGTTACGGACAGTACCAAAACTAAAGTCGAAAATGAAATTTCCCCGGTTGCTTTTGATTTTGGTACTTTATACAAAACCGGGTTTAAAAGTTTGGTCTTTGGTATGTCGGTGCGTAATTTTTCCCAGGAAATGAAATACGAGGAAGAGGGTTTTCAATTACCCCTAGTTTTTGCAATGGGAATTTCCATGAATTTGTTTGACCTGGTAGATGTGGGCGGACCTGAACAAAGCCTGTATTTCTCCATCGACGCCACTCATTATCGTTCCCATCCTGAACAATTGTTGTTCGGCCTGGATTACAAGATCATAAATCTTTTGTCCTTGCGTGCCGGCTATGTAACCAACAATGATGAAAATGATTTCAGCTTTGGTGTTGGTGTTTCTCAATATGGTTTTGACTTTGATTACTCTTATACCCCATTCGGGGTCTTTGATAGTGTGAAACGAATTACCGCACGATTCTCAATTTAATTTCGAGGAGAAGATATTATGAAACCTGTTAAATATTATATCCCTTTTCTGATCTTGTTCATATTCATTACTGCCTGTGAATATGACGGACCAACCAAGGTTTGGAATCCGGATGACAAGGGAGGTGCAATACCTGTAATTAATAATGTGGAACCTTCCTCGGAAGCTTTTGCAGGATATTCGTTGATAACAATTAATGGAGAAAATTTTTCTGCGGATACCTCCCAGATTAAAGTTTATTTTGGTTCATCCAGTACTAGCAAGGGTAAAATTATTTCCGCTTCAGCAAATCAATTAGTGGTAATATCTCCCAATATATTGGATGATTCTATAACGATCAGCGTTTCTTCCCGCGATGCACAACGCATAGCCCGGTATTCTCCCTATCGTTTAAAAGGAACCAATATTGATTATAGTGACTTTGGTACGTTAGGCGCTTTATCACTAACTGCAGATAAAGATGAAAATGTGTATCTTTGTCTTTCCAACCGTGCTATAATGAAAATTCAGCCGAATAAAGAAATAATGAATTACGGGACTTTGACTTTTCAGACATCATGCATGCGTATGGGGCCAAATGGCTATCTTTATGTACAGAAGGAAAATGATGCCGTGTTATACGCTATTCCTCCGGGCGGGGGAGATCCGGTTGAATATTCCCGGCATCCTTCCAGGAAAAAGGTGACTTTTTTTGATTTAGATAAAAATTTAAATATTTATACCGGCGGCATAAAAACCGGCCTGTTTGTTTCAACAGAGCCAAATGTTTATCGACTCGTAGGTTTATACCATACCGGGTCGATTCAGGCGGTAAGAGTTTTTAATGATTATGTGTATGTTATTGTAACCGATAATTCTGCAGGCGCTAGAAACGCTATCTGGAAAAATGAAATTCTGGATGAAACCGGTAATCTTGGCAGCGCTGAACTGGTTTTGGACTTGTCGACAACCGGTGATTATGCGGCTGGTGGTTTTTATGATATTACTTTTGCCCAAAATGGTGATATGTACATCGCAACGGATAATGTCAACCCGGTGCTCATTCTGCATCCTGACGGCACAATGAACCCTCTGTATACCGGTTTAATAAACGGCCCGGCAAATGGATTGGTATGGGGTAATTCCATGTATTTATATATGCATCGTGGCGCTAACCAGGATTTTGCAAATATTGCGCGGATTGAACTAGAGGTTAGCGGCGCCCCATATTTTGGCCGGTGATGAGCCTGGTTAAAATTTTTTCTACTAGTCAGATGTTTGTAATTTTATAATAAATGATACCCCCTAAAAAAAAAGGCGGAAGATTGATTCTTCCGCCTTTTTTGATAAAGACATTTCTAGCTGTCTGTATTATTAGTGACCAAAAGCATAATCCTTTTTATTAATTTTCAGCTTTTTCATTTTGTAGCGCAAATTGGGTTCCGAAAGGCATAATGCTTTGGCGGCTTTGCTTTGATTGCCGGCAAATTTACGCAGTGACTTTTGCAACAGTTCTCTTTCCAATTGTGATACCGCTATATTGAGATCTTGAATTTGCACTTTGCTGAAAATTAAATTCTCTACTTCAAAGGGAAGCGAGTCAATTAACAACTCGCCATCAGGAGAGGTAAATACCATTGTTCTAATCGTGTTTTCCAATTCTTTAACATTGCCATACCAATCATGTTTCATAAGGTGATTAAAAACCTCAAAATCTACAATCGGGATTGGCTTTTTAAATTCCAAACATTGTTTTTTTAAATAATGTTCAAAGAGCAAGGGTATATCCTGCCGTCTTTCCCGCAGCGGAGGGAGTTTAAGTGAAACGGAAGTGAGCGCCAAAAACAGGTCGGCATTAAATTTATTGTTTTTTAAATCTGTAATTAAAGTTGGATGAGCTGTAGCAATTATTCTGACATCCGTAGCAAGGGTTTGATTTTTAATTTCCAGGTTCCTTTTTTGTGCCAGTATTAAAAGTTTTTGTTGGGCTTTGTCATCCAGGTATTCCAGGTTTTCAATTATCAGAGTGCAATTTAATGGTGAATCTGTTTTTTTCTGACCGGCTAATAATGGCTCTATAACTTCATCTTCGTAATGGTTGTTCAAATTATTGGCATTGCTGAACAAAACCGGCCGGTCTTTACGCAGACTGCTTTCAAAAAGAATTTTTGTCGCCAGTAATTTTTCTGTGCCTGCTTCTCCATACACGGTAACATTTTCTTCACTTTTTGCAATTGAGGGCAAATAATTACGCAAATGATTAATTTCAGGGGAATGCCCAATCAACTCATGTTGACTCAATGTTTCCCACGGATTTTTCATTTTTTCTACCTGCCTTCCTTCCTTTTCGGGGATGATTTGGTTACTGGTACTCATTTATTATAATATTATTATTCCATGTTCCAGTCAAGACCAGGAATTCAAAACAGGCGGCCTGGTCTTGAAGCTCTGCTTTTTATTGTTTTATTTAACTCGTTCCTTTTCAATCATGATCATCTATCAGCATCATCATGTTGAAGGTTTTATAATTTGTGCAATCAGACTGTATTAACTTTGCAGAGTGATATGTAACTTTGTAAATATTATTGTTTGGGTTTAATAGTAATGAAATTTTGAAAATAACACGATCTCTTAATCAATCATTCTTTTAACTGACAGTTCAATAACAGCAGATAATATGTTTAAATTCCAGAAAATATTAATATTTTTATTTTCACTGAAAGATTGTTAAAGCAGTTAATTTTTATTCAATCTGTGGATTGTGTTATTTTTCCCACATTTTATATCACTTGTGCTTTTTAGTATTTAATTCGTTATTTTTCCTGTATTGGTCTTTCATGGAAATGATAGCGCTCGGCTGTTGCCGCTTTAAGAAATTTTTCATTTTTTCCATTGAAAAATTCAAAATTCATATTGATGATTTTTCCGGCTGCAGTGATTTAGTGTGAGAGGAATTTGCTTTAACTGGAACAATTGGCTGGTTATCCCTGATAAAAAAAGCCGCTTTGTATAAAAGCGGCTTTAATGTGAATCTTATTTTAAATCCGAAAGCCGGGAAATAATTTTGCCGGCTAATCCATAATCGATGGCTTCCTGAGCGGTCATCCAGAAATTTCTGTCGGTATCTTCGGCAATTTTTTCCAGGGGTTGGCCGATTCGTTCTGCCAGAATTTTATTAAGACGGTCGCGCATTTTGATTATTTCATGAGCTTCAATGCGGATATCCGTTGCCTGGCCGCCAACGCCGCCGCTGGGTTGATGCAGCAGGAACCGGGTATTGGGAAGGCAGAAGCGTTGTTTTACAGGCGGCGCCGAATAGATCAGCGCGCCGGCGCTGGCTACCCAACCGGTGCCAATAATATATACCATCGGTTCAAGATAACGGATCATGTCGTGGATGGTATCGCCGGATTCTACATGTCCACCCTGAGAGTTGATATATATTTTTATTTTTTCATTTGATTCATTTGCCAATATTAACAATTTTTCTGTAACTTCCTGGGCAATTTTTTGATTTATTTCGCCAAAGATCATAATTGTTCTTGATTCCAATAATTTATTGGATATTAATGATTTAAAGATCATGTCGCCTTTCATATCACTATCTTTTTGCATGAACAAATCCTTTCTTTTCTATCTTAAAAAAATTTTTTCTACTCTATCAATTGTTAAATAGTAAAAAAACCGGCAAATCTTTTACATTGTAAAGCTACAAAATATTAAGCAAAATTTCAATCTTTTTCATAGGCTGCTTTTGTCATGTACTGGTGATGATTTGCTTTTTTTGATTATGGGTCTTGAAAATCAAGAGTACCAGGGTCGTTGCCGGTTTTGTATATTTGCCAACACGTCAAGAGCAATATTAACATCATCGACAATTTGAAAATCATACATGCCAACACAGATAAAATCTGCCCCATGATTAAAGGCATATTGAAATCCTTCTTGCGGCTGAATAGCTCCGGCGGCCAGAGTTTTAAAAGCAATCCACGGTTTTTGCAGGTTATTCATATAGGCAATTGTTTCTTCGGGATTTACACACCAGATATTATCAAACTGGTTTTCTTTATTTGCAGACCAGTAATTGATATGATGCAGGGTTTTAACCCAAAAATCCGGTTCAAGACCAAAATCAACACAAGCTTTTATAGTTTCCAATTGATGCGCGCCAATGCCGGCCGGCAAGCCGTTTTGTCTGGTCAGTTCCACGGCTTGTGCAATTATTTCAAGCTTTCCTTCCAGTACAAGCTGGTCTGCAATGCCGCCCTGAACATAACAGGCATGAGCGCCGCCGTCAACAGATATTTTAACCCCTTCAATCGCATCGCCTTTGTAGCCACAGTCTGAAATAAACTGAATTTTCCCTTTTTCCTGGCGCCAATATTTATTGATTACCCGGCATAGCTGTGGATTGGTGAGGATTGTGTTTATACCACATTGCTCGGCTATTTGAAAAGTATCAAATATTTTTCGTTCGGTATGGTAAGATTGAACCAGTTTGGAAACATAAATTAAATCCCTGGCGTGCGCCCAGCCGCCAATAAGATTGCCACCCAGGAACAAGCGGCTGATTTTCAGGTTTCCAATCTGGCCGCAGGGCAATGATCCTTTTAAATCCTTCAGGGAAGAGAACTGGATGGTTTTCAAAGTAGCGCCGGTTTGTGAATCTATAGACGTATCACCCGGAATGGCTAGCAGGTTTTTTTCTTCAAAACTTTCCCAGCCGCGTTTTTTAAGGTATGCAAAAATAAAGCCTCCCATAACCGGTAACAGAATCAGGTTTTTTAACAATTCCCTACGTACCACCTGGGTTGAACCGGATGCTGACCTGATAACCCGGGAGGAATTGTGTTTTACTGTAACTGTCTTTTTTCGGTAACGGATAGCCGTCAGTAAACGATCCAGGCTGATAAAAGTAGGAGGGAGTACTGCCAGCAATATTAATACAATCATTTCCAGCAGATTTTTATCTATAACCAGATAATTTCCTTCTGCTCCCATACTGTTTCCAAAACCTGCCAGAGGAGGATTGGCAATATAATACAACAACAACAGGGCAATTCCGGCAATACTGGCAAAGCGGGTTAGTAAACCGAATATTAATCCCAACCCGATTAGAATTAATCCCGATATATTCATCGCATCAACCAGTTGTAAAGCTGCGGGATGAGCGACAATCCAGTGAAAAAAATTAGCAAACAGCCATTTTGATTCGCTCAGAAAAGCTGCCGATGACCAGCCTGGCGATGTTAATTTGACAATTCCTTCGTAAAGAAAATGCCAACCAATTGCAATTCGTAAAATTACCAACACAAGGGATTGGATTGTTGCAAGACGGGCGTTATTATTCGGAGACATGGTTTCAACTCCACAGGTATATTGTTTTTTGCAAACCACGAAAAATTCTTTAGCGCTAAATTAAAATAATAAAAAATGATTCGCAATAAAAATATTAAAAGCCCAAATCATGCACTTTTTTATTTTTCTTCTGTGAGTAGAGAAAGGTGAATTTTATTGGCCAGATCCTGTAGCGAGTAAGGCTTTTCAATATATTTAAAGTTTGGCGGAATTAAACCATTATGCAAAATGTGGTTATGAGTATACCCCGATGCAAACAGGAATTTTGTATTTATGCCGGTTTTTTTTGCTTGTTCCGCCAGTTCAAGTCCGCCCATTTGTGGCATGATTAAATCTGTCAATACCAGGTCAATTTGTTGATCATTGTTTTGCAGTATTTGCAAAGCATCCAGACCATTATTGGCAGGAATTGTTTTGTATCCCAGCGTTTCCAAAGCTGACAGGACGAATTGTCTTACCTGGAAATCATCTTCAACAACCAGAATCGTTTCATTGCCCTGAATAAAAACAGTATTTTCTCTTTTATCATTTGTCGTTATGGTTTCATTTGTTACCGGCCAATATATTTTAAAAGTTGTTCCTTTTCCCGGTTCGCTGTAAACGTTGATACTTGCTTTGTTTTGTTTGACGATTCCATAAATTGTTGCCAAGCCCAAACCTGTACCTTCGCCAATGGGTTTGGTTGTGAAAAATGGATCAAAGATTTTTTCCCGGATTGCTTCATCCATACCAATTCCTGTATCGCTGACGATAATTACAATGTGAGATATTTCATCGCTTGAATAATCTTTGGTATTGTAATATTCACTAAAAAAGACATTTACTGTTTCTATAGTAATCCGTTTATCCAAAGATGTGCCGGTCTTTTCATTAATGGCATCCCTGGCATTGACCACCAGGTTAATCAGGATTTGTTCAATTTGGCTTGGATCAGCTTTGACCGGATGAATGTTTTCTGCCAGATCAAGGCAAATGGTTATATCTTCGCTTATCAGGTGGCATAACATTTTGTTCAATTCGCGGATTAGCTGATTAATGTCTATTATTTGCGGTTTAATGATCTGTTTTCTGCTAAAAGCCAGCAACTGTTTGGTTAAATTGCTGCCTTTTTTCCCTGCATTGAGTATTCCATTCATAATTTTATGATATGGATCATTCTCATCCATATTCATGATGGATATTTCCGCATAACCCATAATAGCAGTTAGAATATTATTAAAATCATGAGCGATACCCCCGGCAAGATTTCCTACCGCTTCAAGCTTTTGTGCTTGCCGCAATCTGTCTTCAAGATGTTTACGTTCTGTAATATCATGGAATATGATGAGGACATCCGGGTTGTTCACCTGCGAGTTGGCCTGCAAGGTTGCAGTAACTTCCAGAAAACGGCTTTCCGTTTCATTATATTTTGCTTTTAATTCAAAATTCGTCCGTTTCCCCTCGCGAAGGGAGATAAGGTTGTTATGTAATGTTGTAACCTGATCCGACTCTATAAAGTTGTATATTTTTTTACCGAGTAGATTTTGTTTTTTTTCTCCCAGAATGATTGATGCTTCAGGATTGGCAAACTGGATTGTATAATCATGTGATAGCAGGCAAACACCTTTACCAAGATTTTCCATCAGGGTTCGGTATTTTTGTTCGCTTTGTTTAAGGGTTTCTTCAGCTTGTTTGCGTTCATGAATTTCTTCTTTAGCCTGATCAAACAGTTGCGAGTTTTTGATAGCAATGGCTGCCTGGCTGGCAAATTGTAATGCTAATAAAATATCCTTTGTGCTGAATTTTTTTCTGGTACGGTTATCAACCCTGATATTGAGAACACCAAGAATTTCCTTGCGCCATTTTATCGGTACGCATAAAATTTGTGAAGCTGGCGCCGGGTTGCTTTTGGTATTTGCATCTTTTTTTTGATTATTTTCGATTACTATTGGTTCTCCGGTTATCATCACCCGGCCGGCTATTCCTAATCCCGGTTTTAATTTCATTCCTATTGGTTCAATATTATGTCCAATAGATACTACCCATTCCAGAATGTTTTCATTACTGCGATACAGGTATATTCCTCCGGCATCTCCTTTTAACAGGTCAATCGAACTTTGTGTTACCTGGGTCAATACCTCCCCCAGACTTTTAAGTTCGGTAATGCCACGAATCAATAAGCTAAGTTTACTGAGCTGTTCAGCCTGCTGCCGGCTGTTGTTTTCAGTAATTTCCAGTTTATTTATTCTTTTTTCCAGTTCTTCTTTGTTATCCTGTAATTCTTTGCTCATTTGCCGCTCGTTTTCAAGCAAATATCGCATTGCCTGGTTGGAAAACCAGTTAATCAAAATAATCAAACCAAGGCATAGAGCGAGAATTATGATATTAAAGTAGAAAAGGCCTGCCGGCGCCGGATGCTCAATTATTCCCTTTATATCTACAAATACCCTGATGGAATAAGCAAAAACACTCAAAATACCCATGATGATTGCGCAATTGGTGCCACACAACAAACCTGCTGCCAATGTTATTATACCATATATGATGGTTGATACAAATTCGCTGGAAAAAAACAAACCACCAATTGCCAATGACAGGAAAACAGTCAGGATTGTTATATAATTAGCTATTTTGTAATGACCATGTAAATGGGTTTGGTACGCAACAAGATATATTGGCAAGCTTACAAGTAAAAAGAAACTGGCAAACAGGGGAAAATGGTTAAATAACGCCATAAAATATGTTAACAGGCATACCAAAGAAATTGTGATGATCACAATTATGATAATGCGTTTTGAAATGAAATTTGCCGAGGTATAGTTTTTTTCTTTAAATATGAGTGAATGAATATAGTGTCTTATTTTTCGCATGGATCTTCTTGACTTTAAGGTAACGTAATAATTTCAGGTATGACATTCACTAAAAAAAAGATGTGGCTATTTTTGATATAACAAAAAGCATACCATTATTAACATATTCTCTAAATTTTTTATTTTAAGATGCTTTATTTGCGATTTTTTAACTTGAATTACGATATTACATCTTTACAATGCCGCATAATAAGACACTTTATTGTTGTGTAGTAGGTGTTTCAACTGAAAAAGTAATCTGGTGTCGTAATTTGCTTTGATAATTTTTTTTGGGGTTATTGCAAGTGGCGGGTGTTATTTGACAAAAAGTAGATAGCGCTGTTAATGATTAATTTTTAAGGAGTAAAGTCATGTATAAATCCATAAATTCCGGAACGCATATATCAGCAAAAGGCGTTTCGCAATTGAATAAAAAGGCAATTCCCAGGTGGTTGACCGGGTCAATGGCAATTTCTGACCTGAATCCCTGTACGCTGCCGCCATGATAGACAAGACGATAGCCGTTGTACTCAAAAATCCGCCAGCCCATTGCGTAACCGGTATCTCCTAAAAGGGGCCATTTACCAAAATAGCGGCTTTCTTTTTCGGTTGGTATCTGTAATTCTGTCACCTGTTGCAGTACTGACCGGGAAATTATTTCAGGTCGGTAGCCCAAAATTACCTTTATCCATTCTGCCATGTCCATTATGCTGGCATTGATGCCCGCAGCCGGGGCAATATAATAGTAATTCGGTTTCACATTTACCGGGGTTTGCATGGCATCAATCATTATATGCGGCGAAGCATGGTTGGGATGGTCAATGAAATCGCGATAACCAATTGTTGCGTCTTTCATCCCTGATGGGTTTAAGATCAGCGAGTGAACCAGCGCTTTATAACTGGTATCTGTAACAACGGCCATAATATCGCCGGCAATGCTAAACACAACATTCTGGTAATTATATTGCCGACCGGGCAGGGCAACAACAGGTACTTGCTTCAAGCTATTGAGCACCTTTTCATACGAAATATTTTGCTCCAGCAATTCAGTGCCGGCGTAGGACGGTAACCCCGACGTATGACTGAGTATGTGACGGAGTGTGAGTTCATGGGGTCTACCAAAATTGTCCAGTTTAAATTCAGGCAGATAACTGCTTACCGGCTCATCCCAGTTTAGCGCTTGCTGTTCTACCAATATACCGGTTAAAATAGCTGTAAAGCCTTTGGACAGCGAAGCCAGCCGGAATAGTGTGTTTTTATTCACCGGTTCATTGCTACTCAGACTGCGAACCCCGAAGCATTGCAGATAGATTGTTTCATTGTTACTAACAATCACACAAGCCGCCCCGGGGATGTTGTGTTCCTGAATCCTGTTCCGCAGCAATGAATCATATTTTGCTGTTACCTGGTATATAAAGAAAGGATCGGCAGGCGGGATGGCTGCAAACAAATTGACTGCCAGCAGAATAATAATCGATAGCAGTTTTTTGGTTCTAGTCATACAGGTATACCCTGATTTGATTTTTTGAGGAATACTATTATTGCACGATTGTTTGTACTTTAATAGAGATAGCATGTTGTCTTTCTGTCACAGCCTGGCAATGGCATGCCTGCTTTTAATTCCTATAATTGCTAGTTTTTCTTTGCATGAATATAATGGATTATTTTTTGTTAATAAAGATTTATCTTTTGATATCAACCCGTTAGAGAAGCCAGTATGTAGCCGGCTGGGTTACAAGAGAGTTTTTTCAAGCCGATTTAATGCTTGATATTTTCCTGTTTTTACAGTATTATAAAATTATGTCTTGAGATAAACAATCAGTGAATCTGCACAAGCATAAAGGACGTCTCTGTTGACAGTTGCCAACCCGGGAATACTGGTAACCTTTTGTGTTTATCTTGCCGCTATGTTATTGATCGGTTGGTTTTTTTACAATCGCACCACAAACCTTGCCGATTATATACTGGGAGGAAGAAAAGTTAATACCTGGGTTATTTCTCTAAGCGCGCAAGCGTCGGATATGAGCGGCTGGTTACTGCTGGGTTTACCCGGTTTTGCTTATTTATTTGGTATGCAGGCTTGCTGGATGGCCGGGGGGTTGGCGCTGGGTACGTACCTTAACTGGAAATTAATAGCCAGCCGTTTACGCAAGTATACAGAATTAGCCGGTAATTCTTTGACCCTGCCTACTTTTTTTGAAAGCCGGTTCCGCATGAACACGCCCTGGATGAGGCTGGTTCCCGCCTTTTTTATTCTGGTATTCTTTTTAATCTATACCGCTTCCGGTTTTGTGGCAGGGGCAAAATTATTCCAGACAGTGTTTGGCTGGTCTTACCTTGCTGCTTTAGCTATCAGTATTTTGGTTATCATCAGCTATACATTTCTTGGCGGTTTTATGGCAGTTTGCTGGACGGATTTTTTTCAGGGTTTAATTATGTTCCTGGCTGTCATTGTTTTGCCGGTTACCGCTATATTTACTATTCTGCGGCAGGGAGGAAGCATTACTACAATCGATTCGATTCTACCCGGTTATTTTAATCCGTTCACAACCCCTGAAGGTAACAGCTTGTCTGCCATTGCAGTCATTTCTTTGTTAGCATGGGGTTTAGGGTATTGTGGACAGCCACATATTTTAGCCCGGTTTATGGCGATCCGTCATCACAACCAAATCCCCTTAGCCCGGCGTATTGCTTTAATTTGGGTTAGTTTATCCCTGACCGGGGCTGTTCTTATTGGCATTACCGGCCGGATATATTTTCCGGAACTGTTGGCCGGATCAGAATCGGAGACTATATTCATGCACCTTGTACACGCTTTAACTCCTGCACTGGTTGCCGGATTTTTGTTGTCTGCTGTTTTGGCAGCAATTATGAGCACAGCAGATTCGCAGTTACTGGTTGCTTCTTCTGCTGTGACAGAAGATATTTACCGTATGATCTTTCAGAAAAAGGCAGCTGACCGCGAATTGGTCTGGATCAGCCGTTTTGCAGTGGTGGTGATTGCCGCACTTGCTTTTCTTGTTGCTCTTGATCCCGAATCCAGTGTTTTGGATCTGGTTTCGTATGCCTGGGCGGGGTTCGGCGCTTCTTTTGGGCCGGTTATTTTATTATCCCTGTTCTGGAAGCGCATGACCGGTAAGGGAGCCCTGGCGGGGCTGGCTGTTGGCGGTGTTACTGTGCTGCTTTGGAAACAACTGCACGGTGGCTGGTTTGAACTTTATGAAATTGTACCCGGGTTTGTTTTTGCAATTTCGGCAATTGTCATAACCAGTCTGCTAGATCATCCGCCATCCGGGCAAGTTCTTACGGAATTTGAAAAAATGCGCAACCGGCTGCATGATTGATTTTTTTACTTTTATCCGGTATTGTAATTGTGATTTTATTGAGAGTCGCTCAAGATCAGCTTTGATTTGAGATAACTGCAATAAAGCAAGAATGGAGAATTCACTCATGAACAGGATTATTGTTGTCCATAATCCGAACGAGCAACTCCTTGCAGACATGGGAGTTCGCAGCTGGCCAATCCGGGAAAAAGAAAAATCCATCTTTCCATGGAGCTATGACAGTGAAGAAATTTGTTACCTTTTGGAAGGCATGGTAACAGTCACCCCGCAAGACGGAGAACCGGTATCTATCCGGGCCGGCGATCTGGTAACATTTCCGCAGGGTATGATCTGTACCTGGAAGATTCACATTGACGTGAAAAAGCATTATCTGTTTAAATAGTTCCGGTCGTTGCTGCCAGTACCGCCAGATTATTATTAACCGGGCTTAGCCGGCGATACTTTTGGAAGATGTATTCGAAAAATCGTTCCGCAACCAGGCGCTGAATGAAAATCTACAGATCCATGCAGATACTGTTCGGTTAATAGTTTCATACTATAGGCGCCTAATCCCCGGTCATTGCCTTTGGTTGAAAAAGAGCGATGAAAAATGTGCGCTGTAACTTTAGGAGACATAACCGCCGGATTATGCACCCAAAATTCAACAGTATTGGAGTGATCTTTGCACCCCAGGGTAATTGTTTCTCCCGGAGTGGAGGCTTCCAGGGCATTTTTTACCATGTTGCCCAAAGTGCGTTTTAGAAGACGAATATCACAAAAAAAGAGAGTTGTTGATGAATCTGGATCAACAACTATATTTTTCCCGATTGCAGAGGTATGATGGGCCAATGAATTCTGAACCAGGTGCAGCAGTTCCTGGCTGTTAACCGGACTGAACGTTACCTGCAGGTCTCCGTTTTCTGCTGCTGCCAGGTCTCGCTGGGCATAAATTTCTTCGAGTATGGTATGACTAATTTGAATAATGTTTTCAAGAATTTCCGGGTCATGTTCTTCAATATAATAATCAACCAGTCCTTTTAATCCTCCGGCAATATTAATAAGGTCGTGAAAAAACAAGCGTTCCAGGCTGCGGCGGCGTTTTTCATGACTGATATCAGTCATACTGATCAATATATACTGATCATGCCCGATATGCAACGGGGCTGCCTGAACATGTAAATCAAAAGCCAACACCGGTTTTTCAGTCGCTGCCAGGAGGCTGCATTCCCGGCTTACCCGGACGCCGGTAGACCGGCTGGTATTAATAGTGTTCAGCAGGTCGCAATATCGACAATGTTCAGCGCTTCCGCAGTTGTTTGTCTTTTGATTGGCATAATGGCAATTGATTAACTTTCCCGGTTTAAGGTTTTTGATAACCCGCTTGTCCTTGTTGCTAAATTTATCCATACTATACCCGTTACTGAACACGATCCGATTTTCATCATCAACAATAAAGGCCAGGCACATCATGGAATCGAGAATTTGCCGGATAGTTTCATTGGTCTTGTAGCACAATGACTCTCTAGTCTGGTTCACTTGACAATTTTTTTTCATATTCATTGTGGTTGTTTTCATTTTGCCACTCTTTCATAATTTTTTGCAACGCCGGAAAGATTTTCTGTGCTTGTTCTTTTTCTTAATTGAACAGTCAGGGCTTTGATTGTGACAACAAACAGTGAAACTATTTTTGATTTTACGAAATTTGCCAGTATATTTTTTTTATTCCAGGCCGGCAGAGTAATATTTGGTACCAGATTTTCCATCGCCAGTGTAAAGCAAGCCCCGCTTGACCATCATATAATAATGATTGATTATATAATCATAGTAATCTCCCTGTGTTGATTGTTTTGAAAAAAATACAACACAGGGGTAACAGTGATTATTTCCACCCCGATAATAATATTATTGATTTCCGGCGTTTTACAGCGCTTTTATCATTTATACCTGGGCAGTTCCATGCTTTCTTTAAAGTACTGTTCAATACCAATTTCCTGCATTCTTTGATTCATACTCAACCAGCGTTTATGCAAATCGGCATCGAGCCCGGACTTTTCACAGGGGAATTCATTGCATTGAAAGCAAAAATCAATTCCTTTCGTCCGGGTACATTCCGGCACCAGGCAACCGGTATTGACACATTTCCCGCTGCGGCAGCCCCTACATTCACCTTGAGTAAAAAATTCCAGCAATTCTTTGAACTGCGGGTAGTTTTTAAAAACCGGCATAAAGGTGGAAAACCGTTCCGCGTAACGATCAAACGAACCCAATGATTCTTTTAGCCGGGAACTGTGAAATTGAATATCCCCTTTATAAAAAGCCAAACACTTTTTACAGTTTAAACCGCAAGGCGCCAGTATCTCTATAATGTCTTTTGTAACCATAAAAAATATTTCTCTATAATGAAATTTACTGTTATTGTGATTTTGTTATAATATTTGCATTTCAGAACGCCATTACCTTGCTTATGAAACCAGAGATCAACATCAAGCCCTCCATTCCTGCACCTTCGCGCTCTAAAACGTCCCAATAACAATATACGACAACAAGATTATTTTGTTTATAATTTTTTTGTAAATCAATTTTTAAGCTTTGTTTTGTTGTCGTTTGTTATATGGCCGATAATTTCATCAAAAGCATTAATTCATAAAATCACTTTTCACAATCAGGAAAGGGATAACAATGGTCCTGCGTGCAATCGGGGAAAAAGTAGCAATAGTTATTTTATTATTCAGTTTATTAATCCTGTCGCCGGGAATCGTTTTGTCGGCCTGTAATGCTGATTTTCATGCAAACCATACCTCGGGTTGCAGCCCGATGGCGGTTGTGTTTACCGACGATTCAGAGGACGCCATTTCGTGGAACTGGACTTTTTCGGGAGGTTCGCCGGCTTCTGCAACCGGACGGGGACCGCATACGGTTTATTACTATACTGCCGGAATGTTCAACGTTGTCTTGAATATAACCTGCGCCGGTGGACTCAAGGATGCTGAAGCCAAGCGGGGGTACATTAGTGTTGATAATTGCGGTTGTTTCCCCGACCTACTTGCTGAACCGCGTTCGGGCTGTGCCCCATTAACAGTGGTATTCCAGGACTTTTCATCACTTGCAACCTCATGGAGTTGGAGTTTTCCCGGCGGTACTCCGTCCTCTGCTACCGGCGTTGGACCGCATGAAGTAACCTATGAATTTCCAGGTGTTTATGATGTCAGCCTGTCAATAACGTGCCCCCAGGGTGTAGGTACGCAAATCAAAATTAAAAACCGCTTTATCAGTGTGGACGATTGCGGTGGATTTGATTTTGGCGATGCGCCTGATCCCGGCTATCCAACTCTGTCTGCAAGTGGTGGAGCTTCTCATGTTATCACCACCGGCTTTTACCTTGGCAGCATAATCGATTCCGAAAGTAACGGCCAGCCAAATGATTTTGCAACCGGGGATGATGACGCTTTTCTGGATGATGAAGATGGGGTATTACTACCAATATCTTTTTTTATCGGCAGTTCAGCATCACTGCAAATTACAACTTCCGATACCGGTTATGTTAATGGCTGGATTGATTTTAATACCGATGGCGACTGGGGCGATGCCAATGAACATTTTATCAATGATCAGATCATTTGTGGTATAGAAAATGTTACATTTAGTATCCCGCCCGATGCGCATCCAGGGCATACTTTTATGCGTTTCCGTTTGTGTAAATCACCGGGGTTATCCTATACCGGTTCGGCGCCCGATGGCGAGGTAGAAGATTACCGGATTTTATTATCGAGAATGGATAATTATGATTATGGCGATGCACCGGATGATTTCGATATTTTGGGTTATCCTACCCTGACGCTGCATGGCGGCGCCCATCATTTTATTAATCCACTATTCTTCCTGGGCGATACTATTGATAGTGAAATTGATGGTCAACCAAGTGATAATTCTTTTGGCGATGATTTTAGTTCTTTAGATGATGAAGATGGTGTGATTATGCCTGTTGGCCTGCAACGCGGGGTTACGACATTGATCACAACGATTGTCAATGGCGCCGGGACATCTTACCTGAATGCCTGGATAGATCTGAACCGCGACCGGGACTGGCTGGATGCCAATGAACACTTTATTGTCGATGAACTCTTTTTTAATGGAATAAGTTCTTCCTCGCCAATACGTGAAGAATTTGTAACCTCATTGACTGTGCCATTGGATGCAACGCCTGGTCATACTTTTATACGTTTCCGTTACAGCACCCAGTCCGGTTTGACTCCCGACGGCCCGGCTCCGGATGGCGAGGTTGAAGATTATCTGGCTGTCATTGTATCAACACCGCCTCTGCGCGTAAAATGGATGCAGCCGCCGATGAGGAATCCTGATTCTCCAGCGCCTGATTGTTTTTGGGGTTGGGATGAGCCCTCAATTTTTTCCTATATCATTGTTGCTGACGATTGGCGTTGTACTGACGATCAACCGGTTACCGATGTGCATTGGTGGGGTTCATATTTGGGATGGAATGAATCTACTCCACCGGCTAGCGGCCCACAACGCTTTAAACTGGGGATATGGACAGATGTAAAAGCAGGCGTGGATCGGGAATTCAGCCATCCCGGAACCCTGATCTGGCAATGGGTGGCAGCGCGTTCTGAATTGAATGAACGCTACGCCGGCTGTGATTATTATCCGCCAATGATGGACATGTCGGAAACATGTTTCCAATATGATCTGATTTTGCCGGAAGCTGCCTGGTTTTATCAGGAAGGGGACACTACAATTTATTGGTTGAGTATTGCCGCCGATTATGATGTCATTCCAAATGGTGGGAAATGGGGTTGGAAAACCAGGCCCCATTATTTCAATGATTTTGCTGTTCTTTCCGACGATCCGGCGTCTCCCGAAGTTGGCAGCGTCTGGAATAACGGCCAACCTGTAAGTCTGAACTGGGACATGGCTTTTGCGCTTACAACCGAGATCGCTGAAACTCAATATGATTATGGCGATGCGCCCGATCCTTCTTATCCCACATTGGATGTTAATAACGGCGCGCACCATGTGGTTATCCCCGGTTTTCATATTGGCTGGTTGAATGATACAGATTCGGACGGGCAGCCGCTACCACATGCGGACGGAGACGATAATGACGGAATGAATGATGATGATGCGGTCAGTTTTGCAACGGAACTACAACCAGGCCAGGACGCAGTAGTCTATATCCGGGCTTCTGCAGCCGGTTACCTGAACGCCTGGATTGATTATAATAGTAATGGCTCCTGGACTGATCCTGACGAGCAGGTTTTTATTGGCCAGGAGTTAACTGCCGGGATAAATATTCTTACCTATTCGGTCCCTGATGACGCCCTCCCGGGAGCTACTTTTGTCCGGTTGCGTTTCAGCAGCATTCGCAATTTGACTTGTGACGGGTATGCTCCGGACGGTGAAGTTGAGGACTATGAAATTGTAATTGGAGAGGTAAGAGAACCGGAATTTGACCTGGGCGACGCGCCGGATAATAGCAATGATTTTGGTATGGATATGACCGCCTACCCGGCCGGTGGGCCGGCAGGTACCGTAGCTTCCTATCCCACTGTTTATCTGCACAACTCACCGCCTTTTGGCCCGCTGCATAAAGACCCTCTGGCTGCTTCCGGCCTGGGCGTTGCTGTGACTATGGAAAATGAGGCCGATATTGGTTATGATGATGATCCGTTCAATAATATTGACCCATTAAATGACAAGCCCGATCAGGATGGCGCCGACGATGCTGTCACTATACCCCTGTTTTTGCCGAATTGCGGCCTGTGTTCTTTTCAATATGTTGTAAATGTATATCATAATATCCTGCGCGGCATGTTTGTGAATGTCTGGTTTGACTGGAATCGTGACGGCGATTGGAATGATACTGTAGAATGTCCGGGGGGACCCGTTCCCGAATGGGCAGTTCAAAACCACTTCCTTACTTTTAGCAGTCTTGGGTTGCATTTGTTCACTACGCCCATTTTTGTTGCCTGGCAGCCTGATGCAGCAATTGCGCCGCCCATCTGGATGCGAATCAGCCTGGCGGAACGATCCTGGTCGCCTTTCCTTGACGGGGTAGAAACGACAGGCGGCGCCGGTCCGCGTAATGGTTATGGTTATGGCGAAACTGAGGATTATTATTTTGTGCCGTTAACAAACGAAGAACAATATGATTACGGCGATGCCCCCGATCCCCATTACCCGACATTAGAAGCAAGCTGCGCTGCAAGGCATACTATCGTACCTGGAATTTTCCTCGGCGCGAATATCGATCCGGAGTTGGATGGCCAGCCTGACAACGCTGCCAGCGGCGATGATGCTAACGGTCTGGATGATGAAGATGGCGTAACCTTTTCCCCGCCGCTTGTAGCCGGAGAGGAAACGCATATTTATGTGACTGTACCGAATCACGGTAATTTGTTTGCCTGGATCGATTATAACTGTGATGGCGACTGGGTTGATGCCGATGAACAAATCTTTGACGAAAAACCACTTGTTCCCGGCGTTAATGATTTGGTTATAACGATTCCGGCTTCCGCCTTGCCTGAACCGACCTACGCCCGGTTCCGTTTTGGACATTTAAATGGATTATCAATTGCTGGGTCTGCAACAAATGGCGAGGTGGAGGATTATTTAATCCGAATTACCAGGCGGTCTGAAGGCGAGCCGGGGCCTTTTAAATGGTCGCAACCGCCTCTCAAAAAGATCGATTCACTTCACCCGGAATGCTGGTGGGGTTGGAGTGAGCGTTCCGATTTTCAGTTCAAGCTGGTTGCCGATGACTGGTTCTGCAAGGATGAGCGACCGCTCACCGGTGTGCAGTGGTGGGGTTCGTATGCCGACTGGGATACCACCATTGCGCCGCCTAATGCTCCGCGTCGTTTCCATATTGGAATATGGACCGACGTAGCTGCTGGAATAGATACGCTGTTCAGCCATCCCGGAAAATTACTAAAAGAGTGGGTGGTAAATCGCAGTTCGTTGCATGAACATGTGGATTGTTGCGATTTCATTACTGATTCCCTTGATATTCCTGATTCCACATTCAGCTATACCTTTAATATTGCCGATCCGACGGATTGGTTCCTGCAGGAACCGGATTCGACAATATTCTGGATCAGTATATCTGCAATTTATGATACCCCGCCCGATTCCTGCGAGTGGGGCTGGAAAAGCCGGCAGCATTACTTTAATGACGATGCCGTAAGTATTTATGAACCGCTGGCGCCGGATGTGGACGACAGATATAGAAGCGGCGGACCTGTCAGATACCTGTGGGATATGGCATTTGAGCTGTTTACCAACGAACCGGGTTATGAATATGATTTTGGTGACGCTCCTGAACCAAAGTTCCCCACAATCCTGACTGATAACGGCGCTTACCATATAATCAAGCCCGGCGTTTTCCTGGGTTACCGGATCGATGCGGATGCCGACGGTCAGCCGGAAGAAAATGCTCAAGGCGATGATATGGACGGCGTCTATGACGAAGATGGCGTTTCCCTGATAACCGCAATAATTGCCAATCAAACCGCCAAAGTACAGGTGCGCGCCTCTATTGCCGGTTTATTGAATGCGTGGATAGATTTTGATTCAAATGGCGACTGGGATGGACCGGAAGAACAGATCTTTACGGATGTACCGCTCACTCCTGGTGTAAATGTACTCGATTTTCATGTTCCGGCGGTAGTGGTGTCCGATTCCAATTACGCCCGCTTCCGGTTCAGCACTCTCAGTCCGCGCTCTTTTACCGGCCTGGCGATTGACGGTGAAGTGGAAGATTACCGTATGACTGTAATCGAAACCGCCGTTCCTGTAGACGGAGAAAATGGTCTGCCCCGGTCTTTTGCTTTACGGCAGAATTATCCCAATCCGTTCAACCCGTCTACCATGATCGAATACGACCTGCCGCGCGCTGAAAATGTAAAATTGATCATTTTCGATATTCTTGGCAGGCAGGTACGTACCCTGGTTGATGACAAGCAAATACCCGGCTCGTACAAACTACGCTGGGACGGCCTGGATGATCGTGGTTATCGGGCTGCCAGCGGCGTCTATATTTATTATATTCAAGCCGGATCCTTCCGACAAGCAAAAAAACTTTTGTTGTTGAAATAATTCCCTTTGTAATATTCTGTTATGCTCTAACCCTGCTCATCCCGAAATTATTATCCGGGATGAGCAGGTAGAGTTTACCTGGTAGAGATTGGTATAATTTCTGCATGGTTATAATTATATTCACATAATTTGTGGAAAGAGAAATGTTGCATCATACTTTATTGATAAGCGCTGCGATCATTCTTGTTCTCTGGGGAATTGGTCATATTTTGCCGACCCGGGCAGTTGTCAGGGGATTTAAAAAGATTTCCCATGATAACAAATACCTGGTTATCATGTCGTGGCTTTGTGAAGGTATTCTGTTGATTTATGTTGGAATTATGTTAATATTAATCATGCTTCTTGCCGATATTTTCAATCCTGTAGCAATTTTATTTTACCGTAGCGCTGCCATACTATTGATCGTGTTAAGCATTGTAACTGCATTAACGGGCGCTAAAACCCCGATTCTACCATTTAAACTTTGCCCTATAATCAAAATATTTTGTGCCTTTCTACTGATTCTGACAAGTGTATTATAAAATTTAATGAACATAAATAAAAAATCCCGGTCAATTGCCGGGATTTTTTTCAATCTCTGTGAGTCTGGTTTTATCTCAATAACCGTCTTCTTTGATCTCTTTTTCAGTTACCGTGCCATATTTACCCACTTTATCGCGCAATTCGGAAGCTTTACCAATAAGCACAAACTGTAAATTTTCTTTGGGGAAATATTTGGCAATAATTTCTTGTGATTTTTCCACCGTCAGTTTATCAACATTGGTCTGAAAATCATTGATAAAAGATTCGTCAAAATCGTAAATAAACATGGCAGTTAATAACTCTGCCAGGTTTCCTGCGGTTTCGTATTGTGGCGGAAACTGGCCTTTTATATAGTTACGCGCAGAGTTGAGAGTTGCTTCGTCAACTCCCCGGGTGTGCAGACGGTTGAGAACCTCCAGCGCGACATCAAGCGCCTCAATGGTGGTTTCATTACCCGTATAACTGCTGATGGCAAATAGCCCGGTGGTTTTATATGGGCGGAAAAAGCTTCTTACGCCATAGGTAAGCCCCCTTTTAACGCGTAATTCATCATTAAGCCACGATGTAAATCGGTTGCCTAAAATTGTATTTATAACCTGGATCGCTACATAATCGGGATTGCTGCGCTTGATACCATAACCGCCGATATAAAAGCGGGTTTCGGAGGTATCATCTTTGTTTACCAGCAATACCCGGCTGCGAGTGATAACCGGCATTCGTACCTGCTGCGGCGGGATCGGTTCGCTTTTTGCTTTCCAGTTGTTAAATAATTTTTCAACTTTGCTTTTCATATTTTTACTGTCAAAGTCACCCACCAGTACCAGCGCCGAGCCGGAAGGGGTATAGTGTTGATCGTAAAAATTATTTAAATCTGTGACCTCTAGTGCCGAAACGCTGTTGTTCGTTCCTTCTGCCGGGTTGCCATACGGATTATCGGCATAGATAAATTTATCAAAATAACTGCGGATTACGCTTTGCGGACGCTCCTTGGCTTGCTGCAATTCCATCAGCATTCGGGTTTTCCGTTTATCAAATTCATCGCGGTCAAAAACAGGTGCAGTAATTATTTCCTGCATGATCGGAAAAACCGTATCCTGGTCTTTAGCGACAAATGAAAGGTCAAGTTGTGAATATTCTTTGGCTGTATAGGTTGAATAGGAAGCGCCAATATAATCCAGGGTTTCTTCAATTTGTTTTTTGGTATAGTTTTTTGTGCCAAACAGTAATCCATCGGCGGTAAGAAAAGCCAGCCCATGCCTGGCGCCATCTTTGATTGCCCCGGCAGGAAATACGCAGGAGGCATAAATTAAAGGCACTTCATGCTGTTCCATAAGGTAAACGGTCAGACCGTTTTTCATTACAAATTTTGTATATTCCGGCACTTTAAAGGATGATTGTGATTCGGCAGAGCTGGCAAATCCTGACATTAGCATTATCAGAACAGGCAGTAAAAGCGTAACAAGCCATAATTTGTTTTTCATTTATTCCTCCTCACCTGATTTCATAATGCCTACTGTACGGTTATCCTTGTGCAGGTACTTTCCTGCTACTCTTTGTATATCCGCAACAGTTATTTTATTGTATTCTTCCGGGGCATTGAACAGATTTTTAAAATCTTTAAAATATAATTCATACGTGCCAATTGTATTGGACTTGCCATCAATGGTTTCCATTTGATGATAAAAGTCCACCAGTTTACGGTTTTTAACTTTATGCAATTCTTTTTCAGAAATTCCATTTTTAATGATCTTGTCGATGACTGTGTATACCGCTTGTTCCAGGGTGTTTTCATTTACATCCTGGTTACATATTGTATAAATAAAAAACAATCCCGGATCAATTGACATGGAATACGAGGTTTCTACTGATACTGCCAGTTCCAGGCTATCGACAAGAGCGCTGTATAGCCGCGAACTGTTACCTTCGCCCAGAATTGAGTTTAATAAATCTACCGCGTAATAATCGGGATGACTGGTCTCCGGGGTATGCCAGGCGATCATAATATTGGGCGAAGTAACATCTTTATTAACCCACACTCTTTTTTCGCCCAGTTGTTCCGGTTCAACGGTATGGATTGGCCGGGGCGCCGGACGAGCCGGTATGCCGGCAAAATATTCCTGCGCCATTTCTTTAACCTGATCGGTATTGATTGCGCCGGACATGACGACGAGAACATTATTTGGAGCATAATAGGTATTAAAGTAATTTTGCAGATCTTGCTTGCTCCAGTTTTTAATATCCGATTCATAACCGATCACCGACCAACGATAGGGATGTGCCATAAAAGCAACGGCTAAAACCTGTTCATTTAAAAAGTACCAGTTACTGTTGTTCAAATACATCAGCCTTTCGGAAAGGACCACGCCGCGTTCGCTTTCCACCATCGAATCGGCCAACGCCAGGTTGCCTATACGATCGGCTTCAAGCTCAAATATCAACGGCATGGCGTTAGTGGGGAAAAAGTCCGTATAAACCGTCATGTCTTCCGAGGTATAGGCATTGTTGGAACCGCCGTTGGCTTCCATTACCCGGTCAAATTCTTTGGGGCCATATTTTTTTGCGCCATTGAACATCATGTGCTCAAAAAAATGTGAAAGACCGGTAATGCCAGGCGCTTCATTGCGAGAACCTACCCGGAAGAAAAAGTACATATTGGCATTCGGAATGGAATGGTCTTCGAGGATGAGGAATTTCATTCCGTTATCCAGCGTAAAGGTTTGAATATCTTCTGCTTTGGTCATGGCCATAAGTGAAGAAGCGCACAGAAGCAGCAAGAGCATGATTTTAAATTTTGTCATTGTGTCCTCCATTTATATTTATAGAATATACCGGCCAGCAAGAGTTGGCAGATATGTATTATTTTTTCAGTTTTGTTGCTGTGAGTTATTTTATGATTTTATTCCTTTTATTGATGCAGTTTTATTTATACGTAAGGATGAATATAAAGTTACCCCAAAATGACCGGGAGATATAAAAGCCTTCCGGTTTAACCCAATTTATTTTATTTCCAATAGTTGAAAATCGTTAAATAATCCGTATACCAGTAGATCATAATCAATCCCTTGTGGCTGCATATCGGCAGCGTACGTGAAACTCCACGGGGTAACAATGCCGCGGTTACGGACATTGTGATGCGGCCCCAGCAGGTTTTTCAAGGCGCCGTAAACGATTATCGTTATTTTATTCTCGCCATCCTTAACCAGGCTGCTGATATTGGCAGTATAGGGCTGCCAGCCGATAATTCCCGCTTCTGTGCTGTTTAAAAGTACACGGGCTACACTGCCATTCCATTTATGCAGGTTAACGGTATACTGGTTGTCGACAGTTAGAGTAAAAATTTTACTATAAGCAACGCCATCGGCTTTTGATGCCGGGGCAGCCGGAATCGGAACTGTTTTCAGTGAACCGGTATTACTGATTGCCAGCAGCAGGCTGTTGGCAGGGGGGAGGCAGCCTTGAAAAATAGAAACCAGGCCCAAAACCAGCGCTGTTAAAAGTATTTTTTTATCCATTTTCTGTGCTTTATCAGTTACAGATGTCAGGAATTTTGAACTAGTTTGTATTACTATATTTAAACACAGCGATCATTAGCAAGCCGGCGCCGATGACGATATATACATCGGCAATGTTATAGATATACCAGCGCAGGTTACCGATGCCCATATCGATAAAATCTACTACTGCACCATGATAGAAGCGATCAAAAGCATTACCGATAAAACCACTAAAAATAAACAAAAAAGCGAGCCGGGCAAGACCTTGCCCTTTTTCCTGAAAGTACAGCGGTATTTTTGTAAAAACCCAAACGACAAACGAGATAATAACCAGCTTGCCGGCAATAATCAGCCAGGTGGGAGTATTGCCAACTGAAATACCAAAGACAATACCATCATTAAACACCAGATGCCATTTAAGTATATTACCCAGCACGTTCACCGGCACACCCGGTTCAAGGTTGGCCAGAATAAGAAATTTGCTGATAATATCCAAAGCTGCCGCGCCGATAACAAAAAGTGAAAACCAGATTATTTTTTTCATACAGAATTTCCATTGCAAGGTGAGGAGGATGTGTATTATTGTATTTTATATATCAATGTAAACGTATAAGGAAATAATTGCAACTAAAATATTGGTTATTAGAAATTGAATTGTAATATGCAGCTGTATAGATCTAATCATTGATGTTTGTGAATAATAAAAAATCCGGTATCTGTAAAGGATACCGGATTTTTTAGATCTTATAATTTTAACAAACTGTCAAGCCATAGACAGCCGCTCACGCGCCGCTTCAATGATCTTGTTCAACATTTCCGGATAAGAGATTCCGGTAATTTTTGCCATTTTTGCCAGGTGGCCGTCCCAGCACCAGCCGGGATTCGGATTCACTTCCAGCAGTCGCGGTGTTTTGTGATAGTCCAGCCGCCAGTCAAATCTTGCGTAATCGCGGCAGCTCAGTCTTTCAAACAGCTTGATGCAACTCGCAATCAGGAACCGTTCCGTGTCGGTCGGAATGTCCGCGGGAATGGATTTGATCTTCCAATAAGGAGAATCCGGCTGCCATTTGGCTTCATAACCACAAATTTGCGGCAGTTCCGGGGGCAGAGAAGAATAATCTTCTTCGATGATCGGCAAAACCGTGTACGAGTTGGGGGGATTGCCGATTATACCCACGCTGATATCTTTGCCAACCAGAAATTCTTCGACCAGGATCGGGTGTTGATAGCCAAATTTTTCACGGATAATATTGATGGCATTTTCCAGCGCCTGAATGTTATAGCACACACAATCCTGGGTTATGCCGAAACTGGAATCGCCAAAATTGGGTTTTACGATTACCGGAAAGGAGATCGTCAATTCGATAAAGTTGGTATCTTCCGGTTTGATAAAAATAGCTTTGGGAACCGGGATATCCATTTCCTCGGCTATACCGCGTACCAGTGATTTATCATAACAATAAGAAAGGCATTGCGGCGTGCCGCCGGTATAGGGAATTTGTGCCATTTCGAGTAATGCCGGCACATGTAGTTCCTTGGTGGCTTCGTTGTTAAAACCTTCATCGCACAGGTTAAAAACGAGGTCAAATTTTTTAATTTTACTCAAGTCCGAAATATACATATTATGGTTATCGAAATAAGTGAACTTGAAATTTTTTAATTTACCAAGAGCTTTTTTCAATTCATTAACGGTATACATATCATCTTCATCAAACGTATTATTAGGTTTGATAATATCCTGTTTGCGGGGATCTCCTAACAAGACTGCAATATTTTGTACATTTTTGTGCGCTTCCTTGACAGTTGACCAGACCTTGTCCGCAGTGCCAACCAGAATCAATCGGCGCCCCATCATACCCAAATCCTGGTTCCTTTGCGAGTTGGTAAACAGTTCTTTTTCCATTTCAATATCTGTAAAACCGCACCTGTCAAGCAATTCCCGGATGGAATCGGCGGTATATAATCGTTCTGCATAAAACTGATCGGCTATAACTCCTTTTTTTGTGTGAGTAATAACTTCGCGAGAGATCAATCGCTGCTCATCTTTGGAAAGTGAGCGTTCGCGGCAGACAAAGTAATTCTTGTCTATCCATTCCCAACTGCGCGGTTCAAAATTGCTTTTCATAAAAGAACCGTCGGTAATATCAATTAAAACTTTTCCTTTTGGTTTTAATACACGCATGACTTCATTCAAAACCCGGTTATCATCATTCATTGTTTCAAAATATCCAAAGCTATTGCCCAGTATCAGAACAAAATCAAACTTGTCTCGTGTAAAGGGAAGTTTTCTGGCGTCGCCTTCCTTAAATGTAATATTCAGCCCTTCGTTTGTTCTTACAAACCTGGCTCTGTTTATAAGATAGTGCGAACGATCCATACCAATAATATTTGTATAACCCCGTCTTGCAAGTTCAATTGTATGCCGGCCCTGGCCGCAGCATAGATCGAGAATGCAGTCATTTTTTCCCGGCGCCAGTATTTCCAGGAACAGATCAATTTCATTGCTGGTAATGGTCTCATCACTAACAACATCGCCGTCAGTGCGTAAATAATTGGCATTGAACAAATGTCTCCACCAATCGGCCTTTACATAGCTTTCAAGATCTTCTACCGGGCCTAAAACCTCTATTATATTTTTCTTTTTGACGCTATGATTATGGGGTTTGGTTTTTACTTTCTTCATTTTTTTACCATAAATAAAGATGCTTTCTTTTGCGATGGTTCATGAACCATCTGTTGATTATTCATTTGTTTTATACTAGAAAAATTCGGCAAATATAAACATAATGTTTATATGATACAAATAAAATTATGTTTTATTCAGGTTTTTTATTGTCACCGGATTTCAAGATGAGGAAGGATGAATATAGTTATTATCCGATGGCTGAAGGACAATTAATATATATTAACTGATTTTAAAATGCAAATAATTATTTAATCATTTTCCCCTCACTTTATTTACAGGCATTGGATCAAAATAGTTTAATTGTTTGTTTTATATAAATATAAATAGATGTGGTGTGATGGCTGATGTTGAAATATTTTATCAGGAGGAATGGTTCAGCAGAATTGTCTCAAAAACCAGTTTATTGAAAATAATCAGAGGTTCCGAATTTTTCGTTACCTTGGTACGCAGTAAAGCGCCTTCCCAGCTGTTAAAAATAAAATCAGCAGTCATGTTGATATTAATTTCCTGTGATATTTCCCCGTGTTGTTGGGCGTGACTAAGAAAGGATCTGATTCTATCTTTCATTTTTATCATCATGTCATTCAATTTACCGCGAAAAAGAATATTTATATCGCCCAGTTCCTGAGCCAGGTTGCCAATCGGGCAGCCGATGATATAGTTACCTTTTTCAATATGTTTTTGATAGAATTTAAAGAAATTGCCCAGGCGTTCCAGGTACCCGTAACTGTTGTCTTTGAAAAAAGTGTCGGCGGAGTTGAGAAAGAATCTGGCATAAAATTCAACCAGTTGCAGACCAAAATCTTCTTTGCTTTTGAAATAAAAATAAAAAGAGCCTTTTGGTACTTGAGCTGCTTTCAGTATTTCCTGAATTCCGGTATGATGAAAACCCTTTAACTGAATGATTTCCGCGCCTTTTTCCAGTATCAGCTCTTTGGTATTTCTTTTCATTGTCCGCTTCCTTTTTGGTATGCAAATGTAGACCAATCGGCTATAAAAGTCAAGAAGAATTATTAATTATAAAAAAAAAATTAACAGGAGGGTGTTTGGCAACACGCCCAATAGTTTTCAGGCAGAAAATGAACAGGGGTTTCCTGTAAATCGGGAAACCCCTGTTTTTTCTTTTTTATTGACAGCCGACAAATACAGAATTACCAAGATTTTTAAAATTTTTTTTCATTCCGGTATCCGGTATCAGTTGTGTTGCTAATGGAGTTGTTATCGGCTTTTTCCCCATATCGGGCATACTTTTTTGTGTTCCCCACTCTAGTATAATATACACACTTTGATTATCTGTGAATGGTATAGTATAGTCTGTACCCTGGTAAAAATAATTCCAGACATCGGCGGTTTGATAGTGAGCCCCAACATTTGAATTAACTTCTGCTTTATAATAACCCAGCCGGTATTTTACGTTATCTGCCGGTAGAGTAAAGGAATCTTCCAGTTGTTGTGATGATAATCCGTAATTAACATATATCATATCAACGCTGTCATAGCCATAGTTTGTAAAGTATAACAAGAAATAACTGCTGGTAATAAATAGTGATAATGTATAGGACGATGTTGACGAAACATCAATGGTTTTTTCAGTCCAATACATTATTTCACCAATCACTGTTCCGCCTGTAGTTTTACCGGAAGTTGAACCGCTATAAGTAATTGAACCCGGATTGCCGTTAAAGATAATGGTTTCAAAAGAACCGGCTTCAATTGTATAGGTGCCTTTACCATTAACTGTAAAAACAATATCAGTAAGAGCAGTGTTATTAACAGTAAATTCAAAACTTTGCTGAGCAGCAGGTGAAGCATTTACCTGGTTGCTGGAACGAGCCAGCAATTCTGTGTCCACTACCCACACCTGGTAATAATATGTCGTACCGGTTGTTACAGCCATATCCGTATAACTTGTTGTAGAAGAACCGGATCGAATTTGGGTTAACCTGTCCGAGTTAAGATCATGGCTGCTGCTGGTTGTTTTCCGGGTAATTGTATAGTGATCAAAATCCACGTCTGTACTTTGCGTCCAGTTAATTGTGATCGAATTATCAGTAATGGCGCCAAGGGATAAAGTTACGGCAGCAGGGTAATGCCGTTCTAATTCAATATCTATGGTTTCGGATGCTTTGGTTAAATTTTTGGTTTCAGAACCACTATACTGCACAATATTATTAGTATCTCTGGCTTCAATGAGAAAAGTTCTGCTATTACCTTGTGGCACGGTTATATCACCGCTCCAGGTATCTCCGGAACCGGTCAACTCCCTGGTTATTGTGGACATACCAGACGCCGTAACGGTAACCACAACTTTTTGAATTGTAGCCGTTTTAAGCAGGGAGGTGACATCCTCTGCATTTTCACTATTGATAGTGATATTCAGAACTATTGAACTCGAATCGCTGTTGTTGCTAAACGGCATATCATTACTGCACTGCAACAATACCAGGCAGCACCATAAAAGCAGCAAAGCGGCAGCAACATTTGTAAATGATTTTCTCATATTCATTGCATCTCCTCCCCGGTCTTATGGAATGGTTACATTAATAGTTACTTTGCTGTTTTTGGATTTTTGTTCATCATCTTTACTATTGCTTAGTAATAACGCTGCGCCGCCGCCCACAACAGCTGCGCCGCCCAAAATGTACAATACTTTTTTACTGCCGCCTTTTTTATCAGTATCTTGCAGATCATCAAAATCTGTTTCAACATTAGTATCACCGGTATCGGCAAGAGAAACCAGGTCGGCTGAGTAATTATTTTCACCCTTGTTAACTGTTATGGTTTTTTCCCAGTCTTTGAAATTCACTTTAAAAATTTTTATTGTATGCTGACCGGGCACAACAACCGTTTCCAGAGGCGTTTCCCCGGCATTGGCGTCATCCAGGTAAACTGTAGCGCCTGATGGATTGGAGGTGATTTTTAAAATTCCTTTTTCCCTGCCGATATACCGATTCTCCATTTTTCGCGCCAGGTTGACCACCATTTCGCGAATCAACGCGCTGTTTTTACAGCTTTCATTCTCTGCAAGCAGGGCTTCGCCATTGTTGGTATCGACAAGGCGTATATCGGTTTCTACAACCTGGTCAAATTTAGCTACTGTGCCAAAGACCAGAATATCTACCCCCAGAATTACCCCGATCTGTTTGGCAGTACCGGCATCAACTGCGCCGGAATATTGAAAAGCCAGTTCCTGCATCATTTTATCAATTTCACTGCGTTCGACGACCTGGAACACCTGGCCATTGATCAATTCTGTCATAAGCATACCGGCAATGGCCTCGCCATACCCTTCATTTTTTGCCTGATTATTGGTGTCGGTAAGGGGAAGAACAGCTATGCGCGCCTTATCAGGCGTTTGCGCCTGCACTATGAAAGTTTGGCTTGCTAAAACAAGAATTACCAATAACAGCAACAAACTTTTATAACGTATAGACATAAACACCTCCCGGAAAATGAAAATACTTGAACGAACCGTTACTCGAAAATTATTAAAATTTTTAGAAACTAATTGTTCTTGTTTTCCTGCCTTTAACAAGTCCGATATTTGTAACTGTTACTGTCATTATTTTTGCAATAACAGCGGTTCCAATTCTACTTTACGGATAAATAATTCAGCGCCTTCGGATTGAATGAGTATTTTGCCTTTACTGATGCTGCAATGCGAACCGTGATTTACTGTTACTCCATTAACGATATGCGTTGATGAATCTCCAACAGCAATTACCTGAACGATATTCCACTCACCCAACGGTTTTTCTGCATCCTGAGATTTGGCAAAAACCCGGTTTTGGGCATTACCCTGCACGCCATTGATCATCATTTCCGGCCCCATTAATACATAATCACCAACAGAGGCCGTCATAAGCTGGCATTCCACAGCATGCGGCCAGATGCGGTCAACGCTGTCGGCAGGAAAGAAATAAAGAATGCCGCTGTTTGGTTTTTTATTTGTCGGCAGTGAAGATATATCTCCATAGCGGAATTCAATGGTGAGTTTAAAATTTTCATATTCGTTTTTTGTGCATATATAGCCATTTTCTGTACCGCGAATTCGTATCTGGGCGTCTTTAATGGTAAATATGCTATCCGGATCGTTGTCAACACCTTTTGTTGCTAAAAATTTATAAAAGCCATCCAGATTTTTGCCATTAAATAATTGCTGAATTTGCGGTTGGTTTTCTGTTTGGGTTGCTTTCTGGCAAGCGGTGACGATTATTCCTGTACCTGTAAAAAAGAGAACAGTAATTAAAATTGCATTACGAATTTTTATTGATAACATTTGTTTCTCCCATTGTTGTCAAGACTTGAATTTTTTGTCTGTTTAAATGAAAATTTGAATTTTTGACCGGAACACAGTCTGCAAATATAATAGTTAATTCAATTGTCTGTTTCATGTATTGAGATTCAAAAATTAAATATCATATCGGGGCGCGGAAGTGAGAGCGGAGCGTATCAGATGTTGATAATTTAATAAATTTGCTACATGTTTGCAACTATTCATTTGATTTTTTTTGCAGGCGCCCGCCAGAATCGTCAAACAAGGCAACAAACGATTCTGGCGGGTGTGGAGGAGGGATATGTATGGGTCATTTTGATGAAACGCTCTGAACTGCATGACCTGGACTTGTTCAGGTCTATATTATTATACCCGTATAATCTCTATCCGGTTTTGATCTGCATCACAAAACGGGGAGTTTTTTAATGCGATCAATTTGCCGGATATTATGGTCGTGCTTTTCAGCAGTGAATCATGCAAACCTGCTTACTTTATTGCAACTGTTATACCAAAAAAATATACAGATTTTATTATATTAAAATCAAATACTTATAAAAGAATGCAATTACCCCCGGTTGGGTGATATGATGCAAATTTTTCGCTGGTACGAATAATTTGCATAGTGTATCAAAATCCCTGATATACTAAAGTGACTGTCATTTTTAATTCCTGCCAACATTTTTTTCTTTTGCTGCCAGTTTTGGACAATTCAGTTTATCTATTGCAAATAGCCTTATCTGTACGTAATTACATGCAGATACGGATAATGACGCTGCTGAGTTGTACTGTTTTTTTACCCTTGTGAATAAAAAACCCGGGTAATGATTGTTTTTTCTTACCCGGGTTTGGATTGTTTCATCAGTGTTTATTGGGTGCGATAAAACTCTATTCTGCGATTTAGCGCACGCCCTTCTTTTGTATTGTTTGGCGCAATCGGGTCTTTTTCTCCATACCCTTTTGCTTTCATTCGTTTTGCATCTATGCCTTTGGCATAAAGATATTGCATTACTGTGTTTGCTCTGTCTTGCGATAACATGAGGTTTGCATTACTATTGCCAATACTGTCGGTATAGCCTCTTATTTCTATTTCCACTTCTCTGTTTTCCAAAAGGCTTTCTGCAACTTTATTAAGAACCGCGTAAGACTCGTCGCTTAATATTGCGTTGCCCGAGGCAAAAGTAACCCCTTTAAGAATCAGCGTGGAACCCATTTTTTCCAGAACCGGAGTTGGTTTTATATCAGGACAGCCATCGGTATCCTTGTAATTATTGAATGTTTCCGGTTCGTTGGGGCACTCATCTTTATCGTCAGAGATACCATCATAATCGTTATCCGGATCAGGGCAGCCATCCTCATCTTCAAATCCATCCATGTCCTCTGCTTCGTTGGGGCATTTATCATCAATGTCCGGAATACCGTCATTATCGTTATCCAGATCCGGGCAGCCGTCCATATCTTTAAATCCGTCAATGTCTTCCGGTTCATTGGGGCATTTATCATCAATATCCAATATTCCATCATTGTCATTATCCAGTTCCGGAATGCCGTCCTCATCCTGAAAACCGTCAAAATCTTCAGCTAATTTGGGGGCCAGATCATATTTGTCGGGGATTCCATCTTTATCTGTATCCTTGTAAAATCCGAAATAGTAATGCAGAGAAAAAGACAGTTGCGCAATTTGATCATTAAAATCATCAAGACCGACATTATCATTTTTAACGTGTAAAATGGTACTGAATAAAGCCTGAACATCAAGAGCTAAATAATCTTTAATGAAAAATTCAACCCCCAAACCTTCAGACAACAAAGCATTCTTGCGAAAACCGCTCACCCGCTGCCCCCATCTGAATTGATGATCATTAAAAAAAGTTATATTGGAATCGCCTACATTCCGTAAATCCCAAAGCAGGGCGCCGATTCCAACAACCAGATAGGGTTTAACAGGCTTTTCTTTTACGGGGGTGATTTTCATCGACAGGTTGACCGGGAAAAGGAATGTGCGAAATGGGGAATCGGGATCTTTAACAAAATGCGCACCCTTTTTAGCCGGTTTAAAGCTACCATAGCCGGCATCAAGGTTAAGCAGAATGTAGGGTGAAATTCCATAGCGCAGAGAAAGGCTTGTAACATTACCTAATGCGCTTCTGTCAACCTGGTCGCCCATATATTTTACCAGGGAGTAATTCAAGCCGATTCCTTTGCTTTCATCCCAGCAGGCTCCTGAAGCGCTGGCGATACCAATCAAAGTAAATAGCAGAATAAAACCAATTCTTTTGTGCATATTCAATTCCTCCAATTCGTTCAATTGAAAAACCAGAGAGATGCCCGGGTTTGTATTGTAAACCAGGTAAGATATGATTTTTTGTAATCAGTGTTGTTTGGAACTTTTGCTCATTATTTCCTGAATAATAAAAATTTGGGGAATATGACACAGCATAAATTTGTATTATGAGTAATTATTCTCATTTCTGTATATTTTATTTATTTGTTGTATTCGCAAAAAACAATTTATATATTTCATTATACGTTTTTTTATAAAATCAAGCAAGTTTTTTATTGTTTAAAAAAAATTATTACAAGTATTTTAAACTCGTTGTTTTAATTGACTTGTTGTGCTGTTACAGAGTGGATGATTTTTATTAATGGTCTTGTCAACAGTTTATTTATAGAATATGATAAAACAGGAGAATAAGCGTGAATGATAACAAGTCGCAGACCTTGAATAATATTGAACAAATTCGGGATATTATTTTTGGGGATACCATCCGATCGTATGATAAAAAGTTTAAAGAAATTGATAAAACAATCAGCGATCTGGAAAATTATTGTAAAACGAGAATGGATAAAATCGATAAAACTATTGCCGATATGGATTCCCGTATGCAGTCCCTTGATAAGAATCAAACTGAAAACATTAAACAATTAAAGATAGAGCTCGAAAAATCATTACAAAGCAATGTGCACAAGCTGGAAAAATACCTTCAGGATTTGAAAGAAGAAAAAGTAGACAACTCTACGATTGCCAACAAGTTAATTGAACTAGGTCTGGCCATTAAAGGAGAAGACTTGTTAGATCACATCAAGGGAGAGAATGAATAATTTGCCGGACGACCAATCAAATTATATTCCTGATCCTTTAAAGAATTTGCAGCAAATCATTTTGTCCGATATTGAAAATCGTATCGGTCAATTGGAAATTGCACATAAAAAGCTCGGGCAACAGCTTAATAACAAGGAAGAAATAATTAATACCCTGAGCCCGGTATTATCTGATTTGTTGCAGCTTACAATTCGTGATTCCAGGGATGAAATTGCCAATGCCTTATCACCGGTGATGAGTAAAGCTATCAAGAAACAGATCCACGATTCCAAAGAAGAAGTGATAGATGCTCTTTATCCCATTGTCGGACGCATGATATCCAAAGCAATTGCTGAAGCTTTAAAGGGGCTGGTAAATTCAATCAATGAAAATATTAATAACAAGTATAATCTCAAGATATGGCTGCAAAGACTCAAAGCGAAAATTTTTGGAGTGAATATTGGCGAGTTGATTATAGCTGAACAGGCCCCTTTTGTTATCCGTGATGTGTTTCTAATTGCCAGGGAATCGGGTTTGTTGATCGCCCATTATTCAAAAAATAATGATAATCCAGATAACGCTCATATTGTTGCCGCGATGTTGACTGCTATTAAAAGTTTTGTCCAGGATGCTTTTGCTGCAGATCAGGCAAGCGAGTTGTATGAAATTGAATATAGTGACCAGACAATTCGTATCGAACCGGGTTTATATGCATATTTAGCCATTGTTTACAGGGGAATTGCGCCAATCGGGTTAAATGAGCAACTGACCCAGGTTCAGGAACGAATTCATAATAAATACTCCCGGTTTTTGCGTGATTACCAGGGTGAAAATTCCCGTTTAACCAAAATTGAAACGATCTTTACTGAATTTTCAGAAAAGTACAGTCAAGAAAGAGAATAACAATTCAGATCAATCAGAAAATATGTTTGCTGGGCATGTATGCTTCGGGTAAAACCAGCTTGATTCGTCGTTTTGTGCATAGCATTTTCGATGAAAAATATCTTTCTACAATAGGTGTGCAGGTAACGCAAAAAATGTTACCTCCGCTCGAGTCTGCCAGTAAAAAAATAATTCAGTTTAATTTTCTTATCTGGGATATAGAAGGAATAGATCGAAATAAAAAGGTACAAAAAAATTACTACACCGGCGCCCATGGCGCAATTGTTGTAGGAGATTTAACCCGTAAGGAATCGTTTGAGGCTATAGAAGATCTTTTACAAGATTTTCATAGTATATGCCCAAATGCCAAAATTGTATTTGCCGGCAATAAAAAAGATCTGGTTATAGCAAAAGCTGAACCGCCCCAGGTCTTTAAAGAACTGGTTAATAAAAAAAAGGCCGGATACCTGTTAACCAGCGCTAAAACCGGAGAGAATGTTCAAGAGTTGTTTTTATTGTTAGCGAATAAAATTATAGAAAAAATGTGATAATCCCAAAATTTTTAAATACCATTTTAACTGATCATTATATCGGTTATGCCTTGCTTGACCGCGGTTTTTGTATTGTCGAGTTTAATCGAAATTTTACCAAATTTCTCAATCTTCGTGACAGTATACGTGAAAAACAGATAACAGAGATCATGCCGGAAGCGATTGGTTTGGAGCAGATATTTCAGGAAATATTGAGTAATGAGCGTGATCTTTTTACCCTGCCGCAAATCAACCGTATTTTAAAGAATGAACAAATTGCCTATTACAATATTACTTTTTATTCTACCGGTTTGCAAGATACCCCGATTTTTGTTGTTATTAATGATATTACAGAAGAAACCCGCATCAAGCAGCAATTGACCCAGCAAAAGTACGAGATCGAAATGCTGGAGAGCCAGAGTTTTATACATGGAAGAAATATCCCCGGTGCGTTGTTGGGTAATTCCGAACCTATTCAAAAAATTCGCGATATGATTCAACATGTTGCGCAAATACCCAAAGCAACGGTATTTTTGCGCGGAGAAAGCGGAACCGGAAAAAGTCTGGTAGCGCGTTTGATCCATACCGGTACAGCATTATCAACCAAACCATTTGTCGAGATCAATTGTGCAGCAATACCGGAAACCCTGCTTGAAGCCGAGTTATTTGGTTATGAGAAAGGCGCTTTTACCAATGCTTTTACCAGTAAACCCGGATTACTGGAAGAGGCTAATAACGGTACATTATTTCTGGATGAAATCGGCGATCTGCCTCTCAAGTTGCAGGTTAAATTATTATCATTTATTGAAACCCGGTCATTCCGGCGCCTGGGCAGTACCAGAGAAATACAGGTTAATATCAAACTTATCTCTGCCAGTAATCGCAATATTATAGAAATGATTAAAAATAATGAATTTCGTGAAGATCTATTCTATCGTTTGAATGTGGTAAATATTGAATTACCGCCATTACGGGAAACCGGGCAGGATATTATTACGATTGCCCGACACTTTATAGGTATTTTTAATGCCGATTTTAAAAAGTCGGTGCAGAATCTTTCCGATAGCGCCAAACAAAAGCTGTTAAATTATCACTGGCCGGGTAATGTCCGTGAACTGAGAAATGTCATTGAAAGAGCCATGATCTTTGCTACCAGTAATGAAATAACCAGCCAGGATATTCACCTCTATTATTTATTATCCGAAGAAACGGATACTCATATTGATAATTTCCTCAAGATCCCTCCCGAAGGGGTTGTTTTTGAGGAAATTGAAAAAAAATTACTTGATAATGCCCTGGAACAGGCTAAAGGCAATCAATCCAAAGCCGCAAGATTGTTGCACATGAGCCGGGATGCTTTTCGGTACCGTTTGGAAAAGTATAAAGTTATTTGAATGTATTATGATAATTTGGCATATAGATAGTGAGTTATAACTGGAATATTATCTGTAAGGACTGATCATTCATTAAAAATTGCATTTACTATGAAAACACGCCATATCATTTTTTTGGCCCTGTGCGGATTTTTGCTTTTATTTTATATCGCTTTAAAAAAGGCCGGCCCACATATTGAAAACTCTGTCAGGGTTGAAATTAATAATATTCTTTCCAGGCATAGTTTATCAGATGTCAATGTACTGGCAAGCGGGCGGGATATTGCTTTAAGCGGTCAGGTAAAAACAGAAGCACAGCTAGGTTTGCTTGATAGTCTTGTCTCTCATGTTCCCGGTGTTAGAGTAATAGAAAACCTGGTTTTGGTCGCACCGCAACCGATCATTCCCCTCAAAATACCCCGATTCAAGTTATTTTTTAAACCCAACGCTTTCAATGTTACCTTTATGCATAAACTGGTGTTACAATACGTTATCACTTTTTTGCAATCAAGTAACCGGTTGGCTCTGGAAGTAAATGGTTATACCGATGTAGAAGGGGATGAGAATTATAATTTGCAGCTTAGTGAAAAACGGGCTAGAAATGTTTACGATCATTTATTGAAAAATGGTATTCCTGATGATCTGATCACATTGCAATACTTTGGAGAAACGGATGAAGAAGCCGGTAAAGGCAAAAAAAACATACAAGCAAAAAACCGCAAAGTTGAAGTAATCATTCGGGAGGTAAAGTAAATTGGATTATCTGGCAAAACAAATATTTGTCTATTTACTGGTCGCAGCGTTGTGGGGTTTTTTCATCGGCTGGCTGATTTTTAAAGTGAGTTATAAGGCAAAATTAAAAAAGATAGAGAATATCTGGAAAATAAATGTTCTCAGTCTTGAGCAGCAGATGGAAGAACTGCGCGCAATCAAGAACCGGAACGGTAATTCGGCTGTTGCCTCCCCCGAAAATGCAAACACATAAGAAAGGCGGGGATGCTTTGTTGATTTAAAACGGCAAAGAATAGTTTATGCATTCCAACCAGATAAATGTTAACAATGCTTATTATTTGACATACCCGGGCAATTGATATAACAACACCTTTTTCTTGCTAACTTGATTATTTGTTATTATTTTATTCCTGTAAGGCAGTATAACTCCCGGAGCAACGCTTGTTCCGGTTTTCATTTATCGGTATCATCACAGATGAGTAAAAATATGAAACACACATTATGGCTGTTGAAACTAGCGCTGCTCATTATATTTTTGACTAGTTGTACCAATTCTCCAGTAAAAACCCTGCAGGTAAGCAATAATGGCCGTCACCTTGAATATAACGACGGGACGCCGTTTTTCTACCTCGGCGATACTGCCTGGGAATTGTTCCATCGCCTGAATCGTGAAGAGGCAGATCTTTATTTAACTGACCGCGCCGGCAAAGGGTTTACGGTCATTCAGGCGGTAATTCTGGCAGAACTCGACGGTTTGGTAACTCCAAACGCTTATGGAGATTGCCCGTTTGTTAATAACGACCCGGCCAGGCCGGTTGAAGCATATTTTCAGCATGTGGATTATATTGTTAACCGTGCTAATGAACTGGGTTTGTTTATTGGTATGCTGCCAACCTGGGGCGACAAGTTTAATAAAAAGTGGGGGGTAGGCCCGGAAATTTTTTCAGTTGAAAATGCTAAAATATATGGAGAATTTCTGGGGAAACGCTATCGCAACTCTCAAATCATCTGGATTCTGGGAGGTGACCGTTCACCGGAGAATGATACTCATTTGGCAATTATACGCACATTGGCAAAGGGACTTGAAAAAGGTGACAACGGCTTACATCTAATGACCTATCACCCAATGGGGGGCGGTAACTCTGCCACCTGGTTCCATAATGACCCCTGGCTGGATTTTAACATGTTCCAATCCGGCCATAGTGCTCCCAATCTGGCTAATTATGAAATAACCCGTTACAATTATTCCCTGACGCCGATAAAGCCCGTGATTGACGGTGAACCGCGCTATGAAGACCACCCCATTAACTGGAATACCGCAAACGGATGGTTCGATGATTTTGACGTTCGCCAGGCTGCCTATTGGTCTGTGCTCTCCGGCGCCGCCGGTCATACTTTTGGCAATCATAATATCTGGCAAATGTGGCAGCCGAACCGTGTGCCTGTTTCAGAGGCGCGAACCCCATGGCAACTGGCTATCAATCACCCCGGAGCCTATCAAATGGGAGTTATGCGTACATTTTTTACAAAATATCCCTGGCATCAATTGATACCGGAACCCGGTTTACTGGTCAGCGATAATACTCATGATAGTGGCTATTGTGCTGCCGCACTTGCTAAAGATAGCAGTTTTGCCGTGGTTTACTCTCCTTTGGGAAAATCTTTTGTATTGGATTTGCAACTCATTTCCGGAGACCGGTTGAGCGTGTGCTGGTTCAACCCCCGTAATGGAGAATCAACTGAAACGCAAACAATTGAGAAAAATAACAGCCACACTTTTATTTCACCAGGCAGCGGCCGGGGTGAGGACTGGCTGCTGGTTATCAAAAACAATACGATTCGAGAATTATCAGCCGGCAAGTAAATGCTTTTATTGTCATCCAGTATCAAGATTTACTGTAATATTGTAATTATTTTCCACAAGGTTCAAGACAGGAAGGAATTGGTTTTGTGAGTTTTTATATTGTGATTATTGTAGCTGTGGGGTTGGCAATGGATTCTGTTGCTGTATCCATCAGCAGCGGTATGCGACTTGGTACGGTGCGTTTCCGTGAGGCGGCAAAAATTGCCCTGTTTTTTGGTTTTTTTCAGGCAATAATGCCGGTCATTGGCTGGTATGCGGGCAGCCATATTGTTGATTATATATCATATTATGACCATTGGGTTGCATTCGGATTGCTGGCTTTTGTTGGAATAAAAATGATCTGGGAATCATTCCGTGCCGACAGCCCGAATCGTTCAACGAACCCCCTTGATTTTAAAGTTCTGTTATTATTAGCAATTGCCACTAGCATTGACGCCCTGGCAGTTGGATTGGGGTTTGCTATTTTGCAGGTAAGTATTCTTGGCGCTGCCATTGTTATTGGCGTTGTTACCTTTATATTATCCTTGACAGCTGTATATATTGGCAGAATATGTACCTGCCGGTTCGGCAAACGTGTGGAACTAATTGGAGGTCTGTTGTTGATCGGTATTGGCGTAAAAATTCTAATCCAGCATTTATTGGCACAATAATGGATTAATAGTAACCTTTAATTGCTTTTAGCAATTAAATTTACCGGAAAAGATCATGCTCTGGTTTTTTGCAAGTCATTTTCATCTCGACATGGCGAGTAGTTTTAAAGACCGGCTTTAATAACCATTCATTTGAATTGCCGTAACAAGCAATCATGTTTTTGCTTGTGGAACTGTAAAAATTTTATTAAGTTAAAAAAGAGTTCTTTGCATCAGCAACAGATAGCTAAAAGGAACTATAAAGAGCATAATTCCGACAGGAACTGAAAACGGCAGGAGAAAGTTATGCAGCGATTCGTATTATCCGTTCTGTTTTTATTCGCATTCAGCAATGTATTGCTTGCGCGTGAGAGGCTAACCAATTGGGCAATCGGGCCGCACATGACGATTTCCTTTCCGCAATCCCGGTTAGCCGATTATTCCAGAGTTGGAGAAGGCTTGGGCGCTAAAATTTTATACCGCTGGAAAGCTGCGCCGTTTTTTACTCCTCGTTTTGATATTACCTATTTATCTTTTGGCGAAAAGCGAAGCCGAATTCCCGGGTCCCCCTATATCTATGATGTTATTCAAACCCGCAATGAATCTTTCCAGTTAACTATTGGCCCCCAGTTTAGCAAGAAACTCGGCAGATTAACGTTATACGCTCACCCCGTGTTTGGATATTATAATTTCAGAACAATTATTACAATCAATGATTATTACTATGAATCCATATATGGAACACCCTATTCCGAAACCAAAGGCAGCCGTACTCGTCCGGGGTGGGGCGCCAATGCCGGCCTGATGTTCGACATTGGACTGGGGCCGCATCTTGATCTACAATTAAATTATCAAAAAATTTCCCAAGTTGTAAAAACAGTGTTGAATAATCAATCTGTATATAAAGATGCAGAAGATTTTAGCATCAGTTTTGGTGTCGTGTTCTTTTTAAAAGAAAAATATTAAGAGCCGTTATGACAAATAAAGATATTTTCAAAATGCTTGTCAGTGAACAGGATGTTGATAAGGTATCTCGCAACCTGCATCACGATCCTTTTCAGATTCTTGGACCCCATTATATCAAAGTAGAAAACAGAAACAAATGGGTTATCCGTACGTGGCTGCCGGATGCAAAACAGGTTTTCATCCGCATACCTGAAACCGGGCGGGAAATAGAGATGGAACCGACCTGGAATAACCATTTTTTCCAGGCTATCATTCCGGGCTGGAAAAAGTTAGAGATCTATCAGTTTCATATTATCGCTCAAAATGGTCACGAGCGATATATTCATGATCCTTATTTCTTTTTACCGCAAATCAGTGATGATGATTTATATTTGTTCGGCATGGGTGATCATCACAAGATATATGAAAAATTAGGGGCGCATCCCATGTCTGTCGATGGTGTTGCCGGCGTAAATTTTGCAGTGTGGGCTCCCAATGCACGTAATGTCAGTGTTGTCGGTAATTTTAATCAGTGGCATGGCGGCAAACACCAGATGCGATCGCTTGGTTCATCCGGTATCTGGCAGCTGTTTATTCCTGATATTGGTGTTGGTGAAGTATACAAATTTGAAATTAAAGACACACAAGGGAATATCCTGCTCAAAATGGATCCTTATGGGTTTGGTCATGAAACAAGACCCAAAACCGCCTCGCGGGTATGTAATATCAATACTTTTCAGTGGAATGATCACGGCTGGATGGAAAAGCGGCGAAATACTGATCCATTGGCACAACCGATTTCCGTCTATGAGGTACACCCCGGATCCTGGAAGCGTAATCCGCAAAACGGAGACAGTTTTTTAACATACCGTGAACTGGCCGAGCAACTGGTAGAATATGTAAAATCTATGGGTTACACCCACATCGAGTTGATGCCGGTAATGGAACACCCCCTCGATGCATCCTGGGGTTACCAGGTGACCGGCTATTTTGCACCTACAGCGCGGTTTGGCGCTCCGGAGGATTTTCAATATCTGGTTGATTACTGTCATATTCATGATATTGGTGTTATCCTGGACTGGGTGCCGGCGCATTTTCCTTCTGATGAACACAGCCTTGCCCGTTTTGATGGCTCTCATCTCTACGAACACGCTGATCCTAAAAAAGGTCGGCATAGTGATTGGGGCACATTGATTTTCAACTATGGCCGCAATGAAGTGCGCAATTTCCTCATCGCCAATGCCCTGTTCTGGTTTGACAAGTATCATATCGATGGCATCCGTGTCGATGCGGTAGCTTCCATGTTGTACCTCGATTATTCGCGCAAAGCAGGAGAGTGGATACCCAATCAGTTTGGCGGCCGCGAAAACCTGGAAGCTATTGATTTTTTGAAAAAGTTAAATGAGTTAATTTTTGCCTACTATCCCGGTGCACTTTCCATTGCCGAAGAATCCACCGCCTGGCCCGGAGTTTCAAAACCCACTTATCTTGGCGGACTGGGATTTAATATTAAGTGGAACATGGGCTGGATGAATGATTTTCTTACCTATTTCAGTAAAGACCCGGTGCATCGCAAATACCATCATAATATGATTACCTTTGCATTGCTGTATGCTTTTACCGAAAATTTTATGCTTGTATTAAGTCACGATGAAGTAGTGCATGGCAAGCGTGCCCTGCTCGATAAAATGCCCGGTGATTTCTGGCAAAAGTTTGCCAACCTCAGAACATTGCTGGCTTTTATGTATGGGCATCCCGGTAAAAAATTATTATTTATGGGCTCCGATTTTGGGCAGTGGCAGGAATGGAAGGAAAATCAAAGCCTGGACTGGCACTTGTTAGAATTTGAACCGCATCAAAAGTTACAGAATCTTGTCAAAGACCTTAACTTTTTATTGCGTTCCGAACCGGCTTTGCATGAAATTGATTTTCAGAATGATGGTTTTGAATGGATCGATTTTATGGATTCGGAAAACAGTATAATCACCTTTATCCGTAAAACACATCGAAAAGAAGATACCCTGATCTTTATGTGTAATTTTACCCCGGTTTACAGGGAAAATTATCGTATTGGCGTACCTTACCATACCTTCTACCGGGAAGTACTGAATACCGATTCAGCCAGTTACTGGGGCAGTAACAAAGGGAATATGGGCGGTTTTCACAGCAACAACATACCCTGGCATGGTCGGCCATATTCTTTAAATTTAATTATTCCACCGTTGGCCACGGTGATTTTTAAACCGGTGTTTTAGTTTTTATCAGTTTTTTACTGTATGGCCATTCAATGATAATAAGCGGTTCCGCAGGGGATTACTCTCTGGAATTTGTCTTGTAAAGTTGCATAATTCTTGATAATTTATAAATCTGGTATCATGATTTTTTAATAGTTGAGAAATGTGCCAGACAATTGGCTAGTTATTTATATGCAAAAATCATGGTGCATCTAACCATGAAATTATGATTTTATACAAGGAAACGATTAATGACCGCAAATAACGAACAACTCCCTTCAAGTGTAACCTGTATTAAACTACACGATAAAGACATTTATCTGGTGGGTACCGCTCATGTTTCCAAACAAAGTGTTGTTGATGTGCAAACAACAGTGGAAATGGTGCACCCTGATTCCATTTGTATCGAGTTATGCGAATCTCGCTATAAATCGATTATCCAGCGCGATTCATGGAAAAAGCTGGATATATTCAAAGTGATCAAAGAAAAAAAAGCCCTGTTTTTACTAACCCAACTTATTATGACTTCGTTTTATCGCAAACTTGGCCAGCAGTTGGGAATAGAACCAGGCGCGGAAATGATCGAGGGCATCAAACAAAGTGAAAAGATTGGCGCTAACCTGGTGCTGGCTGATCGTAATATTGAAATTACTCTGAAACGAGTATGGGGTTATTTGAATTTCTGGAACAAGATGAAAATGATGACCCAGATTCTCGCGGGTTTGTTGTTTAGTGAAAAAATTGATGATGATTTAATTGAACAATTGAAAAAGCAGGATCAACTGGAAACAATATTGGAAACATTTACCAAAGAATTTCCTGAAGTTAAAAAACGTTTGATAGACGAGCGTGATATTTATCTTTGTGAAAAGATTAAAGCTGCTCCGGGAAAAACAGTGGTCGCTGTGGTTGGCGCCGGGCATGTGCCGGGTATACAAACCCATATTCAGAATGAAAATTCTCTCGAGGCAATTACTCAACTGCCCCCAAAATCCATTGTGCCGGTTATTATCAAATGGGCAATTCCGGCAATCATTGTCGCCTTGCTGGTTATCGGTTTTTTTAAAGGGGGAATGCAGCAATCAATTCAATCTGTTTATATCTGGATCCTTGTTAATGGCTCATTATCTGCACTCGGCGCCGCGCTTGCGCTTGCTCACCCGATCACGATTATTTCAGCCTTTATTGCTGCTCCAATAACCAGTTTGAATCCAATGATTGCAGCAGGATGGGTTGCCGGCTTGATCCAGGTTTGGATTAAAAAACCAACGGTAAAGGATTTTGAAGACCTGCCCCTTGCGATAAGTTCGCCCAAAGGATTTTGGAAAAATCCTGTCAGTCGAATTTTACTGATTGTCGTCTTTGCCAATCTGGGTAGTTCGCTGGGTACTTTTATATCCGGCAGTTGGCTGGCGGCCAGGGCGTTTTAACTGTGTAATTGATATATAACCCGGCATATCATATTATCAAATGAAAATTGAATAAAAGATTTTATTTTATTGTTATGTTGGTATCAAGAATTTGACATTCAGGGAAATTGTAAAGTATGTTACTCTGGTAATTTTTTTATGCTTTTTGAAAAGTATATAATTTTTTATATCTATTTCGCTATGATGAGTTTCTCTTTAAATCATTATACGGTATTTTACAAATTGAGAAATTTCAGGTAATAGATGATGGTTTATACCTGGTTTTTCATTATTTTCGGAACAATTCCGGGAGTAGATCATGAGTAAAGTGATATTAACCGTAGACGCTTCATTAAGCGACAACCAGAGTATCAGTTTTATCCTCACTGGCTCAGGGTATAATGTCATTGAAGCAACCAGCAGGGAAGATGCTTTTGATATATTAAATACCGAAAAAATTGATCTGATCATTGCTGACCTGAATACCCTGAATTCCGGTGGATTGAGTTTTGTTTGTGACATTCATAATTTACCTGGTTATATCAATATCCCGATCATTGTTTTAACAGCCGAATCACGGTTTTTTAATAAATCCCTTTACAATAACTGTGGTGTTACCGACTGGATAACCAAACCTTTTTTACCGGACAAGCTGGTCAGTATAGTGAGCAAGTCGCTGCCGTCAGATTGATTGTCCGCATTTTTCTTCTGCTTGTATTTTTTCTGCCATGCTTTTTCCCCTATCCCTGTTTGTTACTCATTAGTTTTCCGTTAATTGCCTTTGATTGTATAAATCAATTGGCAAGTACAAATTTCTTTTATAAATTATCAATCAATTTATTATTAATAACAATTTTCAGGTGCATGAATGGATATAATGAATGAATTGCCGGAAAAGCGATTCAATGAACTGGATGACCTTTTAGCATTTATCAGCATTTATGATGATGAAAATCGTACCAACGCATATCTGGCAATGTTGGAAGAAAACCGGCATAGAATAAAAAATAAAGTTTGTGTTGAAGCCGGTTGCGGTTTTGGATTAATTTCCGAATATATGGCAAAACTGGGCGCTAAAAAAGTGTACGCTGTTGAAATGAATCCCCAGCTATACCAGATTGCCAGAGAAAGATTAAACAAATATCATAATGTGGATGTTATTTATGCGGATATGCTTGATTTCACTCCACGTGAAAAGGTTGATGTGCTGATCCATGAATTGTATGGGCAGTTATTGTACGATGAAGATATATATGTGCTGGATCGGTTAAATTTTTCTCCAAATCTGGTCTTGCCAAACCATGCTGTTCTGATGGGGGGGTGTATGAATTCTCAGGAAATGGTCGATGATACAGTAACCCCCGAAATTTTGCACAAACTTTCGGGTGCGCTGGTCTCCGGTTTGTTTGACGATGAGGATATACAATTAACTTTTCCGATTGTGCCCTGGAACTATGGCGCCAGTCATTTTGAAACCATCTGCGATATATCGGCGCAGGATGGTGATCTGCTTTATATGGGCTTATATATTTTGGATAACAATAAAGTGATATGCCGGGCTGGAGAATGCTCAAACTGGTCATACGTCTGGACGCCCCGCAATGGCGATCGGTTTTCTTTGAGTTTCAAACCTTCTTCCCGCGGGACCCAGGTACTATTTGACTGGCTGAAATAAATGTGTGCTTTATTCAAGAAAATTAAAATTGCTGCATGGTTCCTTGCTTGAGTGAATATCTGCTTCTGTTATTATTTTACAGCATTGTATGATTGCCTGGTACGGGTTTTCTGCCATGCCATGAATCTATTGAAAAATTCAAGTCTGACAGCAGATCAAGGCATTTCAATAATTGTTCCGGTAATTGCCTCTGCCGGGGGGGAACAAAGAAAAGCAATCGTTTCAGCAATCTGTTGTGGTCTAATCCATTGCCGCGTATCGGCATTCGGCATGGCGGTTTGATTTGCATCTGTAAAAATGATTCCCGGTGCGATACAATTCGCCTGTACATTAACCGCTTTGCCTTCTTCCGCCAGTGAGCGGGTGAGGGCAATTACCCCGGCTTTGGCTACTGAATATGCTGCCCGGTTTGCTTTGGGTTGCAATGCTGCAAAAGCGGAAATAGTGATAATTTTTCCGTATTGCTGCCCGGTCATATAACTCATTGCTTCGCGGCAGCAGTAGAATGCCGCAGAGAGGTTGAGGTTCTGCATCTGCTGCCATATTTCATCACTGGTTTCGGCAATACTTTTACCGCCGCTAAACCCTCCGGCCAGGTGAACCAGGGCATCAAGCCGCTTTAATTTTTGATAAATCGCATTAAAAGCAGACTTTACCTGATCCGGCTTTGTAATATCAGCAGGGAATATTTCTATCCGCCCTGGATTATCTTGAGCTTTTGCTTGCAGCTTTTCCAAATCGTCCCGATTGCGGGCAATTGCGGCTATCGTTGCACCTTGTTGAATCAACAGTGTAGTAACACACTTGCCCAATCCGCCAGTCGCACCGGTGATGATAATGTTTTTATTCCGTAAATCCATAGTCATATCCTGATTTTTTATTTACCGCTTACAACAAAATTGCGGGGTTGTTTCATTCCCGGGCAAGTTAGATTGTATAATGAGGATAGAAAAAAATAAAATTGTAGTGTACCAGTTGCATAGAAAAAAGTTATCATAACGGCGCAAAATGCCCGGCGCAGGCAAGGTTGACCTGCCATGTGCCGGGTATGATATTGGGGGGGTACAGAATTATTTCACCAGTAACATTTTGCGGGTGAGTGTATGGTGCGCACCGCTTTTTTCAGTTGCTGTTAGTTTATAAAAATATACGCCTCCGGCAACTGGTGTTCCTTTATCGCAATACCCGTTCCAGGTCACTAGATATTTTCCAGCTTGCTGCAGGCCGTTTTGCAAGGTTCTGACTTTTTGCCCCTTTATGTTATAAATATCCAGGTTTACTAGTGTATTGTTTACCAGGCTGTAACAGATAGTTGTATTGGGATTAAAAGGATTCGGATAATTCTGCGCCAACACGAAATTATCCGGTTTACCGGTTTCGTCTTTCGAAATTGCTGTTGTGATGTTCATAGCCCAGTCCACCGCGGCATCGAACAATTTCCAGCCGTTACTTGTCAGTTCGGCAGAGATGCCGTCTTTCAGAAAGAATCCCACCCGGCGCGCCGGAGCAGATAAACCAAACATTTGTGCGCCTTGCTCATAAGCGAATATCGCGGCTTTACCGGCGTCGCCTTGCCATGATGCAATGATCTGCGCATTGTTGCCGGGTACTCCAAAAATCATCTCCTGCGGGGTATTGGTAACTTGAACTGTACCGGAGAGACCAGCTGCAGCCTGGTGTGATTGCAGATTTATTTCCAATACGGAATTTGTAACCAAACCATAATCCGTATTTTCGGTCAAATCGGTCAAGCCCATATCATCAAACAGATACGGATCCCAAAGCATTACCGGGATGGTTAAATTGCGAAATTTTGTATTAATCGTGCCGGAATTGACCGATTCGGAGATGAGCGCCAGGTTCTTACCCGTAGCATCCGCTGCTGTAACAATGTTTTGTTCTTTGACCAGTACAATATAATCCCGGTTCAATAACCGGGTTCTGATAGCATGATCATCGGCGCTCAGTGTTGATGCCGAAGTAACAAACAGTATTGTTACAGGGCCAACCGGCGGTTGTGGCGGTGTGTAACGACCTGAATCATCCATCCCCGGTGACCCCAATTCATATTTACTTGCCCGCCAGTTTGAAGCATTATTGGGATCAGGGTTGGTGTTGTAGCTGACCGGCGTCAGAGAGTATCCATCTCCGTCCGGGCTGGTTGGCCATGGAGCCTTGTCATCGTAGGTAACAGAAAATATAGAGTTACCGGCCGGATCGCTGAGTGTGATCTTTTCCCCGGCATTATTCAGGCTACCGTCATAATCTGCAAAGGAAGCCATGCTATATTTGCTAAAGAATTTAGTACTGTTTTTACTCAGGACAACAAAATTGCCGGGGTCAAGAAAAGCCCCATTCGGAAAAGTAAAGGAAATTCCGTCAGTAAAGGCAATGCCGGCAAGATTGATACGATCGCTACCGGTATTCTTTATTTCAATAAATTCATAATCTTCACCGTCATTATCACCAATATCCGGCGGATGATACATAATTTCAGTAATTTTTAAATTCCCCGCTGAAAGGGTAGTATAGAATGTCACATCCTGCAATGGACTCCATGTGGAGCCATTTTTTATGCGAGCTTTGATTTGTGTAGAATTGTTAATAACCAGAGATACATTATTGCCGCCATTTCGGGCAGCAGGGTTAACAACGCCGCCTGCTTGTCTTGGATCGGAGCTATCCAGCGTATAGAATATTTCGCCATTCGTACCGGGATTCGTTATGGAAGCATTAAATCCTTTAGCTACATTGCCACCATATTGATTAAATTGCGGTGGGGCAATGTCGGGAAATAGTCCTGCGGTCTGATAATCATTGATGAAATAGTTGACATTATTTTGAATATTGCCGAAAACCCGGTTTACCTGATTTTGCCAATCTGTATGTGTGAATAATTGTCCCGGTAATATTGTCCGGTTATCGTCATCCGACCATCTCTTTTGATCGGCGCGTACGGCATTTGAGATCAATGAAGAATATTGCAAAAAGCGATTTTGTAAATTATCATCAGCAAGGGCGCCATTTTGAAACATTAGTTTATAAACACAATCAGCAAACAACATTCTAAATTCCGGGCTGGTGATCATTGCTCGCCACAGGCGAGATGGAACAGCGCGATACGAACGTCCATTTGCCAAGGAGGGGTCAGTTAGATATGGGTTGTAGCGGCTGTGTAAAAAGGATTGGGGATCATCATCTTCCAGCCAGGCTTTTTCTGCATCCCAGGCATAAAAGAAACCCGGAGCCGGCGACAGGCCGTTTTTCATAACAAATACCCAGTTATTATCCGGCCAGTCACCCACTGCGTAATAATTTTGCAAAATCATGTATTCAGCGAATTTTTGTGCATCCAGGAATTTAATTACATTTTGATAATCGACAATATCTGTCAAATTTTCATTTTGTATCAAGCTTAACAGCACCTGGTAACGGGTATCGTCGCCAATCAATATTTCGCCGTCATCATCGCTATCCGGGTTGGACTTTGCAATCAGCCAGTCATTTTTACTGCCGCCGTGATAATTGGCCAAATGATGCTCATCAAGCGATTCTGTAAGATTGTATAATCCCCAGTACATACCGTTAATATATAAATGAACTGATAAATTGCGAGTTCCATACCCTGAGGTTAACAACTGTGCATCACGCACCATAATATCGCGAAAATAGATATTCAGAGCTGGATTGTAGATTTTACCGGTATAGTTTTCCATGTATCCGGCGCGGAGGATCAGCGAGTTAAAATCAGCGGCTGCGCTTGCTGATGCTTGCAGCGCAGTTTTAAATACCGGTTCATCCAGACGGCCTGTGCCGTATTCCGATTTAAAATCCAGTTTAAAACTGCGTTTGCGGGTGGTTGTAACCGGTTGACTGCGAGGCTGAACTCCGCAGTTCACCTGAAAATTTTGGGTGGTATCGGCAAAAATCATTTCAATGGAACAGGGTTTTTCCCAGTCGTTATTATCGTCATAGCCGCCGTTTGGGTAAATGCCGTTAACAGTGAATAGTTCATCCGGTTCCACCACCAGAGATATGGCCGGTAGCGATAAGAGCGAATTTTTGATAACCGAATGATTATCCGGGTATTCGGGGTCCATTTCATAATCTGCGGCAATCGAACTGCCAAGATCGGTATACCATATTGCCGGATAACCGACCGGGTTCCCCGGTTGAACGACAATATCATCAGGAAAGATATATGTTTGTGTGTCAACATCGCTGGGATCCATTCCATTCATTACCGCAATGGCCCGTAGTATAGTGGTTTTATTGATTGTGACCGGTTCTGTATACAGGGCGCCATGTCCGGCCGAGGGGGCGCTGCCATCGGTTGTATAATATATGGACGCACCGGCAGTCGCTGTCGTTATAACCAGTTGAAATGGCGCTGAAAAATAACCACGATTAATACTAAATTTGGTATCTTTAACCTGAGCTAATGCAAATGTTTGCCGGGTAATGAAAAATAGCAGTAAAAGCACAAACATTATTTTAATATTTTTTTTCATGAATAATTCTCTTTTTTTGTGATGGTTTTTGTATCAGATTGACTGTCGGAGAGACCCGCTGCGGTAGTTGCCAAAGGTCAGAAACCGGCTGCAACAATATTATCAAGCAATTAATAAACCGGTAAATATGTAATTGGTTTAGGGAGAAACCCTGATCATGACAAACTTGTCAGATATCTAGAAATTTGTTCTCTTTACCGAATCGCAACACCAAATTTGACCGGGAATATGACGGTACTTTTATTTTCTGTCAACAAAATATCAAACCTGCCTTCGAGAAAGAGATCGGTTCTTTTTGTAACATCTATATCAAAACCAATTCCTATGCCGGTTGTTAATACATTTTCAGTATTTGAGGGAACATCTTGAATATCAATAGACGACTGTACCGTAATTTCTTTAAAATGCAAACGGGAATAACCAATACCGGCTGTAAAATAAGGTATTGCTTTACTGGCTTTTTTGGGTGGAAAGAGAACTTTGGTATTGAGCATAAACGACAATATGGTCGTTTGCCCGCCATTGGCTGTTTTGTAGCCCAGACTATCTTTTATTGTTGAAATTGAAAGATCGCCATAATCAACATAATTGGTGGCGTTCAAATCGAAACTGTTGAATGTTATTTTGCCCTGTAACTCTATTCTTGGGGCAATTTGTCTGCCAATACCGGCATCAATATTAAATCCTTCACGCCAGTATTTGTTAAAGTCTTCTGGTGCATAATTTTTTGTCATGCCAACTCCGGCATAATAACTCATCTTTGCAATATCCTGAGCAACAGCCAGGGAAGCAGAAAAGCATAAAAATAATACCAGGATTTTTTTCATTTTTTTACCTTTTATTGTTTAATTTTTCAAATTTACATGATATTGATCAAAAATGCAAATTTTAAATTACAGAGATTTTGCTGTGTTTTGATTGCTTCTGCAAGAAATGGGTTCAAACGATATGCAATTTTTCTTTTTTATTCATGTTGTTTTTTAAATATTTTAGTTTTATTATTTATGTATTAAACTCAACTTTACCATTATTTTTTAAAGATGATGGTAAATAAGCGGCTGTGAATTTTACATTGAAAAGGATTGCCAATGTGGTTATTATGGTCTGGATTTATTGTAATAATACTATTATTGTTGTTTCTGGATTTAGGCGTTTTTAACCGCCGTCTTCATGTTATCAAGGTTAAAGAAGCGCTTTTATGGACTTTGTTCTGGATTGTTCTGGCGCTGTTATTTGATATTTTTATTTATTATGCTTACAAAGGCAACTGGTTCGGGCTTGGTTTGGGAGCAGATCACATTCAATCCGGCGCCGATGCTGCCCTGAAATATTTTACCGGCTATATAATTGAAAAATCTCTAAGTATGGATAATATCTTTGTTATTGCAATGATTTTTGCTTATTTTCAAATACCCGGCATGTACCAGCACCGGGTGTTGTTTTGGGGAATTTTAGGCGCGCTGATTTTACGCGGCGTTATGATTGTAGCGGGAACTGCTCTTATTCACAAGTTTTCCTGGATGATCTTTGTTTTTGGCGCTTTTTTAATTGTAACCGCCATTAAAATGCTCATCACCCGGCATGACACCATTGATCCGGAAAAGAATGTTTTAATTAAAATCGCCAAAAAGATTTACCCTGTAACCTCGAAATTGCATGGCGGTAAATTTTTTGTACATGTAGATCAAAAACGTGCCATGACGCCCTTGTTCCTGGTGTTATTGATTATTGAAAGCACCGATGTTTTGTTTGCAGTCGATTCGATACCGGCTATTTTTGCGGTTACAACCGATCCTTTTATCGTCTTTACGTCCAATGTTTTTGCAATTCTTGGTTTACGCTCCCTGTATTTCGCCCTGGCCGCAATGATGGATAAATTTCGTTATTTAAAGATAAGCCTGGTTTTTATTCTGGCTTATGTCGGCGTAAAAATGATTTTTTCTCATTCTTATCCCATCCCGACGTTTGTATCTTTGAGCATTATTGCCGTTATTTTATTTGTGGGCATTGTCGCCTCTATCATGGTCAGTAATCGTGAAAAGAAAGATAAATACGACTATACAAAGCATCCTGATATTGAATAATCGCAACAGGTGAGGATAGTATATTCTGACTATTAAATTTGTTAAATTAATTACCGCCTGTACAAAATGTGGCAAAATTTTAAGAATATCTGGAATTCATAAACAGGAATGGTTGTTTGAACAATAACAGCTTTTTAACATTTTTCCGGCCAGGGAACAAAAAATGAGCCGGGAGAGACAATTGTTAAGGTCTTATCGTTATCCATTCAGGCCGGTTTTTGCCTCCTTATTGCAGAACCGCCTCCGGGTTTTGTGCATTTGTGGAATTGTTTTATTGTACTTGATATTCTCTTTTTGGGGTTATCAAGTCTGGTTTTGTCCGATATACACCGCCTTTGGTATTCGTTGCCCCGGTTGTGGATTGACCCATGCGATTCAAGAAATAGCGCATGGTCACTGGAAGGCAGGTTTTCATCAACACGCTTTTGCGCCAATATTTATGGCTGGCTTTGTTCTTGTGACAATCGTTTCCCTGCTTCCTGAATCCCGGCATAAAAAATGTGTTGCCTGGATTGCCGGCTTTGAACGACGTAGCGGTTTTTTCTTTTTTATCATGTTTGCCCTGGTTATGTATTGGGTTATTCGCACAGGCATTGAATTGTTAAAATACATTAATTCATAAATCATCTGGAACAAAAAAAGGAGTATGACCAATGATGGGATTATATTATGTACTTAGCATTGCGTCACTGGTGCTTTTCATTCTTGTGTTGATCAAGCTGTTCAAAAAAGAGGGCATTTTGTTGGGCATTCTGGGAATTATTTGCGGGCTGTACACTTTTATTTGGGGATGGATCAACCATAAAAAGCAAAATATAACCAATATTATGATTGCCTGGTCGATTATTTTTGCAATCATGTTGTATCTGCAATTGACCGGCAAGATCAGTATGTGGAATGGAATGCCGCAATTTTAATCCAGTCAATTGGCATCCGGGAGATAGATGTCTCCCGGATGCATAAACTCTTTTTTTTTAAAACTGCATAATCCCCCACGCTATCAGCACTAAAACGCCTACCATGCCCCAAGCCAGGAAAAATCCAAGCAGATCTTCGCGATAACGCTTAAAGAATCCCTGCCAGCGTTCTTTCGTTAACCAGCCAGGCAAATCCAGCAAGATCAAGTCCTGCCCATGTTCTTTAGCCAGCGGTTTCTCTTTGATTGCAGCGCCGGTATCGGAGAGGCGGTTCATGTTGTCGAAAAACCGGGCAATGCGTTGCGGTTCCTCAGCTTTGGTCAGCAAACTGACAATAATCAGAGTAGCAAAACCAACCAGCATGGCCCAGCCAAACGGCTCCGGAGTCCATTTGTACACCAGCATCAGTGTACCGGTTTCCAGATAATTCAACAAATAATATAAACCGAATGATGAAATTACCGCTGCCGTAGCGCCATAGCGATTGGCCCGTTTCCATAAAATGCCGCCGAAAATCATAATACCCATGAATGCGGCAATGGTTTCGGTAAACAGAAACGCATGCAAAACATTTTTAACTGTTAATGCAAACAAAACTCCCAGAATGGTTAGAAAAAATCCGGAAATCCGGCCGATTTGCAAAATTTCTTTTTCCGGGGCATCTTTTTTAATATATGGCTGATACAGGTTACGGGTGAACAATGCCCCGGCATTGACCATAAAGGTTGAACAGGATGACATATTGGCCGCTAAAATTGAAGCGATCATCAGGCCCACCAAACCCGGCGCCAGCAGTTCGCGGGTGGCATAACCAAATGCCAATTCCGGGTCCGGCAGAGTTTCACCACGTTGAATAATCAAAGCAGCGACAATTATACCGGTTAATGCCCAGCCTATCGTGCACAACCTTTTAACAAAAGCGCCATACGTTTGGCCTACCCGCCCGGCGCGTTCTGTATTACCGGTGGCACACATGGAAAGGATATGAGGTTGTGCAGTAATGCCGACAATCCCGTTTACCGCCAGCATTAAAATCATAAACAAGCCCATCCCGCTTTCCTGGCTAAAAAGTTTAAAAAAGTCCGGGGATAAATTTTCACGCATCCCGCTAAACCCGCCTACCTGGATAAGCCCGGAGGGGATCAGCAGCAGGGAAAGGACAATAATCATTAGAGCTTGTAAAAAGTTGAGATATGCCGAAGTGACCAAACCCCCGAAAAAGCTGTATAACATAAATACCGCGCTCATGGCAATGATAATACCGGTAGGAGAAATTTGATGACCTCCGACAATGGAAATAACCTTGGCCGCGCCTTGCAGCATAACACCCTGGTTAAAAACGAAATAGGCAATTGCAAAAATAGTATAAATAACGCCCAATTGCGGACTGTAGCGATCCTCGACCATTTCGCCGATAGTGGTGCGTTCGCTACGCCGGTACCAGGGGGCAATGAGCCAGTAAAACGGGGTGATGATCATGTTCTTCCACTGGTACCAGATTGTGGAAAAACCCAGTTGATATGTGGCGCCGGTTTGCGCAACAAAGTTTTCTGCGTGGGTGCCGGTGCCGAAGGCCTGGCCCATCATGATCCACCATTTGAATTTGCGCTCGCCGCGAAAATAGCTGTCACTGGTTTTGATGTTCCGCGCAATCCATAAACCCCAGATGGAAATAAATACAAAATAAGCAATGATAACAAGCATATCCCAGATGTTAAAGCCAAGCAGCATGTCCTTCTCCTGTTAATGATTACCTGCAGACAGGGTTCCGCGCCGTTTTCCGAACCCGTTAATTGAAACGTATCGGGTAATATACAATTTTTTATAATAAATAACAGGGAATTATTGAAAAATTTTATGTGCCGGTTATATTATTAACAAGGTAAATGATAAATGCAGAGAAATGATATATAGTATAATGCTTATTTTGAATTGGAGAACTTTTCAATAATTAGTTTAATCAAAATCAAGTCTGGGAACTCTATAAAAATACGACAATGATTTCCCGCCCAAGCTCAAGTACTGATATTTCGGGAATATTTATAGAACAATATCAAGATTTTTTAATTATGATTGCCAATAATAAAACATTGGCTCTATATTGTTTGTAGTGGGTAATTGTCGCACTATTTTGAGAACAAAAATACAGTCATATCAGTTATCAAGACCGGGTTAATGCAACTTTTCGTTGAATAACATTGAAAATAAATTTGTGTTTGAAGAAACATGTTATCTGCCATCTATAGAAACAAGTTTTTAAAATTATAAATTATCAAGAATAAACTGCTATCAACAAGCG
>CAYNSO010000007.1:0-38179 GCA_964399735.1 uncultured Cytophagia bacterium
CAAATTGGGGGTCTTGCATTTGTTCCTGAAATAATTTTTCATAATTTGTCATTTTAAAACCTCTTGATGTATTTACCCCTTAACTCTTTCGCTTTTATGATTTCTTTTCCCGGCGTCTTTTGAGTCTTTTTAATAAAACCGTGGGTAATAATGATTTTTGCCCCACTTGAATAAAAATATAATGTTCTGGCAATTTTGTTATATAAAGAAATCCTTAATTCAAAAATACCGTCTTCAAGATGTTTTGACAGGCTTTCCTTAATAGGCAAACCATTGTTTTTAATGTCCAGAAAATAATTGATTGTTTCGAATATTGTTGCTCTCTCATCAATGGATAAACTTGATAAAAACTCTACGAATGGTTTTTTCCCATTTTCCAATTCGACAAATTCAACATAGTATTTCATTTGTACCAATCAAGGATTCAATTATCAAAAGTATTAATTTTTCAACGAAAATGTTAAATAGACTTTTATGCAATTTACAAGTGACAATTAATAATATAGAAAAAAAATCATTAATACAAGAAATTTTAACAAAGCTATTTTCACTTTTCACAATTTGTGTTTATATATTTTTTTCATTAGAAGGCTTGATTATATTTTCCCCGTCTTTGGCTGTCAATCCCGTTGCCGCAACCGCCCGACACTGCCGGGGGACTCAAATTCAAAAATAAGCATTAAACATCAAGTATATCCAATACTTCTTGTTCTGCTTTTCTTGAACGAATTAAATCCAACGCATTTTGATCTGCCAGTTCAATAATTTCTTCAATATAATCCTTTACGACAACCGAAATATTCGGATCCCAGGTATGCAATTTATCATTCAACTTTTCAGCTAAAACATCCATATTTACACCTATGGTCTGGTAATTTCAACTTGAATTTAATAAAATATACAATGTTTCTTTAAGGAAAGCAATATCTTTAATACTTTTACCCCCAGACAGAAACTCACGCGAGGTGGTACAATATTTTTCAAACAACCTCTTTAACAATCATTTTTGCCTCGATTGTATCGGCGGAAAGATCGGCGCCGCATTCCCATTCAATAAAATAACCGCCGTTGTTGATTTTCACAAATTCCGTTATTTGCCTCAGGGGTTGAAATGCTTTATAATGCAAATAGGGCTTTATGTCAAATGTACCGTTAGTATCCTCGTCCGATACAATTTCCAGAGTATGATCTGCAAGGGGTTTCACTTGCTTTATTTTCATTGGTCTAATCCTTTAATAGGAAATGGCTCTCCTCGGCTCCGGCTCTACGGCTAAAGACTAAGCAGTACAGCACAAGCGAGTCACCTTGAGCCCCTGATCATGCGGCTTAATCTACTTTTTCTTACGAATCAAAATTGTAACTAGTTTCTGCCGCTGAATAATGCTGCCCATAAAGTAAGCGACAGAAGGAATCAACAACAATAGAGAAGCATATTGTATAAACAGGTTATCATTAAATTGCGCCTGGAGCATCAACGTAGCAAACATAAAAGTAAGAATCCCATGCCAGGCGATATTCTTCTTGGCACGCTCAACGACATTTTGCATGGTTCCTTTTTGAGTCCATTTTTCCGTCTCTCTTTTTGTTGCCCAATGCCGCAAAACTCTAATTTTTAAATTCTGCCACAACTTGAACTCTTTGCCTGTAGCAGGCAAATATATTAATGGAATAGAGACGAATGCCAATAATAAACATAAAAGCGATGGTATGAAAAACAATAATTGCATTACCTCTCCCTCACTTCACGCAGTATATCAATTATTTCATCGCGGGACAGGTTTAAATCAACACCTTCCACATCAAGAGGGGACTCGTTTTTGGTTGCCGGCTTTATCACAAAAGCAGACTCGTCAATGGCTTCTTTTTTATTAATTCGCTTCATTTCCCAGGCCCTCCCGCTTTCAATCAAATATTTATATAACTGTTGCACGAGTTCATTAAACTCGCACATTACAAATATAGCAAAAATCAACATTAATACAAGAAATTTTATATTCCATGAAACATATTCAAGACGTTCCCAGCAGGCCTAAAAAAATATTTACCCGACAATACCATCAGCGCTTTTACCGGCAGCATATCAACAGAATTCCCCCGGATTCATAAATTTTTATTGTATAAAAAAATCTTTCAATATATATTGATTTTCCCTTAAAAAATGATTATCTTTTTTTTCCACTGGTTGTGATACAGTTATTCATAATCGCTTTTACTTATCGGATGCTGCCATGAAAGTCGCATTATTTATACCCTGCTTATCGGAACACTTGTATCCCCACTCGGCGCTGGCAATGGTCAAGGTTTTGCAATACATTGGCGCCGAAATTGAATATGTGGACGAGCAAACCTGCTGCGGCCAGCCGGCATTCAATTCCGGCTACCGGAAAGAAATTATCCCCATCGCCGAGCGCTTTATAAAATTATTCAGCGATAAAGAATATATCGTTTCCCCATCCGGCTCGTGTACTGCCATGGTGCGCAATTTTTATCACGAACTCGACATCAACCCGGAATTATACCAGGCCCGCGCCGAATTGAGCAAAAAAATCTTTGAATTTACCGAATTCCTGGTCGATGTAGCCGGCGTAGATCAACTGGACGGCGAATTCAATCACAAGGTTACTCTGCATGATTCCTGTCACTCACTCCGTGAACTGGGTATCCACGAACAACCGCGCAAGTTACTGCGTTCTTTAAAAAATATAGATTTTGTCGAAATGGAAAAACCGGATACCTGCTGCGGTTTTGGCGGAACCTTTTCCTATAAATTTTCCGAATTGTCAACAGCTATGGTAGCCCGTAAATGCCAATATATCCAGGAAAGCGGCGCGGAATATGTTACCGCTACGGATTCCAGTTGTCTGATGAATATTGACGGTTATCTGCGTAAACATCATTTTCAAGCCAGGGCGCTGCACATCGCAGAAATCCTGGCAACCAGCCTTCATTTATAATTCTGTTCAGGTAGAGTATGAATCTGACGCCACAAAAAACTAAAAAATATATCCATAACGCCCTGCACGATGAGCGGCTCAGGAATGCAGTAGACAAAGCCACACAAACCTCATTAGCAAAAAGCAGAACGATCAGGGATCAAATTCCTTATTGGCAAAATTTGCGTTACCGTGCACATTCGATTAAAAAGAATGTCATGGAAAACCTGGATCAGTACCTGGAAGAATTTGAAAAAAATTGTCTTGCTAACGGCATTAATGTGCATTGGGCGGTTGATGCACAGGAAGCGCGCAATATTATCCTGCAAATAGCGCGCGATAAACAGGCCAAAACCATAGTAAAATCCAAATCTCTTACCACCGAAGAATTGCATTTGAATGATTTTTTGGAAAAGAACGGTTTGGAGACCCTGGAAACCGACCTGGGCGAATACATTGTGCAATTAAAGGGAGAAATTCCTTCGCACCTCACCGCCCCGGCCCTGCATCTGAATCGTCAGGATATTGGCAAACTCTTTCACGAAAAGCTGGGCGTTCCTTACACCGAAGAACCCACCGAACTGCTGACAATTGCCCGCGAAAAGCTGCGCGCCAAATTTCTAACTGCGGACATTGGTATTTCAGGCGTTAATTTTGCCCTTGCTAAAGCCGGCGCTGTGTGCGTTATAGAAAACGAAGCCAACGCCCGCTTGACGGTCGGTCTGCCGAAAACTCATATTGCCGTTATGGGCATTGAAAAGCTGGTGCCGGGGTTTAAAGAACTGGCTACTTTTCTCAAGCTGTTAGCCCCCAGCGCAACCGGACAAAAAGCCTCGGTATATGTTAATATTATTGGCGGAGCCCCATATAATAAATTACACGAAGGCCCGCAGGAGATGCACATAGTTATTCTTGATAACGGCCGTTCCCGCATCCTGGCCGATCCGCAATTGCGGGAAACCCTGTTTTGCATTCGCTGCGGCGCCTGTTTAAACATCTGCCCGGTCTATCAACAGGTTGGCGGTCATGCTTATGGCTGGGTATATATGGGACCGATTGGCATAACGCTCATTCCACAATATCTCGGAGAAAAACAAGGCCGTTATGCCCCATTTGTTTCGAGTCTGTGCTGTGCCTGCTTTGAAAACTGCCCGGTGCGCATCAACATCCCCCATCATGCTCTCAAATTACGCAACCGGATAGTTGATAAAGGTTATTCCATGAAAATTGAAAAACTCGGTATCAATGCCTGGGCGTTTCTGGCTAAACATCCGCGTTTATACCGATTTGCCACCTGGTTTCCGGGTAAAATTCAGCTCTTGTTGCCCAAAGGCATGGCATTCCCGGCTCCAGGTTATTTCCGGCAGCGCTCACTGGGTATTTTTGATGGAAAAGGTTTCCGCAAACGGTTTCGCCAATTACAGAAAAAATAAACTAAACGAATTGTGAGCTGTGACCGGACTCTTGAATACAAATTTACCACGATGAACTATTTGCTATTTCTCAGATACAAAAAAAATTTTAATAGGAATTTTATTATTTTTTTGTAACATTATTCTTGACTATAAGCATAAAATTGTTTATATAATAGTCACAGGTGTTTTGGGTATTACTGGTTATTTATTAATAACCGAAATATTACAGTCTGGAATATCACATTATTGAGTTATAACTGAATTAAAAATCTGGCAACAAATAATGAAAAAAATTCTCATTCATATAAAACGAATTTCTTGTTCAATAATAAATAACAAAAAAATACTATGAAACGGAGGTGGTCTGCAAAAAAACGTATAGTAAATATTAATTAAATGTTGTACAGGGTAAACTCATGTTAAAAAAAACAAAATTCATTTTGGGAGAGAAGAGATGAAAAAAGTACTATTTACCTTTGTTACACTGTTATTTTTAGCCACCAGCCTTACATTTGGCCAGATTGCCAATGTAATCTTTGATTTTGAAGAATCAGCTGGTAATTGGGGCATTGGCTGGGGAGCAAGTGTTACCAGCGTAGCCCAAACCAATCATGCCGAATTCGGCGGTGTTCTTGAAGTTGTCTGCGCTGTTGATACTTTTAGCGCTACTGCTGTTCGTGTTGATGGTGTAAATCTCGGCTGGACCGTTGCTGATGGCGGCCCCGAGTTCGTAACCATTGATGTTTACGTTCCTGCAGATTTCCCGGATAGTTCTTTCATCCAGTTCTATATGATGGACAGAACTCACTGGAGTTGGAAACGCAATTTGTATTCCCCGACGAGACTTGAAGGCGGTCGTAAAATGTTCAAAGGCGGCTGGAACACATTAACCTTTGAATTGGCAAGAGAAAACCAGGTTGATCCTGACAATTTCACTCCGACAGCAGTGCAAACAGGTTTGGAATTCCAGATTTTCGAACCCTGGGCTGGCTCTGTACTGATTGATAATGTTACAGCGTGGGAGGGCGGCAAAGTACTATGGGATTTCAGCGAAAACATTACCGGTTTTGGTAAATGGGATAAATATCTAACATTGTCCCACGCAGATGACGCAGGCAATGGCGTTCTCCAGGTTGATGTTGCGGTAGATTCCGCTACTCTTGCTGCCGGCACCGATGCCGTTGTTTTCCCGGATGTAAAATATACCTGGACAGATTCCACCGTTGGCGAATACCTGTTCGCCGCCGATGTATTCTTCCCGGCAGATTTCCCGGACAGCGGTTTTGTTCAGTTCTTCCAGATGGATAAAGCTAACTGGAACTGGCAACGGACAATTTATGGCCCGTATGAAAGAGACGCCTTTGGCGGCGATGCTTCGACTCTGGTTAAAAGAGGCGCCTGGAACACCCTGGTATTTGAAGTAAAACTGCAAAATGGCATTAATCCGACTACTTTTACCCCATGGGCAAATGCTCAGGCCGGTATGGAAATCAACCCCCAGGGCGATTATACCGGAACATTCCTGCTGGATAATATCCGCTTCTATCCAAAACAGGAATCTATCATTGTTGTCGATGGCGAAAAAGACGATTTCTATACAGAATTGACAGGCCCGGATGACGGTTATCTGCAAATGCGCTGGTTCACCTATACCCAGGGCGATATTCATAAAATTGCCGATAATGATCAGGATCTTTCTGCAAAACTGTGGGCAGCATGGGATGAAGAATGGTTCTATGTTTACGAAGAAGTTACCGACGATACAGTCTCGATGGCCGGCGATCAACTCTGGAAAAATGACCAAATCGAGCTTAAAATCGATCCGATTCCTGATGACAGCACCAAAACCAGCAATTTTGAAACCCGTTTATCTGCACTTGGTGTTGCCGATGTTCCCACCACAGCAAAAGCAGACGATATGAATAATATTGCCGACAGTCTGAAACAATTCGCCCGTAAACAAACCGCAACCGGCTATGTTCTGGAATTTGCCATTAAATGGGAAGCCATGAAACTTGGCACCGAAACAATTACCCCGGGTGTTGGCAATGTGTTTGGCGCCACCCTGCAAAACCATGATAATGACGGCGATGTTGAACGTGATGCTACCGTTTGCTGGGGCGCAGTTCTGAATGACGACGCCTGGAAAACCCCCAAATACCTGGGCACTGTTGAATTCCTGGCAGATAATAAATTACAGTTTATTCCGACCAATAACATGACCGGCGTTACCAACAACATGCCTTATGACGGTTCTTTCCCGGCGCTTGCTATTGACGCCAAAAAAGACCCGTTGTACGTTACTCATAAAACCCCGGATGAAGGCCATATCCATATTCCCGCAAGAGCCTTTAATGACTCTGGCGCACCGAAAAACAACAAAGACCTTTCCGCTTTGGTATGGGTAGCATGGGACACTACGTACCTGTATTTCTATGAAGAAGTTGCCGATGATACTGTTTCCGGCTCTAATGCTACACATTACTTTAATGACAAGTTTGAATTAAAGATAGACCCGGATCCATCACAAGCAGCAACAGCAGGTATTGTTGATATTGGTATCACTGCCCTCGATAGCGCAGATGTAGATACAACAAAATATGCCGGTGTTTTAAATCGTGCAGCCGGCGATTTCGCCCGCAGAAAAACCAATAATGGCTATGCTCTGGAAATTCGCGTAAAATGGTCAGATATTGTTACAACCGGTACTGCCGCTCGCGGCCCGATTGTTCCGGCGGTAGGCAACACTTTTGGTATGTCCATTTTACAGCATGATAATGATTCCGTAAACCGCTCTGCTTCCATTCAATGGTCAGCTGTTTTGGGCGACGCTGTTTGGAAAGATCCGCAGATGCTCGGTACTGTAGAATTCATGCCGGACAACAAATTAAAGCTCATTCCTGTAAACGCCATTACCGGTGTTGCCAATGACAGCGCCGAGGCATGGTATGATCCGACTGGTATCCTTAATGTCAGCGTAAAAGAAAATACCAAGATGGTTGCTTCCGAATTCCAATTAATGCAAAATTACCCGAACCCGTTCAACCCGACCACAACCATTTCTTTCTCGATTGTAAAGAACGGCCTGGTTCGTTTGACGGTGTTTGACATTCTCGGAAGAGAAGTTTCTACATTAGTTAATGAAGTAAAACCTGCCGGCAGCTATGATGTATCTTTTAATGCAAAAGAACTGGCCAGCGGTGTTTATTTCTATAAACTGGAAAGCAACAACAATGTAAAAACCCATAAAATGTTATTGATCAAGTAATTCTTTTTCTCTGACATTTTGTAATAATACCTTGCCCGGGTGTGATAGTACCAGTTTCACCCCGGGCATGTTTGTATAAACAGTTCAACATCGACATCACTCGAAAACCAGACAATGAAAACAAAAAAAAAACACAAGCCCGCAATACAAAAGCAACCGGCGGGAAAAGCGGCGGCTCCGCTTTCTGTCGCTAAAAAACGCGCTTTTACAATTTTTATGCTGTTGGTTCCCATCTTATTTTTTGTGCTGCTGGAAGCCGGTTTGCAAATTTTTCACTACGGTATTGATACGCAATTGTTCATTTCCATCCCGGATGAAACATCACGTTTTTACGGGATCAATACCGAGGTGGGGAAACGCTATTTTTACCGCGAGAATTTCAATCCCTCGCCTCGCAAAGACCTGTTTCTGAAAGCAAAACCGGCAAACGGTTACCGCATTTTTGTACTGGGTGGATCAACCACCGCCGGTTTTCCTTACGGAAACAATATCACATTCACCCGCATCCTGGGCAAACGTCTGGCAGATACCTTCCCGGATCGGCATATCGAAGTCGTCAACACCGCGCTAACCGCCATCAACAGTTATACCTTGCTCGATTTTTTAGATGAAATCCTTGCCCAAAAGCCCGATGCCCTGCTTGTCTATGCCGGGCATAATGAATTTTACGGCGCCCTTGGCGTAGCGTCAATGGAATCGTTAGGGCGATTCAGACCGGTCGTTAAGCTCTTTTTAAAACTCAAAAATTATAAAACCCTTATCTTGATTCGCAATCTTGCCGGACGCTTGTATATGGCCGTGCATGGCGTTAACTCCGCCGCTAGAATGCAGGATCCTATGAAAACCGTCATGTCGCGTATGGTGGGAGATAAAGCAATAACCCTGGATAGCCCCCTTTATAAAGCAGGGAAAAAACAATTCCAGGCCAACCTGGGTGAAATTCTGGCAAAAGCACAGGCCGCAAAAGTTCCGGTTCTGGTCAGCGAACTGGTTAGCAACATCAGCGACCAGCCGCCGTTCACTTCCACAGCAAGCGATACCCTGCCCCCGGCGGCGGCTGTCTTTGCCCGGGCGCAAAAACTGGAGCAAGAGCGGCAGTATGATAAAGCCAGGGTTGCTTATTATCGAGCCAAAGACCTGGACGCCCTGCGTTTTCGCGCTACTGAAGATTTTAACGAAATCATTCGCAACACCGCAGCTGCTTATGGGGCGTCGGTTGTGCCTATGCAAGCTGTTTTTACAGAGGCCTCTCCTAATGGCTTGATCGGCAATTCTCTAATACATGAGCATCTTCACCCCAATATTGATGGCTATTTTTTAATGGCCGATGCTTTTTTTCAAACCATGAAGCGGGAGAATTTTTTAGCGCAAGAATGGCCAATTGCCAAAATCAAACCCGCTACTTTCTATCGTGTGAACTGGGGCTATACCAGCCTGGATAGTATTTATGCCGCCTTATCGGTAGTGCAGCTAAAAGGAAGCTGGCCTTTTACCACCAGCGGCCCGAATGTCGCCCTGGCGCAGTATACGCCAATAAGCAAGCAGGATTCCATTGCCCTGCGCATTATGCAAACCGGCGAATCCACTTTGGAACTGGGGCATCTGGAAATGGCAAACTGGTACAAACAACAGGGAGAAACGGAAAAAGCCCTGGCAGAATACCAGGCCCTGGTATACACTGTGCCTTATCTTGACCTTTTTTATGAACCTTATTTGGAATTGCTGCTCAACTCCGGGCAACATGAACGCGCCGAACAAATGCTGGCAGAAGCATTAAAATACAATGATTCAGGCTTTATTTACAAATGGCTCGGACAAATTCAACTGGCATTGAACAATACTGCCGAAGGAATTGCCAACCTGCAAAAAGCTCGCCTGCAATTGCCAAATGATGATCAATTATTATTTAATTTGTGCCGCGCCTATTATAAATCATTTCAATTCACACAGGGAGACGCCGTACTGGCTCGTTTGCAAAAGTTAATACCCGGCTCCCCGGCTATCACAGAGTTGGAAGATTTAAAACGGGAACTGGCCGATGGTTGATAACAATTCATCCTTATAAATTTCCAGACTCGATTAAGGTAAATATGTTGCTTTTTTGCTCTGAATTTTTAACATTATAATTCAAAACGTTCTATAAACTTTATAATAATTATTAAAAAAGAGAACAAAAATGAATAAGCAAATATATATATTCAATTTGTTACTGATACTCCTCATTACCGGTATTTTAACAATACCGCTTTTTGCAGTTGAAGACAGCTATCATCTGCAATTGCGCAATCAACTCGAAACTGATTACAACATTGTTGGTGGCGAATGGGTATTAACCGACCAGGAAAAATCTACCAATCAATTAACAAATTTAGCCGCCGTGTCCAAAAAAACCGAAAACTGGAACGGCTTGGAACCCTTTACAGAAATTGTGCGGTTGACTGTAACTCAAAAAGGGGCTAATGCGTGGGATAATGCCGTTCGCTTTGCTACCAGGACGACAATCAATAAAGATGACGTTATTTTACTGGTGATATGGGTTCGCGGCATTCAAGGCGAAGAGGGGCTGGGTAGAATTCAACATATATTTGAAATGACTACTGATCCCTACAGTAAAGATCTGGATATTGGACAGGAACCGGCTGCCGAATGGCAGCAATGGATGTTACCATTTCAGGCCGGAAAAGATCATGCTGTCGGCCAGGCCCGCTACCAGATCAATATGGGCTATATGCAGCAGGTTATTGAAATTGCCGGGCTGGCATTGATCAATTATGGTAACAAATATTCCCTGGATGACCTGCCGCGTTCGATATACGATCTGGATTACGAAGGCCGAGACCTGAATGCTCCCTGGCGGGCGGAAGCACAACAACGAATTGAGCAATATCGTAAAACACCAATTAACATTCAGGTTATTAATAAAAATGACCAGCCCGTTAAAAATGCCACGGTACAGCTCAACATGCTGCAACACGAATTCGGTTTTGGTACTGCCATTGCGGTTTCCCGAATGTTGGAAAATTCTGCCGATGCAAATATTTATCTTGAAAAAATGGAAAACCTGTCCGGCAACGGCAAAACTTTTAATATTGTCGTTCTCGAAAATGCCCTGAAATGGCCGACATGGGAAAATCCCTGGTGGTCTGGTGGAAAAGATGGTACCGCCTCGGTTGTGGAATGGTTTCGCGACCGGGACATCAAAGTTCGCGGCCATAACCTGGTGTGGCCGGGTTTTACCTATCTTCCCGATGATATTGAAGAATTCCAGGCCGACACGACCTACATCAGGAACAGAATTTTCGATCATATTGAGGAAATTACCGGCTATCCGGGTATTTATGGTGAAATTGTGGAATGGGATGTGATCAATGAAGCCGCACACAATTTTGACCTGGAAAATATCTTTGGTTCCAGGCAAATTTATATCGACTGGTTCAACCAGGCCAAACTCGGCGACCCGAACGCTCTGTTATATATCAATGATTATAATATTATTATTAATGGCGGCAGCAATCTTGCTTCCCGGCAACGCTATAAAGAATTGATTCAATATCTTTTAGATAACGACGCCCCACTCGATGGGATAGGTATCCAGGGCCATTTTAGCTCGCCGTTAACTGCCCCGGCCAAAGTGTTTGATATTTTGCAGGAATTTAGCGTCTATAATAAAGATATTAGTATCACCGAATATGACGCTGTCGATGTCCCCGCAGAACTGGCCGCCGATTATATGCGCGACCTGTTGACGATATGCTTCAGTCATCCGGCTGTGAAAAACTTTTTAATGTGGGGTTTCTGGGACGGCCAGCATTGGGGCGATGATGCGCCGATTTTTAAACAGGATTGGACGCTAAAACCTTCAGGCGAGGTGTTCATCAATCAAGTCTTTAATGAATGGTGGACCAATGCAACCGGCAGCACCAATGCCCAGGGTCTGTTTACTACCGGCGGGTTCCTCGGTAAATACGAGGTCGTTGTCGATGTTGATAACATCCATACTGTACAGACTGTAAACCTGAATAAATCGACAGGCGTCATTACCGTTAAATTGGATAGTGATGTAACGGATGTTAGCAAAGATAAAACTGCCATGGCTTTCAGTCTCGCACAGAATTATCCAAACCCGTTCAATCCGGTTACAATAATCAAATATTCTATACCTGTCCCTGTGCAAGCCAGGTTGGAGATCATCAACATCAACGGACAAACAGTTGCCGTTCCGGTCAACAAATATCATCCGGCTGGAGATTATGAAATTAAATTTGATGCCGCTCAATTGCCGGCCGGCGTTTATTTTTATCGGCTTACAGCCGGTGTTAACAGCAAAATTTTTAAAATGACTTTATTGAAATAAGGAATACTTATGAACTCTAGTCGAACCGCGATTCTCAACAAAATTAAAAAAGCTGTGAAAAATCCATCTCAATTACCTGATGTGCCGGATGATAATGAAATAAAGCTTAATGATAGCCTGAAAGCAATCACGCCAACCGACCGTGAAGGTTTACGAACTCTATTTGAAAAAGAATTGCTGGCTGTTTCCGGTGAATTTATCCGGGTTTCATCAACTGAAGCGCTGGTTGCCAATCTTGCCGGGGACTTGCAAAGCAAACAATACCGCACCCTGATTTTAACCAATAATAAAAATACAAACCATGCGGCAAAGCAACTACAAGCCGAATACTCTGATATTAATTATATCAGGGCAACGGAACTGGAAGCTGATGCGCGTAAAAACAAACTCGCCTTTGCCGATGCTGCCCTGGTGGGTGTGGATTACGCCATTGCCGATACCGCTTCCCTGGCGGTGTTGCAGGCCAATTCCGACAGCATGTTTCCGCATTTTCTACCCGATTGTGTCTATGTAATCATTACGCAAAACCAAATTGTTGCAAATCTGTTTGAGTTGTTTGCACAAATTCCTGCAGATACAGCTAAAAACATGCTGCTGATTACCGGGCCCAGCCGAACGGCAGACATTGAAAAAATTATTATCCTCGGCGCTCATGGCCCTCGCCGCCTGGTTGTTTACTGGCTTGAAGAATAACAATAACAGAATGATATGGAGTAACAATGCCCGCTATGTACCAGGATCTGTTCAATACAAAAACCAAAATTTCATTACCTTCAGGTATTGCATTTATCTTTCAGTTGGATAAACTGGAAAAGCATGGCTTTTCCGGTCTGGACAAGTTACCTTACAGTATCAGGTTATTACTGGAATCGGTACTACGCAACTGTAATGATCAAGAAATAATGCAAAACGACGTTTTGCAACTGGCGGCCTGGAATCCGGCACAAGAGATGAATATTAATGTACCGTTTAAACCGGCCCGCGTCATTTTACAGGATTTCACCGGAGTTCCCGCCATGGTCGATCTGGCGGCAATGCGCTCCGCCATGCAAAGGCTGGGCGGCGATCCCCGTCATATCGAGCCGCTCATTCCCTGCGACCTGATCATCGACCATTCCGTGCAAACCGACAGTTATGGTTCCCCGCAATCTCTGGCTATAAATATGCAAATGGAATTCCAACGCAACCAGGAAAGATATAAATTTCTAAAATGGGGACAAAAAGCCTTTAAAAAATTCGGCGTTATTCCTCCCGGAGTGGGTATTATTCACCAGGTTAACCTGGAATACCTGGCCAGGGGAGTATTTACCGAAACCATAAATGGCGAACAGTTTATTTATCCGGACAGCCTGGTGGGCACCGATTCGCATACTACCATGATAAACGGCCTGGGAATTATTGGCTGGGGCGTTGGCGGTATTGAAGCCGAGGCGGTGATGCTCGGCCAGCCCCTGTATATGCTGGCTCCCCGCGTGGTGGGTTTTGAATTAACCGGCGAATGCCCGGAGGGTGTTACCGCCACAGATATTACCCTGACGATTGTGCAAATGCTGCGACAAAAAGGAGTAGTCGGGAAATTTGTGGAATTTTACGGTTCGGGAGTCGTCGGGATGAGTCTGCCGGATCGGGCGACCATCGCCAACATGGCCCCTGAATATGGCGCGACTATGGGCTTTTTCCCGATGGATCAGGAGAGCCTGAATTTTCTGTTACGCACCGGGCGGTCTCCGGAACTGGTTGCGCTGGTGGAACGCTATATGAAGACACAGGGTTTGTTCCGCAGCGATGATTCCCCGGCATGTCATTATTCAGATACCTTGCATCTCGATCTCGCTACAGTCCAGGCCTGCGTCGCCGGGCCAAAACGCCCGCAGGATCGGATTCCGCTTGATCATGTAAAAAATGAATTTCACACTGCCCTGCAGGCTCCGGTTGACAAACGCGGTTTTGATCTTTCAGATGACGCCTTGCAAAAGCAAGCTGCTGTTAATATGAATGGACATTATCAGATAACACATGGCGCTGTGGTCATTGCTTCCATAACCAGTTGTACCAACACCAGCAATCCTTCAGTCATGCTGGGCGCCGGCTTGCTGGCCAAAAAAGCAGTAGCGCTTGGTCTGTCCGTGCCGGGCTATGTTAAAACCAGTCTGGCTCCCGGTTCACGAGTAGTGACGGAATATTTGCAGGAAACCGGTTTGGCTCATTTTCTCGATCAACTGGGATTTCAGACAATCGGCTATGGCTGCGCCAGTTGTATAGGTAACAGCGGCCCATTGCCTGCCCCGGTTGCAGAAGCGATTGAAAAGGAAAAGCTGGTTGTAAGCGCTGTATTGAGCGGTAACCGTAATTTTGAGGGCCGGGTTAACCCGCATACCCGTGCAAACTATCTGGCTTCGCCGCCGCTGGTCGTCGCTTATGCCCTGGCCGGTCGGGTTGATATCGATTTCGCCACCGAACCGCTGGGAACAGGTAAAAATGGCAAACCGGTATTCCTGAAAGATGTGTGGCCCTCCAACCATGAAATTGCCGACCTGGTAGAAAAAGCTGCCGGGCCGCAGGTGTTTAAAAAAATGTATGCCAACATGAATTCGTTCAACCCGGAATGGAATAACATTCCGGTTACAGAATCAGAAATGTACAACTGGCAGGCTGAATCCACCTACATACAGGAACCACCCTTTTTCGTTGACATGCAAAAAGAAGCGGAACCGGTTACAATCATACAAAATGCCAGAGTATTGGCCTTGCTGGGTGATTCGGTTACTACCGATCATATCTCTCCGGCAGGCTCTATTCCGCAAAACAGCCCCGCCGCTCAATACCTGGTTTCTTTGGGTGTGGAACCAAAAAATTTTAATTCCTACGGCTCACGCCGCGGTAACGACCGGGTGATGGTGCGAGGCACCTTCGGTAACATCCGCCTGAAAAATTTACTGGTTCCCGGCACTGAAGGCGGGGTGACAATCCATTTTCCGGATGGCAACCAGGAATGGATATTTGACGCCGCCATGCGTTATAAAACAGAAAAGACGCCTCTGCTGGTTATTGCCGGCAAGGAATATGGTACCGGCAGTTCACGAGACTGGGCAGCCAAGGGCACAATGCTGCTGGGAGTGAAAGCCGTGCTGGCCGAAAGTTTTGAACGGATTCACCGCAGCAATCTTATTGGTATGGGTATTCTGGCGCTGCAATTCAAGCCGGGTGATTCTGCATCTTTTCTGGGTTTAACAGGACGCGAATTGTTTACAATTCACATTCCTGCAAAACTTGTACCCATGCAGGATATAGAAATTGTTGTGACAAATGAATCGGGTAAAAGCAGAATAATAACAGTCACCGCCCGGCTTGATACCCCGGTCGAAATCACCTATTATCAAAATGGCGGTATTTTACAAACTGTACTAAGAGAAATGTTAAAAAATTCATAATAAAACCAAGAGAAAAAAATGCCTGTTGTAGAAAAGAAAAATTTGCTAAACTTTACTCATAAAGTCTTTCAATCCTTTGGACTGGACGCCAATGATGCATTGATTTGCGCCGATAACCTGGTAATGGCAGATCTGCGCGGCATTCCTTCACATGGAGTTGCCCGCTTGCAGCGCTATGTAGACGGGATCAATAATGGCGTCATATATCCGCTTGCCAAACCGAAAATTGTAAAAGAAACCCCCGTAACTGCCGTGGTTGACGGCCAGGCCGGGCTGGGGCAGTTGGTCGGACATTTTTCCACACAATTAGCCATTAAAAAAGCCAAACAAGCTGCAATTGGTATTGTCACCGTTCGCAATTCAAACCACTATGGCATTGCCGGTTATTACAGCCTGATGATTTTAAAAGAAAACATGCTTGGAATTACCATGACCAACTCGGCGCCGCTGGTTGTGCCTACTTTTGGCAAAGAAATGGTCATTGGCACCAATCCCATCAGTCTCACAGCGCCGGCAAAAAACCGGCAGCCGTTTGTCCTGGATATGGCTACATCGGTCATCCCGCGCGGCAAGCTGGAAGTGTATAACCGTGAAGAAAAACAAATGCCGGAAGGCTGGGTGGTTGATGAAAACGGCCAGGTAACGTCCGATCCGGGCCGGGTTCTGAATAATCTTATCAAACGCCTGGGTGGCGGAATTTTGCCGCTTGGCGGCGAAGGCGAACTGTTCAGCGGTTATAAAGGCTATGGTATGGCGGTTCTGGTGGATATTCTCTGCGGTGTTTTATCCGGTGGCGCTTATGCCGACCTGGTTGACCGCACTGTTGAAGGTAAAAAAGTGCCCGCCAATGTCAGCCATTTCTTTCTGGCCCTGGATATTGCCAGTTTTATTGACATTGATACTTTTACAACTAAAATGGATGATTTGCTAGATCGAATTCAGAATTCAGCAAAAGCGGTCGGTCAGGAACATATCTACATTCATGGTGAAAAGGAGTTTGCCTTTGCCGGGCAGTATGAAAAACAAGGTATTCCGCTCCAGGAAAAAGTTTATAAAAACCTGCAAGCCATCGCTCAGCAATGCAAGGTAGAATTTGCGCTTTAAATCAAATATAACTCTTGCCGGTTAGCAGGTTAAATTGAAAGATAAAAGAAAGAAAAAAGATATTTAACAATAATTATTTCTTGATTTTAAATTATCAAATGTTTAAATTGTCAGACTTGATAAACTTGTTTAATTTATATATCCTGTCAGGAGAGGTCATGTCAAAAAAATGTGATATATGTGGCAAGGGTCCAATGGTAGGGAATAATGTCAGCCATGCCCACAACTTGTCAAAAAGACGCTGGATGCCCAATATCAAAAAAATGCGCATCAGGGTAAATGCAACTGTGCGTCATGCGTATGTATGCACCCGTTGTCTGCGTTCCGGCAAAATTGAAAAAGCAATCTAGTTACCCGCTATTTATTTAAGGGAGAAACAGGTGTCCGGTTATACGGACGCCTGCCATTCATTTCCACTTACAGTTACCGCTTATAAACAACATATAATATAAAGACCACCTTTCTATCAATCTGATGCAGGGGCGGGTTGCTGTGTAAAAGGATTATTGCTTGTATATTTCCTTTTCTCCGGCCTGAACACAATTATCACGCAAAATAATATTTTGGAATCATAAAAAAAAAAAAGAGTCTCCCTTGCGGAAGACTCTGATGGTTCACAGGCGGCCTGCAATCGGTAAATATGGCAATTTACCGGCAGCACGAGTTGGGATCGAAGCGCGCCTGATGAGTGGGGGGTTAAACTTTATCAATCCAGTCCGAACATACTCCACTTTTTGCGACGACATGCCGGAGTATCTATATCCTGACGGGAATAACCATTGTTTTTTGATTCCGCAAATACTGCGTTATTATTATCGCGATCAAAAGAATCACGTTGAAAACTTTCCCTGTCGCTCATTTTGGATTGTTGATACAACTCTCTTTCAACCGGTTTGGCTTGTTGAAATACATCTCTTTCTACAGGTTTTGACGGTTGATATAATTCTCTTTCTACAGGCCTGTTATCCACACCTTTTGTCTGTATATTGATAACATCACGGGGTTTTTGAATGAAATCGGGAACCGGCCTTTTGGCTTTATTTATATTAAATGAAGAAAAATCGCTGTTGGTATGTTCCGACATTTCCTTGCTAATTTCTTCCACCCGTTCAATGGCCGGTATTTCCCGTTTGTTTACCTTGCTGCCGGCGACGACATAGCGCTGCCGATCATTTGCCGGGAACCTGCTTGTATTGCGGTTATTGGATAAACCTGTTGCAATCACAGTGATGCGAATTTCTTCATCCAGGTTTTTATCGATCACCGAGCCAAAAATCAAATTAGCCTTGGGGCCGGCTTCTTCAGAAATAATACTGGCGGCATCATTCACTTCATGCAGCGTCATGTTTTGTCCGCCGGTAATATTAACGAGCACGCCCAACGCTCCTGAAATGGAAACATTTTCAAGCAAGGGACTGTTAATTGCCTGGTAAGCAGCAACCTTGGCGCGATCCGGCCCGCTGGCGGCGCCGCAGCCCATCAGAGCATCGCCCATTTCACTCATAACCGCGCGAACATCGGCAAAATCCAGGTTAACCAGCCCGGTTATGGTAATCAAATCAGATATACCCTTGGTGGCGTTGAACAATATTTCATCCGCATAGCGGAATCCCTCGTCAAGGGGCGTATTGGGCGGTACAATAGTCAACAAACGCTGATTAGGGATGACGATCAACGTATCAACAGCTTGTTTTAGAGCGACGATTCCTTCTTCAGCGCGTTGAATTCTTTTTGGCCCTTCAAATAAAAATGGTGTGGTAACAATACCCACCGTCAGAGCATCAATATCTTTGGCAATTTCTGCAACTACAGGAGCAGCTCCGGTGCCGGTGCCGCCTCCCATGCCGGCTGTAATAAAAACCATATCGGCATTATTAAGATTTTCGTAAACGGCATTACGGTCTTCCTCAACAGCTCTGCGGCCGCGCTCAGGATCTGCCCCGGCGCCCAAGCCATGAGTGGTTTTGGTGCCGATGTATACCTTGATCTGCGCTTTACACATATTGAGAGCCTGTTCATCAGTATTTATTCCGACAAATTCAACGCCGGACAAACCCTCGGCAATCATCCGATTAATGGCATTGCAGCCAGCCCCGCCAACGCCAACAACTTTTAATACTGCTTTTGCAGCGTTGGAATCGTCAAAATCAAATGTGAAATTCATGTCCCACTCCTTTAATTTAATCATCATTTCAATAGCGGTTAATCCCAACTTAACCGTATTAAAAAAATTCATTCTTACATCATTACTTTGCCGGCAAAAGAATACAATTTATCGAGTAAAATTATACCTTTTCTTGCTTTAATATACCGGCTGGTCATTTAAAATTGCATATCTTCTTTAACAATCGCAAATAATCGGTTATAAATTTGTGTCCGTTTGTTCCAGTCCAAAACAATTTCATCGTTAGATGAAATAATTCGTTTGGGGTTTAATAACAAGTCCAGGGTATCTTCAATCAATTCCAGGGGTAAGCTAATATGCTTACTTACTAAACCTGAATTAGCCAATTGTTCATTATTCATAATTACACCTCACACATTAAACATAACATATCTATTACATAATTGTTGTTACGCTGCCAAACCAGCGTCTAAATCTTTTTTTAATTGAATCAAAAACATCACCTTTGCCATCGCGGAAATTAGCGCCGAGTTCATGCTGGTATTTCAAACCATATTGAATCAAACCAACTCCGGTTGCGCTTTGCGGATTTCGGGATTCTTCGACCATACCGGTAAAGCCCTGTGGAATACCGATTTTAACCGGCATATTGAAAATCTCTTCCGCCAACTCCAAAGTACCAGGAATCAGTGACCCACCGCCGGTCAACACTACGCCATTAGTCATTAAATTAATATAATCAGACTTTTTTACTTCTTCATAGATCAGGGTTAAAATTTCCGCCATACGCGGTTGAATAATGTCCACCAACAAGGTTCGGGCAATTCTGCGGCTGGCGCGGTCGCTAACGCCGGGTACTTCAATTACAGATTCCTTGTCGTTTTCCCGATGCACAGCACAGCCATGTTTAATCTTTAATTGTTCTGCGGAATCCATCGGAGTCCGTAAAATAATGGCAATATCATTGGTTACATTACGCCCACCCAGGGCAACGACCGAAGTGTGGCGAATGCAGCTTTCATAAAACATGGCAATATCACTGGTTCCGCCGCCAATATCTACTAGAATAACCCCCAGCTCTTTTTCATCATCGGTCAGCACTGAAAAACTGGAAGCTAATGGTTCTAAAACCAGGTCAGCAACTCCATAGCCCGCTTTTTCAATGCAGCGTTGAATATTTTGCGCCGAGGTTATTGCACCGGTAACAATGTGAACTTCGGCTTCAAGGCGAATTCCCTTCAAACCGACAGGATCCCTAATGCCGCGTTGTTCATTAACAATAAATTCCTGCGGCAAAATATGAATAATTTCCCGATCAATAGGCAGAGCCACAGCTTTGGCGGAATCTATCACCCGCCGGACATCATCGGTGGTTACCTCTGAATTTTCACCAGATATTGCAACCACCCCGCGCCCGTTGATACTGCGAATATGGTCACCGGCAATGCCGGCATATACATGATCAACCTGAACATTTGCCATTTCTTCAGCTTTACCAATGGCATTCGAAATTGAATTTACAGTTTTATCAATATCAACTACCACTCCATATCGCAAGCCATCTGAAGGCACATTTCCCACGCCAATGATCTTTATATCATTAGCTTCATTGATTTCGGCAATAAAACAACTAATTTTAGTTGTGCCAATATCAAGTCCTGTAATAATATCTATCTCATCCATATAAAACCCCGTCCTTTTTAAATATTGGGATTTACTTTTTTAACAATAATCTGCCCGTCAAGACGAAAATCTAGATAACGGGCATTTAATGCCAATTTTGAATTACCAAGCTGCTTTTGAAAAGCTTTAACATACTGCATTTTTTTCTCAATATCTCCTTTACCAATAACCAGGGGCAAGCCGTTGGCATAGTTTGTATAGACAACCAGACCAATAGAATGGTGAATATAAATCTGTGAAATGTTAGTATAGGCCAGGTAATTATCCTTTCTGATTATTTTAATAAACCGCAATGCTTGCTCAATTTCTTCGCCAGTAATTTGTAATCTGTTCCAATCAATTTTCAAGCTGTCGCCGGATATTACCGGTAAATCATAATGCTCAGTCGAATCCGCCAGGGCAATAATTTTTCCCTTACCATCAATCAAATACAACTTTTTTTCTGATAAAAAGGCAAAGGGTTTACTTTTCTTTTTTTCAGAATTGAGGCGTTCCAGCAGTTCCTTTTGCGAAACTGATTTTAAATTGACAACATTTTCGTTATCAGGGATAAACTTTTCCAAAAACTCTCTCACCGGTTCAGTCTTTTCTTCATCACTGGTAAAAGACGCCAACGTTACAGTTTCCGGTACCTGAGGAGAATGGGCTTCGATAATTGTTTGCATGATAAACAGCCCGGTCAACATTGCCATACTAAAAAATAAAACTTTTTTTCCAAGAGCTAAAAAATCCATTGCTAGTTCCTATTGTTTGCAATTTTAAAAACAGACTGAATAATTTTTTCCGTAGCATCCGGAAACGCTGCGCCAAGGGCAGCAAGATGCATTGAATTTCTTTTTTGTTGATTGCGATAAAGCTCCGTGATCCGGTCCGTCAGTATATCAGCGTTTATTCCGGTTTCCAGGATCATTTCTGCAGCGCCGATTTTAACAAAAGCCCGGGCATTTTTTTCCTGATGCCCTGCTGCAGCCCAGGGATAGGGAATTAAAATCGCCGGGATTCCGCAAACGGCTAGTTCAGCCAGGGTAATAGCGCCTGAACGGCACACAGCAAAATCACAGGCGGTATATGCCATCTCCATATTGTTAATATATTCAGCCGCATATATTCGTTCTTTCCACGATGTAATTGCATCCTTAACCATAGGATAAGCGGTTTTTCCGGTTCCCCATATAATTTGCAGTTCGGTTTGCTGCATTATATTTATCAAACAAGAGACAACCGCTTTATTCACAGCCAAAGCGCCCTGACTGCCGCCAAATACCAGCATGGTTAACTTGTTCCGCTGTAAACCGAATACTGCTCTGGCAGCAGGTTTATCACCGCAATTATGAAAAGAACGCACCGGGTTACCAGTTAAAAACAGGTTATCCTGACGTTTAAAATATCCGGCAGATTCTTTAAAACTGATATGAACCCGGTCAACCCATTTGGATAACCAGCGGGTTGTTATTCCGGGATAAATATTTTGTTCCTGGATCAAGGTCGGGTAGCCGAGCAGAACCGCCATAAACAACATTGGCCCGCTGACATACCCTCCGGAACCGATAACCGCTGCCGGTTTTATTTTGTTCAAAATTCGCACACATTGTACCAGGCTAACCAATAACCGAGCCAACACAATAACGTTGGCTAACAGATTCTTTCGAGAAAACCCGCGTACAGAAATGAGCAATAACGAATGACCGGCAGCTGGTACAACACGGGTCTCCAAACCTTTTTTAGTACCAATGAAATAAATTTTACTGTCTGGTTCCAGGTGTAAAATCTTTTCACCAATTGCAATAGCCGGATAAAGATGCCCGCCGGTTCCCGCCCCTGCTAAAATATAAGCGGGGATATTTTTTTGTTGAGCGGCCATTATCGCTTTACCTTGTATTTTGATGCAGATTCATTTTTTGTATAACGTACCGTACCGGGTTCGTTTGCAAAGCTGAGTGATAATCTTTTTATCCGGTCTTTATAAACTGACCTGTTTGGATAATTCTTGAAGGAATGATTACTTTGGCTGGAAATATTCAGCAAAATGCCGATCGCAGCCAAATGGGTAACCATTGCCGAACCGCCATAACTGATAAACGGCATTGGAATTCCGGTAGTAGGCAGCAACACCATGGTAATCGCTGCATTAAAAAAAGCATAAATACCAATACACACGGTAATTCCGCCGGCAAGCAGACGGCCATAGCCATCCGGAGCGGTTTTAGCGATGCGCATGCCTCTGTAAATGATCGTAAAAAACAAAAGCAAAATACCAATACAACCAAGCAATCCTGCTTCTTCACCAATTACCGAAAAAATAAAATCCTTGTGTGGCTCTGGTAAAAACATATATTTTTGCCGGCCATCACCAATTCCCTGTCCAAAAATACCGCCAAGATTAAAACCAATAATTGATTGCTGCACCTGGTAACCGGTTAACCCCCTGTTAAACATCACATTAAAAAAAGAAGACAATCTTGCAAACATATAAGAATTATCTTTTACATACAACAGTCCAATTGTTACAATTGATAAACCAATTGAAATCAGATAGCTCAATTTAACTTCGGCAAAGAAAAACATGCAAAAGGCAATCAAGGTTATCAGCATGGCAGTGCCAAAATCTTTTTCCAATGCTACCATTACAGCAATAATAACCACAAAACCGATATATTTTAAAAAGCCTTTCCATTCTTCCAGTTCCTCACGATTCTGGTAGAGAAGCCGGGCGAGAATTAAAATGAGTGCATACCGGGCAAAATCTGAGGGCTGAAATGTGAAAAAACCCAGCCGCAGCCAACGTGATGCCTCATTGCGGGTTATCACAAAGGGGGCGTGCGTGAACAACAATAAAAGCAATATAATGCTGCCCGCCATAAGGATTGGCGAAAGGCCAAGACATTTACGGTAATTGACAAAAGCCAGGATGCTCATAAAAAACAAACCAATCATAACCCGTACCAGATGGTTTTTAAAAAAATGAGCGCTGTCGCCAAATTCCTTTTCCGCCCGGAATGAACTGGCAGAATAGACCATTGCCGCGCCGACGACAAGCAGGCACAACACACAAAAAACCAGCAGGTAATCTATTTTGCCAATATCAAATTTTTTATTTGCGGGCGCGGTCATTATCTTTCCATTATCTGATTTTGAATGTTGTAAACGTTAACAAAGCCAATAAAATGCCGACAATCCAGAACCTGACAACAACTTTGGGTTCTGCCCAGCCAAGCAATTCATAATGATGGTGAATCGGCGCCATTTTAAATACTCTTTTCTTTGTGCGCTTGTACCAGAAAACCTGAATAATAACCGATAAACTTTCCAAAACAAACAAGCCGCAAATAATCAACAACCAGAATTCTTTTTTAACCAGAATCGATACTGCGGCAATTGAGCCACCGAGCGCCAGCGCCCCGGTATCGCCCATAAAAACCTGCGCCGGGTGAGAGTTATACCATAAAAATCCCAGACAAGCGCCGACCAAAGCTGCACAAAAAATTGTTAACTCGCCGGAGCCGGGCAAATAAATTATATTGAGATAATCCGTAAAGTCTACCCGGCCGGAAACATAACAAATTGCGCCAAAAGCGATTGCGGCAATGGCAACGAGTCCGGCAAGTAAACCATCCAGGCCATCTGTCAGGTTTGAACTATTCGACATGGCTGTTATTACAAAAGCAATAAAGGGTATATATAATATGCCAAAATTAAACTCATAATTTTTAAAAAAAGGCACCGTCGACATGGTGCGAGCTTCTTCCACAACCGGGAAAAAATAAACAAGACAGCCGACAGCCACGCCCAATAAAATCTGAAAGAACAGTTTGTAACGGGCAATGAGGCCTTTGGAATATTTTTTTACAATTTTCAAATAATCATCCATAAAACCGATTACCGACAAAAACAGGGTAACCACCAGCACTAACCAGATATACATTTCCTTGAACTGGGCAAACAACAGCGTGGAAATCAATACGCCACCAACAATGATAATACCGCCCATGCTGGGGGTTCCTTTTTTACTTAGATGGGTCTGCGGGCCGTCATTCCTGATTTCCTCTCCCAGTTGTAGTCTTTTCAACATTTTTATTATATACGGGCCTATAAAAACACAAATAAAAAAAGCAAAAAACCCACTCAGCGCTGCCCGAAAGGAAATATAGCGAAACAGGTTAAAGCCGATAAACTCTTCACGTAATGGTGTTAATAAATAATATAACATAAAAACTCACCTGCCTTTTAATTGAGTGGTCACATATTCTACTATGGTTTCCATTTGCATGGAACGGGAGCCTTTAATGAGTATTATATCATTTTCCTTAATAATTTTTAACAGCTTTGTTTGCAAATCATTTTTATTATCAAAATGTTTCGCCAACAAATCAGGATAGCCGGATAAAGCCTGAAATGTATATCTGGTTTCATTGCCATAAAGATATATAACATCAATTTTGAACCAGGAGGCGACAGCAGCCAGTTTTTCATGTTCCGAAAGCGAGTATTTACCCAGTTCCTTCATATCACCCAAAACAGCAATGCGTCGGCCACCATTTTTCACACTCATTTCACCCAGCGTTGCAAGCGCTGCATAACAACTGCCGGGATTTGAATTATAAGAATCATTGACAAGCCGTATTCCCTTTAATTCGATCACCTGGGCACGTTTATCGGCAGGCTCTACTTTTTCCAGGCCAGCCTTGATCTGTTCCGGCGTTAAAGAATAAAAAGAACCAACAGCAGCAGCTGCCAACGCATTGGACACATTATGACGCCCGGTTAATTGTAAAGGAACTGTAACACCCATTACCTTAAAAGTATACCTGGCATAATCATCACAGTATTCGATATTTCCCTGCACATCCGCATTATTTTCTATTGCATAGGAAATACTTTTTGCCGCCGGGAACTGTACGCCAGCCAGATTTTTATCATCAGCATTAAAAAACACACTGCCGTCTTGCCTCATGTTGGTAAAAATCTCCATTTTGGCCTTGAGTACCCCTTCCACACTATCAAAGTGTTCCAAATGGGCATGACCAATGTTGGTCAACAGGCAGGCGGTTGGTTCAACCAGGTAACTGAGTCGTCGTAGTTCGCCAAAATGATTGGTGCCGAGTTCGATCACTAAAATTTCATGTTCAGCGCGTAACTCATACAATGTTGCTGGAACGCCAATATGATTATTAAATGATTTTATGTTTTTTAAAACACAATATTTCTGCGCCAGAACACTAGCCACCAATTCTTTTGTGGTGGTTTTGCCGGAACTGCCGGTGATTGCAATTACCGGAATGGAAAACTTTTTTCGATAATAACGGGCAAACTCCTGGTAAGCAATCAAAGAATCCGGTACAGTTATAAATGCCGCCTGAGGATATTGTGAACCATGAGTGTTAAACCACACGGTATTGACCACACAAGCGGCGGCGCCGCCGCTTACAGCCTGTAAAATGAAATCATGTCCGTCATATTTGTCGCCCTTGATCGCAAAGAACAACTCACCCGGCTTTGTGGTGCGCGAATCGGTGCTAATACCGGCGATTGCCTTGACTGGTGGCTGCTCCTGACTGTGCCACTGTGCATGACAGGATTGCAGATTTAGCAACTCTGAAATTTTTAATAGCAAATCACTCAATGTATTTTCTTTACTTTAATACCAACAAGTCATTTAAATTAATAGCAGATTCGCATTGCAGCAACACCTGTTCCTGTTTACCAAGTTTCTTTCCGGGCCCCGGCTGCTGCCTGCTAACTTTACCGGAACCAATGATAACTGCCCTGAATCCTTGAACAGCCAGAATATTCATAGCATTACGAACCGGTAATCCTGTGACATCGGGAATCAGCGAAGCATCAGCAGCATCCTCATAATCTGGTTCAGAATTAAGACGAATGCCCTGTTCCTCTTCCAAAACAGTTCCCGCCGGTGGATTTTGAGCCAGAACAAACTGCCCTGATCCGGTTGTATGCAAAGGCAGCCGGGCAGATCGTTCTGCATAGTCGACGGCGCTACGGCTGCACCCTACCAGGTTGGGGACGATCAGGGACTTTTTTTCCACAATCTGAAGTTCATCCGGCATACTGCCGGACTGAAAATAATCTAATCCCTCTAACTTTATAATTTGTTCGGCAATATTTTTAAAACAAGGGGCGCCTACATCGCCGCCATAATACTGGTTACGGGGTTTTTCGATCATAACATAAATACAAATTTTTGGGTCTTCTGCCGGGAAAAACCCGCCAAAATTGGATATGTAATTTCCGTCCTGATAACCAACATTCTTTCGGTCGGTATAAGGCATCTTGGCGGTACCGGTTTTGCCGCATATTGTAATACCCTCAATAGCCGCTTTCTTGCCGGTTCCCCGTTTAACCACATCAGCCAGAATACTTTTCATAGTATCGGCAGTTGCTGTGGAAAGGACCCGCCGAACAACCCGTGGCCCATATACCCTGGCGGGAACTCCATCCTTGCGAATTTCTTTAATAATGGTCGGCTGCATCAGGTAGCCGCCATTGGCAATGGTTGAAAACATGCTGGTCATTTGCATTGACGTTACAGCCACTTCGTGGCCTATCGAGATAAAACCCGGAGACACACCAGTCCACGAGCCAATACTGCTTAACATTCCTTTCTGTTCACCCTGCAAGCCAACGCCGGTTGCCTGCCCGAATCCAAATGCCCGGGCATAATCATAAAGTAATTTCCTGTCCGTTTCCATAGCTAATTTGGACATGCCAATATTTGAAGAATAGACAACTACATCCCGCAAAGACAACCAGGTATAGGGAGAAGAATCACGAATAGGTCTATCCTTTAACATATATTCCCCATTCTCGCAAAACACAATATCACTGGTTGTGTGCAGTCTCTCTTCCAACAGCGCCGCCATCAAAACTGGCTTGAACGTGGAACCCGGCTCAAAGATATCGGTCACAGGCTTGATCCGCCAGGATTCCTGGCTTGCCTTGCCCGGCTCATTCGGGTTAAAATCAGGCCCGGAACACATTGCCAAAATATCCCCGGTAGCAGGATTCATGATTACAACTGCTCCGCCTGCCGCATTAGTCTGAAGAATTGTATTGTGTAATTCCCGTTCAGCAATATATTGGTAACGGTAATCAATGGTTAAAATAAAGTCGTTGCCATCCCGCGGCTGTTCAGCCGGATAACCGATGCGGGGAAACTTTTCATTATTGGCTGTAAGCTGGTAAACCGCGTGTCCGGGAGCTCCTTGCAGTAAAAAATCCTGCGTCAGTTCCAAACCACTAATGCCTTTGCCGTCTATATCTGTAAAACCCAGTAACTGCCCACACAGATTATTATGGGGATATTTTCGAGTCAACACAACATCAGTATACAATCCTTTAATGTTGAGGCTATGAATTTTATTTTCAACAGACAGCGGTAATTTCATGGCCAGTTTTACATAGCTTGATTTTTGCGAAAGTTTTTCCCGTAATTGTGAAACGCCCTGGCCGGTTATCGAGGCTACTGCCCGGGCAGCGGCATCAACATTTTCAATTTTTTGCGGATCAGCAAACAATGTTACTGTTGGAATATTAAACGCCAGGGTTTTTAAATTCCGGTCTAATATCTTGCCACGCTCCGGCGGCAATTTTAGCTGCGATTGAAACTTGTTCTCCACCACCTGCAACCCTCCCACACCAATCTGAATTTGTATCAGTTTTACTATCATTAATAATAAAAACAGCAACGAACTGATCGTAAAAAAATCATATCGCCATGTTTGATTTTGCGTTTTTTTCATTGCTGCATTTTCCTGCTATACCTAGTCGTTCCCGGCGCTTAAATCCAGGTTTAATTTTTCTGCCTGAACAAAACCCAGCTTTTCTCGCGCCAGCCGTTCTATTCTTTCTACATTGGCAAGATTATCAACCTGCAGGTTCAATAAATAGGATTCATATTGCATCTGCCTGAGGTCGGTTTTTAATTTTTGGTTACTTCGTATTTTTTGATCGGCGCTCACATTCTGCCACACAGTAACAATACAGAACAATGCAAACAAAAATAGCCCACACCAAAAATATTTTTTCATTCTTTTATTTTTGCGATGGGCGGAAAAAGAGGTTGTATTGTTATATCTGCTCATGCGGCGCCTGCCTGCCCGATTACCCGGGCAATTCTCAATTTTGCCGACCTGGCACAAGGGTTTTCACGAACTTCTTGATCTGAGGCGATTATCATTTTGCCTTTAATACTTAACACAGGTTTTTTGCCACACACACAATATGGCAGCTCTTTGGGACAGGTGCAGGGATTGGCCTGTTCTCGCATAAATTCTTTTACCAGACGATCTTCACCACTGTGATAGGCAACTACTGCCAACACACCGCCGATGTTTAAAATATGCAAAGAAGCAGGCAGAAATTGTTTTAAATTCTCAATTTCCATATTAACATGCATCCTGATTGCCTGGAATATTCTGGCGAAGGATTTGATTTCGTACCTGGAGCCAACCACGCCGCGGATAATATCGACAAGCTGCCGGGTGGTAGTTATTCTTGTCGTCTGGCGAAATCTTGTTATGGCATTTGCTATTTTCCACGAAGCCCTCTCCTCACCATATTCCCAAAAAATACGCGCCAATTCTTCCCCCGAATACTCGTTTACAACTGTTTCTGCATTTACCTGGCAGTCATCTCCCATATTCATCAACAATGGGCCGGATTTCATAAACATAAAACCGCGGTCGGGATTGCTGATCTGCAAATAAGAAACTCCCAGGTCCGCTACCACTCCATCGACGCGCGTTATACCAAGACCGGTAACAATATTTTCTATATTGCTAAAGTTACCCTTAACCGCTATGAACCGGTCTCCAAAAGACGATAATCTTGCTTTTGCCCTGCTTAACGCCTGGGGATCGCGGTCAATGCCAATGACAATTCCATCCTCAGGCATCACTTTCAACAGTTCGCAAGAGTATCCGCCGTCGCCTAACGTAGCGTCAACTATTATTCGTGCCCTGACGGCTTCCAGGCCGTCAAGCACTTGTTGCAAAAGAACAGATTTGTGGTATTCATAGTTCACATTTTACACATCAAAAAATCACATCTCTTAAAAAGTTGGTCTGCGATTTAAAGCATCCAGGGCCATTTGCTCATTATCTTCATCAACAAGCTTGAATACTTCCGGATTCCAGATCTCGATAACATGCTCTATGCCTATAACCGTCACTTCATTGCAACCTTCTAACTTGCCAAATTCAATCAAATTGGCTGGCAGCGTAATCCGGCCTTGCTTATCCATAGTCAATTCGGTAGATATACCGATGATCTTGCGCTGTAAATTCAATTTCTCAATAACACTCAATCCTTGAATCATGTTAATGGATTGTTTATATTTATCCCAATCCGGCAAGGTATAAAGCGATATGCAATGCTGAATGCCGCGGGTAGCAACCAGCTTGTCTTTTTGCTCTTGAGGCATTGCTTCGATCAGTTTGTTTGGCAACTTGAGCCGACCGTTCGCATCAAAAGAGACTTTATTTTGTCCTGTTAGTTCCGGCATACACAATTATAACTTCCAAATAATGCCAAATATTTCCTAAAAATGCCTAAAGATGCCAATTCGTTTAAAGATATTGACCTTTTATTACAAAGTCAAGATAATTTTTTATTTTTTAAAGTATAAATCAATAAATATTCCTGTCGAATAATAATCATAATTAATTGATTATATTATATTTACAAGCAAATCGCCTGAAAATGATTAAAAAAAAGTTAGTGTCTTTAACATTTTTTTTTTATATTTCAAAAAAGGGCCTGATTTTCAGGTAATTCATGGCACTATTAATGTGGTAATACCTGCTTGTTTGCACAGGTTCATGGCAATTCAATAACCTGAAAAAGTTATGATTGAAACGGATAAAGAATAATGAATAATAGAAACTATCAATATGTAGTTGGAGTGGATTTAGGCGCGACCAAAATTTATGCGGCAGTGATCGATAAAAAAGGGAAAATCCATGGTTCGACCCGGGCAAAAACCAACGCCGAAGAAGGTTTTAACTCGGTTATTGATCGGATGTTTGATTGCATAATGAAGGCGATAGAATCCTGTAATCTGACGCTGGCAGAAATCGGCGCAGTGGGGGTTGGTTCGCCGGGGCCGCTAAACCTTGTTGAAGGAACGATCATTGAAACCCCCAACCTCGGCTGGAAGGATGCGCCACTAAAGTCCCGGCTGGAGAAAACCTTAAAAAAAACAGTAAAAGTAGATAATGACGGCAATGTTGGTATTCTTGGTGAATATGCCTACGGCGCAGGGCATGGCGCCCGGCACATGGTCGGTTTATTTGTTGGCACCGGCATTGGCGGCGGCGTTATAATAGACGGCAAATTGCTGCATGGCTTTAATGAAAATGCCGGTGAACTGGGGCATATCATCCTCGATCCCAACGGGCCGCTCTGCGGCTGCGGCAGAAAGGGCTGTCTGGAAGCGTTTTCCAGCAGAATTGCCATTGAAAAACAAATTCGCATTGCGGCAATTAACGATCTTTCCTCAACTTCCCTTTTCAAGAATGTGAAAAAAAAGTACGACCGTATCAGCAGCAGTATGTTGGCGAAAAGCTATGCGCAAAACGACCCGGCAGTGGTGGCAGCAGTCGACCGTTCGGCAACATACCTGGGTTATGCTACTGCTTCCCTGCTGAATATTTTCAATCCCGAAGTTGTGGTGATCGGCGGCGGCGTAGTGGAAGCTTTGGGAAATGCTTATGTAAAAATCGTTAGCAAAGTTGCTATAGAAAATGCCTTTGCCATTGCATCCCGCAATGTGCGCATCGTTCCCGCCGAATTAAAAGACGATTCCGCAGTACTCGGCGCTTCATTCCTGGCGTGGCAGGCTATTGAATAGGTGATAGCTGTCAGCTGTCAGTTGTCAGCTGTCAGCTGTCAGTGAAAAAGGGTATGGTGGGTCAAGACCCACCACAAGCGATAGATTCATTTCGAAAAAGTGCCGGAAGATTGTGATACAAGTTTAGTTTGAATGCTATCAATTTATGCTGAAAACTGATAGCTGATAGCTTTTCGGGTAAGTTTCGACCCTCGGCCATGACATTATATTAAATAATATATTATTCATCTATAAAAAAGCCGGTCCACAAACCGGCTTTTTTAATAGATAACATAACTTATTTAACTTGGCGCCAATGTCCTTTTACCCACACAGTATTGGCATGGAAATGCGGCATACATGTTGAAGAAAATATTTTAAAATGGGATTATCCTGCTTGTCCGGTATGTTATGGCAACAATCAATCAGAACAAACTATAATATTATAAACTGCCTGGCAGTATGGCATTTGAAATGTGAAAAAAAAATGGTAATTTATTATAACTAATTGTGATTGAATAATATTTAGCAATTACTGAATCGGATATACAAGATAATATGAAGCAAAAAGAAAAAGTTCAAAAATATGAAAAAAAGATCAAGGAAATTTCCAAAACCCTTGAAGAATTAGTATGGGAAATGATCCGCGATCTGCGCGAATCGGAACAGCAGTACCGCTCCATCGTCGAATTTGCCGCCGATGCGATTGTATCCATAAATGTGGATAAAAAGGTAACGTCCTGGAACAAGGGCGCCGTGAATGTGTTCGGTTATAGCGAAGCGGAGGTAATGGGACAAGACATCGATAAACTGATTGCCCATGAAAATGTTTTTCATGAAGCCGTGGAATTATCACAAAAATTGTTGAACGGTGATTCTATACGCAGTTTTGAAGCGATCCGCTACGGTAAAGACGGCACACCCAAAAACGTGCTTATTTCCGCCGCGCCCATTTTTTCGCAGGATAACAAGGTGGAAGCCGTTTCCATAATGTATAAAGATATTTCCGAATTGAAACAAACTCACAATCAACTGCTGCAAACCGAAAAGCAGGCCACGCTGGGCATCATTGCCGGCAGCATTGGCCACGAGTTGAACAACCTGGTGGGCGGTATGCTTATTCACGCCCGCCTGATCAAGGAAAATTATAGCAAACCGGATAAAATCAAAGAATATAACGAATATATACTCACCAACCTGGAAAAGGTTGCCGTGCATGGCAAGAACCTGTTGTCGCTCAGCAGTCCCTCCCGGCCGCAACTGGAACCGATCGATCTGAATATGGTATTGCAGCAGACTACGGAAACGCTGATCCTGAGCGGCGTGCTGAAATATGTAACCATCAAAACCAACCTGCACAAACCGGCGCAGCCTGTGTATGGCGACCGCAATCTGTTGGAACAGGTCATCCGCAACCTGGAGATCAATGCCGCGCACGCCATGGCCACAGGCGGGGTACTGGAACTGGCGACGGCCCTGAGCAAGAACAAAAAATATTTTGAAATAGAATTCAGGGATAATGGCAGCGGCATTCCCAAAGAATTGCAAGCCAAAATTTTTGAACCCTTTTTTACCACCAAGTCCGCCGGTAAGGGTACCGGATTAGGCTTGCCGATAGTCAAAAACATCCTTGAACAGCACAAAGGCTACATCACCCTGGAAAGTCAGGTAGGCGCAGGCACAACGTTTACCATTGGCCTGCCCATAGTCAAAGCTCTTTAAATTTCAATTGAAAATTCACAATAATCATCGCCGTGTAAAATAGAGTGAATCAGTTCAACAGTAACCGGCTTTTGCGCGGCGGTTTCAAACATTTCCAGCACCCAGCCCCTGGAACAGTTACAATATTCCGCCGGCATGATTCCGGTAAAATTGGCCAGGTTGGGACAATAGCACTTACTGTATTTGATCGTTGCTTTATTGCCGGCAAAAACCGCGTTTTCCTTGCCTAAAATCTCTGCCAGTTTATCGATCAAGCCCTGCACATTACCCTTATTGGCCCGCGCCATTTGCACGGCGCCGTTACGCGCGCAATCGCGTCCGCAGGATTCCAGCAGTTTCACTTTGTCCTGCTCCGGCAGTTTATTGTTCATATTATTCAGCAACGAAACCAGCCACTGTCCGGTGAATTTTTGCTGGTTCTCGCCACCTTCAGCTGATTCCTCCGTTTGTGCTGTGCCGGTTTTAACACGGGTCAGCAGGAATGCGGGAATAATGCCCAATTTTATAATGCGGTTGATAAAATCTTTTCTGTTCATTACGGTTACTCTTTTTATTGTTGGCAAAATGTTTTATATTTACTTGATTGAATCTGTCTGCATATCTGGCGATTTTCCTGTTAATATAAAATTTTATGAATCCCGGATAAAATATATTCAAAAATAATATAAGATAATAATATTAAAAAGTAAAGAACACATCTCCAAAATGTCTAAAAAAAGAATTCTAAATCAGCAAGAAATTGAACAAGTTATAAAAAGCTCGGCCGTTTGTTTTTTAGCCATCAACACGGATAAAGCGCCGTATATGATTCCCATGAATTTTGGCTATGCCGATAATAGCTTGTACCTGCACACCGGGCTGCACGGTAAAAAGCTGGAATTGATACGCAAAGATAACCGGGTGGGATTTTGTTTAACTGGCGACGTTCACCTGGTAACCGGAGAGTTAGCCTGCAACTGGACCGTTCAAGGGCAAAGCGTTACCGGGCATGGTGTTGTGTTTATTATCAACGATCAGCGAGAAAAGATTAAAGCTCTTGATATTATTATGAGTCATTACACAACCGGACCATATCAATACAATCCCAAATCCGTTGACGCTGCCCTGCTCATTCGCATCGCCATTAAAGAAATCAGCGGCAAAAGCATTGGAGAATAACACCATGATGCGGCCGGAACGTTGTCCGGGACAATTCCACAACAACAGTCCACAAGCGCCGGTTCTTTATAGTCTTGTAAAATTATATAAAAAATTTTTATTGTCATTTATAATCACTCATCCAAACAAGGAGGTTTTATGCGACTTTATATATTAGCGGCAGTTACAGGGCTCTTAATCACCATTTGTTCATGCACACCTGACAAGAGTATAAAATCTCCTGTTCCCCTCCTGCCGGTACCGTCACAACAGCAACTGGCCTGGCAGCAAAAAGAACTGCTGATGTTTATGCACTTTGGCATTAAAACTTTTTATCCTTCCGATAACCACATGGGCTCCGGAGCGGAAGACCCCGGTAAATTCAACCCCCAAAAACTGGATGCCAACCAATGGCTTGAAGCCGCCCGCGCCGGGGGATTTAAAGGTGTGATTCTGACTGCCAAACACCATGATGGCTTTTGTAACTGGCAAACGCAAACCACCGATTTTAGCGTCAAATCATCACCCTGGCAAAACGGCAAGGGCGATGTAGTGAAGGAACTTGCCGATGCCTGTCATCAATCGGGTATGTGGCTTGGCCTGTATCTTTCCGCGTATGATGTGCATTATCAGAACTCGACCCTCGATAAAAAAGAATACAGCCGCTATTACGAAACCCAGCTCACAGAACTGTGCAGCAATTACGGTGTTATTGATGAACTATGGTTCGATGGTTTCGGCGCCGAAGGAATGACGGTAAACTGGCAAAATGTAGCCGCTATTATTCAAAAACTGCAACCCCAGGCAGTCATTTTTAACAATCTGGTACCCAACATGCCGCAATCTTGTGTGCGCTGGCCCGGTAACGAACAGGGCGATGCCGGCGAGCCAAACTGGAGTGTGCAGCCGGCCCCGGATAGCAACCTGACTGTTCTTGAAACGGCAACCTGGTTTCCAGGGGAAGCGGACGCAATTGCCCAGGGCAACTGGTTCTGGACCGGGCAGCCAATTTGCAGTCTCGCTGACCTGCAAAAAATTTACCTGACCTCGGTCGGACGTAATGGCGTTGGACTGATTAATGTGCCCCCGAATCAGGATGGTCTTATCGATGAATCATCTGTTGTCAGGCTGAAGGAATTTAGCGACTGGGTTACCGCACTGTATACCAGGGATGCGGCGTATGGTCAGACGGTAACGGCAAGCAGTGTGCGCCAGAATGAACCGCAGTTTGCTCCGGCTTTGGCGGTGGACAAGGATTTTAGTACCTACTATTGGCCGGCCGACAGCGTAACAACAGCAACTATGGAAATTGATCTCGGCAAACCGGTGAACATTGAGGCGGTGATCGTCCAGGAATACATACCGCTGGGGCAGCGCGTGGCTGAACATGCTATTGAATATTGGAATGGCAGCAATTGGATTCAGGCAGCCGCCGGTACAACGATTGGCTACAAGCGCATTCATCAGGTTACGGCAACGGCGCAACGCGTGCGGCTGGTTATTTCCAAATCCCGCGCCTGTCCGCTTATCAGTACATTACAGGTGATTGCGGCAGCAGAGGAAATTTAACAAAATACATTTTATCAGCCGCTGGCTTGAATATACACCATTTGATATTTCTACATGTAACCTTGTAGAACTGGCAGGCTCTAGCTTTTCATCTGCGTTTATCTGCGTTCGTCTGCGGATAATAAACCGCCCGTTGCGCTCGATAAACGCGGATGAAGAAGATACTATTCAAAAATGGACCGAAATCAGAAAAACCGGGGTAATCAGAAAATAGTAATAGTAATTTTTTTATCGTAATTATTCAAACTATTCTCTATAGTGAATTAACAAATTAATTGAGATGAATATTATGAAAAACAATTCAAAACAAAAATTTGTTGTCTGTTGATAATTCCGGGGATCAGCCCTCTCTTGAGCAAAACAAAATTTATTGCTGTATACCGGATGCGGATGTTGTGGCTGACTGTGATTTGCGAATTGTTGACGAGAGCAGCGAAGACTATATCTATGCTGAATCTTGCTTCAACCCGATTCAAGTACCACAGAAAATACAACAGGCTATTTTGCATGCTGCCTGAATAGTGCAAATTTGCTTTAAAATCCGGACTGGCAGGTAATTGCTATTTTCCCCCATTCCAGACTTGCCGGATTCCCGGCAGAGCCGGTCTACTCGCTTATAGTCCTGGCTTTAGCCGGTTTTACCTCGTTCCAGGCCTCCCGGCCTGGGATGTATATTTCACCTCCGCGCCGGCAACAGTCCCCCAAAGCAAAAAATTATTGCATTATAAAAGATATGTAATTACATTGTTATTATGAAAACACGTATAGTGAAAATTGGCAATTCTCAGGGCATTCGCATACCGAAAATCCTGCTCGAACAGAGCGGCCTCGATGTTCAGGTTGAACTTGAAGTTATAGACAACCAGATCGTCATTCGCCCGCAGCGCAGCAGACGTCAGGGGTGGGATCAAGCCTTTTGTCGTATGGCGGAGAAAAACGATGACCATTTGCTTGACCGGGACTCGACGCAGAATCAAAGCGCCTGGGATAATGAAGAATGGGAATGGTGAGTGACGGTACAACGCTTTGACGTCTTCCTGGTAAACCTGGACCCCACACAGGGAAGCGAGATTAAAAAGACTCGTCCCTGCCTGGTTATTTCACCGGATGAAATGAATCGCCATATCGCAACGGTCATTATTGCGCCAATGACAACCAAAGGACATGATTACCCGACCCGCATAAACTGCGAATTCCAGGGCAAACAAGGCCAGGTTGTGCTGGATCAAATAAGGACTGTGGATAAAACCAGGCTGGCTCAAAAACTGGGAACAATCGACGAGCCGACGCAGACAAAGGTACTGGCCACCCTTGCCGATCTGTTTGCCTTGTGACAGATTCTTGCCGGCCACGGGCATGTCAGGCCAGACAGAGTAACAATTTTATAGCATCGTTCCAGTCCACTCGGTCTGGGACGTTTATTTCCAGTCTCCGGCTGGGATATTAAGTCAAGCGCTCATGCAGTTTCCGGCGGAGCCGGTCAGTTATGATTCCGGGCCGGAGACCCGGAACCAGAAAAAAGTTTAATATCTACATGTCCTTCGAGAGCATCGTGATTTAAGCCTTTCCGCGAAACTATCGGGCAAGTAATATTTAGACTTTAATTCAAGAACAAAAATTGAATATTTTTTACTTGACAAATTGTATCTTATTGGATACATTCTAATATGTACTCTATAGAAAAAACCGATATCTTTGACAAATGGCTTTTTAAATTAAAGGACATAAAAGCCAAAGCTAAAATATTTTTACCTCGTTCCAAGCCTCCTGGCTTGGAACGTCAATTCCCAGTCTCCGGCTGGTAAATTTAAAAGGTCATCACTCTTTCTGCTTTCCCGGCGGAGCCGGTCAGTCAGGATTCCGGGCCGGAGACCCGGAACCAGGTATTGGAGCCAGAGTATCTGAAATTCGTATTGATTATGGTCCGGGTTATCGGTTGTACTATTGCAAACAAGGAACATCAATTATTCTGTTGCTTATGGGTGGAGTCAAATCATCACAAGCGAGAGACATTATAAAAGCACAAAAAATATTGCAGGAATTGGAGAATAAACATGACATATAAAGTGAGTCGTTTGGATATAGCAGACTATTTGACCGATGAAAATACTATTACGGAATACCTGAATTCGGTCCTGGCCGAAGATGATACGGCGCTGTTAATTTCTGCTATTGGCGATGTTGCCAAGGCCAGGGGGATGAGCCAAATTGCCGAACTTTCAGGATTAGGACGAGAGAGTTTGTACAAGGCGCTTTCATCGGACTCGAAACCCAGGTTTGAAACTATAATCAAAGTTTTAAACTCATTGGGGGTAACAATACAGTTCAAATCAAAAAAAGACAATGTAACCGAGCAAGCCGCCTGAATTGAATTTAAAAACATAACCTCGGAAAGCCTCCCACTCTGGAGCGGTAATTCCCGGCCTCCGGCTGGTATGTTTAAGTTAAGACATTCTTTCTGCTTTCCCGGCGGAGCCGATCAGTCAGGTTTCCGGGCCGGAGACTCGGAACCAGGTATACTCTACTCTTCCTCCCTCCCCCCAAAAATTTCTACTTGCATCTTTACCGGAATTTAAGTAAATAATGTAATAT
>CAYNSO010000007.1:38279-48364 GCA_964399735.1 uncultured Cytophagia bacterium
CCCCCAAAAATTTCTACTTGCATCTTTACCGGAATTTAAGTAAATAATGTAATATTGGCAATTTACCTTTTAACGGCCATCAGACAAAACGCAGGTAAACAATTATTATTATTTATGTTAAATCAATATGCCGCCGGCGCCAGTCAAGTTGCTGATTTCCGGCTTGACGAATGAGAACAGACATTTTACAAAATTTTACAAAGGCAGGTAACGTTTATATTTCAAGTACGGGGGACAAACAATCAATTTATATTTTGGGAGTAAAAGATGAAACAAATCGCATCAAGGTCAAAATTATTCAAGTTAGTAATGTCATTTATCCTGCTTACAGTCATAGTGCTATTGTCCGGTAATGGCTTTAGTCAGGACAACACCCTGAAACTCAATGACAAGGATTATTTCACTTCGCCGGCATTCGATGTGCTGGTGTTTGAAAACGAGTACAACGGTATGTTTTTTGACGAAAAGACCTCCGGCATCCTGCTCATCCACCACGGCGTGCGCACAGCCACCGGCGGCGCGCTGCGGATGAAACCCACCCCGGAACAGTGGGATCAGATTCCTACGGTAATCGAACGCAAAGTAAATAAAGAAACCAACAGCATCGACGTACTGATGCGTTATAAGGATCTTGATTTCGATTCCCGCTTGCATGTCGAACCACAGGGCAGTAATATCCTCATCAGCATAATTCTGGATCAACCGCTGCCGCAGAATCTGGAAGGCCGCGCCGGGCTGAATATCGAGTTCCTGCCCACCGAATATTTTGAAAAAACCTATTTAATGGACGGCAAGAGCGGCGTTTTTCCGCTGTATCCCTCCGGGCCGATGGAAGTGAAACCCGCCGCCACCCAGATTCAACAGTTCGCCGGCCATTTCACGTATGACGACCGCGGCCGCGGCGTATATACCGAAGTAAAACCCTTTGCCACCGGCAAAACCCTCATCCTCGCGCCGGAAGCGCCGGAACGCCGTCTTCAGATCACCTCGCTCGACGGCGAGTTGGGCTTGCACGATGGCCGCAACGTAGCACAAAACGGCTGGTATGTCGTCCGTCAATTGATCCCCGCCAACAAATCCGGCAAAGTCGCCGAATGGCTGATTACTCCGAACCGGGTGCCGAACTGGGTGCGTACCCCCAATATCGGCTTTTCCCAACTGGGCTACCTGCCAAAACAGGAAAAAAGAGCGGTCATTGAACTTGACCCGAACGATAAACCCCTGAAAGAAGCAACGCTATTGAAACTGAACGACAAGGGTCAATGGGTTGAAGCTTTACGCGGCGCGGTAAAAGAGTGGGGCAAGTATACGCGCTATCATTATGTTACTTTTGATTTCACTCCCGTACAGGAAACGGGTTTGTACACCATTCAATATGGGGCGCAGAAAACCGAGCCTTTCCAGATCGGCGCGCATATTTTCGATAACGCCTGGCAGCAGACGCTGGATGTGTGGTTCCCCGTACAAATGGATCACATGTTCGTCAATGAAGGCTATCGCGTTTGGCACGGCGCGGCGCATCTCGACGACGCCCGCCAGGCGCCGCTCAACCACCAGCATTTTGACGGTTTTCAAATGGGCGAATCAACCGAGACCCAATACCAGCCCGGCGAACACGTCCCCGGCCTGAACATTGGCGGCTGGTTCGACGCCGGCGATTATGATATTCGCACCGGCTCGCATTGCCAGGCCATTACCGCATTAGTCAATGCCTGGGAACAGTTTAAAATCGACCGCGACGAAACGCTGGTTGACCAGAAACAACGCTATGTAGATATTCACCATCCCGATGGCGCTCCGGATATTTTGCAGCAAATTGAGCATGGTATACTGGCCCAGGTCGCCCAGCATCGCGCCTTTGGCCGCGCCGCTACCACCATTGTCGAGGCGCACCTGCATCAATACCACCACCTGGGCGACGCCGTGAACATTACGGATAACCTGGTTTATAATCCGAAACTCAAAATGTACGAGTCCGACGGTTTCACCAGCGGCACCCCGGATGATCGCTGGGTATTTACCAATAAAACCCCCTTTAATAATTACGCATCCATCGGCGCCCTGGCCGCTGCCAGTCGCGCCCTGCGCGGCTACAATGACGCCCTGGCTGAAGAATGTCTGACCCTGGCAAAAAAAGCCTGGCAGGATGAGCAAGCGGCGCCGCCCCCGCCAACCCAGACCAGGTTCAGGTTTGGCGGCGCTATGGAACTGGAACCCGCCCTGCAGCTTTTTATTGCCACTAAAGACAAGCAGTACAGCGATATATTCCAGGAAAAGTTATGGCCGGCTATGGAAAGAGGCTCAAACTTTATGATCGAAACAGCGGTCAGCGCCGTGCCGTATATGGACAAAGCATACCGAGAAAAACTGGCGCCTTATGTAAAGAAATATAAAGAGGCAAACGATGAAATTTTCAAACAGAATCCGTATGGTGTAACCATTGGCACGGGCGGCTGGGCCGGTAACGGCGGCATTGTCGACTGGGCATGTACCAATTACCAGTTACACAAAGCCTTTCCGGAAATCATTAGCGCTGAATATACGCTGCGCGGCATATCCTATATTTTAGGCTGCCATCCGTATTCCAACGTTTCGTTTGTCTCCGGCGTCGGCACGCGCTCCAAGAAATATGCTTACGGCAACAACCGGGCTGATTTCAGTTTTATTGCCGGTGGTGTGGTGCCCGGCGTGCTGGTGCTGAAACCGGATTTCCCCGAACACATGGAGGACTGGCCGTTCCTGTGGGGCGAAAATGAATATGTAATCGATATTTGTGCACAATATGTTTTCCTGGCCAATGCAGCGCTGGATTTGAGTAAAACTCTAAAATAATTTGTTGATGGCAATTACTATTCAATCGCTTCCCGATCTAAAAAGCGGGAAGCGGTTTGTTTTTTGGTTTCATTCTCCACGGTTTATACATTTACACGATGTACACGGTCAATTCACAAATACCGGATGAAAAAGCGCCAGCTTTTTTTGAGTAATCTGATAATCAATACCAAATTAAAGGAGTGGCAAAATGTTGAAAATAAAGAATTGTTTGCTTCTGGTGGTCATCCTGTGTTCAACGTTATTATACGCTCAAAAAAACAAAAGCTATGAAATCAAATCCCCGGATGGTAAAATTGTCGTGCAGATATCTGCCGGGGAAAAGCTGCAATGGTCAGCAAACCATGATGGTCAGCCAATCATCATCCCCTCGGTAATTTCATTGCAATTGAAAGACAAAGTATTGGGCGATAACGTAAAAATCTCTTCCGCCAAAACAATCAATGTCGCTACTCAATTTAATACTCTGTTTTACAACCAGGCTGTTGTTGATGACATATACAATCAGCTTACTTTGAACTGCAAAAAGGATTGGGGTGTAATATTCCGGGTGTATAATGACGCAGTGGCTTACCGGTTCTTTACCCATTGTAAAGGCGAGATCATTATCTTAAATGAACAAGCCAACTTTAATTTCAGCGACGATCACCTGGCCTTTATTCCAATCCAGTGGGACTATCGTGACGGCCAGAAATTCAACTGTTCTTTTGAATCACTGTATCGAGAGATCCATCTGTCGCAATTTCCCAAAGACTCGCTGGCGTTCCTGCCGCTGCTGGTGGACGTTGGTCAGGGTAAAAAAGCGGAAATTATCGAAGCCGATCTGGAGGACTATCCCGGCCTCAACCTGGACCTGAATGATACCGGAAAAGGGCTAAAAGGCGTCTTTGCACCCTATCCCCTGGAAATCAAACCGGTGAAGTGGAACTATATGAACTATATTCCAACCAAAAGAGCTGATTACATTGCCAAAACCACCGGAACGCGACATTTCCCCTGGCGTGCTGTGGTAATCAGCACACAGGATAAAGATTTGCTAAACAGCAATATTGTGCAAAAGCTGGCTTCCCCCTGCCGGTTGCAAGATGTTTCGTGGATCAAACCGGGACAAGTAGCGTGGGACTGGTGGAATGACTGGAATATTTCGCATGTCGATTTCAAAGCCGGCATTAACACCGAAACTTATAAATACTTTATTGATTTTGCCGCGGCGAACAACATCCCCTATATTCTGCTTGACGCCGGCTGGACGCAGGATGATGATTTGACCAAAGTAATCCCGGCTCTTGATCTGCATGAACTGGTCGTTTATGGCAATGAAAAAAATGTGGATATTATTCTATGGGCTTTGTGGTATCACATTCTCACGCAAAAAGAAAAGGCCTTTCCCTGGTTTGAACAAATGGGCATCAAAGGACTTAAAATTGATTTCATTGACCGCGACGACCAGCTTGCCGTAGCTTCAACCTATGAAATTGCCAAACAGGCGGCGGAACACCATTTGTTTGTTGATTACCACGGCGTTTTTAAACCAGCCGGTTTACAACGTACCTATCCCAACGTATTGGGCTTTGAAGGCGTCAAGGGGATGGAGAATGTGAAATGGGCCAATGAGGATGTGCCGCGTTATGATGTAACAATTCCCTTTATCCGCAACCAGGCCGGGCCAATGGATTACACCTCCGGCGCCATGCGCAATGCCAACCGCGCCAATTTCCGTGCAATTAACTCTATGCCTATGAGTCAGGGTACCCGCTGCCACCAACTGGCGATGTATATAATCTTTGAAGTGCCGCTGCAAATGCTGTCCGATAACCCCACTGTATATATAAAAGAACAAGAGTGCACCAATTTCATCACTAAAATACCTGTAACCTTTGATGAAACTGTACCTCTGGATGGTCAGGTGGCCGAGTATGTAGCTATTGCCCGCAAAAAAGGCGAAACCTGGTACGTTGGCGCCATGAGCAACTGGACGCCGCGCGAACTGACGCTCGACTTTTCCTTCCTCAGCGCCGGTGAATATACCGCCACCATTTTCCAGGATGGCGTAAATGCCGACCGTGATGCAACAGATTATAAAAAAATTGAGAAAAAAGTCACAGCAGCGGACAAACTAACCATCAAGCTGGCCCCTGGCGGCGGCTGGACAGCGATTGTTGAAAAACGGTAAACATAGAGCTTATTGATCAATAATCAGGCTTAATCCCGTGCCGGGCTTTTCGTCCGGCGCGCAACTAACCGGCCCCCCGCAGGGGGGCGTGCAATAAATACTAAATTTCTTTGAATAAAAAAATGTTAATACAAATGGAATAACTTGTTTAAAACCTTATAATAACAAGACAAAGATTGATTTGATCATTTAACTACACTACCTTTATACTTGATTCAAATAATTACGACCAGTTGCAGAAATTTAAAAAAATCTGATTCAACTCATGCCCCGATTGAAAAAAAGTACTCATCACATCAAAAGAATTATATTACTTGTCGAAACCTCGCGCGAGTTTGGGCGGCAATTAATAATCGGCATTGCCCGTTATTCAAAATTTCATGGACCCTGGTCATTTTATAAGGAACAGATGGGATTAAAGTCATCCATTCCTCACCTTACCAGTTGGAAACCTGACGGGATTATTATGCGGGATTCTCTGATCAGGCATGAATTGATTGATCTCCAAATTCCGACCATATTGGTTCAACATGATCTAACATGCCCGAAACATTTACCGGTAATTAAAACAGATTCCCAAGCGATTGCCAAAATGGCAAGCGAACATTTTATTGAAAAGGGCTTTAAAAATCTTGCCTTTTGCGGATTCGATCATTATGAATGGTCAAACCGGCGGAAAACCCATTTTTGCCGCTATAATACCAGGGCCGGATTTAAAACTTTTGCTTATCATTCACCCGCCGACACCCGAGTCTACGACTGGGCGGATGAGCAGCAGCACATCAGCGATTGGTTAAAATCAATTCCAAAACCGGTCGGAATTCTGGCCAGTAATGACGATCGTGGACAGCATATCCTTGAAGTCTGTAAACGGATTGGCTTTAAAGTGCCGGAAGAAGTGGCCGTGCTCGGCGTGGATAATGATCCGATGATCTGTGAAACTGGCGATCCTCCCCTGTCCAGTATTGCCTTGAACGTCGAGTACGCCGGTTATGAGGCAGCTAAAATGCTGGATCAAATGATTAATAAAAAAAGAATTCACGGGCACCCTATCCTTGTCTCCCCCACCCATGTGGTGCAACGACAATCAACCGATATTCTTGCGGTAAACGATATTGATATCGCTGCGGCGCTCCGCTTCATCAGGGAAAACGCCAGGGACAAAATACTGGTCAGCGATGTGGTAAAAGCAACCCGCGTCAGCAAAAGAACCCTGGAACTGCGCTTTAAAAAAACCATTCATCGCTCTATTACCGATGAAATTCGCCGGGTAAGGGTAGAATGGATTTCCAAACTACTGATTGAAACGGATCTGCCGGTTTCCCAGATAACTGCATTTTTTGACTTTACCGATGTTGAACATATCTCGCGCTATTTTAAAAAAGAAAAGGGAATTGGTCTGCGCGAATTTCGCAAGCTGCATCAACCGCGCTGATCTTTTCATTGCGCAATCTGGTTAGAAAAAAGTATAAAATGGCTTTTATTCTTTTAAAAATATTGTTACTATACCAAGCTAGTTATTTTTTTACTACTCTTCATGAACAACGGGAGCTATCTTGAATGTATGGGCTCATAAGCTGTCATTGAGTTTATTGTACATATCAAGCCTGGCATGTCAGGACGAGGCTCCCGCTGCCCAAAATACAGTACTTGACTTTACGAGGGGTCAGCCAATTATTATTCAGACGGCGCCAATGTTATGGTAACTGATGACGCTGCGATTATGGATGGTTTGTTCTTTTAGAAAGGAAAATAATAAACAACAGCAAATGCGGCTGCGCTAACAAGGTGGCCTTTTTCATAAAGCCGACAGACCAATTCCGGGACGCAATCGGAAGGCTCTTGTCGGCAATGCAATGATTACAACCAAAATGCCTGGTTGGGTCAATACGATCCTGACCGCTGTTGGCTACCAGCATAAAGAGTATATCAATTTTCTCTATTCTAACCCGGAAAGTACTATTCATGTTATACAAACAACCGACTGTTTAAAACCCAAAGCCCGGTATCACAATAATAAATTCTTAGGTAAATTCTGTGAATACTAACACAAAACTGAAAAGTCTGGCTTTATTGTTTTTATTCATCACAGGGGTTTGTTATGGTCAGGTAAAATTACCGAAACTTGTCAGTGACGGAATGGTTTTGCAGCGTAACACCCCGGTAAAAATTTGGGGATGGGCAACTGCCGGAGAAAAGATTACCGTTCATTTTATTGATTCGACATACCATATCACTGCAGACCGGGACGGTGAATGGCAAGTTCAGCTTTCCGTAATGTCTGCCGGCGGGCCGTATGCCATGCAAATTGACGCTAGTAATTCCATAACTATTAATGATATTTTAATTGGCGATGTATGGGTCTGTTCCGGGCAGTCCAATATGGGTGTGGCTATGGGCTGGCTGACTAATGTTTACCCGGAAGAGATTGCAAATTCGGAAAATCAATTTATAAGGCAATTTAATGCCCCGGTTACAATGAATTTCCAAACCAGGGAAAAAGATTTTAAATACGGACAATGGCAATCCGCCAATCCCAAAAATCTGCGCAGCTTTACGGCCATCGGTTACTTTTTTGCCAAAAAGTTATATGAAACATATAAAATCCCCATCGGCATTATTCACGCCTCACTGGGCGGGTCTTCGGCGGAAGCATGGATCAGCGAAGAGTCGATCAAAGCGTTCCCTAAATATTACGAGGATGCGCAGCGGTTCAAAACCCCCGCTTATATTGAAAAAATCAATAAACAGGACGACGCCAGGGTGAAAAGCTGGAATCAATTATTACGACAAAATGACGCCGGCTATCAAGATCTGCAAACTACCTGGTTTGATCCGAAACTTGACGCCTCGGACTGGGAAAGCATGACACTTCCCGGTTACTGGGATGACTCCAAACCGGCTCCGGTCAACGGCGTGTATTGGTTCAGAAAGCAAGTCTCTATTCCCGCCGCTATGGTTGGCAAACCGGCGCTGCTTAAATTAGGCAGAATTGTCGATTGCGATTCGGTGTTTATAAACGGCCAGTTTGTCGGCGCGACGGGGTCGCAATATGCGCAACGAGCTTATAAAATACCCGATAATTTATTAAAAGAAGGCGATAATTCCATTGTTATTCGCGTCATCAATTATATTCGTCATGGCGGCTTTGTGCCCGGCAAGCAATATGAACTAACCGCCGGCGAAACAACTATTAACCTGGCAGGAGCATGGCAGTATCGGGTCGGGACGATTATGGAACCTTTGCAAGACCGCCTGTTTACCGGCAAAATTCCCACCGGCCTGTTCAACGGCATGGTGGCGCCGCTGCTCAATTACGCTATTAAAGGCGCCGTGTGGTACCAGGGTGAATCGAATACCAGCCGGGCATTCGAGCATTACGAGCTCTTTAAACTGCTCATTCAGGACTGGCGAATGAACTGGCAGCAAGGCGATTTCCCGTTTCTGTACGTGCAGCTGCCGAACTTTGTCGAAGTGAATACCGAACTCACCCGATACGACTGGGCGTATTTTCGGGAGAGCCAGCTAAAAGCATTGGCAATACCCAATACCGGCATGGCGGTTACGATTGATATTGGCGAATATAATGATATTCACCCGGCAAATAAAAAAGACGCGGGGTACCGTTTGGCGCTGGCCGCGCAAAAAGTTGCTTATGGCGAAAAACAGCTTGTCTATTCGGGACCGATTTATAAATCACACAAAATCAAAAACAAGCATATAATCTTGTCTTTTATTAATACAGGCAGCGGACTAGTCGCAAAAGATGGTAACGGGTTAAAGTATTTTGAAATATGCGGTAGCGATAGCAAGTATTATCCCGCCCAGGCAAAAATCAGAAAAGACAAAGTGATTGTCTGGAGTGATAAAGTAGATCGACCAGTGGCGGTAAGGTATGCCTGGGCCAATAATCCCGAAGGAGCCAATCTCTATAACAAAGAAGGTTTGCCGGCTTCACCCTTCCGCACCTGCGAGCTTTACTGAGCAGGTATATAATAAACTGTCTATAAAACAGAAAAATAATAAAACCAGGTAAAACTGATTTATATATACCAACTAGTTGAAAAAGAACTCGAAAATTTAATTTCAATTCATCGGGAGTCGTTATGAAAAGATATTTGGTTTTTTTACTGCTTGCTCTTCCTTTGTGCCTGTTTGCACAAACGGCAAAAATAAAAATTGATGTAGACAGAACAATCGGGGAAATTGATCCCAAAATTTACGGCGTCTTTATGGAACCCATCGGCTTTAGCGGCAGAAGAATGGGCGCCGCCGATTCTGTAACCTTTAATACTCTGTATGGCACTTTGTACGATCCATCCTCTCCCCTTGCCGATGAGAACGGTTTCAGAAAAGATTATATCGACGCCATGCGGGAGCTCAAAATCACCAACATGCGCTGGCCGGGCGGCAATTTTGTCATGGCCTATAACTGGCAGGACGGCATCGGCCCCAAAGAGCAGCGCCCGGTGCGCATTAACCTGGCCTGGAGCGGCGTTGATAATAATCACGTCGGCACGGATGAATGGATTGCATTAAATAAATCTATCGGCAGTGAAAATATTATTTGCGTCAACCTCGGCCTCGCCACCATTCAGGACGCCGTTTACTGGGTTGAGTACTGTAATTACAAGAAAGGCACCTACTATTCCGATTTGCGCGCTAAAAACGGCCATCCCAAACCCTACGGCATTAAAATATGGGACCTCGGCAATGAAGTAGACGGAGCGCCCTGGGAACTGGGTCATAAAAACGCCGATGACTATGTTAAAATCGCCCGCGAAGCCGCCAAAGCAATGAAATCCGTAGACAACACCATAAAACTGGTGGCTTCAGGGTCATCGTACTATGAACCAACCGGACAATGGGTGGAATGGAACCGGAAGGTGCTGACCGGACTAGGCGACAAGATCGATTATCTTTCCATTCACCGCTATTGGGAAAATTCCCCTGATTATTATACATACATGGGCCAGAGCGCTATGGATTTTGAAGAAAAGATAACCGTCCCTGCGGCGGCAATACAAACCGCAAAAGCCATGATGGGCTTTACCAATCCCATCTATATTTCCTTTGATGA
>CAYNSO010000007.1:48464-67775 GCA_964399735.1 uncultured Cytophagia bacterium
TTTAATACCGAAAAATGTCAAGGCATCCCCTTCCTTGATGTTACCTCAACGTACTCGAAAGAGACCAATACAGTCTATATAAACGTTCTGAACAGGCACAAAGACAACGCTATCACAACCGACATAGTCAACACGTCAGGCACATTGAGCGGCAAAGCGATAGCGACGTTGATAAATGCTGCTTCGTTAAATGAGCCTTTTATTTTTGACAAGCAAAAAGAGTATGTACCGGTCAGCAAAGAAATTTCAGTCCAAGGCAACAAAATGACCTGTTCGTTCCCCGCGCATTCATTTACACAGATCAAGGTTAAAATAGAAAAATGACCGGGATCGTCAGGTAAACATTTGTAAAAGGAGAAAAAGATGAGACACCTTTTTTTAACTATTTTAGGAGTATTGGGTTTTAGCTTGTGCGCAGTTTCACAGGATATTGTGAAACAGGCGCCCCAGGGATTCGATTCCATTCGTCCGGACATTTCACATGGGCAAATCGACACTGTGAAATACGAATCCAAAACTGTGGGCGCTGCCCGCAAAGCTATAATTTACACACCTCCCGGCTTTACAAAAACACAAAAATATCCCGTGTTGTACCTGCTGCATGGTATAGGCGGGGACGAAAAGGAATGGCTCAACGGCGGCCAACCCCAGGTAATTTTAGACAACTTGTACGCCGAGAAAAAGATAGAGCCCATGATCGTGGTCATGCCCAACGGACGGGCCATGAAAGACGACCGCGCCGGCGGCAATATCATGGCTCCGGACAAGGTGCAGGCGTTTGCCACTTTTGAGCAAGACCTGCTGAACGACCTGATTCCCTTCATCGAAAAACAATACCCTGTCATTAAGGACCGGGAACATCGCGCTATTGCCGGTCTATCGATGGGCGGCGGGCAATCGTTGAATTTCGGATTGGGCAACCTGGATGTGTTTGCCTGGGTCGGCGGGTTTTCATCTGCACCCAACACGAAAAGTCCGGAGCTGCTGGTTCCAAATCCCGACGAAACCAAAAAGCAATTGAAACTGTTGTGGATGTCCTGCGGCGACAGCGATAACCTGATTTCCTTCAGCAAACGCACCCACGACTATTTACAAAAAAACAATGTGCCGCACATCTATTACATTGAACCGGGCGTGCATGATTTTAAAGTGTGGAAAAACGGCCTGTACATGTTTTCGCAGCTTATCTTTAAACCGGTGAATGTCGCCACTTTTTCCCTGTATGAACAAAAGCAAGAGCCGGTTTCAACACCATCCGGAGCAATAACTCCCGCGCCGGTTAACGATGTAAAAATTGACGCCACACCCTCACCCACCAATGTGCCGGGAGTGGAATACCCCAAAATTGATTCACAATCAAGAGTCATCTTTCGGGTGGAAGCCCCCGATGCGCAAAAGGTGCAGGTCGATCTTTTAAAAGTCTATGATATGGTCAAGGGAGAAGACGGCGTTTGGACGGTTACGACCGACCCGATCAGCATCGGCTTTCACTATTATTATTTAATGATTGACGGCTTTCGCTTCTCCGATCCGGCCAGCGAATCGTTTTTCGGCATTGGCAAAATGATGAGCGGTATTGATATTCCCGCGCCCGACCAGGATTTCTATACGCCGAAAAATGTACCCCATGGACAAATTCGGGAATGTTATTATATATCGGAAGTAAAAAAAGGCTATAACCGCTTTTTTGTCTACACCCCTCCGGATTATGATGTAAACACTAAAAACCGTTACCCGGTTCTATACCTGCAGCATGGCATGGGCGAAGATGAACGAGGCTGGGTAACCCAGGGTAAACTAAACATCATTATGGATAACATGATTGCGGCAGAACGCTGCAAGCCGATGGTCATTGTGGTAAGCGATGGTGAAATCGCCGCCATGTTCCGGCCCAAACCGGGCGAAGACGTCAACAAAGCCCGCATGCAATTCGGCGCGGATTTTACGCCCATTCTGTTGAATGAAATCATTCCTTATGTAGAAAAAAATTTCCGGGTACTTGCCGATAGAGATCACCGGGCGATGGCCGGACTGTCGTGGGGTGGATTTCAGACCTTTGAGATCGGGCTGAATAACCTGGATAAATTTTCATACCTCGGCGGTTTTAGCGGCGCCGGCATGTTCAATCCCGCTACCGATCTTGGCACAGCATATAATGGCGTGTTCAGCGATACAACTGCTTTTAATAAAAAAGTACATACATTCTTTTTGGGGATCGGTTCGCAGGAAGGTCAACGCATGAAAGGATTAAGTGATACGCTCAAAAAAGCCGGCATTCATAATACCTATTACGAGTCGCCAGACACCGCGCATGAATGGCTGACCTGGCGCAGGTGCCTGTACGAGTTTGCGCCAATTATATTTAAATAAAATAATAGTGTAACTCTGGAAACCCCGCCTCTTTTAATGTGGGGGTTCCAGAGCGCTTTAACCGGATTAAAAATTTGAAAAAATTTATACTACCAAATGAACACATTTGCAGCGCTTTGCAAGGTATTCAGATAAATCAATTGTCTAGTCAAAACAAGCTTTGCTAATTAAATAACAAAAATTAACTTTAGGAGAGTTGAGAAATGAAACAATTAAAATCTACCATTTTACTGATTGTTTTATTGGTCAGTAGTATCTGTTTTGCTCAAACAGCAGCAGTTGAAGATTTTAAACCGGCAACCACCAACCAGCCGGGTAAAGAATATCCCCAGGTCAATTCCGAGGGCCGGGTGCGCGCCAGCATATCGGCGCCGGAAGCTCACAAGGTGCAGTTGGATATCAGCGCAGTAAAATACGACCTGACCAAAGATGAAAATGGAGTTTGGACCGGCGATTCCGAACCCCAGGATGAAGGATTTCATTACTACCAGCTTTGGATTGACGGCGCCGCGGTTCCAGATCCCGGCAGCATGTACTTTTACGGCGCCAGCCGTTGGGGCAGTGGTATCGAAATTCCGGCCAAGGATCAGGATTTTTATGCCTTGAAGAACGTGCCCCACGGCCAGATTCGCGAACAGCTCTACTTTTCAAAAAGCAATGACACAATACGCCGGTGTTTCGTATACACGCCTCCCGATTATGATAAAGATACCACAAAACGCTATCCCGTGCTGTACCTGCAACATGGCGGCGGCGAAGACGAAACCGGCTGGCCTGGCCAGGGCAAAACCAATCTCATTATGGATAACCTGATTGCAGCAGGCAAAGCCAAACCTTTTATCATTGTGATGGACAACGGTACCTGGAGTTGGCCTGCCAATACACCTCGTCCCAAGCCGGGCGAGCGCCCCGCCGGAACCTGGCCGCCGACAAACTGGGCCGATGGTTTTATGAAAACCCTGTTACAAGACATTATTCCCATGATCGATGCCAATTATCGTACCCTGGCAGACCAACAACATCGCGCCATGGCCGGGCTGTCAATGGGCGGCATGCAGACCCGTGTCATTACCCTGGCTAATCCCGATATGTTTGCTTATGTCGGCATGTTCAGCGGCGGCAGCATCAGCGTGGAAGATATTAATAAAGCGCCGGGATTTAAAGAAAAAAACAAACTCGTATTCATCAGCTATGGCAGCCGTGAACTGGAAAATTCCAGAATGGGGTTTGGCGGCGATCCCAAAGCAAACACCGAAGCGCTTAAAGCAGCCGGCTTGAATACGCATTTTTATGTTTCTCCCAATACCGCCCACGAGTGGCAGAGTTGGCGACGCGGTCTGCATGAATTTGCACCGTTGCTTTTTAACAATTAATTGCTTTTATTATAAATAGACCATTTAACCAGAGTAGTAAAATTATGAAATTTGAAAAATTTTATCAAAAATTAATAATATGTCTGGTAATCATCGGCGGGGTCTTCCTCGCCGATGGTTCCCCGGCGCAAACCCCGGCAAACGCCATTCCGGCTCCTTCCAATGTACGGGGCGCACAATATCCACAAATCACACCGGATAGCCGCGCTATCTTTCGCATTAAAGCGCCCGAGGCGGTCAAAGTTCAGCTCGATCTGGGCAAGATATACGATATGGTCAAAGATAGCGACGGGGTGTGGCAGGTAACCACCGATTCGTTAACCGAAGGCTTTCATTATTATTCTTTGCTTATCGACGGCGTAGCCGTAGCCGACCCCGCCAGTGAAACATTTTATGGCATGGGCCGCATGGCCAGCGGCATCGAGGTGCCATTTGCGGGTGACGATTACTATGCCATTAAAGATGTGCCACACGGCGAAATCAGGATAAAACGTTATTTCTCTACCGTGTTCAATCAATGGCGGCAATTTTATATCTATACGCCGCCCGGCTATGACACCAATACAAGCGAAAAATATCCCGTATTGTATATCTTGCATGGCGGCGGCGAGGATGAAAGAGGCTGGGCAACCCAGGGCAAAACCGATTTAATACTCGATAATCTGATTGCCGCACAAAAAGCCAAACCTATGCTGGTGGTTATGCCGGACGGTAATGTAAGGGCATCGGGATTTGGCGAAAACACATTGCAATTGTTTGCAGAAGAACTGAAACAATGCCTCATTCCGTTTGTGGAAAAAAACTATCGCGTCAAAACCGACGCCAAAAGCCGGGCGCTGGCCGGCCTTTCGATGGGTGGGTTGCAGACCCTGTATGTTGGGATAAACAATACTGACCTGTTTGCATACCTGGGCGTGTTTAGCTCCGGCTGGATACAGCCCATGCAAAAAGATCTGGCAGATGCTCAATATGATTTTATGGGGAAAAATGTCAATATGCTGAACAGCAACCTCAAACAATTCTGGATTTCAATGGGTGGCAAAGAAGATATCGCCTGGAATAATTGTCAGCAAATGATGGCAAAATTTGACGAGATGAAAATTAAATACACCTATAGCGAATACCCCGGCGGCCATGCCTGGCCGGTGTGGAGACATGATCTGTGGCTATTTTCCGCGCTATTGTTTAAATAATTTTACTACAAGATTGGAATGAAAATGAAAAAAAGCTTAATCATATATATATTTATTTTGATGTTAGCGGTGGGGACAACTTTTGCACAAAATCCGCTCTTTAAAGACATCTTTACCGCTGACCCGGCAGTATTGGTTTACCAGGATACCGTTTATCTATATACAGGTCACGATGAAGCTCCAGTCGGCGTTAATGATTATATTATGCATGACTGGTATGTGTATTCTTCCACAGACATGGTCCATTGGAAAAACCACGGCGCATGTCTTTCTGTGAAGGATTTTTCATGGGTCAAAGATAATGCCTATGCTGGACAGTGCATCTATCGTGATGGGAAATTTTACTGGTATGCACCAATGGAACACAAAAAGAATAGCGAAAGCAATGGCGGCTTTGCCATTGGCGTCGCCGTATCCGACAGCCCGACAGGGCCTTTCAAGGATGCAATTGGTAAAGCTCTCATTACAAATGAAATGACTACCGATAAATCACATTCCTGGGACGATATCGATCCGACTGTATTTATTGATGACGACGGGCAAGCATATCTTTACTGGGGCAATTTAAGCTGCCGGTATGTAAAACTAAAAAACAATATGATAGAGCTTGATGGCCCGATAACCCTGGTTACATTACCCAATTATGTTGAAGGCCCATGGCTATACAAGCGAAATGACATCTATTACCTCGCTTATTCTGCATTATTTCCAGAGTATATCGATTATGCAACTTCAAACAGTCCGGCAGGTCCATGGACTTATCGCGGCAGAATTTCCGATACTGCGCCAAACTGTACCACAATTCATACAGCGATTATTGACTATCATGGCGATAATTATTTCTTTTATCATAACGGCGTACTGCCAACCGGAGGCAACCATAGGCGTTCCGTCTGTCTCGATTATTTATATTACAATCAGGATGGCGCCATACAAAAAGTAATACAAACAAAAGAAGGCGTACGCCCGGTTCCATCGGTTTCTCAACCGGAAAACTGATGAAATTATAAAGACTTTATAAAATAATATGACCGGTGAATTGTGGCTTTGAACAAATCCATGTTTTTTTTGGATAATATAATTTTTTATCAACAAGTAATCAAACCAGGAAAATAAAATTATGAGATATTGCACTGTACTGGTCATCTTTTTAATGACAACTTTATTTAACAATGCTCTGTGTGTGGATCACTATACATTAAAAAGTCCTGATGCAAAAATTTCTGTTAACTTTTGGCTTACAGATACAGGTGAGCCTGTATATTCAATCTCGCATTCCGGCTCGATAATCCTGAAACAATCCAGGTTGGGAATTATTAGTAGCGAAGGCGATTTTTCTTCAAGCCTTGATATTGATTCAGTTTCAAGTGTAAGTGTGGTTTCCGACAAGTACACACTATTACACGGTAAACGACTGAATTGTAATTATACTGGAAACAAACGCATATTCTATTTAAAAAATGCAAACTCGCAACCAATTGCGATCATTTTTCAGGTATCGAATGATGGTGTTGCCTTTAGGTATCATTTGCCGGCCAAGTCTGACAAGAATATTGAAATTTTCAAAGAAGCCACCTCCTATCACCTTGATCTCTCTGCAAAAGCATTTCTGCAGCCATGTATGGATGCGCGCGTTGGCTGGTGTTATGCTTCTCCGTCTTATGAAGAGTATTATGAAAAGAATATCCCTGTCGGTACAAAATCGCCAAATCAAGCTGGCTGGGTCATGCCGGCGCTTTTTAATTTTGGGAAATACTGGATTTGCATTACAGAAACCGCTGTTGATACAAATTATTGCGGATCACGTCTAGGCCAATTTTCACCTGATGGAGAATATTCAATTCAATTTCCCCAACCGCAGGAAGGCACCTCATACGGACCTGTTTTGCCGAAATCTGTTTTACCATGGTATACTCCCTGGCGTATCATTGTAATAACAGATAATCCTGGAGATTTGGTTGAATCAACTTTGGAAACCGATTTAGCAATTCCGGCCCGCTATGACGTTTCCTCATGGCTGCAACCGGGCATTGCATCATGGAGTTGGGTAATTCTAAAAGATGATTCAACTGTATATGATACTCAAAAACGATATATTGATTTTGCTGCATCGATGAATTGGGAATACTGTCTTGTCGATGCTCTTTGGGATACTCAAATCGGCTATGATAAAATAAAACAACTTGCAGATTATGCCAAAACGAAAAATGTAAAAATATTATTATGGTATAATTCAGCAGGCGATTGGAATACTACTCCACAAACGCCGCGCGATAAATTGCTTACCAGGAAGACGAGAAATATAGAGTTCCAAAAGTTAAAAGATATGAGCATTGCCGGTATTAAGGTAGATTTTTTTGGCGGCGACGGACAATCCATGATAAAATATTATATTGATATATTGAATGACGCTGCAAAATTCAATCTCGCAGTAAACTTTCATGGTTGTACTTTTCCAAGAGGTTGGCACAGAACTTTTCCAAACCTGGTTAGCATGGAAGCAATCAAAGGTGAAGAATATGTAACGTTTGGACAGTATAATGCAGATCAACAACCTTCGCATTGCACAGTTATTCCTTTTACAAGAAATCTGTTTGATCCAATGGATTTCACCCCTGTTAACTTTTCCGGCATTCCGCATATCAAACGCAGAACTACAGGCGGTTTTGAAATTGCCTTGTCGGTTCTTTTTACTTCGGGTATTCAACATATTGCCGAAACACCGTCTGGAATGGCGGTGCAAAAAAATTTCATAAAAGAATTTATGAGCGCTTTGCCTGAAACCTGGGATGATGTAAAGTATATTGATGGCTTTCCAGGGAAATTTGTTGTATTAGCCAGGAAAAAAGGAGACGTCTGGTTTATTGCAGGTATTAATGGAGAAAATTCTGAACGCTCTATATCAATGAATTTATCATTCATTAGTGATAAATCGAATGGTGTTCTTGTCACCGATTCGGATAACGATGAGGTTTTTATAAAAAGTGATGTAAATTTTTCAGCGCCAATAAAAATCACAATGTTGCCTTTTGGCGGATTTGTCATCAAGACTAGATAAAATCAAGTTATTATATAATTATTTGTTTGATTAATACATTGGAACAGGAGGCGTTATGAAAAAAACAGTCTTATTTCTGTTGATTTTTTTATGTACAGTAACATTGTGGGCACAGCCCCAACCCTGGCAGAATCCGAATCTCAGCTCGGAAGAGAGAGCTCAAGATTTGCTTTCACGACTAACGCTGGAAGAAAAAGTTATATTGATGAACGATATTTCAGAAGCCATTCCAAGGCTGGGCGTAAAAAATTTCAACTGGTGGAGTGAAGCGCTGCATGGCCTGGCCAATAACGATAGCGTAACCGTGTTCCCGCAGCCTATTGGCATGGCAGCGTCGTTTGATGATGAACTGGTCTTTCAAGTTTTTAATGCAGTATCGGATGAAACCCGGGCAAAATACCACGAAGCACAAAGAAGAGGCATTCCGAACCGCCGTTTTCTTAGCCTTTCTGTGTGGACGCCCAATATCAACATTTTCCGCGACCCCCGCTGGGGACGCGGCCAGGAAACCTATGGCGAAGACCCCTATTTAATGACACGTATGGGCATTTCCGTAGTAAACGGCCTTCAGGGACCTGTTGATTCACGGTATAAAAAGCTGCTCGCCTGCGCTAAACACTATGCTGTACACTCGGGCCCGGAATGGAGCCGCCACACGCTGAATGTGAACAATGTCGATCCGCGCGATCTGTGGGAAACCTACATGCCGGCATTTAAAGCCCTGGTGCAGCAAGCCGATGTGCGCGAGGTGATGTGCGCGTATCAGCGTCTGGATGACGAGCCCTGCTGCGGAAGTACACGTTTGCTGGAAAGAATCCTGCGTCAGGATTGGGGTTTTAAATACCTGGTTGTTTCCGATTGCGGAGCAATCACCGATTTTTATAGCAATCACAAGGTTTCTTCCAGTCAACCCCACGCCGCCGCCAAGGGCGTGTTGGCAGGAACAGATGTCGAATGTGCAGGGCCATCCTATAATAAATTACCCGAAGCGGTAAAAAAAGGGCTGATCAGAGAAAAAGATATTGATAAAAGCGTAATGCGGATTCTAGTTGGTCGTTTCGATTTGGGAGAAATGGACGATAATGCCCTGGTGCCATGGACTAAAATCCCTAAATCGGTAATCAATTGCGATGCTCACAAAAAGCTGGCTTTGCAAATGTCACGGGAAACCATGACATTGCTGCAAAATAAAGACAATTTCCTGCCGTTATCCAAATCCGCTAAAAAAATTGCCGTAATTGGCCCCAACGCCAATGAAAAACGACTGTTATGGGGAAATTACAACGGCACGCCCATTCAAACTGTTACTATTCTGGACGGTATAAAAACCAAACTAGCCGAAAAAAAGATTGTGTATGACCGGGCCTGCGACCTGGTTGAAAAAACGTATATCGAATCCGCCATTGGCGAGTGTTCCATTGACGGCAAAGCCGGCATTAAAGCCACGTACTGGAATAACCGCGAATTCAAGGGTGAAGCTGTTACCACCGAACAAATTACCAATCCCATACAACTGACCACCGACGGGCAACATCAATTCGGTACAGGGGTGAATTTGATTGATTTCTCCGGGCTGTACGAAACTGTTTACAAGGCAAAAGAAACGGGAGAACTGGTTTTCAAATTGGAAGCCAGGGGCAGATTTGAATTCTTTGTAAATGGCGATACGCTTTACAAACCGCGCCGTTTTGGCTTCCCGCGGGTGAACACCATTACCTTGCCGGTTGAACAAGGCAAGGAATATAAAATTGAAGGCCGTTTTTCGCAAATCGGCAACTGGCCTGCCAGTCTCAACCTCAATTTCGGCAAACAAGTCCCCGTTACTTTCGACAAACTGGTTGACAAGCTGAAAGGCATCGATGTTGTCGTTTATGTTGGCGGCATTTCTTCGCAGTTGGAAGGCGAACAAATGCCGGTCGAACTGCCCGGCTTTAAAGGCGGCGACCGCACCGATATTGAACTGCCGGAAATTCAGCGGGAATGCTTAAAAGCGCTAAAACAGGCCGGTAAAAAGGTCGTTTTTGTGAATTGCTCCGGTTCGGCTATGGGTTTGGTTCCTGAAACAGAAACCTGTGATGCTATTTTACAAGCCTGGTACGGCGGCGAATCCGGCGGTCAGGCGGTGGCGGATGTATTGTTCGGCGATTATAACCCCTCAGGTAAATTACCGGTAACGTTCTACAAGGATATAAAGCAATTCCCGGACTTTGAAGATTACTCTATGAAAGGCCGTACCTATCGCTTTATGGACGATGCGCTGTTCCCGTTTGGATTTGGGCTGAGCTATACCACCTTCTCCATTGGTGAAGCCAAAATCAGCAAGACTGAAATTAAAAACAATGAAAGCGTTGATATTACAATCCCCGTGTCGAACACCGGCAAACGCAACGGCACAGAAATTGTGCAGGTATATGTACGCCAGGTGGGCGATAGCGAAGGGCCACTGAAAACATTGCGTGGTTTCAAACGTGTAGATATAGCCGCCGGTAAAACCGGCCAGGTGGTTATCACTTTACCGTGTACCTCATTTGAATTTTTCGACCGCACCGCCAATAAAATGGTTGTTGCCGCCGGCGAGTATGAAATTTTATACGGTAACAGTTCAAGCGATCGAGATTTGAAAACGACCAGGATTACGATTTTATAGAATTTTACTTTCCTCTCGTCGAAAACGGAGTGATCCATGTCAAAACGTTTTAGATATTTTTTGTTTTGTGTTAGTCTCTTTATAGTTATTGCCGGCGCCCAGGCGCCGGCTAATGACGACCCGGCCTTTTACCAATGGGCGCAAACCCCGCCCATGGGCTGGAATAGCTGGGATTGTTTTGGCCCCACGGTGACGGAAGATGAAGTTAAAGCCAATGCCGATTATATGGCGGCACATTTAAAAAAATTCGGCTGGGAATATATTATTGTCGATATCCGCTGGTATGTGCAGAACGATAAAGCGCATGGCTATAACCAAAAAGACCCGATTATCGATATGGATGAATACGGGCGTTTGACGCCCGCTATAAACAGGTTCCCCTCCGCTGCCGGGGGCAAAGGTTTCAAGCCCCTGGCAGATTATATTCACAGCAAGGGATTGAAATTCGGCATTCATATCATGCGCGGCATTCCCAAACTGGCGGTACAAAAAAACACGCCGGTTTTGGGCAGCGCTGTAAAAGCACAAGATATATATAATACCAAACAGCTTTGCCAATGGCTTGGCGACATGTATACAGTGGATGCCGTCAAACCGGGCGCCCAGGAGTATTACAATTCCCTGTTTGAATTGTATGCCTCATGGGGCGTTGATTTTATCAAAATTGACGATCTCTCCCGTCCCTATCACCAGGCTGAAATTGAACTCATCCGTAAAGCAATTGACCGGTGTGGCAGACCGATTGTGTTAAGTACCTCTCCCGGTGAAACGCCTATCGCATCTGCCGCACATGTCAGTACCCATGCCAATATGTGGCGCATTATCGACGACTTTTGGGATAACTGGTCGCAACTAAGCGTTCATTTTTCTCTTTTTGAAAAATGGTTCCCCTTTATGGGACCAGGACATTGGCCCGATGGCGATATGCTGCCTTTGGGCAGAATTGGCATTCGCGCCGAGCGCGGTGATGACCGCATGAGCATGCTTACTCAAGATGAACAATATACCTTGATGTCGCTATTTATCATTTGCCGCTCGCCGTTGATGTTCGGCGGCAATTTGCCGGACAATGACGAGTTTACCCTGCAACTACTCACCAACCAGGAAGCGCTGGCCGTTTTACAAAACAGTACCAATAACCGCCTGCTTTTTAACGACGGCGAGAAAATTGCCTGGACTGCCGATGACCCGGAAAGCGGCGACAAATATGTAGCGTTGTTTTATTCTTCAGATCAGAAACCGGTTTTGGAAGATAAAGCGCTTTACAGCAGCAGGTTACTAACCACCAGGCCTGGCGAGCAAACTGCGGAAATGGCCGTCAATATCACCGGGGCAAATAAACTGTACCTGGTTATTACCGACGGCGGCAACGGCGCACACTGGGATCATGCAGACTGGATTGAGCCGCAACTGACCGGTTCAAAGGGAATCCTGCGTCTGACGGATTTGCCCTGGGTGAACGCTACCTCCGGCTGGGAAACGGTCAAGATCAACAAAAGCGTCGCCGGTAACAAACTTGTCGTTAACGGCAATGTATACGAAAATGGTATAGGCGCTCATGCGACCTCGATCATCGAGTATGATATACCGGCAGGATATGATACATTTACTTCCCTGGCTGGTCTTGACGGCGAATGCATTACCCACCCGGAAGGCGCTACGGTAAAATTCCATATATTTACTCAATATCCTACCGGTTTCCCGCCGCAGGATTCCCTGGATGTCCAACTTGAATTTGCGCAATTGGGCATACAGGGCAAATGTAAAGTGCGTGATTTATGGGCTCAAAAGGATATAGGCGAATATATGAATACATTTTCGCTGCCGGTGCGCAAGCATGGCGCGCGGTTAGTAAAGATCAGTAAACTCTAATGATAATATGTAAATTTAAAAAATCGCAGCAAAGGAGGACGGAATGAAGCTTCGCATCTGTATGGTAATAATATATTTTCTTTCCGGAACATTGATCCGGGCGCAGCAGGCCAACGTTAACCTGGATTACAATCCGCAAAAGAACACCGAAAATCTCATTCCCTTCAGCGCGCCGCTCAATTCGCCGGATGTGCACGATGACGGGACTGTTACATTCCGGCTAAAAGCGCCGGCCGCGCAGGATGTGCGGCTGACCGGCGTCGCCATTCTCACCGCGCTGGGAAATCCGCGCCAGCCTGTGCCTTTTACAAAAGGCGAAGACGGAATTTGGACATTGACCGTTGGCCCGCTCCGGCCGGATATGTATGTATATTTTTTCAATGTGGATGGAGTGCAAATTGCCGACCCCGGCAACACCATAGCAGCATTCACCGCCATGCCGCCGTACAGCGAATTGGTGGTGCACGGCAGCGGCCCGGCGTATTATGACGCGCGCAATGTTCCGCATGGCAACGTTACCCGTCATGTCTATCACTCCAATGTTACCAACGGCGAGCGGGAAATGTATGTATATACCCCTCCCGGCTATGACCGCAGCAAGAGCTATCCGGTTCTCTACCTGGTAGGGGGCAGCGGCGAACTGCCATCAAACTGGGTGTACGACGGGCGCGTGAATTTCATAATGGACAACCTGCTGGCCGAGGGCAAAGCCGTGCCGATGCTCATAGCCATTCCCAATAACCAGGTCGTCCACCGCAATCATCCCAGGCATACCGAGTTGACGTTCAAGTTGTTCGAGGCGGAACTGCGGCAGCATGTCATTCCGCTGGTTGAGAGCGAGTACAGCGTTCGCCGTAACCCGCAAGGCCGCGCGCTTTCGGGTTTATCTATGGGCGGCCGGCACACGCAGTTCGTCGGTTTTAATTCACTCGATCTGTTCGCTTCATTCGGCGTGCTCAGCGCCGGCGATGTCAATAGCGAAGAGACTTTGGCCAAATTCCTCAACGATCCGGATGTCAATCAAAAGGTCGATTACCTGTTTGTCGGCCAGGGTACGGAAGAAGCCAACGGCCGGATGGGCGAGCGCTGCGTTGCCCTGCACAAAGCATTGCTAAACCACAATATCACCCATGAATATTATGTCGGCGGCTATGGCGGCCATGACTGGTCTACCTGGCGTCACCTGCTTTATTATCGTTTTTTGCCGAATTTATGGCGTAAAAATTAAGTTTATCCTGAACTTTTATTGAAAAAAAATTGAAATTTTTACTATTATAGAACAATGGGCAGTGTCCCACTATTTGTTCAAACATACTATGGCGAATTATTAAACATTATTCAAAAGTTATAGCAGTGGTGGAACACTACCCACCCTGCAGGTTTATGATAAACTAATTTATAGCGTAATAATTAAACCAAACATAAGGAACTGTTATATGAAGAAAATCAGTATTCTAATTGCAATGTTGGTGGTTTTCAGTTCAATACCACTAACCACCGCCCAAACCACAGAAAAGAAACAGCTAGTGCCAACCGTTACTATTCCCGCTCCTCCCGGTTCCAAAGGTTTTGGCATGCCGTCGACCACCCGGCCAAGCGGCGCTACCCCGGCGCCCAGAAGGCCCTGGGCAAGCGCCAGCGTTACTGATCCCCGCGAAATTTTTACCACAACTCTGGATGAACTGAGTATGAGCGATCCGTTCATTCTGGCGGATGAAGCTACGAAAACTTATTATTTGACCAGCAGCGGCGGTTGTATTTATAAAAGCAAAGACCTGAAAAACTGGGAAGGCCCGTACGGCGCGTATGATGTTACCGGCGCCTGGATGGAAGGTTGTAAATTTGTCGCAGCCGCCGAAATCCACCATGTTAACGGTAAATATTATTACGCCGCTACGTTTGGCGACAGGAACGATCTTGTCGATGTTGTGCCCCGCAGATACAACGTTCACCGCAACCAAACCATGATCCTGGTAGCGGATAAAGCGGAAGGCCCATATAAACCGTTAAATCCCGATCCGCAATATGATTACCTGCCGCATACCTGGGACATTATCGACGGTACGATCTGGTACGAAAACGGCGTCCCCTATTTCGTTTTTGTTCATGAATGGATGCAAACGGTTGACGGCACTATGGAATATGTAATACTCTCCCCCGATTTAAGCAAAACCATAACCGACCCGGTATGCCTGTTTCGCGCCAGCGAAGCCGCCTGGGCGCTGGAAATGGTTGGCAACGAAGAAATGACCTTTGGCCTGAAACTGCCAGGCTGGGTTACCGACGGGCCGGAACTTTTCCGCACCGGCACCGGCAAACTGGGCATGTTATGGTCAAGCTGGGGCGCAGGACGGTATTTGCAGGGTGTGGCGTATTCCGAATCCGGCACGATTGACGGGCCGTGGATCCAGGAAGAAAAACCCCTGGTCGGCAACAACACCGGTCACGGTATGATGTTCACCACTTTTGAGGGGAAACGGCTGCTTTCCATTCATCATGCCGAAGGCGACGGCCCCCGCAAACCGCAGCTTTATGAAATCGACGATTCGGGCGACAAACTGATCCTCGGACCGAGATATAATCCATAATCAATACAATTATAATCAATACTATTTAACCAAAGAGGAACAAAATTATGAAAAAAGCCATTATAATAATCACATTGTTGCTAATTTGCAATCTTGCCTCAGCGCAGTTTGCCGGAGTTATGCGCGGCCAAAAAGAAGAGCCCCTGCCGGAAGGTTTTAAACCGGCGTCGACCAATACGTTTATTTCGCAATACCCGGCGGTCAACGCCGAAACCCGCCAGGCTATGTTCAAAGTTATGGCCCCTGCCGCGCAAATAGTCCAGGTCGATCTGGGCGGCAAGAAATACAATATGACCAAAGATGAAAAAGGCGTTTGGTCGTGCGTATCCGATCCGCAGGTGGTGGGTTTTCACTATTATGCCATCCTCATCGACAGCGTTGCCGTAATGGATCGCGGCAGCGAAGCCTATTTCGGCAGCAACTGGGAGTCAGCGGGTATTGAAATTCCCGAAGGCCCGGAAGGCGATTATTACCGCTTTAACAAAAATATCCCCCACGGACAGATACGCTCGATTGACTATTGGTCCGATATTAACGGCAAGGAACGGCATATCAATGTGTATGTCCCTGCCGAATATGAAAAAGAAACCAATAAGAAATACCCGGTATTGTACCTTGTACATGGCTGGGGCGAAGATGAAAACGGCTGGTCGATTCAGGGCCATACAGCCAATATTATGGACGGCCTGATTGCCGCCGGTAAAGCGGTTCCCATGATCATTGTTATGCCCAGTGGCGATATAAAAACCAATTCAGATGTCCGTACCGCATCGGGTGACATTTCACAAATTTATATCAACGATTTGATCCCGTTTATCGATAAAACCTTCCGCACCTACACAGATAAAGAACACCGGGCCATGGCCGGGCTGTCCAGAGGCGGCTTTCAGACCTGTCTGACAGTTTTACCCAATCTCGATAAATTTGCCTGGATGGGTACATTCAGCGGCTTTTTTGGCTTCCGCGGCAACAACACCATAGAAACAGCCTACAATGGCGCTTTTAAAGACGCCGACGCTTTTAACAAACAAATTAAACTCTTTTACATGAGCATTGGCACCGAAGAAAGAATGGGCGCCAAAGAAGCGGCCGATCAATTGATCAACCACGGTATCAAAAACATTGTCTATTTCGAATCACAAGGCACAGCCCACGAATGGCTGACCTGGCGACGCAGTCTATATGATTTTGCGCCGCGGATTTTTAAATAAGCTAACTTTCTTCCATACTCAAGAATCCCCGCATTTTCAATACGGGGATTCTTGAATTATTTATTGCTATATTCGGATGTAAATTTTGAAAAACTAAGGACAGATTTTTGCATTGTCTGGCAAACCCTTTCCTTAGTCTATTTAATATAATTGCCCGGTAATTTGAATGTATTAGTCTTTACAAGGAACTAGTCACATGAAGAAAATAACATTCGTATGTGTAATTTTGATTTTTTTAGCTTTAATACAACCAGCTACAGCCCAGCCGGAAGCCAAAAAACAGCTTGTACCAACAGTAACAATTCCCGCCCCGGAGGGCGCCAAAGGGTTTGGAATGCCGGCAACCGGCAACGCCAACCCAAATCCCCCAAGAAGGCGCTGGGTAGGGCCAAGTGTAACGGAACCCCGTGAAATTGTTACTACGACATTTGATGAGTTAAGTATGAGCGACCCCTTTATTTTCCCGGATACAAATACTAAAACATATTATCTTACCAGCAGTGGCGGGAGTATTTACAAGAGCAAAGATTTAAAGACCTGGACAGGTCCTTACGGCGCAATCGATGTTACCGGCACATGGATGGAAGGTTTAATGTTTGTAGCGGCTGCCGAGATTCATCAAGTGAATGATAAATATTATTATGCCGCTACCTGGACGGACAGGAAAGAACTTGTCGATGTTATTCCGCGCAGATACAACGTATACCGCAATCAAACCCAGATACTCGTCGCTGATAAACCCGAAGGGCCCTATAAACATATCAATTCCGATCCCAATTATGATTACCTGTACCACAATTGGGACGTTATTGACGGGACTATCTGGTATGAAGACGGGATCCCCTATTTTGTGTTTGTGCATGAATGGACTCAACTTGTTGACGGCACAATGGAATATGTAAAACTCGCCCCGGATTTGAGTGCAAGGATTTCAGAGCCGGTATGTCTTTTCCGTGCCAGCGAAGCGTCCTGGGCGCTTGAAATGGTTGGCAACGGCGAAATGACTTTTGGCATGAAGCTGCCCGGTTGGGTAACCGATGGGCCGCAACTTTTCAGAACTAAAACCGGTAAACTTGGTATGTTGTGGTCAACCTGGGGCGCACACAGGTATTTACAAGGCGTGGCTTATTCCGAATCCGGCACGATTGACGGGCCCTGGATACAGGATGAAAAGCCATTAAAAGATGACAATTCCGGCCATGGTATGCTATTCACAACGTTTGAAGGGAAACGACTGCTGGTTATACATCATGCAGAAGCAGACGGACCTCGCAAACCGCAATTCTATGAGATCGATGATTCGGGTGATAAACTGATACTTGGACCGAGATATAATCCATAATTCATTTTGTATACAGGTATACAATTATTCCAAGGTAAACAAGGCAGCGCTTTATGAAAAAATTATTTTTATTAATTATTCTTTTATTCTTTTTATCCACCGGCCTGTTGGCGCAAAATTTATTATCGCCGGAATGGAAAATCAGTTTCGACGAAATAACTACAACGAACCTGGTGCAAATAGAAACGGCTGACTGGAAAGATGTCAACCTGCTATTATCCTGGGAACGGCAAGGATATTCCTGGAATGATGGCAGCGGCTGCATCGTCAATGACTTTACCGTGCCGGACGAATTAATCGGCTCACAATTCATACTCGCCATCAGTTTACAATGCGATGTAAAAAGCATTTATGTAAATGGCAAATACATCGGCGGCAATATCCGCAATCAATTTTGGAGCGACCGCGGCGCTAAAAGCGAATTCTCTCTGCCGGGCGATTGCCTGGTAAAAGGCAAGTCCAACAGAATTGCGATCCTGGTCGCGGATATCTCCTATACCGGCGGTATAAGCTGGAATTCGTGCAGCCTCACACCCAAAGGAACGGAATCGAAATCGACAATAAAAATTGACATTCCGGCACAAGACCATCTCTATTCAATGGAAAACAGGAATTCCTTCACTTTACAATACAATGCCGGGGATAAGGGGAAAATCAAATTGTCGATCGTTAACGATTTTCACCAGTCTTTTATGCAAAAAGACTATAATGTTAAAAAAGGAGCCGGGCAGATACAATGTGAGCTTGGCGCTGCCATTACCACACCGGGATTTTATGAATGTACAGTAATCATGTACGACGGCGGTTATTCTGCCGATGTGCAATGGTTCACCCTGTCCCCCGAAAAAATTGTATGCACCAACAACACCGACCCCCGCTTTAAAAAATATTGGGATGCGGCGCTTGCCGAACTGGGCAAAACGCCTAAAGAGTTCAAATTGATAAAAAAGGACAATTTGTGTTCGGCAAGCCGCGATGGTTACATTGTTGAAATGAAATCGTTTGGCGGGTTGACAATTCGCGGTTACTATTTTACACCGAAAACTCCCGGCGCACACGCGGCTATTCTGCATGTGCCGGGTTACGGGTATGGCTGGCAAGATCACGGCGCTTTTTTGAATAACCAGGATGATGTAGTGGAACTGGCGTTATGCGTACGCGGTCATGGTATCAGCGCCGATGTTTTCAATCCGGGTTTTGGAATCCCCGGAGTATGGGGATACAACCTGTGCAGCGAAACCGAAAACGCTTACCGGGCAATTTATATGGATTGTGTCCGGGCGGTAGAGTTCTTACTGAGCCGTTCCGAAGTTGATGGCGCCAGGATCGGCGTAATGGGCGGCAGCCAGGGCGGCGGACTCACTTTGGCCACTGCCGGATTATGCAGGGATCACATCAAAGCCTGTTCGTTCTTTGATCCGTTCCCGTGCGATACCCGCCATCATTTAAAAATCCGTACCATGTGTAATTTTGAAATGAAAAATTTTTTGAAATACTGCCACGACGAGTGCTCTCTTGAAGATGCGCTAACTGTACAGGATTTAATTGATACCAAGGGATTTGCCGAGTGGATAACCTGCCCGACCTTTTTCGTCACGTCGCTATTCGATGACGACGCCCCGCCGCATTTGGGTTTTTCCGCCTATAACAGAATTTC
>CAYNSO010000008.1:0-66299 GCA_964399735.1 uncultured Cytophagia bacterium
GAACAAGATGCCCTGCGCCAACATAAAGCCTGGAACAAGGGGCTTTTGCCCCTTGCATTACAGCCCAAAGGTGGACAATCTGGACAAGATTGACAGGAATATGCAGTTTGGCCCTGCGGCCCGGCAAGCTGAATGGTAACGAGGAACCCCTGCTTGTCATTCCGAGGAGCGAAGCGACGAGGAATCTTTATCAAAACTGTGAAAGACATGATTTCTCGCTTCGCTCGAAATGACAAAAGATGTGTTAAGCTCGCCCTGGGATTCCTTTCCCAGGGCGCAAAATAAGCGGGGTATCTACCCCGGAAATTATGGAAAAGATATGCAACATTAATATATTGGAAAAAATACTTTTATTTGTTTTTAACCTGTACAATTGTGTTCAGAAAGTCACGTCTTGATTTATTGCCGGACAACATGTCCAGCTTTAATATCCGGCCTGGGACTGATTCCCAGGCCGAGCAGAGCTTACAGCCCGGCAGGTCTACTCATTCCTTCTTTCACGCGTCTCACATTTGAACGCTGATAGCTGACTGCTGAAAACTGATAGCTAACCACTGATAGCTAACCACGCAGATGGTTATGTGTTTATTGCTATTCCGGTAAAGTCCAACGATTTGACAAAAAAATCGGTACGCCTGATTTTCAATTCTCTTTGAAAATATGGATTCTCTTTGTCTTGGCCAATTTCGACAAGACCGAAACGTTCCGCAAATCTTTCAAAGAATCGGGTGGTTACCACACTCTCTGCATAATTATATCTTTTGTTCCCATAAATAGAATTATCCTCTATAAACAGCATGGGAAAGGCGCGAAAGTATTTTTCCGTATAGAATTTTACATCGCGAAAATCCCGGCCATATTTGTTCAAGAGGTAGTGTAGAAAGAGAAATCCATGTTGCCCGGTATGTTCATTCTCATAACCATCATTGTAAGCCCAGTTAAACTCGGTTGTATAGCATTTATAAAAATGAGTATAAATTGAGTAAAGATCATTGGCTTCGAGGAGCTTTTTCCACTTGTTGACCAACAACAGCCGGCCTTTTGCTTGCCTTATAATCCCCGCCAGCTTTAAGACAATTTTTACATTATGCAAAACCACCCAATCCAGTTCCGTCCTGATGGTTGCAATTCCCGATTCAATGATTTCTTCGGGCAAATATTTCTTATCATACAAGTCTTGCATTACCTGCCTTTGCAAATTCCCTTTTGGAGTCAATTTGAGACCGTCTTGTTGATTCATGCAAACAAGCAAATCCAGGGCTATATTGAAAATCGGACTCGACTTTAAATCCTTAATATCAATATTCTCTTTGAGTTTTACCGGACATTGCTCTGAAAATGGAAAGTTTAGCATATTATACATTTCTTCCGGGTTCAAGCCATCAAAATCATCCACCGGCGCGCGATTCCGGGCCGAGATAATATTAGCTGCAATTTTTTTTAGTTCTTCATCCATAGTTTATTCCGTTTTTATATATAACTGCTTGGCTCACTTGCAGGAAATATTGAATACACCGTTAGTGTGTAGACGGGCCTCGGCCCGGCAGGACAACTAGCAATATTAAAGAGAGTAGATTGGAGTTGTGAAAAAGTTCATTTAATTGCTATCAATTTTATCCCAATCCGGGACGGGTCTGTCTTTTACTTTTTCCATAACTTCATCAAAGCCGGCCAATATTTTTTCTTTGGAATAATCCTTAAAATATTTCAACATAGTTTGACCGGCTTCCAAATTGCCAATTTCTTTAGTAAATATGTACATTGCAAGCTGGTTTATTGATACGCCTTGTTCATTAGCTACCAATTCGATTCTATGTTTTAAATCCGACGGTACCCGGATAGTTAATACACTTGCTTTAGGCATTTTTTCCCTTTTTTGTTTCATTAAAGGAAATGAAAATAAAGCAGTAATTCAAGAGAAATTTGTTGGAGCAGGCTATTTGGGGGGTGTTTTTTTGTGATTTTTGGGGGCTGCATCAGTTGTCAGTTGTCAAACATGAAAGGGATGCTTGCTGATCCGGGCAAGCATCCCAAAATTCAATAATCCTACGGGTTATTGAACCCCTGATATTGATTTACACAAAATTCTGGACACTTCCCAATATTTTTATTCTTCAGATTTATAAATCTTTTTGAACTCATTAGTTTCATCTTTATAGGTTGCTTTTGTGTAGTCTTTCTTAATTCTACCTGTCATTGATTTCACAAATTGTGAATTTTTGAAAAGATTTTTATAATCGAAGAAGTTGTCATTTTCTTGGGTGAACTCGGTTATTTCCCAGTTTATATCTGGCGACATCAATTTCCATAAGTTTTGAAGTGCTTGTTCAAGTTTATCTTTGTTATTTGTTATATAAATTTTTGGATTGTCTATTATATCTTTCCCCAATTCATCTTCTCGTAAAATATCTGCTATTACATGAGAGAAGAAGAAAAGCGCTAATCCATATTTCCGGATTTTCACATTTTGAAGCAGGTCGGAATTACTATCTACAATATCGTATATTACTTTTGCAAGGTAAATTTTTTCAGCTGAAACCTTTCTTGAAAAAATTTTTGCATAATTAGACCCAAACAAATACTGTTTGAGATGAGTATTATGTGGTTCCTGAAGATAAACCGATGAGATTAATTGTGCTGCAAAATCTTTTTCAATCACTTCAATGAAACCTTCTGCATCTTCTCCTCTTTTGGTCCTATAGAAAATTGAATTACCGAATAGATTCTTGAATTCTCGTTGTAGTGATTTTTGAACAGAATCATTTGACCGCAAATCCCTGATGCTGATTGAATTTTGATTGTTGGCAAAGTAGGTAATATTTTTAACTAGTGGTGAAGTCATTTTTGTTTTTACTATTTTAACTAAGACAAATAAGTTGTTCGTTAATTTATCTTGGTTCTCAAAAAATGTTAGCATTGATTGACAACCATTTATTACTGCATAATTCGAAATTGTAATTTTGTTTTGATTTAAAAATTCATCCAGTTTCTCACAAATAATTGTTATACCGTTGTGGTAAAGGAAGAAGTTTAGATGTTCTTCGTTATTTATAATATTGTCTTTGATTGATTTGTTAACACGGGAATTGCCTACACTATAGCGAACGTTTTTATAAAACAAAGTTCGATCTTGAATCCCTTCTAACTTTAATAACTGTTTTGCGCTGATTATATAAACTTTTGCTTGTGTTCCATCAGGTAATTGGTACACTATTCGGGAATTGTTTGACATATATAAATCCACTGGCGGGAAAGTATTCTCGTTATCGGCAAAATAAGTATATTTCTCAAATAGTAGATTTATATCGTAGGATTCCAAATTTTCTGTAGTGGCAATATATTGTTCGGCATGCTGGTTAAATTTTTTGTTTGTTATAAAAACTGATACTGTTTTGTAGTGTGTTTTTTCAATTACCATAGATCTGTTGACTAAGGACTTTAATTCGTTACTTGCAGTACTATTCAGTAGGTTTTGAACGGATTGTTCATCTTTGACCCATTGCCTTGCTCCGATAAAATTTCTGATATCATTGTCGCCTTGTCTTTGATGATCTTGTGGAGAATATTTTGATTGAAATAGAAAGATAATTTCTTCCTCATCATCTACATAAATACCATCAATACCCTTATCATTGGTTTGATCGCAAATTGTGTCTTCGGCGTCTTGTTTTTCCAGCCTGAAAAAGTTTTCCAAAAACCAAAATAAAAATGCTGCAGATTCAGATCTTGTTTTAGCATATTCAGTAACTTCCTCTCGCATTCGGTTATAGAAATCATTTATTTCCATGTTAATATTCCCTTTTATTTTGCTAATTTTTTCTTCATATAATGTTTGGGCAGGGCCTGCGGCACGGCAGGACAACTTGTCCTGCTTTATTGTGTGGCCTGGGGAACATCCCCGCTTGTGGCGGTGCGTTGTCCCAGGGCGAGCTAGAGTTTACATTGTTAAAACAGTCAATGCTTTGTCGCAGTCTTTATGCTCAAGGTAGAGAATGACGCCATAACCGGCATTTATATCGGCGATTCCACAGGCCTCGCCCACCTGAATCCCTGCCTGGGATAATTTTTTATAGATATCAGCGAGCGCCCCCGCTTTTTCATCACCTTTGATAAATAATGCAGAGTAAGGGCCATCCAATTCCCAACCCGACTTTATAGCGCCATTGGTCAGTTTTGAGCTGTCTTTGGCAAAGAGAGTAAAGCGGGTTTTGTCAGGTTTCACAGGTATTGCTTTGAAAGCATGAAAATCAACGCCGGCAGCGGCTACTGCATTGAGCATTTTTGCGGCGTCGGTTATGTGATTTTCGACTGTGATGTTATAGTATTCAATTTGTAAAACATCAAGAGCCATACATTCTCCTTGCGAGGTTAAAATATCTTTTTCTTTTTAAAAACTTGCAGATCAGACCAGCGGACCGGGGAACATCTCCGCCTGTGGCGGATCTTTTACCCGGTCCGGGCAGTAGATTTTTCGTTGCGCATGAAATGACAAGAGTTTGTAGAGCTGGCCTGCAAACCGGCAGGTCAACTAACATGAAAACCAATACGGTTTTACCATCCTCGGTTGAAACTTTCAGTTCATGTTGCCGGTTAGCCGGCGCCTTAAAAGTGTACTGCGACTCCCAATCGAATTGAATGAAGCGTAATTTGCCATCCGTCTGAACTAGACGTTGAGGTGTTCTTATCAAAAGAAGACGTATCTGTTGTCTTGTTCAAATAATTACTATCATTCCAATTGTGTAGTGCTGATATTTGATATTCTGCCAGTATGCTAAAACTTGAAGTAATAAAAGCTTCACATCCCAAAGTTCCCCTTAATCCCATTCCCAGGGTTGAAGAATTATTTTCATATTCTTCATAGCTAATTGGTGAGTTCGTTCCGCTCCTGTTTGTGTTTTGGCTAGATGTCGATTTACTATAAGCGGTTACGATACCCAAGCCAAGAAACGGGTGAACATCTTTTTTTAAAGTTAACAGATAAATATAAGATGCAACAAAATCAACTGAATATTCTTTTCCGGATACTGAGCTATTTGTGTCAATATAATACGATGAATTTGTGTCTGAATTTGTATGCTTGGAGTCTTTGTCGGACGTATTCGAGTTAAGCGCCAAGTCGAGTGTAAAACGCAACTGAGACTGTTGAAAAAGCGGCTTACAATAAGATGCCGCAAGACCACCAATAATGTGAAATTGTACTGCTTGATTGTTTTCCGATTGGTCATTAATAACTGCGGATTGCATTTCCTGGGCATTGACTATAACAGGAATAAACAGGAAAGTGATAAATAAAGCAATACCGGTAGAAAGAGTGAAAAGTTTATTCATTGGATCCTCCTTTTAAGATGTTTAAACGCTGACTAGCATATTATTTTTTTAACTGCAAATAATCTTTTTCTTCATGGAAAAAAATTATGATTAAAAGATTGTTTGTTCCATTTATGCAGGTGTGTATACCGTAATACTTGACTATTACCAAAACTTGTCAATCCTGCCCAACTATCTTTCAGTAAATAATATAATATACAAGTAAATCCCGCCGCACCCATGACATATCATCCATATCGAATATGGTTAATTAAGTAAATTTTGCGGATATATGCAAGAAATATTTTTAAATGTCAAACGTGAGACGTGAGACGTGAAACGTGAAACGAAAGACAATTACGAATGTCGAATTACGAATTACAAATTGCTTGAGATCAAGCCTGCGGCCCGGCAGGGCACAATGCTCTGTATTGTTGTGCGGACTGGGGAACATCTCCGCCTGCGGCGGATCTCCGACCCAGTCCGAGCAGGAAGCCCTGCGCCAACGTGCAGCCTGGAACAAGGGGCTTTTGCCCCTTGCATTACAGCCCAAAGGTGGACAATCTGGACAATATGGATGGGAGCGCATACGACGCGCCTGCGTCCCGGCAGGGCACAATGCCCTGCGTTATTGTACGGAGGAAGCAATTACGAATGTCGAATTATGAATTACAAATTGTGAATAACGAACAGGTTGGTTTTGTGGTGGAGGAATGGAAATGCAATAATCTTTTTACTTTTCAGCATCTGTCGGCTAAAAGCTGTCGGCTGAAAACTGATAGCTGACCACTGACAGCTTCCCCATCACGTTTCACATCTCACTTCTCACGTCTGCCGTTTCACGTCTCACATCTTTCGTCTCACGTCTGCCGTCTCACGTTTGACCGTTTCCAAAACAGCGATCTATCTCTCCACACCACCGAAACATGAAAATTTGCATAATAATCCAACAGCCAACCACATTTCATCTTGATTCTTAACGCAGGAATTTCTATGTTTGTCCGGCGAGTATAGACTCTAAAATCGGTTTGCTGTAGAAAGTATGAAACGCTACTATGGATCCAGTGAATAAAGCCATCCGTTTTGCGGCGCAGGCGCATGACGGCCAGAAACGTAAAGGCACGGATATTCCCTATCTTACCCATCCCTTTGCGGTGGCCATGCTGTTGCAGCAGGAAGGCTGCGCCGAAGATGTGGTCATCGCCGGGCTGCTGCACGATGTGGTGGAGGATACGCCGGTGACGATTGAGCAGGTAGAGGCGGAGTTCGGCAGCCGGGTCGCGGCCATTGTGCTGCAATGTACCGATGATGCAACGATTGCCTCCTGGCAAGCGCGCAAACAGGCGCTGCTCGCAAAGTTGAAAACCGCGCCCCTGCCGGTCAAGTACGTGGCCTGTGCGGACAAATTGCATAATATCAGCGCCATAGTTACGGATTACGCCGAACAGGGCGAGTCCTTATGGGTGCGGCTGGGCCGGGGATACGCGGAACATAAATGGTATTACCGGGCGCTGGTTGAAAGTATATTGTTTGGCGTTGAACCGGCAGCGGCCAATTCCATATTTGTCCGGTTCCGGGATAAAGTAGCCGAGTTTATTACCCTTGTTGAACAAGAGAATGGAAATTTGCATGTATGAAAAGATAGAACCGAGTCCCTGGAACACGATCTGGCTCAAGCCCAAAGAAACCATCCGCCGGATAGTGGATAGCAACCCGCGCTACCAGGTGTTGTTTTTAGCTGTTTTGGGCGGCATCGGGCAGACCCTGGCCAATGCACGCGGTATGGGCGATATGTTACCTTTTGGCGCTTTATTACTATTGTGCATTTTGGCCGGGCCAATGGGTGGACTGCTGTCTCTTTACCTCACCGGGTTTGTAATGCACTGGACGGGCAAAAGACTGGGCGGTGTAGCCACACGGGAGCAGGTGCGGGCGGTGATTGCCTGGTCCTGGGCGCCGATTGTGTATACTTTGCCGTTGTGGGGCGTGAAATATATATTATTTCGGGAAGAGTTGTTCACCACCGGCAAGGCGTTTATTGAATCCCAGTCGGTGTTGTCGTTTTTGTTTGAATTATTTGCCGTAGTGGATTTTGTTATAGTGATATGGTATTTGCTGATCCTGTTCACCGGGTTGGCGGAAGTAAACCGGATGTCGGTGATGCGCAGCATTGGCGCAGCGATACTGGCGTTTGTGCTGGTGGGTATTCCGGCGATGCTGCTGGTATATTTTATGGCGCCGCAGGGTATGCTGGGACAATAGCGGGTTGCAGATGGCGCGCGTCTCGATACGGGCCGGAATTGCATCTTGTGAGATTTGACGGTTGTATGAACGGATTCGTTCTTTTAAAGTAAATTTTACGGCCCTACTCGACGACCGCGCCTCGCATTTGTATGAAACTGTGTTTTTCATAATTGTATATTTCAGGACAACATGTCCTGTTTTAATTGACTCCCTGGGAAGCATTCCCAGGGCGAGCAGAGTTGTTCTTGAATAAGCCGGTCCCCGAGTAAAAGCTGCGAACCCGCGCGCGGGTGAGCTGCTTTGTATCGAGGGGGCAGTTCTGCAAGCTCACACAAATCCTTTTGCTATTGTGGGCATCTCGATACGGTTCGAAAGATAAAGCAACGAACCTACTCGATGACCGGTTATGTTTTGCTTTGGCGCGCATCTTGAGATGAGGCGTTCCACAAGGCGGCCCTGCTCGACGATTGGGCCATTTATCTGCGGGAATCTGCGTAATCTGCGGATAAAAACATAAAGAAGAAATTGTAAAGGATTTGATAATATGCAAAAACGAAAGCTGGGCAGCGCCGGGCCGGACTTGACCGAAATCGGACTGGGCGCGTGGGCGATAGGCGGGCCCTGGGCCTGGGGCTGGGGACAATCCGACGACGAGGAATCGGTTCGCACTATCCATAAAGCCATTGACCTGGGCATCAACTGGATCGACACCGCGGCTGCGTATGGCCTGGGTCATTCCGAAGAGATCGTCGGTCAGGCGATCAAGGGAATACGCGACAAGGTATTTGTTGCCACCAAATGCGGACTGGCCTGGAACAGCAAAAAGCAGTTCCGCAACGACCTGTCCGTACAAAATATCCGCAATGAAGTGGAAGCGAGTTTGAAGCGTTTGCAGGTTGAGACAATCGATCTGTACCAGTTCCACTGGCCGGATCCAAAAGTCCTGGTGGAAAAATCCTGGGAAGTGATGGTCAAGCTGAAAAAAGAGGGCAAGATTCGCTGGCTGGGCGTATCCAATTTTACAGTCGAGTTGTTGGCGCGCTGCGAAAAAATTCATCATATCGATTCCCTGCAGCCGCAGTACAGCCTGTTCCGGCGCGGTATTGAAAAAGATGTATTGCCATGGTGTCTGGAAAACGGCGTCGGCGTGGTGTGTTACAGCCCCATGTTTTCGGGAATGTTGACCGGCAGTTTCGACGTTACCAAACTGGCTAACGATGACTGGCGCAGAAAGAATGTCGAATACCGCGAACCGAAATTGAGCGAAAACATACAGCGCGTGGAAAAACTGCGACCCATTGCGGAGAAATACAGCAAAACCATCGGCCAGTTGGCAGTGGCCTGGGTGTTAAAACATCCGGCGGTAACCTCGGCAATTGTCGGCGCGCGGCGGGCGACGCAGGTTGAAGAAAATACCGGTTCGGTTGGATTCAGCATCGACCCGGAAGATATTAAAACAATAGAGGAATTGTTTCCGGTTTCCTGAATTGTAGATTAATCTCGCGGGTGAAAAATGATTGAAGCGCAATTTTATGAAAAATTGGCAAATAACCAGGTGCGGTGCACGTTATGCCCGCACAATTGCAAAATAGCCGAGGGCAAGCGCGGTATTTGCGGGGTGCGCGAAAACCGCGCGGGTGTGCTGTATTCGCTGGTTTATGAAAAGGCGATTGCCACCCATGTCGATCCCATAGAAAAAAAGCCGCTGTTTCATGTATATCCCGGTTCGCAGTCGTTTTCCATTGCCACGGTGGGCTGCAATTTCAAATGCCGCTTTTGCCAAAATCATGATATTTCGCAGGCGCCGCAGGGAAAGGATGGACATATAGCGGGGCAGACTTTGCCGGCTGCTGATGTTGTGTACATGGCCGACCGGCAGGGCTGCAAAACCATTGCCTGTACCTATACCGAGCCGACTATTTATTATGAATACGCCCTGGATATTGCGAAGCAGGCGGTTAAAAAAGGCATCGGGATCATATTCGTCTCTAACGGCTATATCAACGCCGAACCGTTAAAAAAGATGGCTCCCTATTTGCTGGCCGCCAATATCGATCTAAAGGGGTGGGATCAAGAGTTTTACCGCCGTGTTGTGGGCGGTGATTTGAAAAAAGTGCTGGAAACACTGCTGTTGTATAAAAAGCTGAATATCTGGCTGGAAGTGACCACCCTGGTAGTGCCCACGTATGTTGATAATGAAGATACCCTGTGGGAGATCGCCAAATTCATCCGCAAAGAGCTGGGCGCGGAAACGCCGTGGCACATCAGCCGCTTTCATCCGCAGTACCTGTGCCGGGACCTGCCGGTAACGCCGCTGGAAATCATGCGCCGCGCCAGGGAGATCGGTTTTGACGCCGGGCTGCGTTATGTGTACAGCGGCAATGTTCAGGGCGACGCCGGCGAGAACACCTATTGTTATCACTGTCACGCCCTGCTTATCGAGCGTTATGGGTTTTCCATTCTACAAAATAATATTCAAAATGATAAATGTCCCAATTGCGGCGCAGCCATCGACGGCATTGGTATGAGTTGAGGATCATTTATTTGCCCCGGCGCAGGGAAAAGACTTGATAATCCAGTCGGCATTTCATAAATTAACCGGCAGAAATACAGTTTTTATTGCGACAGAAGCAGCAGCTTTTTTTTTGAACCCAAACAAGCCGGTTGTCGTATAAACTTGTGTTCTTGTTTACAAGCTTCATCCCGCCGGTCGGGACTGCCTGGATAGAAATAGTGAAAAATGTACGTTTGAAAAAGCTCATACTGGCATCCCTGCTGACCGCGCTGGCGGTCGGGATCGGTTACCTGTTTCTGTCCATTCCCAATGTGGAAATGATCACCGCGGCGGTGTTCATTGCCGGTTACATCATGGGCCCGGCGTTTGGAGTTATTATTGGCTTGTTGGCCGAGTTTCTGTTTTCGTTGTTCAATCCCTACGGCGCGCCGGCGCTGCCGTTATTGCTGGCGCAGGTCATTGCCTTTGGTTTTACCGGGTTGGTCGGCGGCTGGTTTCAAAAACTGTGGGTGCGAAAAAGTAACGGGATACTTGTTTCCCTGTACGCAGCCGGCTGCGGGCTGCTGGTTACCCTGGTTTATGATGTGCTGACCACGCTGAGTTTGATCTTTGTTCTGGCTGATCTCGACAGCCGCGGCATGGCGGCGCTGTTTACCGGCGGCATGGTTTTTTACCTGACCCACGCTGCTGTTAATACGGTGATCTTTGCCACGATTGTGCCGATACTTTTGTTTCGTTTGCAGCCGCATATACCGGAATATTTACATAAATGAAAATAGCGCTTATGCACAGATTTGGTTTTTTCATCCTCGTTATATTGAGTTGCTCCATCTCCGGAGTTGTCGCCCAAACAGCGGCGCCTGCGGCAACACCACCGGATTCTGTGGTTAGCGACCAGGCTGCCGACAGTATGATGATTGTGCAGCCCCCGTTGTCCGGCGAACCTGCTGCGGATAGCGTTAAAGCAGCAAATCCGATTCCTCCCGATTCATTGGCAACTGCGGACAGCCTGTTAACGACGCCGGTTATACCGCCTGCTCCTGCAGAGAATCTTATTGTAGATAAACCAACCAGATCTATGATCTACTCTGTAATCGCCGATACCGGTTTGTACAAAGGCACAGATTATGGCAGTTTTGGCGATGTGTTCGACTGGCTGCCGGGCGCATATTATTACGACCGCGGCAGTGTTGGTCAGGCAGCTTATGGCTCGCTGTATTCCGGTCTCGAAGGCGGATTCCACCTTTATTACGACGGCCTGTATTTGAACGATCCCTTTACCGGTCTGGCTGAAATGAACATGATCCCGGTGGAAAGCGTTGCCCAAATGCAGATCATCACCTCCGGGGCCGACCGACGCTACGGCAATGCGCCTTTGGGGCAAACCATGCAGGTTTCTTTTAAAGATATCGCCGGTTTACCCATTCGCTCAACAGTTTCGTACCGCACCGGGCATAACGGTTTTGATGACATTGACGCCCGGCTGGGCATAAAAAGTTCGGATAGATTATCTATTAATATGGGCGGCATTATTAAAGGGTATGGCGGAACCTTTTATAACAGCGAGTACGACGCCAAAAAGCTGAATCTGAAAATTGACCGCCGGATCGGTAATAAATGGCGAGTGCAGTATCTTTATCTGTACAACCTTGCCGAAGTCGATATTCCCTTGCATCAATCATTGCTTATACAGCAAGTATCCATTCCCCACCAGACCGATCGCCGCAGCGATCATGGTTTGCGGATAAATTGGGGCCGTTCTTTATCTGTTCATGTTCAGCAAACATTTTATCGGCAAGAACTTTATGGCAGTTACCGGCATACCGGTATTGATAATTTGCATAAATACCAGGGCACGCGGGTTACTGCGCAATGGCAAAAAGAAGTTGGCGTCCTGGCCCTGCAGAGCGGGGCAATGTGGCATATTAATCAGTTGAACAGCCGCGAGTGGGGAAGGCATAGCCGACGCAGTTCCGGCGCCTGGTTCAACGCCGCGCTGCACAGTAGTGATGCGTATTATTTTTCTGCCGGGGTTACTGCACAGCACGACAAGGGGTATGGAATGTTTTGGCAGCCGGAAGTGAGTGTTGAATACCGATTGGCGCCCGGCTTGAACATATTCAGTTGGGTTAACCAGGGCAGGGTTATCCCCTCTTTTGAGTCATTATACAGCAATGGCCCATATACCGGAGGCAATGCAGAACTGGAAGCAATGAAAGATAACCAGGCAGGTTTTGGCATGGACAGCCGAATTAAAGGCATTGACATATATATTGCTGCTTCTGTAAACAAGATCAAAAATCAGGCGGCGATGTATGCAAGCGACAGTACGGCGTTATGGATCAACCAGCAAGAGCATAGCCGTATAGCTGTAGATTTTGCAGTTACCTGTCCGCTTGGAAAATATTTTTCTGTAACCGGCAAAGGCAAATATGCAAGCATAAAGGCAGATGACCCGTATTTTGATATTACCAACATGCCAACTGTTTGGGGCAAGGGGTATGTACAATATCGCCGGGTGTTTTTCCGCCGTGACCTTGATGCTCGTTTTCGTGTCGGGGCTATGTTAATGGGGGAGAGCTTTGCGCCGGAATATTACTTTGCGCAATACCCCTTGGGCGCTGAACTGTTTGGGCCGGCGGTGACTCCATTTGTGCAGGTTACCTTTGTTGTTAGAACCATGACATTGTTTATTGCCATGCAAAACATACCGGCGCTGGAAATAGAAAGGGTTTATGGATGGAATTTACCCAAATCGCAGCTGCGCTGGGGATTTACCTGGAATTTTGTGGATTGATACTGTGCGCTCTTGCTGAAATTACCGGCGCTGCAATTCTGTTTTAGATATGAAAATAATGTATATTGTGCTTGATTTTGCAGGTAAATATATTTAAAATTTATATAATTTTTTTGGCAAAAATTTAACATCGGGATTGGAATTGATAACACGAATTGAACTGGCTGTTAAACCCGCTTTTCCGGATTTTGAAGGGCGAAAAATAAAAAACGGCGCCCGCGATCTGGGAGTTAAGACGATTGAAAAAGTCTACTCGTTCCCGGTTACCTACCTGTTGGGCGAATTATCAGAAGCGGATTGCAATAAAATTGCCGGGCATTTGCTGGCCGACAATGTTACCCAGGATTACCTGATCAACAAAAAATTTGCACGCGATATTGATAAAAAGCAATGGTCTGTGGAAATTACTTTTAACCGCGGCGTTACCGATATGGTGGCGGAAACTACCCTGAAAGGGATTGCGGATTTGGGTATTACCGGCATTAGCGAAGCTAAAACCGCCAAACGGTATGTCTTGATCGGTTCCCTCACTGATGAGCAAAAGAATCTCATCACGGAAAAATTGTTGATGAATAAAGTCATCGAGCATGTGTTGCAGCCGGAAGAGGCATTGTTTGCGCCGCATACTGAAAGTCGGTTTACTCTTGTGCATGTGCCTCTGCGCCAGGCTAATGCCGAAGAATTGCTCAAGATCAGTCGTGAACGCGATTTATTTTTGAATCTTGAAGAAATGAAAACCATCCAAAAACATTTTCAGGATATTGGCCGCGAACCCACTGATGTAGAGTTGGAAATGCTGGCACAGACCTGGTCGGAGCATTGCAGTCACAAATCTCTTACCGGGTTGATCGAAGCGGATGGGCAAGTGATTGATAATTTATTAAAGAATACCATATTTAAAGTGACCAGCGAGTTGAATAAACCCTGGTGTGTCTCTGTATTCAAGGACAATGCCGGTATCATTCGTTTTGATGATGAGTATAATATTTGTTTCAAGGTAGAAACGCATAATCACCCGTCCGCTATGGAACCCTATGGTGGCGCCAATACCGGCATTGGCGGCGTGATCCGCGACCCGATGGGCACGGGGCTGGGCGCCAAACCGGTCATCAATACCGATGTGTTCTGCTTTGGCCCGGTTGATATAAAGTATGAGGATTTACCCAAAGGAGTATTGCATCCCAAACGGGTGATGCAGGGCGTGGTCAGCGGGGTGCGCGATTATGGTAACCGTATGGGTATTCCCACCAGTAACGGGGCGATCTTTTTTGACGAACGTTATATCGGCAATCCCCTGGTGTATTGCGGCAATGTCGGTTTGATACCGGTTGACAAATGCGAAAAGACCATCGTTCCCGGCGATGCCATTATTGTTGTTGGCGGGCGTACCGGGCGCGACGGTATTCATGGCGCAACGGCGTCATCGGGCGAACTGCATACCGAAAGCGAGGATACCTGGAGCGGCGCAGTACAGATTGGCAACCCGATTGTGGAGAAAAAGCTGGTCGATACTTTAATGCAAGCGCGTGATTTGGGCTTGTACCGTGCAATTACCGATTGCGGCGCCGGCGGTCTGTCTTCCGCTATCGGCGAGCTTGCGGAAACCACCGGCGCAGAAATTGAACTGGATAAAGCGCCGCTTAAATATCACGGTTTGAGTTATATGGAGATCTGGATATCCGAGGCGCAAGAACGCATGGTTATTTTTGTGCCGCCGGACAAAGTAGAACAAACATTGAAACTGTTCGCCAGCGAAGATGTAGAAGCAACAGTAATCGGCAAGACGACAACGGATAAGAAAATTCGTTTATTCTACAAGCAAACCGTGGTCGGCGAGCTTGATATGCAATTTTTACACAAGGGCGTTCCGCGTACGGTTCGCCAGGCCAGATGGGAAAAACCGGTTATAAAAGAAGCCGAGTTCCCGCAGCCGGCAAATTTAAGCGAATATGTGCATAAAATATTGGCTGCTCCGAATGTGTGCAGCAAAGAGTGGGTTATCCGCCAGTACGATCACGAAGTGCAGGGCGGCAGTGCGCTCAAGCCGCTGGTCGGCGCGGCCACTGACGGCCCCGGCGACGCCAGTATTACCCGTCCCCGCATGAATTCGTACAAGGCGGTAATTTTGTCCAATGGCTTGAACCCCAATTACGGGCTGATTGATCCATACCACATGGCAACCTCGGCAATTGATGAGGCGCTGCGCAATGTGATTGCGGTAGGCGGCAGCCTGGAACAGACCGCCATTCTGGATAATTTTTGCTGGGGCAATACCGACAAGCCGGATCGTATGGGCGGCCTGGTACGCGCTGCCAATGCCTGCTATGACGCTGCCAAAGTGTTTGAAACGCCGTTCATTTCCGGCAAAGACAGTCTGAATAATGAATACCAGACGGAAACCGGTGAAAGCATTGCCATTCCGCCAACGCTGCTTATTTCTGCCATATCGGTGATGGCGGATGCGCGCAAAGCAGTGTCGATGGATTTGAAAAAGGCCGGAAATTTATTATATATCGTCGGTTTAACCAAATACGAGATGGGTGGTTCCCATTATTTTAATCTATTGGGCAAAACCAGCGCAACTGTTCCACAGGTTGATCTGGACAGCGCGAAAAAGATATTCATAGCCATGGCCGCAGCGACCGATAAAGGGCTGGTGCGTTCCTGTCACGATTGTTCGGAAGGCGGAATTGGCATAGCCGTTGCTGAAATGGCTTTTGCCGGGGAATTTGGCGCAACAATTTCGCTTTCTCAAATTCCCAGGGAGCCACAGACCCTGCGCGACGATTTTGCACTGTTTTCTGAATCGAACAGCCGGTTTATTGTGGAAGTAGAGCCGGACAAACAACAGCAATTTGATAAAGCGCTTGCCGGTTGTCCTTTTGCTCAAATAGGCATGGTTAGCAAGGATACAACCCTGGTGATTACCGGTGAAAACGGTAAAACGCTGGTTAAAGAAGATATTTATAAATTAAAAGAATCGTGGCAAAAAACACTTGGATGGTAAGATGATACCCGGAGTATTGGTTTTACGGGCCGCAGGCTCGAATTGTGATGATGAAACAAAATATGCTTTTGAACAAGCCGGCGCCAAAGCTGATCTGGTGCATGTTAACCGGCTGTTAAACGGTGAAGTGCAATTGAATAATTACCAGATTTTGGCGATCCCCGGCGGGTTTACGTATGGAGATGATATCTCTGCGGGTAAAGTGCTGGCAAACCAGTTAAAATATAAACTGGCGGATGTATTGCACAGATTTTACAATGATAAAAAATTAATAATTGGAATTTGTAACGGTTTTCAGGTGTTGGTTAAAGCGGGTTTGTTGCCGGTAGTGGATTTCACCGCTAAACAGACTGTTACTTTAACAATTAACGATTCCGGAAAATACGAAGATCGCTGGGTTTACCTCAAAGTGAATGACAGCCCGTGTGTATTTACCCGGAATTCCAAACCTGTACTGTACTATCCCGTTGCCCATACGGAAGGCAAGTTTGTGCCGCAGGATGACAAAACACTGCATTATTTAATCGAGAACAAGTTGGTTGTATTTCAATATAAATCGCCGGATAATAAAAAAGCAGAATTCCCCTGGAATCCGAATGGTTCCGTGCACGATATTGCCGGAATTTGCGATCCATCGGGACGAATACTGGGTTTAATGCCGCATCCGGAGCGCAACATCGACCCCACACATAGTCCGCTCTGGACACGTAACGATTTAGCGACGGAAGGCGACGGTCTGGCATTATTTAAAAATGCGGTGCAATATTTTAAATAATGAACGAATATAAACAATATGACTTGTTCATTGGTAATTTATCGGGAGCGTGAAAAATGAAAGAAGATATTGGCCCGATCATGAAAAACTGGAAATACCTGGTTGATGATATAAATGTTCGCATCATTACGGGACTCGATGGCAAGCCGAAATTACAATTACGGCTGGACCTTGGTATTTTGCAAATGGAGCTTGATGGCCGACCGGATGGCAAACGACCGGCGCGTTATGATTCCTATTTAACTTATTATGAGAAAAAAGCCAACAGTAATACCAAAGGTAATTTTAATTTGACAATTGGTGAATGTATGAAGCTGCAGCAAGAATCGATTCAATACTATCACCGTTATCTTGCTTTAATGAAACTGGAAGATTTTAAGCGCGTCATTCGTGATACAACCCGTAATTTACAGGTATTTGATTTTGTAGAAAAATTTTCCAATAACAAAGAGATTGTGTGGAGCTTTCAGCAATACCGGCCTTATGTAATTATGATGAATACCCGCGCGCAGGCATCAATGTATTTAAAAGAAGAAAATTTTGATGAGGCGCTCAGGCAAATTCGCATGGGGATAATAATAATTGAAAAATTTTATAAAAAATTTGCCAAAAAAAATTTAGAGGATATGTTCGAGTTAGAGTTTTTAAAACAATGGGCGCGGGAAATTGAAGAAGGGAAACCACTTTCCGATGCAGCACGTTTACAGAAAGAACTGGAAAACGCTGTCTGCGAGGAGGATTATGAACAAGCGGCTATACTGCGCGATGAGATCAATTCACTGAAAAGACAAGAGAGCCGAAAGAGTAAATTAGCATAACCCCGGTTAACAGAAATTAAAATTGATTGACTGCAAATATGGGCTGCTATTTTGTTATCCGGAACTGGTGTAAGCCGGATGTTCAACAAGGTGTTCAATTAACCATTGAGTGAACGGGAGGTAGCTTTGATAATGAATAAAAAAATAGCAATTTTAATCGCCGCTAAATTTCATGAAGAAGAAACGACCATACCGCGAGACTATTTTTCAAGTAAAAATGTTAAAGTTGACCTGTTGGGTCTGGAAAGCGGACCGGTCATGGGGAAAAACAACAAATTTTCACTGGTTCCCGATAAATGCGTTGGCGATGTCGATGTAAAAGATTATGATGGTTTGCTAATTCCCGGCGGCGGCGCACCGGAACTGATTCGCATCAATGATGCTGCCCTGGAGTTTGTCAGGGCATTTTGGGCGACAGGCCGGCCCGTGGGGACGATCTGTCATGGCCCGCAGGTATTGATATCGGCCGGTGTTTTGGATAAAGTGACGCTGACCTGTTATGCCGGAATTCGCGATGATGTTAAAAATGCCGGCGGAATTTATGTGGACAAGCCAGTATGTGTAGACGGCCAGTTGATTAGCTCGCGGCAGCCTGGTGATTTGCCGGAATTTAATAAAATGTTTGATAAAGCTTTGTTTAGCGGCTTTGTACCGGCAGAAGAAAGCGATTTAAAACCGCTGGCAGCATTGGAACTGGCAATAAACCGGGAAAAAGGGGCCCAGGAATTTTATGAAAATGCAGCCCTGGTGATGAAAACAGAAGCGCTTGCAAACAAATTCCGTTATTTGGCAACAATTGAAGCCGGCCATTTTGAGCAGTTGTCCGAATTATATACAAAACTATCAGGTGGTAAACTGCCGGCAATTGATTTGCGATTATCGGAAATCAGTAAAAAGCAGGTAAGCGATACGCTAACATCCGACGAAGCGATTGATTTGAGTATACAGGCAGAGCAAAAGGCTTTTGACTTTTACCGCCATGCAGCGCTGAAAGCGGTGAATCCTCAAGTGAAGGAAATGTTTGAGTATCTTGCCTCGGAAGAACTGGAGCATAAGCGTATTTTATTGCTGGATAAAGCCGCTAACCAGGGCGGCCAGGGTCATTTCCAGTGGGCCACCCATTTTGATATTCCTCCCGGCATGGATGATTTGTGGTAATTTTCGGTATAGCTGTATGGTGTAATTGATGTAAATCAATAAAATGTGATGTAACGCAAGAATAATCGTGTAGAAAAGTCGTAATTAAGTCACAATTAACAGGTGAAAAAATCGTAAGGAGCGAAAAATGAGAAGAACTGTCGTACTGTTTTCTATGCTTGTGCTGTTATTGGCGGGCGGAAGTATTGCCCAGTATGCCGACGGAGGGTTGGGATATATGGGACAGGAAGGCGGTTTGATGATGGGTGGAGTTGGTATGGCCGTGATTGATGAGGAAGGCGGTAAGGAGACCTATTTTACCCTGAATTTCAGACCGGAATTGGCTTTTGGAAAACTTGGACTTGGATTAAATGTAAACCTGTTGTTTAATGCAGAAAATGGCGATATCCGCGAGCAGGATTGGGATCAGAGTTATGATTATTTCCGTATTATTCGTTATATTCGCTGGGGCCAAAAGTTCGACCCGGTTTATGCCAGAGTTGGAACCCTGGATGCCGCACGTTTGGGGCATGGTTTTATTGTAAACTATTATACCAATGAAGCTTCTTATGATAACCGCAAGATCGGGTTGGCGTTTGACATGGATTTTGGTAAATTCGGCTTTGAAACAATAACCAGCAATTTGGGGCGCTCTGAATTGATTGCCGGCCGCGCTTATTTTCGTCCTTTGACCGGAGTAGTCGATATACCCATCATCAAGAATTTTGCCATGGGCGCTTCTTATGCGCGTGATTTTGACCCGGACGCTTCAACCGATAGCGATGACGCCGCTTCTGTTATAGGTTTGGATGCGGAATTGCCGTTGTTCAAAAGCGGCATGTTGAATTCAATGTTGTATTATGATTGGGCGCAGATTTCCGGTTTCAGCTCTATCGACAACGCTTCCAATACGTATGGCAGCGGTCAGGCGGTTGGTGTTATGGTAACTTTGGGCAATCTGGCCGGGTTATTAGATCTTTCTGCCAAGTTGGAACGGCGTTGGCTGGGGAAAGAGTTTGAACCATCCTTCTTTAATGCTTTTTATGAAGTGCAGCGTTACCAGTCCACCGGGATGCATAAAATTGATTATATAAAGAGCATTACTGACGATACCAAAGGCGTATTTGGTGAATTGATGGGTAATGTTTTGGGTAATAAACTCCGCCTGCTGGGTATGTTCAGCCGTCTGGATGATACCAAAAATAGCGGTATTTTACATTTTGCCGCCGATGCTCCGGATGCAATCCCCACCATTGCAGCTCATGCAACTTATGATAAAATGGGCATTGAAACCGCAGAAGACGTATTTACTCTGGATAACCGCAGTGTTGCCCGGGTTGGCCTTGGTTACAAAATCAAGCCGTACCTGATCCTTTATATGGATTATATCTGGACCTATGTTGAAACCTCTCCCAATTCGCAGGAATACAAGCCGCAGGAGAGAATTGAACCCAAACTGGTATTTTCACACCAGTTTTAAAAGTGACGTATGGTTGTCCGGGATTTTTACCCGGACAACCATTTTACCCGGGCAGGGGGAAAAGAGTTAAAATATATCTGAAAAACTGTGTTGCTGTTAGATTAATACATTGAAATGAAAGTTAATAGAAAGAAACCATTCATTCCAGAGTCCATAGTCAAATTACCGGGTTTGCTATGGAGATCGGCGCTTGATTTTGTCTACCCGCCGCTTTGCCTGCTTTGCCATAGCCGGCTGAGTGCGAGCACAGAATTTTTATGTTCCTCGTGTGAGGAGTCATTACAAATGCTCAGGGCTCCCTTTATGACGGTCGGTGAGTTGAGTCTTTTATCCAATTTACCGCATTGGTTTGAAGCCTCGCTGGCGGTTTATCAATATGATAAACAAGTGCAAAACCTGATTCATTTATTCAAATATCGTAAAACCCCGCAGCTGGCAAAATTGTTTGGCAAGGCAATGAGCCGGGTGATAGATTGTGAACCGGAAATGCCATCTATTGATTTCATAACACCTGTGCCCTTGCATCCCTCCCGGTATCGAGAGCGGGGCTATAACCAGTCCGCTTTGCTGGCGCAGGAAATTTCGCGTCACAGCGGATTACCGGTAAAAGAGATATTAAAGCGCCATATCTTCACCAGTCAGCAGGCCAGTAAAGATCGTTATGCACGGATGAAAAATGTGCTGGGCGCTTTTTCAATAAAAGAGAATAAAATTATGCAAAATGCCAGTATTGCGCTGGTAGATGATGTGGTAACAACCGGCAGCACCATGAACGAATGCGCCCGGGTGTTGTGTGCAGCAGGCGCGCGCCGGGTAATTGCTGTTTCTGTAACCCGCATTAGCAGGGAGGCAAATATGTTTGTTTGACCGGTTATACCGGTCTTTATATAGTTGAAATGTAAAAATTCCGCCCAAAATATTGCTGCAAGTGGTTATCTGCCGGTATCACATAGAATAATTCTTGACATTTTATTGAAATATCAGTATTTTTATAAACTTGTTTCTAAAGCTTGAAATATAAAGTCACAATAAAAATCTAGTTTGTGAAGGGAAAATAAATGCCAAAAGTAAGCACAAAACCTCTGTTTGATAAAGCCTATGGCGGCGGTTACGCCATTGGGGCTTTTAATGTAAACAATATGGAAATTATTCAAGGAATTGTAGAAGCTGCAGAAGAAGAAAAGGCGCCGATCATTTTGCAAATTTCCAAAGGAGCGCGGCAATATGCGCGTCACGAATACCTGATGAAGTTAATTGAAGCAGCTCTGGAGATCAGCGATTTGCCGATAGCTGTTCACCTGGATCATGGCGACAGTTTTGAATTATGCAAATCCTGTATTGATGGCGGTTTTACATCGGTTATGATTGACGGTTCACATTTGCCCTTTGAAGAAAATATAGCGCTGGTAAAAAAAGTTGTAGATTATGCCCATCCGCGCGGTATTCCGGTTGAAGCCGAGCTTGGCCGTTTAGCCGGTGTTGAGGAACATGTCAGCGTTTCCGAGTTGGACGCTATCTATACCAATCCCAAAGAAGCCAAAGAGTATGTCGAGCGTACCGGCTGTGATTCGTTGGCAGTGGCAATTGGCACCAGTCATGGCGCTTACAAATTCAAAACCGAGCCCAAGCTGGATTTTGAACGATTAAAACAGATTGAAGAAGCATTACCCGGATTTCCATTGGTGTTGCATGGCGCTTCATCTGTATTGCAGGAATTTGTCGACCTGTGCAATCAATATGGCGGTAAATTACCCGGCGCCAAAGGTGTGCCGGAGGATATGATCAAGCAAGCCGTGCAGGGAGCTGTATGTAAAGTAAATATTGACACAGATTTACGTCTTGCTATGACCGCGTCGATTCGCAAAGCCTTTGCCGAAGACCCGACCAATTTTGATCCGCGCAAATATTTAAGCCCGGCCCGTGATGCGATCAAGGCTATGGTAAAACATAAATTACATATTTTAGGTGTAAACGGTAAAATATAAATAAAAAAATTATTGATAGAGGAGAAATAAAATGGCAATCAAAGTTGCAATTAATGGTTTCGGACGTATTGGTCGTCTGGTATTTCGTAATATTATGGAAAAAGGCAATATTGAGGTCGTACAGATCAATGATTTAACCAATGCCAAAACCCTGGCGCATTTGCTGAAATATGATTCGGTTCATGGAGTTTATAATAAAAATATCTCTGTCGATGGCGATTGTATTGTTGTTGACGGCAAAAAAATTAAGGTATCGGCAGAAAAGGACCCGGCTGCGTTGCCGTGGGGTGAGCTCAAGGTTGATGTAGTTGTCGAGTCTACCGGTGTATTCAGAAGCCGTGAAGCAGTAGCCAAGCATTTAACCGCCGGCGCCAAAAAAGCTATTTTGACCGTACCGGCCAAGGATGAAATTGACGCCACTATCGTTTTGGGTGTGAATGACAGCGCATTAAAGCCGGAACATCAGATCGTTTCTAACGCATCCTGCACCACCAACTGTCTCGCTCCGGTTGTCAAAGTTTTGCATGATAAATTTGGTATTGAAAGCGGCTTGATGACTACTGTGCACTCTTATACCAATGATCAGATGGTTTTGGATTTGCCGCATTCCGATCTGCGTCGCGCCCGCGCTGCTGCAGTATCCATTATTCCGACGACTACCGGCGCCGCCAAGGCAGTTGGCAAAGTCATTCCTGAATTAAAAGGCAAGTTGGATGGATTTGCAATGCGCGTGCCAACCCCGGATGGTTCTGTTGTTGATTTGACTGCAATATTAAAAACCGAAGTGACCAAAGAAGACATTAATGCGGCGATGAAAGCGGCAGCAGAAGGCCCGATGAAGGGTATTCTGGAATACACGGAAGATCCGATTGTTTCTATCGACATCGTTCACAACCCGGCTTCATCAGTCTTTGATTCCCTTAGCACCATGGTTATGGGCGGCACAGGGAAATTTGTCAAAGTTGTATCCTGGTATGATAATGAATGGGGTTATTCTTGCCGTGTTGTTGACCTGCTGGTTAAAATGGCGTCATTATAATAGCGGGAACTTTTCGTTACTTGAAATGTAAAATTATTTAAACAAAAGGGCCGGTTAATGCCGGCCCGATATTTATTAATAAAGGTTATTATGAGAAAACGGATTATTGCGGGCAACTGGAAAATGAATAAAACTGTGGTTGAAGCAATTCAACTTGCAGAAGAAATTAAAGACAAATACAACAAGTTTGATGTGGATGTGGTATTGTGCCCGCCATACCCGGACTTGTATGCTGTTCACCAGGTGATCAAAGATACCCCTGTTGCATTAGGCGCTCAAAATGTTCATTGGGAAGATATGGGCGCATTTACCGGCGAAGTTTGTGCACACATGCTTAAAGAGGTTGGTTGTCAGTTTGTTATTATTGGCCATTCCGAAAGACGTCAATATTTTCATGAAACTGACGAGACGGTCAATAAAAGAGTGAAAAAGGCATTGAGTAGCGGATTGACGCCGATCATTTGTGTTGGCGAGGTTCTTGAGGAACGTGAGAGCGGCAAAACCGAACAGGTTGTTGAAACCCAGGTACGCGGCGCTCTGGCTGGAATTAGCAAGCAGGAAGCGGCAAATATAGTTATAGCCTATGAACCGGTATGGGCTATTGGTACAGGCAAGGTAGCAACTCCTGAACAAGCTCAGCAGGTACACAAGATGATTCGCACTTTGTTAGTGGAATTATACGATGCGGCATTTGCCGATTCGATCAGAATTCAGTACGGCGGCAGTATGAAAGCGGAAAATGCCAAAGAATTGTTGCAACAACCGGATATTGATGGCGGATTAATAGGCGGCGCCTCATTAAAAGCAGATTCTTTTTTGGGAATTGTAAACGCCTGAAAGAATGAAAAACATTTTGAAAGGTTAAAAAGTAATGTATAATGTTTTAATATTTTTATTTGTCATTGTTGCGGTTTTGCTGGTATTTGTAATTCTAATTCAATCTGGCAAAGGCGGCGGTTTAGCCGGAACGTTTGGCGGCGGTGCAGATACGATGGGAACATTTTTCGGCGGTCGGGGTTCAGCTCCATTTTTGACCCGTATAACCACAATCCTGGCAACGTTATTTATGTTTATTGCTTTATTGCTGGGAATGGTAACAAAAGGCAGTGTAGATAACCGTAGTGTTGTTGAAAGAGAACGGGAGCGGCAAATGGCATCGCCGGCGCGCACACTGCCGGAAGCTGCAACTCCAGTAGAAACAGGGTCAGAAGGGAATTTAAACCCGGAACCTGTCAATTAAAAAACAAAGCCGAAGTGGTGGAATTGGTAGACACGCTATCTTGAGGGGGTAGTGCCTGTCCGGCGTGCGGGTTCAAATCCCGCCTTCGGCACTTGTTAATAAAAGTAAGGGTAACAAAAAAGGGAAAAGATCAATGTTTAGAAAAAGTATAATTTTCGGATTTATAGTAGTTGTTTTATTTTGTATGGTTAGCGGTTCACTGGCTCAGGATTTACAGCAACAGTACAATGACAAGCTGCGTGAAGCCAATGAAGTTCGCGCAAAAATGGGCCAGGAAGGCATAACCAAAGATGAATATGACAATTTGTTAAAGACCTATGAAAGTCTGCAACAAGAAATAAAAGCGTTGAATGCAAAAATCAGTTCGGATGTTGAACTGACCGAAAGAATTAACAATGCAAAACGCGCTTATAATGACGGTAACACTTTGTTTAAAAAAGGTCAGTATGATGAAGCTTTGGCTGCTTATGATAAAGCGATCAGCCTGGACGACGGTTATTCCAAAGCATATTATGGTAAGGGATTAACATTTGTCAAGCAAAGAAAGTTAGATGAAGCAATCGAGGTATTTAAAAAAGCAGTAGAAATAGATCCTTCATACGACCGGGCTTATTCTGCATTAGGTTCTGCTAATAAAGATAAAAAGAATTTTACCGAGTCGATTGCTGCATACCAAAAAGCGATGGAAATAAATCAAAAGGATGAGACTATCGTCTATAATCTTGCTTTGGTTTATAATGATATGAAAGACAATGCCAATGCTATAAAATATTTCCGCATGGCAACACAAATTAACCCGGAATATTACAAGGCATTTACAATGCTTGGCGAAGCGTTCATGAATAATGGCGACCTTGAACAGGCAGTGATGGCTCTGGAAAATGCCCTGGCGATTAAAGAAGATTATGATCGCGCTAATTTTCAGTTGGCAACAGTAAATAACAAGCTGGGCGAATATGCCGCAGCTTTGGCGGCTGCTGAAAAATGTCTATTAAAACCGGGAAGTTATAAAGGTGGAGCAAATTTTGAAGCCGGTATAGCCAGCAAACAGCTGGGTAATAATGCCAAAGCCAAAGAATATTTTGAAGCCGCAGCCAAAGACAGCCGTTGGCGAAAGAATGCACAATACGAAATTGATTTGCTCGCTAAAGCTCAATAATCGCATAAAAAAGCCTGCCCAGGAGCAGGCTTTTTTTAATACAGGAGTATTGATATGAAGAATTTAACACGACGTGATTTTATAAAATCGAGCGCCTGTGCAGGTTTGGTTTTATCAGCCGCTAGTACGGTTCCTGGTTTTGCGATTGCCGGTGATGAACTTCCGGAATTGGTAATAGTAAAAAACAGCAGCCCGGCAGACCTGGTGCGCAGGGCGGTTGATGAACTTGGTGGAATGGGCAGATTTGTTAAAAAAGATCAAACAGTTCTTTTAAAGCCCAATATCGGGTGGGATAGAAATCCAGAGCAGGCAGCCAATACAAATCCGGAAGCGGTAGCAGAGGTAATAAAAATGTGCCTTGCCGCCGGCGCCAAAAAAGTGCGGGTGATCGACAGAACCTGCAACCAGGCGGAACGGTGTTATAAAAACAGCGGAATTGAAGATGCTGCCAAAGAAGCCGGCGCTGAAGTCCGTTATATTGTAGACAGCCGTTTTAAGGATGTAGATATCCCTGATGGCAAGCTGCTTAAATCGTGGCCATTATATCGTGATGTTCTGGAATATGATGTGTTTATCAATATGCCGATCGCCAAAGTACATGGCATTTCCAAATATACACTTGGTTTTAAAAATATGATGGGAATAATGGGGGGCAATCGCGGCAGTATTCATAAAGAAATAAATACCAACCTGGTCGATATCAATACAGTTGTAAAACCGGCGTTGACAATAATAGATGCGTGGAGAATTCTTGTGCGAAACGGCCCCACAGGCGGTAACCTTGCCGATGTGGAAGAGCGGAAAGTAATGATTGCCGCCACAGATCGTGTGGCAGCCGATGCTTATGGTGTTACCCTGTTTGGCGCCAACCCCGTAGATGTTCCCTATCTTTGTGACGCCAATGAACGCGGCATGGGCAATATAGACCTGGCAAAAGTAAGAATGAAAGAGATTGATCTTGCCGTATAAATGCGGCAAAGGGGGGAATCAAAAAAGCAAGTAAAGTTATTACCAGGTATCAGGATTGACAGATATGAAGACATGGCGCCGTATTTCGCAAATATTATTTTTGCTTTTTTTTGTGTTGTTATTTTTACAAACCCGTTATCCACTTGAAAACGGCATTCCTGCCGATCTTTTTTTTCATACCAGCCCTTTGATTTCAATCACCACAATTTTTGCCTCGCGCAGTTTTTTTATTGAGGCCTTGCCGGGGATTGTATTTTTATTGTTGGCAATACCATTCGGGCGATTTTTTTGTGGCTGGATATGCCCCCTGGGAACGGTCATTGATATTAATGATCGCTTTTTAAAAAGAAAAAAACCCGGTCGCAAAGAGCGGGATAGTGTGAAATTCCGGCCGGTAAAGTTTTTTATTCTGGTAGCCATCCTGGTAGCGGCGCTGTTTTCGCTGCAGCTAACCTGGTTTTTTGATCCGATTGTGGTGTTAACCCGCGTTTTTACACTGGCAATTTATCCGGCGTTTGTATTCCTTGTTAACAGTGTTTTTGATTTAGCTTTTACTAGCGGGGCGCTGGAGGATCAGGTTTACAGTGTTTACAGTTTTATTCAGAAAACAATTTTACCTGTGGGCCGGCCTGAATTTTTATCCGGAATTGCAGTGGTTTTGTTATTCCTTGGCATTCTGTTCCTGGGGCTTGTGTCCAAACGATTCTGGTGCCGAAATTTATGCCCGTTAGGGGCGCTTTTGGGTATATTTTCCAAATACAGAATTACCAGGCGCTATGTAGCATCAAGTTGTACAAAATGTGCCAGATGCCAGACCGGTTGTAAAATGAACGCCATCGAGGATGATTATTCAATAAATAATACTGTTGAATGTATAGAATGTGGCGATTGCGTTGCTGTTTGCCCCCCTAAAGCAGTATCGTATAAATTTGGTAAAAACCAGGGCAAAAACGAAATAGATTTTTCCCGGCGGCGGTTGTTGCAGGCAGGGGCAGTTGGTTTGACGAGTATGGCTTTGATCAAAACTGCGTCTGGAAAACCCGAAAAAAGGGCCAGTGTTATACGTCCTCCGGGTGCGTTGGAAGAAAGCGCCTTCCTTGACCGTTGTGTACGCTGCCAGGAATGTGTGCGGGTTTGTTCATCAACCGGCGGTTGCTTGCAGCCAGCTCTGTTTGAAGCCGGTTGGGAAGGCATCTGGTCGCCAATTTCTGTACCCACAATGGGTTATTGCGAGTTTAATTGTAATCTTTGCAGCCAGGTTTGTGTTTCCGGCGCAATTCAGGAATTGACTTTGGAAGCGAAGCAAAAACTGAAAATGGGAACCGCCCATTTTGATAAAACACTTTGCATTCCCTGGTATAGCCAGGAAGACTGCCTGGTATGTGAAGAACATTGTCCGGTTCCAGATAAAGCAATTAAATTTGATATCCATGAAGCACGGGGTCCGGATGGTACCATGCGCACAGTAAAGTTCCCCTGGGTAGATGAGGAACTGTGCATTGGCTGCGGGATTTGCGAAAATAAATGTCCCCTGGTTGGTAAAAAGGGTATTTTTGTTACCTCTGCAAAAAATGAACGGGTACCCGCAAAATCTTAAAGCTGTAATGTGTGCCTGATTTTTATGTTTTTTTTATAATTTATGAAATAAACAATGCTGATAAAATAGTTGATAATATTGGAATTGCCGGAAAAACAGTGCACAAAAAGAGCCAGCTTGGACAGACAATTATGCTGCAAAAAAGATCAGACCAAAAGGTCATATATAGTAAAACAGGTTTACTATTTTTCAGTATTGGCGCCGCTTTTGTACTCCGGCAAGAAAAAAATATCCCCTGTAATTATTCAAAAAAGAAATTAACTGTTGAATTGAAAAGTTAAAAAAATAGCGTTTTTGTGCCGTAAATAAACCGCAAAACCAACGGTATGACGCTAGTGTAAAAATATAAAATATGTTGAATTAAATTCATCTAATGGTAATGACTGAAGCAGTGTGGTTAAAAAATTATGAAGCCGGAGTTCCGGGAACTCTGGAAATACCGGAGATGCCAGTATTTCAGATGTTGGAGAGGAGCATGCAAAAGCATCCGGAAAAGCTGGCATTGATCTATTTTGGTCACAAAATAAGCTACCGGCATCTGTATAATCTGGTAACCCGTTTTGCCTCCGGCCTGAAATCTCTGAATGTTGGAAAAGGCGACCGGGTGATCATTGCGCTGCCCAATATTCCGCAATTTATTATTGCGTACTGGGCGGTATTACAGCTTGGCGCCATCAATGTATTGATCAATCCATTACTGGCCGAGCGGGAACTGGAATTTCAAATGCGAAACTGCGGCGCCAAAGTTGCCATTCTGTTCGACCGGATCGTGCCGCGGATTAAAAAGATCATTTATGAGTTAGACCTGGCGCATATTATCATTGCCGGTATTGAAACGTATATGCCGTTTTTTTTGAATGTGGCGTTACAGATAAAAAAGAAATTTGAAATGGAACGCGACAAGACGCCGTTTTTTGTCGATACGCTGTTATTCCGGGAATTATTAAACAAGGGCATTGAAGAACAACCCTGTAAAGATTTGCAATCCTCCGATCCGGCGGTTATGATCTATACCGGCGGCATAACCGGCAGCCCCAAAGCGGTTGTGCTAAGCCACAAAAATCTGGTTGCTAATACTGTGCAAGCCCGTGCCTGGATTACCGAGTATAAGGATGGCGAAGAAATTGTCATGTCGGTTTTGCCGTTAATTCATAGTTACGGGATGACCGCCTGCCACCATTTGTCAATTTTTAGTCAATCGACAATGATATTGCACCCGCGTTTTCGGGTTGATAAAATATTGAGTGATATTCAGCGATATAAAATTACATTATTCCCCGGTGTGCCAACCATGTATTCGGCGCTTGTGAATGCGGCACGGCAAACCAGAATAAATCTATCATCCATACGTGTCTGTATCAGTGGAGGCGCGCCGCTGCCGCAAGCCCTCAAGAATGAGTTTGAGGAGATTACCGGCGGGCGCCTTGTGGAAGGATATGGGTTATCTGAGGCATCTCCCATAACCCACTGCAACCCGGTTTTTGGTATGAATAAAAATGGCAGTATTGGGCTGCCCTGGCCGGGAACCGAAGCCCGTATAGTGGATATCAAGACCGGTGAAGCGCTCGGCGTCGGCGAAACGGGCGAAATAGAAGTGCGGGGCCCCCAGGTAATGCTCGGTTACTGGCAGCAACCTCAGGAGACTGAACTGGTATTATCCCCCGAGGGTTGGTTAAAAACCGGCGATATTGCCCGGTTTGATGAGGAAGGTTATTTTTATATTGCCGACCGGAAAAAAGAGATTATCTTTTTTGGCGGTGAAAATATATATCCCGGTGAAGTAGAGCGAGTGTTAACGGAGCATCCAGGCGTTGCTGAAGCAGCTGTAATTGGAATTCCCGATAAATACTACGGGCAGTGTGTAAAGGCATTTCTGGTTCTGAAAGAAAATCACAGGGTGTCTTCGGAAGAGATTATTGCCTTTTGCCGGGGAAAACTGGCCAGGTATAAAACCCCCAGGATTATAGAATTTGTCGATTTTTTGCCCAAGAATTTTTTAGGTAAAGTGATCAAGCGAAATTTGGCCGTAATATAAGAGTAAACAGGTAAATGGAAAACGAAATAATCGAAATACGGCGGGAAAACAAAAAGACTGCCAATGTAACGCTTGTGCCCCGTGCCGATGTAAACGATATATCCCTTGTACCTGAGCTATTGACCAGTGTTGAAAAATTATTAAAACAAAAGGCGCTTTTCTTTGTGTTGGACCTTGAAGGTCTTGCCGAGTTACCACCGAGCCTGGTTGTGGCGTTGTTTGAAATAACAGCCCGGGTACGGCGCAAAGGGGGAAATGTTACGATTATAAATTTACAACCCCTGGCGTGGAAAGACATTGAACATTTCAAGCCTTTTACCTACCTGACCGAAGCTACCCACGCCAACGGAAAAATGAATAAAATAGCAACAACAGGTGTATCAGAACAGAAGGAGCAGATCGAGCCGGTGGAAGAAACCCCCTTGATTGCCAATCTTCACCAAACCTTGCCGGAAAATGATGATACCCATTTTATTGAAATACCCGGCAATGTTAATTCGTTATACAAAGCGTGTGACTTTGTTGTCGACTTGTCACGTAAAGCCGGATTTCATGATACGGAAATAAGTAAAATAAAAATTAGTGTTTATGAAGCCTGTATCAATGTGGTTGAACATGCTTATCATTCAAATCCCGATAAAACGGTTCGAGTTGGAGTTGAAACCTTGCCGGATAAATTGATCATTACCGTTTATGACCGGGGTGACGGATTTTGCGTAGAAGATTTGCAAATATTCGACGCCCGGAATGCTGTTAACAACCGTATGCGTGGCGGCATGGGGATTCCAATCATCAAACGATCGATGGATGAAGTTAATTATTACATGGATCGTATCATCGGCAACCGGCTTGTTATGGTAAAATATAAACCCCAATAAAAAGCCATTAACAGGTATAGAATTATGCAGCTTGATCTATTTAGTTTTGCCTTTGGCATAATTATCGCACTCAGTATTATTATTGTTGTTGAAAAGGTCTATGGAATGATATTCGGCAACAAGCGGCAGCGGGAACTCTTGCGGGAGGTAAAACGTTTACAAAGTATTGTGCAGAAAAAGGATGAATTGATAAAAAAGTCCTTGAAAACAATACAGAACGAGGAGAAGAAAAATAATGAATAAAATAGAAAGAATGAAAAAGACGATAACCCATGGCGCTCTTGGCGGTTTGGCAGGATTTATTGCCGAACGCGGTCTTGAAGCCGCTACCGGTATAGATTTTGTGAATGGTGTGTTTGAGATAGCCGGCGCTTCGCTCGGCATTGTGAATGCTAACAGAGATTTGATCCAGATTGCTTATGACAGCGTGGTAAAAGTAACCGGTAAAGAACCCAAAGACTTGACCAACCAGGAATGGGATCAGGTGCGGGAGAAATATCCCAAAGCTGTAGAATACCTGGAACGGGCTCTGGCTTTAAAATAGTAACGGGCCTTTGGAAATGCTTTTTTCAACTGTCACTTCAGCGTTGGCGGCGGGAGCGTTAAAACTTGGTTACAAGTTAGCTGAACAGCAAAAATGGCTGCCGGGTATTTTTTATCACAAGGCAGCGCTGCAGGAAATGAAAAACGGCAATTTACGCAAGGCGGAAATGTATAATAATATAGCCCTGCAAAAAAAGTCGAAATTTGAAAATGCCTGTATAGTGCGTGAGTTGATCGCCATGCAAAAGGATGCCCGCATGGCACAACTTTTAAAATTGATTGCTACCGAAGATGATGCTATTGCCGTTTTACAGGAGAAAATTTCTCATACCAAACACGACCTGGCACGCAGCATTTGGAATGAAAAATTGCTAAAGATTATTTTGCCTTTATTCATTGTGCTGGTGAGCGGCGGACTGTTTGTTTGGATCTATTTTTTTGCCGGTTCTTCCAGGACAGTTTATTTTTACGCCCTGAGTTGGGGTATTATACTGATTGTATTGTTTATTTTGGAGCGAACAACGATGGAAAAGTTCCGGGTAAAGCAATCAGTAACTCAACAGGAGAGAAAAGCCCGTATTGTTTCCAGTGAAAAGGAATTGTTGACCAGGTTAAAAAGGCGGGAGAATTTGTTTAGCCAGGTAGATTTGATTTTTTTATAAACACGAGATGATAATGGCTGGAAAACTGCTTGATGAAATCAGAGCATTTCGGAAAGGAAAGCCATTTATTGCTATTCCCCTGATTGTGGTAGGATTATTCGGTCTGGTTCTGCCGATTATCCCTGGAATGTTGTTAATTTTGCTGGGCGTAACTTTTTTATATCCGTCATTTTTTAAAGAAAAAATCTTGAAAAAAACCGGCGAGCGCAAAACAAACCCGGGTGATGCGGATTAACTATCCCATGCTGACATGAAACTTTACGTGTTTTGTGCATCTAATTATTAAAACACAAGAGTTGGTTATCTGGTTAGAGCAGTTGGAAATGCACCAAAAATCTGCATTAGTAATGGATCTTTTTACGAGCTACCATAGTAAACAGATCAAGAAAAGAAAAAAATATTGATCAATATAGGAGTATGATAAATGATATTCGATTCGACCATGATATTGCTTGTGCCGGCTTTGATATTATCAATCTATGCCCAGTATAAAGTAAAAAGCGCATTTACGGCAATGAGTAAAGTTCGATCGGCGTCCGGGCTGACGGGCGCACAAGCTGCCAAAAGTCTGTTACAACGCAACGGCATCAACGATGTGATTGTTGAGGAGGTCAAGGGAAACTTGACGGATCATTATGATTCGCGCAGTAAAAAATTGCGATTATCAACGGATGTATATCATTCAACATCGCTGGCGGCTCTGGGCGTTGCGGCGCACGAAACAGGCCATGCCATACAACATCATACGGCGTATACGCCTCTCAATATAAGGCAAAGTATTTTTCCAGTGGCGAATATTGGCTCCAGCTTGGGAATTCCCCTGTTTTTTATCGGTTGGATTATGAGTTTTCGGCCCCTGCTGGATATTGGCATTATTGTTTTTGCCGGCGCCGTTTTATTCCATCTTGTAACTTTGCCGGTCGAGTTTAATGCCAGCAGCCGCGCCCTGGCGCAACTAAGCAATGGCGGTTACCTGCGCCAGGAAGAGATATCCGGTGCGCGCAAGGTGCTCAATGCCGCGGCATTAACTTATATCGCGGCTGCGGCAATGGCAATTTTGCAGTTATTGCGCCTGGTTTTATTACGTGGCCGTGATTGACCCGGCTTTTATTGTTTGTGATGAAAAGGAGACCCTGGTCTCCTTTTTTGTCTGTCAAAATGACAGATCAGAGCCTGCCACAATGAAATGAAAAAATAACCATTCTTTTTTTGCAACAATTTAATTAATTAAAAATATTGATTTTACAACAAGTGAAAACAAGTGGCATACCTCTTGCAATGTTATCTATGATAACCAGACAATTAAAAAAATGAATTCAGACAGATCAGTATGTATGAGGATTTATGGATAATTGGCGCAATGAAAATAATATGATGCAGGAAAACACCGGCGAACAGAATGAACCGGTTGAGGACGGAGCAGCGGAAAGCGTTTTTGATAAAGAACCTGTAGAACAAAAGCCGGATTATCTGGAGCAATTACAGCGGCTTCAGGCGGAATTTATTAATTACAAAAAGCGAATTGAAAAGCAGCAAAGCGAGTGGCATGACTATTCATTACGGGAAGTAATGAACGTCTTGCTGCCAATTATGGATGATTTTGAGTATCTGTTTCAGCATCATCAAAATGATAAAGAGCCCTTGCCTTATGGCGGTGTAAAAATGATCTATAACAAGTTGAATGCCGCCCTTGAAAAGCTGGGTTTAGAGTTGATTAATGCCGAAAGAGAACAGTTTGACCCTGAATTGCATGAAGCGGTGTTGATAGAACATCATGATACCGCGGAAAATGGTGAAATATTGCAGGTATGGCAAAAAGGATATACATTTAAAGGCAAGTTATTGCGTCCGGCACGGGTTAAAGTAGCGAAAGCGAAAGACGAAAATGTTTGATAAAGATTATTATAAAATTTTAGGGGTATCGGACGGCGCCAGCGAAAGCGAGATCAAGAAAGCTTATCGTGAACTGGCAAAAAAGTATCATCCCGATACCCACCCCAACGACAAAACCAATGAGAGCCGTTTTAAGGAAATTTCTGAAGCGTACAGTGTACTGGGCAACAAGGAAAAGAAACTTAAATACGACCAGTTACGTAAATATGGAGCCGGCGGCAGTTCCTTTAGCGGCAGAGGTGGTTATGCAGGCGCCGGCGGTTTTGATTTTCAGGATATTGGCTCTATGTTTGGCGGTGGCAGAGGACGTAAAACGACTTCTTTTGAAGGTTTTGGTGATCTTTTCAGCCAGTTGTTTCGTGGCGCCGGAGAAACGGCTTCTGAAAGTCGACCGGGCAGAACCCCTGGTAATGATATCAAAACCAGCATCACAATTCCATTTGATCTGGCGATAAGCGGGGGAAAGCATATTGTTACGCTCCGCTATCGGGAAACTTGTCCCAAATGTCAGGGCTCGGGCAAGTTTTGCGTGGTTTGCAACGGTTCCGGTTATAGTATGAAGAGCAAGACCATATCGGTTAACATACCTGCCGCGGTTGAAGATGGCAAAACCATACGCCTGAAAGGTTTGGGAGAGCCCTCGCCAAACGGCGGTGTAAATGGTAATTTGTTGCTTACCATAGAGGTAGAAAAGCATCCGCAATTTGAGCGCCGCGGTCTTGATTTGTACAGCAAAGCGGTAATCAATATCGTCCAGGCCGCCCTGGGTTCCAGGGTGCGGGTAAATACCTGGCAGGGCAATAGCATCGACTTGAAAATACCAGCCGGTACCAGCAGCGGCAAGCTGTTCAAACTTTCAGGTATGGGCATTAGTCACAATGGAAAGACCGGCGACCAGTTTGTGGAAATTCAAATTGATGTGCCCCGCTCACTCGGTAAAAAGGGCAAAGACCTGTTACAGGAACTGGCCCGTGAAGAAGGATTGGATTTATAAGCGATGTTTTCCGATGTAATAAAAGTGGCGCGGAAAGCGGATTTTTTAAAAAATGGAACTTGAATCATAATGTGTTGTTAAAAAGAAAAAAAGTATTGATAATAGAACAGGAAAGGAATGATCATGAAATCGAACAAACTGACATTATTGCTTCTTTTTGCTGTATTTATTGGCGTGATAACCGGGCTGGTCATTTCATCCAATTTTGACTGGACTTTAAAGGGTGTAGCGGCTGATAATACAGAAAATGAAATTACACTTGGCGCAACCACGCCGGTCTCTGCAGAATTGCAGGGTCTTGAGTCACTGAGCAAGGCTTTTGTGCAGGTTGCCAAAGAGGTAAGCCCATCAGTGGTTACGATCAACAGCCAGGTAGTCGTCAAGACCCGAAATCCGTTTATGGATGACGAATTTTTCCGTTACTTTTTCCGCGTGCCGGAACAGCAAGACCAGGTGCGGCGCGGTTTGGGTTCGGGCGTCATTGTCAATGCCGACGGTTATATTTTGACCAATAACCATGTCATCAAAGACGCCGACGAGATTACAGTGACCCTGGAAGACAAGGAATATGATGCCGAGATTATCGGCAAAGACCCGGAAAGCGATTTGGCAGTGATAAAAATTGACAAAAATGATTTGATCCCGGTGAAACTAGGTGATTCCGGCAATCTTGAGGTTGGCGAATGGGTGATGGCAATTGGCAATCCGTTTTCATCCGATCTGAGCAAGACCGTAACTGCCGGAATTGTCAGCGCTAAAGGCAGAACCAGTTTGATGCGCGGTTCCGGCATAACGTATGAAGATTTTATTCAAACCGATGCGGCAATAAATCCCGGTAACAGCGGCGGCCCGCTGGTGAATCTGCGCGGCGAACTGGTCGGGATAAATACAGCAATAGTCGGTCAGGCGAATATTGGCATCGGGTTTGCCATTCCCATCAACCTGGCCAAAAATGTTATGGAGCAGTTGATCAAAGAGGGACACGTTGTGCGCGGCTGGCTGGGAGTTGTAATAACCAATCTTGATACGGATATGGCGGAAGCGTTTGGTTTAAAAGATGCCAAAGGCGCGCTTGTATCTGATATTGTAGATGATAGCCCTGCCGACAAAGCCGGCGTTAAAGAAGGTGATGTGGTGCTCAGGCTGGACAATTCAGTGATTGAAACCAGCGACCAATTGACAATGTTGGTTGGTTCCAAAGCGCCAAACAGTAAAATAAAACTCACAGTGTGGCGGGATAATGATGAAAAAGAGATAACCGTAACCCTGGGAGAGCGCGATTTGGATAAAATAGCCGGCAAAACAAGCACAGAAACGGGCACAAAAAACAAGCTGGGTTTGGAAGTGCAAAATTTGACCCCGCAGCTTGCGCAGCGCTATGGTTATAATAATGATGAAGGTGTGCTGGTCGCTTCTGTAATTCCCGGCTCTGTGGCTGAACGGGAAGGGATACGCGAAGGATTTTTGATTGTGTCTGTAAACCGGCAGCCGGTTAAAAGTGTTAAAGATTTTAACAAGATAGTTTCTGATATGCAGCCAAACGACCTGGTATTGTTAATGCTGAAAAGCGGTGATACCAAATTTTTCAAAGCTTTGCGTGTTCCAAAAGAGAAACAATAAAAGGAAAAGAACAAAAATGCCAACGTATGATTATAAATGTACCCGATGCGGTTATGCTTTCGAGTCGTTGCAAAAGTTTTCAGACGAGCCGTTGCGTCAATGCCCCCACTGTAATGGTCTGGTGCAGCGTCTTATTAGCGGCGGCAGCGGCTTGATATTCAAAGGCAAAGGGTTTTATATTACTGATTATAAAAACAAAAATACAGCAAAACCAGCCGCATCAGTAAAAAAGTAAGAAAAAACCAGCTGTCAATTTGACAAAATGTCTGACGAGTTGGCAGCAGGTCTTGAAATAAAGAATGTTTCATTTTCACAGGCGCATGCTTTTAATTTGGTATGTGCCTGTTTTATTTAGGGTTACGAAATTGATTTTTTGTGTTACTGTTGTGGCATATATGTTGCAAATAAAAGAAAATATATAATAAAAGAAATTCAGTTTTATAAAAATAAATTTTGAGATAAGGAGAAAGATTCAATGGCAAAGATAATTGGCATAGACCTCGGTACGACCAATTCCTGTGTAGCAATAATGGAGGGAGGCGAACCAACAGTTATTCAAAATTCTGAAGGAACCCGAACGACCCCTTCGGTTGTGGCTTTTAGCAAATCGGGCGAACGTCTGGTCGGCCAGGTGGCAAAGCGGCAAGCGATCACCAATCCAGAAAAGACGATCTATTCTATCAAACGATTTATGGGCCGCCGGTTTAATGAAGTGAAAACCGAAATTGAAGAAGTGCCCTACAAGGTTATAAAAGGGCAGAATGATGTGGCCAAAGTAAAGATAGATGATAAAGAATATTCACCGCAAGAAATATCGGCAATGATTTTGCAAAAGATGAAACAGACCGCAGAAGATTACCTGGGTGAAAAAGTAACCGAAGCCGTAATCACTGTGCCGGCGTATTTTAATGACAGTCAGCGGCAGGCAACAAAAGAGGCGGGCGAGATTGCCGGTTTAAAAGTGCGAAGAATCATTAACGAGCCAACCGCAGCATCGCTGGCTTATGGTTTGGATAAAAAGAAAAGCGAAAAGATTGCGGTGTTTGATTTGGGCGGTGGTACTTTTGATGTATCCATTCTGGAACTGGGCGATGGTGTATTTGAAGTAAAATCCACCAATGGCGACACTCATTTGGGCGGCGACGATTTTGACCAGCGGGTTATCGACTGGATGGTTGATGAATTTATCAAGCTGGAAGGTGTGGATTTATCCAAAGACTCGATGGCTTTGCAGCGTTTAAAAGAGGCGGCGGAAAAAGCCAAGTGCGAGTTGTCTTCCACAACGCAAACAGAAATCAACCTGCCCTTTATCACAGCGACGGATACCGGGCCCAAGCATTTGAACATGACTCTGACCCGCGCCAAGTTTGAGCAGTTGTGTGAAAGTTTGTTTCAACGCTGTGTTGAACCATGTAAAACCGCGTTACGCGATGCCAATCTTTCAGAAAAAGACATAGATGAGGTTGTTTTGGTAGGCGGCTCGACCCGTATGCCCAAAGTGCAGGAAATTGTTCGCAACCTGTTTGGCAAAGAACCGCACAAGGGCGTAAACCCCGATGAAGTTGTTGCCATAGGCGCTGCGATTCAGGGCGGTGTGCTGTCTGGCGACGTGACGGATGTGTTGTTGCTGGATGTTACCCCGTTGTCGCTGGGAATAGAAACTTTGGGCGGCGTAACCACCCGGTTGATCGAAAAGAACACCACCATTCCTACCCGCAAGTCCGAAGTGTTTTCCACGGCAGCGGACAGCCAGACTTCAGTAGAGATCCACGTATTGCAGGGCGAACGTGAAATGGCCATCAATAATCGTACCCTCGGACGTTTTCATTTGGATGGCATTCCACCAGCCCCGCGCGGCATTCCGCAGATTGAGGTAACTTTTGATATCGACGCCAACGGTATTTTAAATGTCTCTGCAAAAGACAAGGCTACCGGCAAGGAACAGTCGATCCACATCGAGGCTTCTACCGGTCTTTCCAAGGATGAAGTGGAAAAAATGGTGAATGAAGCCAAATCTCATGCGGCTGAAGATAAAAAGCGCCGCGAGGTGATCGATGTGCGAAATAATGCCGATCAAATGGTTTACCAGACTGAAAAGCAGATCAAGGACAATGCCGACAAGCTGGATAATGATATAAAAACCAGGCTGGAAACAGCTCTTGGCCGTGTGAAAGAGGCTTTAAAAACCGATAATGTAGAGGAGATCAAATCGTCCGTAGAAGCTCTAAGCAAGATATGGAGCGATGCGGCGACCAAAATGTATGAAACCTCGGCTCAGCAAGCCCCTGGTTCAGCAGACGGAGGTTCAGCCCCCGGCAGTGAATCGGCTCAGGGCGGCAAGGCAGATGAAGCAGAAGAAGCCGATTTTGAAGTGGTTGATGATAAAAAGTAAAAAAGTGGTAAAATAGTGTACTGATAAAAGGCGAGGATTTTTTAACATCCTCGCCTTTGCTCGATATAGTAGTCAACAGGATAATAATAAACAACTTTAGTTAAAAAGCCGGAATTAATAATCTTTACGGCAAGGCAGGAAAGAAATATGTTGTCTTTTGATAAATTAACAATTAAAGCGCAGGAAGCGCTGGGCCGGGCGCAGAAAATAGCCTCGGAGAATAACCATCAGCAAATCGATCCGGTGCATTTGTTAAAAGGGATACTGGAGCCGCGGGAAAGTATTGCCCGTGAGTTGTTGAACAAGGCCGGCATTGAGCCAGCGCTGGTTTTGGAGCGAGCGGATGAACATCTTGCCAAATTGCCGCGGGTAACGGGAGGCGTCGGACAAATCCATTTTGCTAACGCCACCAATGTTTTGTTTGATACCGCACAGCGCGAAGCTAACCGGCTGCACGATGAATTTGTCAGTATTGAACATATTTTTTCAGGTCTGGTTGAGGACAAGTCCGGAACCGGCAAGCTGCTAAAAGATTCGGGTTTGACCTCTGATCTGTTGTTAAAGGTATTGCAGCAAGTGCGCGGCAGCCAGCGGGTTACCGATCAAAACCCGGAAGGGAAATACCAGGCTTTAAAGCGTTATGCGCGTGATTTAAATGAACTGGCGCGTCGAGACAAGCTGGATCCGGTAATCGGTCGTGATGAAGAGATACGCCGGGTATTGCAGGTTTTGTCGCGGCGCACCAAAAACAATCCCGTTTTGATCGGCGAACCGGGAGTTGGTAAAACCGCCATAGCGGAAGGCATTGCACAGCGCATTGTTCAGGGTGATGTGCCGGAAAATTTAAAAACCAAAAAGATATTGTCGCTCGACCTGGGAGCGCTCATTGCCGGGGCAAAATTTCGCGGTGAATTTGAAGATCGCCTTAAAGCGGTGTTGCAGGAAATTGGCGAGGCAAATGGCGAGATCATTTTATTTATAGATGAATTGCATACCCTGGTGGGCGCCGGAGCCGCCGAGGGCGCAATGGACGCATCCAATATGCTTAAACCGGCCCTGGCGCGGGGTGAATTGCGCTGTATTGGGGCCACTACTTTGGATGAATACCAAAAGCACATCGAAAAAGACGCTGCTCTGGAACGGCGGTTTCAGCAAATTTATGTCAACCAGCCAACGCTCGAAGATACCATATCCATTTTGCGGGGTCTGAAAGAAAAGTACGAGGTGCATCATGGCGTGCGAATACAGGATGGCGCTTTGATAGCCGCTGCCAACCTGTCGGAACGTTATATAACCGAGCGGTTTTTGCCGGATAAAGCCATTGATTTGATCGATGAAGCTGCGGCAAAACTGCGTATCGAGATCGACAGTATGCCGGAAGACCTGGAAAAAGTGGAACGCAAACTGAAACAACTGGAAATAGAACGGCAGGCATTAAAGAAAGAAAAAGACGATGCTTCCAAACAGCGAATGGAGCAGGTGAGTGAAGAGATTGCCCGGCTTGGTCAGGAGCAGGCCGAACTGCGCAGCCACTGGGCGCAGGAGCGGACGATTATTGCAGAAATTCGTTCTTTAAAAGAACAGATCGAATCAGCCAGGGCCGATTCCGCCAAAGCGGAACGCGAGGGCGATTTGGCCAAAGCTGCCGAATTCAAGTATGGCCGCATAGTAGAACTGGAAAAACATCTGGACGCCGCCAACCAAAAGCTGGTTGCATTACAGCATGACCGCAAAATGTTAAAGGAAGAGGTTGATGAAGAAGATGTTGCCGAGGTTGTAGCAAAATGGACCGGCATTCCGGTGAGCCGGATGCTGGAAAGTGAAAAAGAAAAGCTGCTGCATATAGAGGAACGCATTCATCAAAGGCTGGTCAATCAAACGGAGGCGGTTTCGGCTGTGGCCAATGCCATACGGCGGTCGCGCGCCGGCCTGCAGGATGCCTCGCGGCCTATCGGTTCGTTTATTTTTCTCGGTTCCACCGGCGTAGGCAAGACCGAACTGGCGCGGGCTTTGGCAGAATATTTATTCGACAATGAACAGGCGTTGGTACGCATCGACATGTCTGAATACATGGAGCGGCATTCCGTATCGCGGTTGATCGGTGCGCCTCCAGGCTATGTCGGCTATGACGAAGGCGGCCAGCTAACCGAAGCAGTACGCCGGCGGCCCTATTCGGTGGTGTTGCTGGATGAAATTGAAAAAGCGCATGCCGAAGTGTTTAATGTATTGTTGCAGGTTCTTGATGACGGGCGCTTGACGGATAACAAAGGTCGTACGGTGAATTTTAAGAATACGATTATTATTATGACTTCTAATATTGGCGCGCAATATATTATGGAAAAATCAGCGCTGATGCATGATACGAACCGGCAAGCAATCCACGAAGATGTTACTGAACATATTTACGGTTTGTTAAAGGCGCAGCTGCGTCCGGAATTTTTGAACCGGATTGATGATGTTATTGTGTTCCATGCCCTGACCAAAGACGATATGAAAAAGATCATGGCCCTGCAAATGAAAAATGTTGATGCCTTGTTAAAGGTGAATGATATGCACATTCGTTTGACGCCGGAGGCTGAAAATTTTCTATCGGCGCATGGATATGATGCGGGGTTTGGAGCTCGTCCGTTGAAGCGGTTGATACAAAAAGCGCTGGTCAATCCCCTGGCAATAAAATTGATCGAGGGCGTTTACAAGCCCGGCGATACAATAAGTGTTGTGGTAAGGGAGAATTCTCTTGATTTTGAGTGAAAAAGTAGATACATTTTTTATTCAAACGGGAACTTAAATAATGTAAGGCAGTTGAATAATAGAAAATTCAGGAGGTTGTTTACATGAAAAAATGGTTCGGTTTTGGTATTGCTTTACTAGCTGTAACATTACTAGTTGGCTGCGGTGAAAAGTTAACTGAAGAACAATTACGCGCCAAAGCGCTTGATTATGAAAACAAGGAACAATGGGATCAGGTAATTAAGGTTTTTGAACAGCTGGTTAAAAAGTTCCCCAATTCTCCCAAATCAGATCAAAACCTTTACCAATTGGGCGGGTTGTATGCAAGTAATTCCAAAAATTTTACTAAATCAATTGAAGCATACAGAACATTAATTGAAAAATATCCAGAAAGCCAATTGGTCATTCAGGCTCAATTTATGATCGGCTACCGCTATGCGAACGATCTTAACGACCTGGAAAAAGCCAAAGAAGCTTATAATGAGTTTTTATCCAAATATCCTGAACATGAGTTGGCTCCTTCCGTGCAATGGGAAATGGATCATTTGGGCAAGGATATCAGCGAGATAGAATTGAATTTCGGCAAAGAAGCAGACAAGGAATAATTTCTTTATTCCGGGGGGCAGGAATTTCATGATGAATGATTCCTGTGATTTTTGTAACAGAATTGTGAATAATCCGTCTGGTTTTAAAATTAGAAAAAATCAAAGCCGATAGATTTGGTGAAACATCAACCACAAATCGGCTTTGTTATGAAAAGACGTAATAATTAACAAAAGATGAAAAATTTAAAAAATGTGGTGAATCAATGAAACGTTTGCATGGTCGATGGAAGTGCATGGTAATACTTTTCGTGATTGTAATGTCCACATCTCTGTTTGCCCAAACAGCCGGGGAAGAACCCTCGCCCGGTGTGTCATCACAACCTGGCGAGATAACATTGTCTGCCAGTGTGGATAAAAACCAGGTTGCGCTGAACCGTACTCTGGAATTATTGATCCGCATAAAATGGAACGGCAATCTCGACAAATACCAGGTGCACCAGTTTGACAACCCGATTTTAAACAACCTGGAAATAGTCGGGCATTCCGCATCCAATAAGGTATCCAGCGAAAATGGCGGCAATGTTGCCATTCAGGATTATGTGTTTACCCTTAAACCGCTGGAACTGGGTATGGGGTATATTGAAGGCGTGATCATCCGCTATACAGACATGGATACCGATACCGATTACAGCCTGGCGACGAACCGCATAGAAATTAAAGCGCTGGATCCAATTCCGGAACCGGGCGATAAAAGCTGGATTGTTTGGTTGGCAATAATAGTGATGTTGGCCGGGGTTGCGTTTTTTACTGTTATCTATTTTCAAAAGCGACAAGCGGAAAAAATGCGTCGGGCGCAGCTGGAAGCGGAAAAAGCCATTCCGATGGAAGAAAAATATTTGCAGGAATTAAAAGCCCTGTTTAATCTGAATGATCCCGGTTTGGATATTGGTAAAAGCATCGGCCAGTTGTCCCGTTTTTTACGGCGCTATCTGGCAGAAAAGTATCAGATGACTGCCGATACATTCACCACCGAAGAGTTGGTGATGGAATTGAATGAAAAGCATGTAGACGAGGGTCTGGTAAAGGACGTGAAAGAAATTTTATCTTGCGCCGATGTGATCAAGTTTTCCGGCGGTGGAGGTGAAAAGAGCGAACTGGAACGTCTCTATGGTATGGTAGAAGGAAATATAACCGCGCTGCGGAACAAATGATTTTGGAAATTAGCCAAAAACAATAAAGATAAACAACTCGAGTTTTATTGGAGGATCAATGAACTTGGATATTCAAGCGATTAACGAAAAAATACAAAAAGAAAGTGCGTTCGTAGAAAAGGTCATGAACGAAGTCGGCAAGGTGATTGTCGGTCAAAAGTACATGATCGAGCGGCTGTTGATTGGTTTGCTTGCGGACGGGCATATTTTGCTGGAAGGCGTGCCCGGACTGGCCAAGACGATGGCAGTAAAAACCCTGTCTTCAATCATAGACACCCGTTTTCAACGCATTCAGTTCACCCCGGATTTGTTACCGGCCGATCTGATTGGAACAATGATCTTTGAGCCGAAATCCGGCAATTTCACAGTGAAAAAAGGGCCGGTTTTTGCCAACCTGGTGCTTGCCGATGAAATAAACCGTTCCCCTGCTAAAGTCCAGTCTGCGTTACTGGAATCTATGCAGGAACGGCAGGTAACCATTGGCGATGCAACATTTCCGCTGCCTTCGCCATTTCTGGTGCTGGCCACCCAAAACCCCATTGAGCAGGAAGGCACATATCCCTTGCCGGAAGCACAGGTAGACCGCTTTATGCTAAAGCTATCGGTTGGTTACCCGAACCGGGATGAGGAACTGGAGATTATGCGCCGCATGACGCGGTCTGAACTGCCGCAGGTGAATGTGGTGGTAACCCCGCAGGAAATAGAAAAAGCAAAAAAAGTTTTGCATGATGTTTATATTGACCCCAAGATTGAGAATTATATTGTTGATATTGTGTTTGCCACCCGCACCCCGGAAGAGTTTGGTCTGGGTGAGTTGAAAGAATTGATCGCTTATGGCGCTTCGCCGCGGGCATCGATCAATTTGAGTATGGCGGCACGAGCGCATGCTTTTCTGCGTCGGCGCGGTTATGTAACGCCCGAAGATGTTCGCTCGATCGGGCTTGATGTGTTGCGGCACCGTGTTATTGTCACTTATGAAGCCGAAGCGGAAGAAATAACCGCCGAGGATGTGGTTCGCAAAGTATTGAATAAAATTGAAGTGCCCTGATTTTTATTTCACAATAACCTATTCATTTTAATACAGATAAATCAAGTGATTCCGAAGGAAATATTAAAAAAAGTCAAGCGGATAGAAATTCAGACCCGCGGCCTGGTAAATGATGTTTTTTCCGGTGAATACCACTCGGTATTCAAGGGCCGGGGTATGGAATTTTCCGAAGTGCGGGAATATCAAGTTGGCGATGATATTCGCACTATCGACTGGAATGTAACGGCGCGCGCCGGACATCCCTATGTTAAAGTGTTTGAAGAAGAACGGGAACTGACGGTTGTATTGCTGGTAGATGTCAGTTCGTCGGGCGATTTTGGTACACATTCGCAAATGAAGGGTGAAATTGCCGCCGAGATCTGTGCGTTGCTGGCTTTTTCAGCTATAAAAAATAATGATAAAGTGGGCTTGATCATTTTTTCGGACGGTGTGGAAAAATTTGTATCGCCGAAAAAAGGCAAAGCTCATGTACTGCGGGTGGTGCGGGAGATCTTGTTCCACAAGCCCAAAGGGAAAAAGACCAATATCACCGCGGCCCTCGAGTTTCTGTCGCGGGTGACCAAACGCCGCGCGGTAATATTTTTGGTATCCGATTTTATCAGCAGTGGTTATGAAAAAGCCCTGCAAATTGCCAATAAGCGGCATGATATTGTCGCTATAACGGTAACAGACCCCCGTGAAATTGATATGCCGAATGTCGGCTTTATTGAACTGGAAGATGCAGAAACAGGCGAAACCTTTCTGGTTGATACTGCCGATGTTGCAATTCGCACCGATTTTTCGCAGCGCACAGCAGAAGCTATTCAGACGCGGGAAAAGCTGTTTCGTTCTCTTAATGTAGATTATATTGATATTCGCACGGATGAATCGTATATCGAACCATTGATCCGGTTTTTCCGTATGCGAGCAAGGCGTTTCAGATAATATTATAAAGGTCCGGAGGATATATGAAAAATGTGCGGTTTTATGTGTTGATGGTTGTTGCCGCGGTTTTGTGTGTTGTTCTTTTAAATGGTTGCGGGCAGGAGAAAAATAATCCTGTAAAAGCAGACAAGCAGCGGGAATATGCGGGTGATTTGATCAATAAATCCCTGTATCGACAGGCAATACAGGAGTATCAACGCTATCTGGATGATTATTCTATTGAAGAGCGTGAGCGGGCCAATGTGAATTATATTATTGCCAATACCTATTTTGACAGAATAAAGGATTATGAAAACGCCCTTGTTTATTATTTAAGGATAAAACATCTGTTTCCGGATAATAGTTTGATGCCGGAGGTGAATAAAAAGATCGTCGCCTGCCTGGAGCGGTTGGAATTGACCGAAGATGCCCAACAGGTACTTGATGAGACCGTGCAGGTGGATCCTGCCAGCGTGCGGAAAAAACGACCGGGAAGTGTTGTTGCGCAAATAGGAAACCGTGAAGTTACCCAGGGCGACCTGGATTTTGAAATTGAACAGCTGCCGCCGAGCTTTCGCGATCAACTCAAAGACCCGCAGCGTAAACTGGATTTTTTACGCGAATATGTAGCTACCGAGTTATTGTACGATACCGCCAAACGTTCAGGATTTGAAAAAGACCCGGATGTTATTGAAGGGGCTTTTCAGGCAAAAAAAGCGTTGATGGTGAGAAAATTGTTACAGGAACGAGTTGCCGGCAAAGTAGAGATATCACAGAGTGATATTGAACTGTACTACCGTGACCATATTGCCGATTTTTCAGAGAAAGACAAGGACGGTAAAATAATAAAGGAAAAACCCCTTGCCGAGGTGCAGCAGCAGGTGCAACAGGCATTGATGCAGCAGCGTTATGAACAGGAATACCGAGGGTTAATTGAAAAGATGATTCGCGCCGAAGGCGTCAAGTTTTTTGAGAGCCGGGTGCAATAGTTAAACAGTATTTACGGATAATAGTACAAGAACCAGGAACCAGGAACCAGTAACGACAGACAATGCAAAAAAGCAGATTTAAAATTATAACCCTGACAGCGTTCCTTGCGATAATGATAAATGCTTGCCTGTTTGCCCAGGGGAGTATATCGGTAGAATCGCAGGTTGATCGCAGCACAATATTAATAGGCGATGTGTTCCGGTATTCCGTCATCGTTACGCACGATGCGGATGTAACGTTGTACATGCCGGAACTGGCCGCTAATCTTGGCATGTTTGAAATTCGTGATTACAAAGTTTTAGAACCGGTGCAAAAAGAGGGCAAGACCGTTTCGCAAACCAATTATTTGCTTTCCACTTTTGATACCGGTGAATTTCCAATTCCCGAATTGCAAATTGGTTATAATACCAGCGCGGATTCTACCCTTCGGTTCATCAAAACCGAGCCATTGACAATAACCGTGTCAAGTTTGAATCCGGAAGAAAAAGGCGATATTCGTGATATAAAAGCGCCGTTGACGCCGCCGCGTGAATACCGGCAATATATCATTATGGGTTTGATCCTGCTTGCGGTGGTTGCAGCGGTGGTTGTTTTGATTTATTATATCAAACGCCGCAAGGCAGGCAAGGCGCTGTTGCCATCGTGGCAAAAACCGCCGCGCCCGGTTCATGAAATTGCCCTTGAAGAGCTGCAGGAACTGACACAGAGCGACCTGCTGGCGGCCGGACAGGTAAAAGAATATTTTATCAGGCTTGCGGATATCATCCGCCGTTATATCGAAGGACGTTTTTTTATCATTGCAACAGAAATGACAACCTCGCAGTTGACGGACAAAATGCGGGAGGAACGAATTGAAACTTTTTATGTCGACATGACCGGCGAGTTTTTATCGAGCTGTGATTTGGTGAAATTTGCCAAATATATTCCAGCGCCAGAAGAAACAAATATAATTACACAACTGGCTTTTGATTTTGTCGAGCGGACCAGGATGGTTATGACTGAACCGGAAACTGATTCCGCAGAACCGGAAAGCGCTCAAAGCGCAGAACCGGCTGTCATTGGTGGAGAAAGTGACCCGGAGCCAGCTGTTGCTGCAAATACAGAAAAAGAGGAGGCGAACTGATATGTTTCGATTTGCCAATCCTGAATTTCTGGTTTTGTTTGCCATTTTACCGGTTTTGATCTATTATTATATTAAACGTAATAATAAAAGCGGCGCTACCCTGCGATATTCAAACCTGGGTATCATCAAGACTGTGAAAAAATCGCCGTGGAAACAATACCGTCATATTTTATTTGTACTGAGGCTGCTGGTCATTTCCCTGCTGATCATTGGTTTTGCCCGTCCGCAAGCGGGGCGCAGTGAGGAAGAGATCATAACCGAGGGAATTGATATTATTCTGGCGATGGATGTTTCCAGTAGTATGCTGGCAGAAGATTTCAAGCCCAAAAATCGCCTGGAAGCCGCCAAAGTTGTGGCTGCCAATTTTGTTCAAGGGCGCAATAACGACCGCATTGGTCTGGTGGTGTTTTCGGGATTAAGTTTTACCCAATGCCCGTTGACGCTGGATTATGGCATTTTGCTGCGGTTTATGGAAGATATTCATATCGGCATGATCGAGGATGGAACAGCGATTGGTATGGCAATGGCCAATTGCGTCAACCGCCTGCGCGACAGCAAGGCCAAAAGCAAAGTAGTAATTTTATTAACCGATGGCCGCAACAACCGCGGTGAATTGGACCCTGTGACTGCCGCCAAGGTGGCCAAAGCATATAATATCAGGGTCTATACAATCGGCGCCGGCAAGCTGGGTGAGGCATTGTATCCTTATGATGACCCGATCTTTGGCAAACGTTATGTTAAAGTTCCGGTGGAGATTGATGAAGATCTGCTGCGGCAAATGGCCGAGATAACCGGCGGGCAATATTTCAGGGCTACCGATGAGACCAGCCTGGAAAAGATCTATTCAGAAATTGGTGAAATGGAAAAGACGAAAATAGAAGTTAAGGAATATACCCGCTATAAAGAGTTATTCATCAATTATGTGCTGCTGGCTGTCATTTTATTGTTAACGGAAATTGTGCTGGCGCATACGCGCTTTAGGAAAATCCCCTGAGTTTAGTGTTGACGAGGAAAGTATGCTGCGATTTGCAAATATATATTATCTATATTTTTTATGGTTGGTTCCGGCGCTGGTGTTATTTTTAATTTTTGCCTTTCGGGCAAAAAAAAGAACCATGCAAAAGTTTGGCAACCTGGAGTTGTTGAAGAAATTAAGCGGCAGCACCAGTCGAACCCGGCAGGTATGGAAAATAGTATTGATCCTGGCCGCATTTACCGTTGCAATTGTTGCGCTGGCCCGGCCGCAGATTGGCACCCGGCTGGAAGAGGTAAAGCGCGAGGGTATTGATATTCTTATTGCAATGGATGTGTCAAAATCCATGCTGGCGCAGGATATTCAACCGAGCCGGCTGGCCAAAGCCAAGCATGAAGTGGATGGTTTTATAGACCGGCTGCGCGGCGACCGCATCGGCTTGATCGCTTTTGCCGGGGTACCGTTTGTGCAATGCCCGCTTACCCTGGATTATGGCGCTGCCAGGATCTTTTTAAATATTATGGACCCGGATTTGATTCCAACCCCGGGCACAGCTCTGGGTAAGGTGATAGAAAAAGCTATTGAGACTTTTGATCAAAAAGAAAGAAAGCACAAAGTTTTGGTGCTGATCACCGATGGCGAAGATCACCAGGGCGATGTAATGAAATATGTTGAAGAAGCCGAACGACAGGGTATTATCATTTATTGTGTTGGCATCGGTTCTCCCAAAGGCGAGCCAATTCCGGCAGCCGAAGAACAGACGGCTGGTATGGGCTTTAAAAAGGATAAAAGCGGTCAGGTGATTATTTCCAAACTCGATGAGATCACTCTGGAAAAAATTGCCCTGCAAACCAATGGTAAATATTTCCGTGCCACCAGTGGTGAAGATGAACTGGATAAAATATATAATGATATTGAAAATATGGATAAAAAAGAACTCGGTTCGCTTAAATTTTCCCAGTTTGAAGACCGGTTTCAATATTTTTTGGGCCTGGCAATTTTATTGTTATTGCTTGAAACTGTTATTCCTGAGCGGCGTAAGGTAAAGCAGGAATGGCGTGGACGATTTATGTAGAGTGAGATAAAAATGAAAAATTTATTAATTATTATTATTATCTTGTTTACCTCTTTATCCGGTTTGTACGGGCAAGCCTTGCGGAAAAAAGTGGTTGCCGGGAACCAGTTGTACACTGAAGAAAAGTATGACGAAGCGCTGAATAAATATATCGATGCGCAGGTGCATTCCCCCGAGTCTCCGCTGCTCAAGTTTAATATTGGCGACGCCCAATATAAAAAAGCCAAGTATGAAGAGGCGATCAAGGAATTTGAGGCGTCGTTAAGCAGCGAGGATGTGCTGAAACAGGCACAGTCCTATTATAACATGGGAAATTCGCTGTACAGATTGAATAAACTGCCGGAAGCGATTGCTGCATATAAAAAATCCCTTGAACTGAATCCCAATGATGAGGATGCCAAGTATAATCTGGAATTTGTTCGTAAAAAATTAAAGGATGAAGCGCAAAAGCAACAGCAGAATCCGCAGCAGCAGAATCAGAATCAGGATCAGCAGCAGCAACAACAGCAAAACCAGGATGAGCAGAAGCAGGAACAGGAGCAGGATCAGCAGCAACAACAGCAGCAGGAGCAGGAACAGGAACAGCAGGAAGAGCAGCAGCAACAACAGCAACCACAGCAAGCCGAGCAGCAGGATATTTCCAAAGAAGATGCTGAACGAATTCTGAATTCCCTGAATGAGGATGAAGAAAAGATGAAAGACGCCCGTAAACAAAAGATGCCGGGTAACATATCTGTATCAAAAGATTGGTGATGAGGGTTATGATAAACAGGAATCATCCAATATTAGTAATTACGTTACTGTATGTAATGTTTTCAGTTGCGCTGTTATCGGCACAAGAGCCCCTGGTTATACGCGCTATTGTCGACCGAACTACTGTAGCCGTAAACCAGCAGCTTGTTTTGACTCTGGAAATTTCCGGTGATGGCGCCAATAAAATAGATTTTCCTGCGCCGCCGGATTTGGGCGATTATTTAAAACTGGCGGGCAGCGGCGGCAATTCTCAAAATATTCAGTTTATAAATGGAAAAATGTCGGTAACCAAATCGCAGGTTTATTTTTATATAGCTGCCATGGAAGGAACCTGCACCATTGCGCCAATCAAGATCAGTTATAAAAATAGTGAAGCGGAATCGGAACCGGTAACAATAACTGTTACCAAGTCCGGCGCTCCGCCGGCTTCTGCAACGCCCGCACCTGCGCCCGGTTCGGAAGTGGATACCGGTGAAGATCTGTTCATCCGGGCGCTGCCCTCCAAACGGACTGTTTACCAGAATGAACCGGTTATTGTATCGTACCGCATATACAAAAGCGCAAAAGTAAATTTAACGAATTATGGTATAAACAAACTACCGGAATCAGTGGGTTTTTGGGCTGAGGAGATCGACGTTGGAAACCAGCCGCCGGTTTGGGAAGAAGTGATCAACGGCAAAAAGTTTGTGCTTGCCGATATAAAAAAGACCATCCTTTTCCCGGCCTCACCCGGTAAAAAGACAGTGGGCCCTTTGGGAATTGATTGTAATATTCGGGTTGCTACCCAAAAACGCAGCAGTGATATATTTGACAATTTTTTTGACGACCCGTTTTTTTCCCGTACTGTACGAAAAACCATTTTTTCGCAGACCTTGGATATCAATGTTTTAGCTTTGCCGCAGGAAAATAAACCGGCCAATTTTTCCGGCTGTGTTGGACGTTTCAATATGGATGCTTCGATTGATAAAAACCAGGTAACAACCAATCAAGCCATTACGTTAAAGATCAAGATTTCCGGAACCGGCAACGTAAAAATTATACCAAAACCCGATCTGATCATTCCGGCGGATTTTCAGCAGTATGACCCCAAAACCACAGAAAATATTGTACGCAATAATGACGGTGTCAGCGGCAGCAAAACTTTTGAATATGTATTAGTGCCCCGGTTCCCCGGCGAGCAACGCATAAAACCCGTGTCTTTTAGCTATTTTGATCCATATAGCAAAGCTTATAAAATTTTAAACACACCGGAATTTATATTACAGGTGGAAAAAGGGAGTGATGAATTATTATCTATGGGATCAGGGCTGAGCAAAGAGGAAGTGCGCCTGGTGGGCCAGGATATACGATTTATAAAGTTGGCAACAGGCAAGATGATCCCCGGCAGTTTTAAATTTTATAACCAGTTTTTGTTTTTTGCGGCAATCATACTGCCCATGCTGGCGCTGGCCGGAGCATTGGGCTATAATTATCATCTGACCAAACTAAGCGCCAATGTTGCTTATGCGCGGCGGCGGCGTGCCAATACTATGGCTATGAAAAAGTTAGCCAAAGCCAAAGGATTGCTGGATGATAAAACGCAAAAAGAGTTTTATGCGGAAATATCCCGCGCCCTGTCGGGTTTTGCCGCAGACAAGCTCAACCTGTCACAGGCGGGAATTATCAGCGATGAACTTGAAGAGTTGTTGAAAAAACATCATCTTGATGAAACCCTGATCAAGGAGTATATAGAATTGGTGCAGGCTTGTGATTTTCAGCGATTTGCGCCTGCCAATGTTGGCAGTGAAGAGATGCAGGAATTTTTCAAAAAAGCCAAAGAAGCAATTATCAACCTGGAAAAAGCATTGTAATATGAAAATAGCAACGATTGCATGGATCTTTCTGTTACTGGCTCCCAAAGCGGAAGTCGGTAAAGCGGTTACTGATTTCAATCAAGGCAATGAGTATTATCAAAGCGGCGATTATCAAAAGGCGGCAGAATGTTATCAATCTGCATTGCAAACCGGTTATGTGAGCGCAGAATTATATTATAACCTGGGCAACAGTTATTATAAAATCGGGCAGGTCGGGCGCAGCATATTGAATTATGAGCGTGCAAAAAGGCTGGACTCTCGCGACCAGGACATTCAATACAACCTTGAGATCGCTCGTTTACGGATTGTCGATAAAATTAATGAACCGCCGCAATTGTTTTACGTCCGTTTCTGGAATAATCTGGCCGGCTGGTTCAATTTACGTGATCTCGGTTATATTACTTTGGGTATTTATGTTTTGTTTGTTTTGCTGGTTATCGCGCAGATTTTATCCCGGTCATTGCCAATAAAAAGAATTTCCAAAATTGCCGCTATTGCTGCTGTTGTCCTGTTATTTTTTGCCGGATCATTGTTCCTGCAAAGGATCCGATCCGACGTCCATAAACAACAGGGGATCGTATTGGCAGAAAAGGTAGACGCCACCAGTTCGCCGTCGCAGGACGATACCATAATTTTTACTCTGCACGAGGGGGTAAAAGTGACAGTTGCCGGTCGGTCGGGTGAGTATCTTGAAATAAAACTGGCAGACGGGAATATCGGGTGGATTCGCGCCAATGCTGTTGAAATAATCTAGACCGGCGGCCGGGATATTCCGGTAAATGATACCATCGGGCATGAAAAGCAGCAAGATATTTCTGTTCCGGTAACAGATATTCAATGTTAACACGTTAAATTAATTTATGTTGTTTCATAATGTTGATAAAAACATTGAAAGAAGCAAGGCAGCCTGGCAAGTTACCTGACTGCCGCTTTGCCTCGTATGATTAGCAGAGAAAAATTATATCAGCTTGCACACCCCGGTCATGTTGAAAAAGCTGTTATTGCTACCCTGTTGTTATTCATTATCATTCTGCATATTGTCCCCAAACGTTTTATCCATACCAAAACGGAACTTGCAGCAGTAAAAATCAGTATAAAAGTACAAGATGTTCCGGCAACGGAGCAAAAGTTCCGGCGTGGTTATCCGGCGCCATTGCGTCCGGTCATCCCGGTTCCATCGGACGAAGTATACCCGGAAGATGATACCATTGACGAAACGACCGTGCAATGGAATTTGGGAGATTCGCCTTTTGGCAATAGCGGGCTGACAGTTGGCAAGGCCGATACCATTCCACCGCGGCCTCTCATGCAAACGTTGCCTGAATATCCTGAAGAGTTGCAAAAGAAACGTGTTAAAGGGAGTGTAAAATTGCTGGTAAAGGTAGATGAAAACGGACGAGTGGTTGATGTGGTGATGGCAAGAAATACTACCGGCAGTGAAATGTGCCGGGAACTGGCAATAGAAGCGGCATATAAAAGTACCTATATTCCGGCACGCTCCGATAACCGTAATATTGAAATGTGGACGACTTGTATTTACAGTTTTCAACAGTCCAGATAAGAAAAAAAATGTGTAAACAAAATTAGATATTGATACGTCAAATAAACAAAGAAGGAACACGGTTATAAAGAAAGACATTAATTAAGTATTGATTGGTTATGGCTTGATTTGTATATTGTTCCAACCGCATGATATGTATGATCAAGTTATGTTTTACATATCCGGCGTTTTTATAAAGGAGGCGGTCATGAAATTGAATAATAAAAGAATAATGTTTGTCATGGGTATCTTGTTTATGGTTACCCTGTTTTCGGGTTGTTATACCCGGGTTGGCAATCCGGCTTTACAAACAACAGCTCGGGATGATTACTATACCGAGTATGATGAAAATGATGAACAGGAATATGAAGAGACTGAAGATTATCAGGTTGTTTATCATCAGTATGACCATGATGTGTATGTAACAGGTGGTTCTGGTTACCCATATTATGTGGACAGCTGGCGGTATGACCCGTTTTATTATAGCTCTGATTATTACTGGTGGCGGTATCATAACCGCTGGGATCCCTGGGTGGGGTATCATTATAATAGCTGGCACAACCCCTATTACTGGGGGCCTGCGTCATATTGGGGCGGGCGTCATTATTATCATCATTCCCATTATCCAAACTATTATTACGGGCATGGGTCAACAGGGAATTATAGCGACCCTGTAAGGCGAGATTTTGCCAGGAGAACGCTGGTTACCAATCCGCCCAATTCGGTGCGTCGTATGAATACCAGCGGCGACAGGTCAACAACTGTGAGCCGCAGAACAACCACGCGTACTGCAAGAACCGGTAATGATGTTGCGCCGGCCACTGTGCGGCGCAATACCGACAACAGCGCAGCGGGAACGGTACGTCAGCCGGTCGCCAGAACGACGCGCACCGGCGAGGTATCTACCAGCCGCAGCAGAACTAGCAGTTCCGATACTCCGGCAACTACACGTCGAACAACGGTGAGAAAGCCAACGCAGGGCAATACCGGCAGCGAGTCTGGTCAAACTGTAACCAGACAAAAAAGCAGTTCCGGTAGCAGCAGTGAAAGTACGTCTCGTTCCAGAACTGTGGAGAGGCGAACCCGCAGCAGCAGTCCTTCCTATACGCCGCGCTCAAGCAGTTCTTCCAGCCGCTCATCAAGCAGTTCCAGCAGCGGTTCCAGTTACAGTGGCAGCAAAAGCTCGTCCGGCAGCAGTTCAAGCGGCAGGAGTTCTTCATCCGGCGGCAGTTCGTCGGGAAAAAGCTCCAGCAGTGGCAGAAAACGATAATGAAAGACTGACAGGCATCGCTGCTCAGGGATGAAAGGAGAAAGAAATGCAAGGAAAAAGTGTATTTATATCATTAATAGTAATGTTACTGGTTGTTGCGCAGGTAACTTTAGCCCAGGAAGAGGTTTTCTTCCTTGGTGAAGAAACCGGCGTCGGGGCGCGGGCAATGGGTATGGGCGGCGCATTCCTCGGCGTTGCCGATGATTATTCCGCCATCTACTGGAATCCGGCCGGGTTGGGACAGATACGCCGCATGGAAATGAACATTGGTTTTTCGCATAATAAATACAATAATAAGGCGGATTTTTTAGGGACTTCCATGACCGGTGAAACCAGCTTTACGCGGTTGAATTCAATTGGTTTTGTATTCCCGGTGCCCACGTACCAGGGCAGCCTGGTGTTTGGCGTTGGCTATAATAAAATAAGGGATTTCGATACCGCCCTGGAGATCAGCGGCTTTAACGAGGATTACACCGCTTATGCGGACAATGTTATGCCGATTTGGGGTGATGAATATGCTACCGATATTTATGGCGATCTGCAACAGGATGAGTCCATCATTGAAGAAGGCAGCCTGAACCAGTTCACCATGTCTGGGGCTGTTGAAATACAAAAAAGTGTATTGCTTGGCGCTTCGCTCAATTTTATTGGCGGCAAGGATGATTATAGTTTAAAGTTTATCGAGTCGGATATTTATAATTTTTACAACACCGCTCCGTATGACGATTCGCTGGGTTATCGGGTTTTGTCGGACCTGGATAACTGGGTATTTGATCAAAATATAGTATCCGATTACAGCGCTACCAGTTTGAAAATGGGTGTTTTATATCAGATGAATCGGGCCATCCGGCTTGGCGCTACGATTGTATTCCCGACGCAGTATTCAATTAATGAAAGCTGGTCACAAACCATTACCGAAACGTATGATTATGATGATGATATGTATGTTGAAGAGCAGAGCGGCGAAGGAGTAAATTATAAATTTGTCGAACCATATACCCTGGCGGTTGGCGGGTCGTTCAAACTGATCAATTTGTTGCTTTCCGGCAGTGTTGAATTTAAGGATTGGACCCAGGCAAAATTCAAAACCGACGCCCCCAGTTATGGCGTTAGTAAAAGTGATGTTAATGCCAGAATTAAAAAAGAGTTGCAATCGGTAACCAGAATAAGGCTTGGCGCTGAAGTTTATGTGCCGGTTATTAAAGCGCGGGTTCGGGCGGGTTATTATAATGATCCTTCAGCATACAAGTACACCAATGTAACGCCGGACAAGGAATATCTAACCGCCGGCGCCAGTTTGATGCTGGACAAACAAGTTATGGTTGATTTTGGCTTGACCCATGGCAGTTGGCAACGTGAAACCACCGATAATTTAACCTGGTCGCCGACTCTGGAAAAAGTGACTTTTAACAAGTTTGTAGGAACCTTGTCAGTCAGATTTTAATTGCAGAGGTCTTTATTAAAACAAATAATATTGCCAAAATCGTGGCGCAGGTAAGCATTCTGCTTGTATGCGGGTTAATATGCAGCTGCGCCACCACTCAAAAACCATACAGGGCGCCCAAAGTGCTTTTTGACGGGGAACTGGATTATCCCCTGAGCGCCCAGCTTAATAAAATTGAGGGCGATGTATTGGTGGATGTGTTTGTTGATAAAGGGGGAAAACCGCAGGAAGCAAAAATACTACGCTCCTCCGGAAGTGCGGATTTGGACAGCGCCGCGGTAAGTTTCTCGCGCAAGGTGGCTTATGAACCCGCTTTGTATAATAATAGCCCGATAGGTTCCTGGACGCGGTTAGAGCTTCGTTACAAACTACAAAAAATAGATTTTGATGAAAATTCCTGGGTTTCCGAGGTTCGGCATATTCAAAAACAAATAGCTGACGAGCAGGATGCTGAAAAACGTAAAGTTCTTTTACAACGTCTCTATACCAAGTACTCGGGGATTGTAGAGTATATTAAAAAGAATGATGATGTTAAAATAAACAAGATCATTGAACTGGCGTTAACTAAAGAATCGATAAAAAAATGGGGTAATTTTTGGGATGTAATACCGGCGCCATTTACCTTGTATGATGATTTTTGGGAACGTTACCCGGATTGTCCCTTCAAGATCATTCTTAAAGATGATCTGATGAAACAGATTATTGATGCAGAATATATGCTACGGATGAAAGTCAACAGGAATCCTCGATTTGAGCAGCGCTCCCATTACTATTTTGATGCTCTAAGTGCCCGCCTGAAACAGTTGCAAAATTTATAGCCAGGCAAGCTGGTTTGACTAGTTATTTTATTCAGGTATATTGATTCAAATTTCCCATAATATTTTAAATTATGCAATGAACAGGTTCGTTTTTGCCCCGTAAGAGAATTAGATTGAATAAGCAATTATGAATATTGGGTTATAAAGAAAAGTGAAATTTCTGCACAATTTGTTTTATTCAGTAAAATTGCATATATTTAGTAGAGTTGTTATGATGGGCAGGAAATTTAGGCGTTTGGAGGTAGTATGTTAAAGCGGTTACGTTATGTTTATTTAATTATATTACTATTTACCTGCAGTTCCCTGTATGCCCAGCGCAAGGGAGCTGTTGATATGGGTGGTATGTTTTCTTTTAAATCATATTCCGAAGCGGATAGCAGCGGCAGCGAACTGGATTTGCATTGGGTAGTTGGTTACTATATGTCGCGGCGGCTGGCCTCGGAATTTCAACCGATCGTTCGGGTAAATTTTCATCATGACGATGTCAAGGTGTCTTCAATTTTTATGGGCGGGTTAGCGTATCGCATTTTTGATGTTGTGCCGGATGACTATTTACAACGCCGGCAGCGAGGCCGTGATTTGGGAACAACGCCGGGCGTGTACGCCACCGGTTTGGTGGGTTTTTGGGTAGACGGATTTACAGACAAAAACGATCCCTCCGGCAAGACCTATTCCGGCCCGGTGTTTTCAGGGGCGTTGGGCACCCGCACGGGTATCAGTAAAACCGCCATGCTGCGGGTTAATGCGCAAATGATCTATTTATTGCCCAATGGCCCGGTATTTGATGAATCGAGAATGATTTTCCTGATCTCTGTTGGCTTGTCGGTTTTTGTTGTATTGTAATTGTGCAGCAGTAATTTTTCAAATACCAGTGTTTATATTATTGACATTAACAGGTGTTTATATTAAATTAAGAAAAAAATCATTCCTGATAGCCGGGTAAAATATGAATTATTCAAAAAAATTTTGGATTGTTGTATTACTGCTAGTGTCATCAAGTCAACTGCTCTACAGTCAACTGGATGACCGTACGTTGTTAGGAAGTAAACGGTTGCCGGGTATAAATCCGGATTCCTATTTTTCCAAGCCAGTGCAATTAATTGATGCGCCAACGGCCAGCATCCTTCAGGGGGGCGATATTAATACCAGCATTCGTTTGTTTGAGCAGGGCGGAGCATTGAGCAGTTTATCGGTCGGTATTTCAAACAAGGTAATGTTTGGCATATCTTTTGGCGGCGCTCATATCATTGGCAGCGGCAATGTGGACTGGAACAAGGCGCCCGGAATTCATTTTATGTACCGGATGATCGAGGAAGATCTGGTAATGCCGGCGCTGGTTTTAGGTTTTGATTCGCAGGGTTACGGGCCATTTCATGATAAAGTTGATGCTGTTGAAACTTTGGATGGCGATCAAACAGCGCCATCGGATCGATATGCTGTAAAATCGAAAGGCTTTTTTTGCGTTGTGTCCAAAGGATATAGTTCCTTGTTGAAAATGGGGCTGCATGGCGGTATTAATTACAGCCTTGAAGACAGTGATAAAGATAAAAGCCCGACTGTTTTTATAGGAATGGACGCAATGATAAGCCGGGATATTGCCTTTATAGCTGATTATGACTTTGCCGCCAATGACGATCTGATGAGAAAAAACAATGACGACAAGGGATATTTTAATGCCGGTGTTCGCTGGGCATTTACCGATTATATGTTTATTGAATTTGATTTCAAGAATATCCTTGCATCAAAGGAAAACAAGATTACAGATATAAACAGAATTTTAAAAATTGTATATTACGGAACAATAAAATAGGTTATGGCAGGTAGAACAAAAAGTTTATTTTGGGTTTTAGCGCTGGGTTTATTCCTTTCAGGATGCTATACCAGTTTCAGGCACCCTGCGCTGGATTCGCAGGGTCAGAGGATAAACAAGACCGAAATTGCCAATGCCCGCAGTTGTTATGAATGTCATGACGACGGGAGTTTGCATTCGGGTTCTGTTATGCCGGCGGCTGTGCAAAATGATTATAGCTGGCATTTTTACAACAACACCGCCTGGTGGCAGGATGAATATGATTTTTACCCGGTAAATTCTGTCGAGTCCGCAGAAACAACCGGCCCGCGTTTGCCGGGAATAGCGCCAAATTACAGTAATGATGCAATAACTCCAATTCCGGTTGTACCGACAACATCCGGGTTGAGTAAAAAAACAGCAAAAGAGAATGCCCAGCCTGAGCAGAGCGATAACCGCCGGGATTTTGAGCGCCGCCAGAACACCAAAGCGCCGGATGAAAAGTCCGGGGGAAATACCGGGGATTCTGCGCGGGAGCGGTAATTTCATTCTCTGAATTTGCGTCGAGTTGGTAATATCATTTTTGTTGTAGTCACAGTGGTTAACACATAATATAAGGGGTGTAATGTGATTGCAGAATTTTTGCCGGGGCAGGTTGTTGAAGATTTTTTTGTTTTACGTAAACTGGAATGCCGAAAACAAGCAGAAAAGGGAGATTTATATTTATCCCTTGAACTGGGCGACGCTTCCGGAAGAATTTTTGGTACTTGTTGGAAGCAGGTAAATGAAATTCAAAAATTAATCAAAGAGGGGGATATTGTTAAAGTCAAGGGGCAGGTTATTGAATGGAAGGACAAGCTGCATTTATCGGTAGAAAAAATACGTCTTGCTGAAGTTAAAGACCATGTCAACACCAGCGGCCTGATCCCGACAGGCACAGTCAATCCGCAGGAAAACCTGGAAAAAATAATGCTCAAGATCAAGACCGTTCAGGAGGAAAACCTGCATAGTTTGCTCATGTCTGTCTATACTGATAAAGCCATCAGAAAAGCCCTGTTAAAAGCGCCGGCCGGTAAACTTTGGCATCATTGTTACGAAGGGGGCTTGCTGGAGCATACCCTTGGCGTTTGTAAAATAGCTGAAAGTATTGCTGCCATTGTTCCAAAAGTCGACAAACAATTAATAATAACCGGAGCATTATTGCATGATATTGGTAAAACCCGTGAGTATAAAACCGGTTATTTTATTGATTATTCAGATGAGGGCCGGCTACTGGGGCATATTGCCATTGGCTATCATTTGGTGGCAGGGTTTATTGAAAAGAAAAAAAGCTTTCCGGTTGAATTGGCTAACAAGGTTTTGCATTTGATCTTGTCGCACCAGGGAGAACTGGAGCATGGCTCACCGGTGGTGCCAATGTGCCGGGAATCGTTGATTTTGTATTATGCAGATGAGTTGGACTCTAAATTGAACGCTTTTGAGCGAATTTATGACAAGGAAAAAAGTATGCATAAAAAATGGAGCAGCTATGTCAAACTGATGGATCGGTTTTTATACTTTGGCGAAGACCAGAATGCTGCCGCAATGATGCCGACGGAAAAGTATGGTAAAAAATAATCAAAATTTGTTCTTAAAAAATATAAATGTCTTGACTTTTATTTGAAAAAAGTATAAATTAATATTCATTTTTCCGGTGTAGCTCAACCGGCAGAGCGGGTGGCTGTTAACCACTAGGTTGTAGGTTCGAGTCCTACCACCGGAGCTTTAAAGCCCGATTGTATCGGGCTTTTTGCTTTTTATAAGGCAATTAAAACTGAATTTTGGGAAATATAGCTAAAATTTCCATTTGTTTCAATTACCTGTATTTTATAAATTTAGGGAAAATGCTGCAAATAAAGCTGAAACTTGATATTTGCCGGATTGATTGACTCAAGTTCAATTTTAATAATGTTTTAACATATTCCAGGAACTTTTTTGATTTTATTGACGTTAATTTTTTTGAAAGAAACAGGGTACAGGAATTTTCAAGCATTTTGAAAAATGCTTGAAAATATTTATCTTGATATTTATAGTAATTTATATTTAATTATCAGTGTTATTTGTAAAATTGTTTAATAAACTATTTAATCACATCGACCCGGTTGTGAACCGGGTTTTTTTTTACAGAAATTAAAGAGTAATGAAAAGAAAAACCAGGTATAATCTTTTTTATTTTGGAGTCCTTTTTTGCGCACTTGTTGTCCTGTCATTTTTAGTCAAGTTCGATCATTACCTTAAAACCCCCTGCCGTTTTGTTGCCCAGGCTGAGTGGAAAGTGATTCAAAGTGAGCCGGACAAGATATTTTCAGTCATCAAGCGAAACGATACCAACCTTATCCAGCAGTTTAATTTGATGCAGATCAGCCGCCCGGATTATATTCATTATACAATCAACGATTCCATATTTAAAGCCGGGGTTGTTAAAAAAGGCGATTTGGTTGCCAGGGTGCATTCTTTTCAGGATCAAATTATGTTGGCGCAGCTACAAGGGTTACGTAATGTTGCCAAAGCCGATGTGGAAGTTATGACAACAGGTGAAAAGCCGGCAATCCGGGAAGAAGCAATACAGACCTTAAACCATGCCAGAGCTCAATATACTAATTTTACTCCCCAGTATGAGCGGGTAAAAAAGCTATATGAGCAAAAATTAGCCAGCGACAATGAAATGGATATAGCCCAGGCTACTTTTGATCTTTACAAGGTAAATGTAGCTTTGGCGGAAGCGCGTGTAAGAGTTGTGGAAACCGGTGAAAAATCATCCGAGATATTGAAAAGCCGGAATGAACTGGATGATTATGAGAATCAGATCCAGGTACTGGAACAAAAGTTAAATGCGCAATTTGTAAAAGCGCCGATCAATGGAATAATAAACGAAACTTTGCTGGACAGCACAGTTTTATGCCTGGTAAGCAAGATGGATACCATGGTTGTGCAGATCATGCTGCGCGAGTATCAGATCAAGTATATCAAGCCCGGTTCACCGGTCAAAGTTTATTATACCGGATTCCGCGGTCGAGTGGACAGCTCTCGTGTTGCGAGTATTGGAAACAAGGCGGAATTGATTTATGGAATGCCGGTTTATATTGCCAAAGCCCAAATTGCGAACAATGCTTTGGATATTTTACCAGGGATGACAGGGTATGTAAAAATCAAAGCCGGCAAAACGGATATTGTCTCCCTGATAAAAATGGAATGGGACAATTATTTAAACAGATAAACAGTAACAAGACAAAGCATGGCTAATATAAAATCTATAAAAGGTCGTTACGAGATAAAGTATTATGTGCCGTTGGAAAAAGTATCGCTGATCAAGGAATTTATCAAGCCTCATGTCGATCTTGATCCATACAGTGTTGACCTGGTTAATCAACAGTATATTATTCGCAGTGTATATCTCGATTCCCCTGAACTGGATTTTTATTATCAAAAGCTGGACGGACTGCCGGTGCGGCGTAAACTGCGTGTTCGTGTTTACAATGATTATGACCCCAATGCTATCGGTTTTTTGGAAATAAAGAGAAGGTACAGTAAAACCATAGTAAAAGAACGCGCCAAATATACTTTTGCTGAAATTGAAAAGTTTTTAAATCCTGAAAACCGGGACTGGGGAATATTGAAGCAAATTAACGGCACGCTGGTACTGAGCAAGTTTTTATATAATATTAATAAACTTGAGCTGGCTCCGGTTGTGTTGATTGTGTACAATCGCGATGCTTATATTGGCAAGTTAGACAACCGTGTTCGTTTAACAATAGATTACAATGTGCGTTCCCGGAAAAGTGATGATATTAGCAGTATCTTTCAGGATGGAATCCTGATTCCGGTTGTTGATTCGCAATGTATTTTAGAGTTAAAGTATGATAGTTTTATGCCCAAATGGATGCGAGAACTGACACACGAGTTGCGAATCAGCCCGCAGGCTATATCAAAGTACTGTATGAGCATAGAAAAATGTGTGCTTGCGTAAGGAGTTTGTAAAGGAATGGGAATGACAGGAATTGCACAAAACGTTTACGATGCCCTTTTTACCAATACATCAAATGTATATTTTTTTGATGCAGTAATTAATGTTTTGATCGCATTTGTAGTTGGTTTTATAATTTCTTCGGTTTACCGGATTACCTATAAAGGCTATTCTTATTCATCATCTTTTGTAAATACAGTTGTTATTATAACCATGGTAACCACCATTGTAATTATGATCATCGGTAATAACCTGGCGCGGGCGTTTGGTTTGGTGGGCGCCATGTCGATTATCCGTTTTCGTGCTGCTGTTAAAGATACACGGGATATTGCCTTTGTGTTTTTTGGTCTTGCAGCCGGTATGGCTGTTGGAGCCGGCGCTATTATGTTGGCGCTGGTTAGCACAATTTTAATCAGCATCATTATACTCATCCTTTATTATACCAATTATGGTTATATCTATCACAGGGAATTGATCCTTCGTTTTTGGATGCAGGCCGAATTAAACGATGAACAGCCATACCTGCCGATATTTAAAAAATATCTTTCCCAGCATACATTAATGTATATGCGTTCCGCTCGTTTGGGGCAGTTTCTGGAAGTTTCGTTCAACATCCGTTTCAGGCGAGAGGATGACCAGCAAGCCTTTATCAGCGAGTTGAGCGCCCGTGAGGGAATTGAACGGGTATCTTTGATTATGGGTGAAGAGAGCGATACATATTAAAATGATTGCCGGGGGTTATTGGCTGATGAATAGTTTGTAAATCGTCTCCAGGGTTTTAGCCTTTTTCTTTAGCATATCGTCTTTGGAATTGCCATAAACAAGGCCGGAAGCCGCGCCGGCGTGGCCGTTACCAATGTTTAACTGGCGCATAATTTCCCCTGTATCTTTGTTATGCTGAATCGAATTTAAATTGACGCTGAGAGATATGGAAAATGAAAGGTCGTTGGTTTTAACATTGTTGCGGAACAGATTGCTCACCTGCACCACTCCCAGCGCCTGGGGATATATTAAATAGGCCAGATTTTTAATAATAAACGGACGGCGGTTGTATTTGGTAAGGTCGATGATCATTAACTGCTGATCATGGTCTTGCGGTAAAAAAGAGATGTCGCCGCGAATTTTGTTCAGCATTTCCTGTTCTTCAGCCATAAACTTTTGGTAGCGTTTTTTTACTCCGGGCAGAGTTGCAACTATTTCCAGGGGTTTTTCTTTAAGCAAGAGGACCAGGCTTTTTAAATACTGCCATTTTATTTCGGGGCTGTCTTCAGTAACTTTGGTTGTAGCGTCCACAATTTTACCCGGTGTTTCCCGGCGCCAGTCGTCAATGTTTTGATAGTTAAAGGAATCGATAATATCGGCCTCATCTACCAGGTTTTTAAAATGGTCAGGCAGGTTTTGTTTTTCGAGGAAATATTCATAGACTACCCTGGCGCACGAGTCTTTGATGGCAAACCGGCCCGGAATAGATTGTTGGTCGATTTTGCGATATTGCAAGTCTTCGAGGTTGCCTTGGTGATGGTCGAACCACATCCCGCATTCCAGGGGATAAGGCAGATCGCAGACAATATCTTTTATAGTTATTGAAAGCAAGGCATCGCTGATTGTACGCGGCTGGGTGAAGGTAATGATATTAATATTCATGGTGTGCGAGCACAAAACTGCGCTCGCAACACCATCAAAATCGCTATGGGTAATAATACGTGTCAGCATAAAGGTTATTCGCGCACCAGGCGGTAGGTAATACCTGGTTCAATGACTTCGGCAATGCCAAGTCCTACAAAGCCGGTGGTAATGGGAAGCTCCATAACGCCAAAATTTTTGGAATTTTTGGCGTTGAGAAAGAAATTATAATTGGCGCGAATGCTGGAAGCAATTTGGGGATAGTGGGCAATATCGTGATAATACCACACCAGCATATTTAAAACTCCCTGGCTGCGCTGCTGGTCTTCGCTGCGCAATTCACCCCATACGCCATCTTTATTTTGGCGATTAAGCAGCCATTGAATACTGCGGGCAATGGCTTTGCCGACGCTCTTTTTAAATTCCTGGTTGTCGGAATTCAGGTAACAGCTTACAATACCATCGGCCATGTAGCTCATGGTATCAAGCGGCCATTCATCAAGTTGAAAGTTGTGCAAAATATAGGGGAATTCTCCAAAGGGATCACGAATTTTTAAGAGATATTGAACGGCATTTTCAGCAATTTCCAGATATTCGCGGTTGCCGGTCAGTTTGTAAATGCAGGAGAAAAAGGCAGCGCCGGTAACACTGGTTGAAATGGTATAAGGCGCCAGGGATAATTCGCCCTTGTAATAGCCACAGCCGATAGCGCCGGCATTTTCGCCTTCACGAATGATCCAGCCGTTGGAGCCGCCGCGGTTTTTTCCCTGGGGATCTTCTTTGGTTCCATAGATGACAAAGTTGGCATACAGTTTCAGAGCTTGCATGTATTTTTCGCGGCGTTCGCCCTCGCTATAGCGTACAATTGTAGCCAGGGCGGTGGCGCTGGTGCCGGCATCGCCAAGGTAGATATTGTCGTTGGCTGTAAAGTCGCCCCACCAGCCGGCTTTACAGTCATTTGAGGCAATGGTAATTTGTTGTAAACTCACCAGCCGGTCGAACCATAGCAGGGCTTCTTCAAGATATTCCTGTTTACCGGTTATTTCATACCCGGCAACAAGTATGCGCCCCAGATTACTATTGATAAAAATTGAAGTACGGCGTTTTTCCGTAATCTTTAATTCTCCACTGCGTAAATCTGCTTTAATGATCCATTGGCAGATGCTGTCAAGATAATTCACAAGCGCTGTGCGGGTTTTTTCGTCGGGGATTAGCGGTTCTGCTGCAAATATCTGTGATGTAAAAGCAAACAGAAGCAATGTTACCAGTAAACCTGTGATCGAAAGATTTGTTTTTTTCATTTTTGGATTTTCCTGCTTTTGGTTCATTGAGTGATTTTGTATATAAGAACAGTTTTATTTACCTGGTTATGCCATAGCAACTTTAAATTAATTAAATAAATATTTAAAATCTATGTTTTTATGTTTTTTTTTGTATTGTTTCAAGTAAAAAAATGGTTCTATAAGCTTTTGTGTGGGTAATTTTACCGATTGAACCATTGTTAAAAGTATAAAAGGCTCAA
>CAYNSO010000009.1:0-66123 GCA_964399735.1 uncultured Cytophagia bacterium
GATATGAATCCCGGCGCGATCTGAACGAAAAAACTAAACAGAACCTAACATAATTGGCTCTGTCTCCGCCCGGTGTCCGGAAAAATCGACAGAAACCAGTTTGTAGGAATGCGGTTTACGATCAGCTATCTTTTCTTCCCACGAATACGGAGTTTTGCTGATTTGCGGATAGTGCAATACCTGCTTTATAATTTGATTGTCCCGCCAAATTTCATAGTGTTTAAGCGGTTCTGCGCCGGCCCAGGCGGTATGCCAGGATAAACGCACAATACGGTCATTATTAACAAGCTGCTGTTTGATGCCTGTTTCCCGGGGGGCAGAGAGTTTGCCTTCCGGAACCTGGAAATAGTTGGTTTTTCCCTCTTTAACAGCGCGGGTCATTTCCTCAATCCGGGTTCGGTCAGTCGCCGTTAGTCCATTTGAGGTTATTTGCGCTGCGGACATGTTTTGCTGCAGCTGGCACGCTTTACCATTCTGATCAATATGGCCGATACCGATAATAGCGGTATGGATACCGGGTGTGGTTAAGGAATACTCTACCAGGGGACGGCTCGGCAACGAGGCGCTGCCTACACTGCGGACAACATGAGCAGGGTTATTAGACCAGGTTGCATCTTTGCTGTACATAGCGCCGTCGGCAAACACCTTCATGGCAATTATGCCCATATTCTTTGCCGCCGCAACCGGAATGACATTATGCTGCATATTGAAATACAGGCGGTCATTGGCATTGATTGCAACCAGCATACCCTCAAGCAGATTGTGGGTATCGCGCTGGATTATTTCCATCATCACCGGGGGCGACCAATGCCCGGAAAAGCCGATATGACGAACCAGTTTTTCTTCTTTGGGATTCAACCCGGTCAGGTTGGTACCGTCACGATAATCGCGTAATGCCGCCAATGCGCCGATATGTTCAGCTTTGGCATCGGTGTTTTCCAGTCCTGTATACAAAATATCTATTTCTTCCATGGAAGACAGGGCGTGAATCAAAATCATATCGAGATATGCGCCTTGCGGATAATTCCCGGCGCCATCGCCGAACACCAGGCTGAGGGTGCGTTTCAGGTCATCAATTGCATGGGAACCAGGCGTGCCGTTGGTCCAGTTCATTATCCCTTCTACCGGGTAGCCGCCTTTACCCCAGCGCAACGCGGTTTTGGTGGTTAAAAACAGCGAACGTCTTTTTGTTTCACTATAGCCGGCTTCGCCGGGTATCAAACCGGACAGCTTGAAGGCTTTGCCGTAATTGCTTTGACTGGGACCATACAAGTTGGAGGTGTCGAAATAATTAATACCCAGTTCAAATGCTTTGAGAATGATCTTGACCGGATCGACATTATCGGGCGTCCATTGTAACGAAGCTTGTCCACCCAGGCCAAGCGTGGTAACCGGGAAATTCAGTCGCCCGAAATCGCGGGTCATGGGTTGTGTTACACCAAGCTTGCCGCAGTTTATAAAGGGCGCGGCGCTGAAAGCAACTGCCGCTGCCCCGGTTTGTAAAAAACGGCGCCGGGTGAGAGAGTTTGTTTTGTAATCCATGCGGTACCTCTTTATGTTAAAATCCTGATGATTTTACAGCAAATAATTACTATCATAACAATACTTTTATCAACAATTAATTCCATTAAATACGTGAAAGCAACAGAAATGCAGAATTATTCAACCAGAGTTGAATTGTGATCCATTGCTTCCTCGAAAAGATTAGTAAACATTAAACCACAACAAAAAGAAAACAGATACAAGGTAAATAATCAACTTTTTTTTAGACTTTTTAGGGTAAAAATGCTATATTGTCATTTGTATTTTAGAGAATAATCAACAGGTTAACAGACAAGGATCAGCTCCTGTTTGCACGCGGAGGAACCGGTGAATGCTGTTTAATTCCATAGAGTTTGCAATCTTTTTACCAGGCGTTTTTGTTCTTTATTGGTTTGTTATAAATAAAAACCTCAAATTACAAAATGTGCTGTTGTTAATTGCCAGTTATGTGTTTTATGGCTGGTGGGACTGGCGTTTTTTGTCTTTGATAATCATCAGCTCTTTGCTGGATTATTGTGTTGGCAGGGGCCTTGCCGGAACGGAAAACAGTGTCAAGAGGAAAATGCTGGTATGGACAAGCATTTGTGTAAATTTAGGGTTTTTAGGTTTTTTTAAATACTTTAATTTTTTTATAGACAGTTTTGCCGATGCTTTTACTTTTCTGGGGCAACCAGTCAGCCCATCCCGTTTGAACATTGTATTGCCGGTGGGCATAAGTTTTTATACTTTTCAGACGTTGAGTTATTCTATTGATGTTTACAAACGGAAAATGCAGCCCACCAAAGATATCATTGCGTTTTTTACCTATGTCAGCTTTTTCCCCCAGTTGGTGGCCGGGCCAATTGAAAGGGCGGTGAATTTATTACCGCAATTCTATGTTAAACGATCATTCAGCTATGACCAGGCCACTGATGGTATGCGGCAAATTCTGTGGGGGCTGTTTAAAAAAATTGTTGTAGCCGATAATTGCGCCGCTGCTGTGAACCAGATCTTTGCCAATTATTCCCAATATAGCGGCAGCGCCCTGTTTTTAGGGGTATTCTTTTTTGCTTTTCAGATCTATGCGGATTTTTCCGGCTATTCCGATATTGCGATTGGCGTTGCCCGGCTGTTCGGTTTTCAATTAATGCGAAATTTTGCTTTTCCCTATTTTTCCCGGGATATTGCGGAATTTTGGCGCCGCTGGCATATTTCTCTTACCACCTGGTTTCGCGATTACCTGTACATCCCGCTGGGCGGCAGCAAAGGGGGAACATGGAAAAAAATTCGCAATACCTTTATCATATTCCTGGTCAGTGGTTTTTGGCATGGCGCCAATTGGACTTTTTTAATGTGGGGTTTTATTAATGCCCTGTTTTTTTTACCCCTTTTACTGTCTAATCAAAATCGTAAATATATCACCATCAGCGCCGAACATGCTCTGCTGCCGCCGATCAAAGATCTTTTGCAAATGGGCTTTACTTTTTTTATTACTTTGATTGCCTGGGTGTTTTTTCGTGCCCGTTCAATTACCGATGCAGTTTTATACCTGCAGCGCATGTTTTCCGGTTCTCTGTTTAACAAACCGGAAGTGTTGCCCAAAATGGTATTTGTGTTTATTTTTATACTGCTCTCTTTTGAATGGCTACAGCGTAAAAAACAACACGCCCTTGAATTCTCTGCTAACAATAAACAGTGGTTATTACGCTGGGTTGTTTATGGCATTATTACCTTTATCATTCTCTTCTTTCCCGGCAATCAGCAAGAGTTTATTTATTTTCAATTTTAAGGATTTGCCATGAGGTTTTTTATAACCAAAGTTGTGTTTTTTATCCTGTTAATAACCGCTTTTTTACTGGCGCCGGTTTTCCTGGCAACAGTGAACCATACCATCGACAAGGTTAAATTACCGCCCCATGTTCAAACCCTGTTTGTTGGCGATTCTCACCCCCAATGCGCCCTGGATGACCGGATTTTTCCAAATTCATTGAATATCTGCCGTTCTGCTGAAAGTTTTGTCTATACTTATTATAAGGTCAAGGCAATTTTAAAAGCCAATCCCCGGATTAAAACTGTTATTATTGGTTTTTCCTACCACAGCGTTGGCGGGAAATATGATACGACGGTGAAAAAGAATAACTTGCAATTCAAAACCATGTGTTACCGGTATTTACCTGTTTATGATAATGATTTATTTTTTTATTTACTGCGTATTAATCCCTTTGGCGTTGTGCAAAATTATCCCCGCTTTTCCAAAAAAAGCGCGGCCCTGCTCTCCCAAGATATTATGAACCGCCTAAAATACCGGGACTTTCCTTTTATCGGTTCTTTTTTTGATAGCAAACACAGTAATCTCAGTGATTCAGTAATTACCTGGACAATTGCCCGTCAGTACCATGATGAAAAAGGCAGGTATATTGGCATTTCCGAGATTCAAAAAGAGTATTTAGCCAGAATTATTCACTACTTTAAAGAGACAAATGTAAACCTGGTGTTTGTCAATACACCGGTGCATGAAGCTTATCTGGCGCGCGTTCCCCAAAATAATATCTCTGTCTATAAAGAAATTATAGAACAAAATCCGGATGTGTTGTTTTTGAACCACTCTCATCTCACCTATCCGCCGGATCATTGGCGGGATGGGGAACATTTGAATAGTTTGAGCGCCAAATTATATACTCGGTATCTTTATGAACAGTTAAGAGAAAAGGGGATTGTTGACTAACCGGTTAGCGGCTTTCAATTATGTTGATATTGGAACAAGGGGTTTATGTACCCTTGTCCCAATTAGCAAATAATAAAGCCCCCCGAATAAATAATGGCATTACCGCAACAATGTTATGGGCTGCTGCATGGATTCATTTACAGCATCAATACGGCATAAATAGATACCACAGGAGAGCGGCGCGCCGTTATTATCGGCGCCATCCCAGGCAATAGTATGTTTACCGCCGGAGAGCTTTTCGTCTACCAGTGTGCAGAGGTAATTTCCGGCCAAATCCAGCATTTGTATGCGGGTACAACGTTCTTCCGGCAGCACAAATTGAATGCTGGTCACCGGCTCAAAAGGCAGCGGTTGATTCGGAATAATATTCAGCGCCGCCGGTTTAAAATGACCTTCATCAAACCGCGCAAAAGCCTTTTCCAGGTACAAATAAAATTTTATATCTGTACAGGCCATACCTTCATTCACATACAAGTAATGCAGAGGCGGAACAGACTTGAAATCCTTTTTATACAAGCCAATTTGCCAGGCTCCCTCAACCTCGGGATGAAAACAGAATTGTCCCTGGGTGTTGGTTTTTTGAATGATGTATCCATTGACGCTTTTTTCTTCCGGATTGAAAGCGATAACCGGCACATCAACTGCTGGCGTCAGATCGTCATGATAAAGTGTTCCTGAAATGGTCATCAATGGATTTTCTTTACAAAAATCAAAATCATAACTGGCAGTTACATCTACCGCAGCGAGATTATTATAAACAGATGCCGGGTGCAAGATACCGCCGGTCTTTTGCGCAATCAGGGTTAATAATGGATCGCCATTTGTCCCTAAATGATAAGAGCCATCCTCACGAGTCCAGGTTTGAAAAAGCTCAATTTCTCCATTCAGGCTGTTTTTAGCAGCGCCCTGCACCAGAACTCCGGCCAACCCTTTGCCATTCATTTGGCAGCGGCCGTGCAGAATTGTTGGATATTGTTCTAACCGGATATTGACAATAGAGTTTTTTGCTTTTACTGCCAGCAGTGTATCACATTGTGGAACGGCAAAAAATCCTTCGGGCCAGGCGCGGTTACCTAACAGATGATTCAGCGCCGGGCTGCAGGATATTTGGAATGTACCGGGAACGACATTTAATATATAGCTGCCATCCTGATCTGAAATAGCGGAGTAAAACTGCATCAACTCGCGATTTTGAGCGGTTATTACAAATCCTGGCGCCGGGGTTCCGTTCTTGTACTGAACTCTGCCGGTAAAAAAGCTGGCCAAGGGATTTAAAAGCAGATCCTGACGGATCTTTTTTTCGGGGCACACATTTACCACCAGAGTATCGGAACAAGATTGTGCACATATTTGCCAGGTTCCCGGTTCCAGCGGAAAATAGTAATGACCGGAAGAATCCGACAACGTTGTGTGCAGTTTTTCCGGAAAGTCGATCTCTCTGGCAAACAGCAATTGCCCGGAAGCAGCTAAATTGGTGTAATTATCTTTTACGCTACCCCATACCGAAAACCGATATTTATCTAAAACCCAGCGAACTGTCGCCATTGCTGAAATATCGCCGGTTGTACGCAGCAGCCAGTTTTGCCGGCCGCACAGGTGATTTTCACGGGTTACCGGCAGGGTTGTGGAGATAACACCCGCCGCCTCGTTTTCATCGCCGGGAATATCATTTTCCGGCGCTTCGTTATCGCGAATCCAGCCGATTCCGTCAACCAGAGTAACAAAGTCAAACATGAAATCGGATAAATCAATAATATTATTGTAATTAACATCAATATAAAATTCAATATCAATTCTTTCACCAGGCGAGGTTTGCTCAAATTGCAGGGTTATCGTTTCCGGTAATTCGTTGAATGTTATATCTGTGGCAGAATTAATTTGTAATGAGCTAGCGGCAAAGCCAATAATCGGTGTTAGCAGCAAAAGCAAAAAGAAGCAGGCGCATGTCGTTTTCATACCGATACCCTTTATAAAGCTGGTTAATTGTAACAAAACGGACGCTGCGGACGACCAGGGAACAAGTAAACAGAAAAACGTTGATCGCCCCGTAATTTTTACAGCGTAACTGATTGTTTTTAATGAACAGAAAAATGCACTGTCAACAGGATTGTCTGTTTAAACAGACAACCCTGAAAAAAGCAAATTTCTTGCCATTATATTTTATTGTTGGTTGAGAAGTAGCGCTTTTATACGAGAGAAATCGGGGAGGTCTTTGATAAAATCATTTTTGCCATTCAAGTCTTTAATTTCTCTGGAAACATTTTTAAAGCGGGTAGCGGCTGGTGGATGAGTGAGGGATAACAGATAGAGTTGTCCGGGAGACAGTTTTTCTATAGAGCGCAGTCTTTCCAGGATGCGGATTAAAGCGGTGGGATCATAATTCGATTTCCAGGCATATTGTATGGCTTTGGCATCGGCGATATGCTCACTTTTTTGCGGATAGTCCAGTATCGTTTTAGAGGTAAACAACGCGGCAACGATTTGTTTGGGAATTTCGGGATTATAGCCAAAAACACTTTGCGCGGCAAAGGCAAAAGTGTGTTTTTTTGAAACGCGGTCAACCGCATCGCGAAAGGCAATATGGGCAATTTCATGCGCCAGGATGGCGGCAACTTCACTGGCATTGGCACATAAATCAATCAAGCCCCGGTAAAGATAAATACTGCCACCGGGCAAAGAAAAATGATTGATGGCAGAATCATTAACAATATATACCGAATAGCTCAATCCTTTCCAGTCCGAGTTTTCTCCTATTTCATTGGCAATCCCTTCAAAAAAAGCAGTGATTTCGGGATTGTTATAGAGGTTTAGTTGTTTTGAACATTCACGAGCCAGTTCTTTGCCAAGGAACATTTCTTCTTCAACTGTTACAAAATCCAGTTTGTTTTGCGCATTTTTGTTACCGGCACAGGAGAGCAGACAGCAATAAATGACAAACACGAGTAAAACAGCGGGAATTTTTTTAACCATAAATAATCCATTATCCTTCAGTTTACTGTTTCGAGTGCACCAGGGCAATAAATTCATCTTCGTTAATTATTTTTACACCCAGATCCCGGGCTTTGGCCGCTTTGGAACCGGGCGCTTCACCGACGACAACATAGCTGGTATTTTTACTGACTGAGGATGCAGCGCGTCCACCCAGAGATTCTACCAATCTTTCGCATTCGGTTCTGGAAAAGCGCTGCAAAGTACCTGTAAATACAAAGGTTGTCCCTTCAAGGGGCGCAACGGTTTTTACCGGCGCTTCAGCAGCCAGTTTAAGGCCGCTTTGTTCCAGTCTTTTTAAAATATGCAAGTTTTCCGGGTTGGCAAAGAAATCAACCAAACTTCCTGCAACCTGTGGACCTATTTCATGCACAGATTGCAACTCTTCTTTGGAAGCCAGGGCTATTTTTTCAATAGCGCCAAAGGCTTTTACAAGAACCCGCGCGACATGTTCCCCCACATAGCGGATACCTAACCCGAATAAAATACGATCCAGGGGACGAGAGCGGCTGTTGTCGATTGCCTGAATAATATTATCGGCAGACTTGGCCGCCATTCGCTCCATTTCGGTTAGTTGCTCACGGGTTAAAAAATAAATGTCGGCCACATTTCGCAGGATGTTTTTATCCACCAGTTGATTAACCAACTTTTCACCCATGCCTTCAATATCCATTGCATTTTTGCCGGCAAAATGGATAATTCGTTCTTTGATCTGCGCCGGACAAGAAATGTTGACACAGCGCCGGGCAGCTTCTCCTTCCGGGCGAATGGCATGGCTGCCACAAACAGGACAGGTCTCCGGCAGCCGGTATTTCTGCTCGCCGCCGGTGCGTTTAGAGTGAATAACCTGTACCACTTCAGGAATAACATCGCCGGCGCGCTGGATGATGACCCAATCGCCAATTCGAATATCCTTGCGGTCAATTTCATCCTGGTTATGCAAAGTGGCGCGGCTGACAACCACACCGCCAATGTTAACCGGGGTCATCTCCGCTACCGGGGTCAGAACCCCGGTTCTGCCCACCTGAACTTTGATATCAATAATTTGCGTCATATCCTGGCTGGCCGGAAATTTATAAGCGTTAGCCCAGCGCGGGCTACGCGAGCGGATGCCCAGTTTCTCTTGTAAAGCCAGCGAATTAACTTTAACTACCACACCATCTATATCATAAGGCAGGGTTTCGCGTCGCGTCAACATCTGTTGATGGTAAGCGATAACTTGTTCAATTCCCAGGCATATTTTTGTCAGAGGATTGGTTTTCAAGCCAATTTTTTTCAGGTATTGTAAAATTTCATAATGTGAAGGAAAGGATAAATTATCTGCCTGACCGATGCCGTAAAAGTAAATATCCAGAGGTCTGGCAGCGGTTATTGCCGGGTCAAGCTGCCGTAGCGAACCGGCGGCGGCGTTGCGGGGGTTGGCGAACAGGGACTCGTTGTTTTGCGCCCGCTGCTGATTCAGTTTTTCCAGGCTGGCTTTTTCCATAATCACTTCGCCACGCGCTTCTAACCGGGAACCGGAAGAATTATTGTAATTGTATAATTTTAGCGGCACGGCCCGAATGGTTTTGATGTTTTGGGTTACATCCTCGCCTGTTATTCCGTCGCCGCGGGTAGATGCAACCGTTAGCAATTCGTTTTCGTATACCAGTTCAACTGCCAGGCCGTCAAATTTCGGTTCGCAGACATATTCTACTGTCGATAAATGCAATGCTTTTCTGGTTCTGTCATCAAAAGCGCGGATTTCTCCCTCGTTCAAAGAATTGTCCAAACTAAGCATGGGAATAGAGTGAACAACCGTGTTAAATGCGCGTGATGGCGCGGCGCCAACCCGCTGTGTTGGCGAATCAGGAGTTATGGCCTTGGGAAATTGTGTTTCCAGGTCTTGCAGTTCGCGATATAAACGGTCATATTCGGCATCTGATACTTCCGGATCATCGAGTACATAGTACCGGTAATTATGGCGCTGTAATTCCTGGCGTAAAAAGTGTATTCGGTTAACGTGATCCTGTATCATAATTCATGTTCTGGTTGAAAAGGTCATTAAAAAGTCTGTTCTAAAAAAATAATTATTACAAGGCTGCGCTGCGGTTGTAAAAGTGAAACCGGGTTTACCCTTAACGGATAATAAACCTGATCTCATAAAGGTAACAACCCGCATATAACTTGCGGTTACTTTATTCCAAAAAAAGCTTTAATAATATAAACGGCAATTTTGGGGTTTTCCTTTAACCGCCGCATCGAATAGGCATACCAGTTTATGCCAAAAGGTACATAAACCCTCACTTTGTGCCCGTCAACAAGAAGAATTTTCCTCAATTCTTCTTCTACCCCCAATAACATTTGAAATTCATATTGGGTTTTTTCAAGTTTGAATTTGTCAATATATTTCAATCCTTCCCAAACTATTTTTTCATCGTGAGTGGCAATGCCAATATAACACCCGGTCTGGAGAGCTTTTTTAATCAACAATGAGAAATTATGGTTAACGATGACCGGATCTTTGAAAGCGATAGCGCGGGGTTCATTATAAATTCCCTTGCACAGACGCAGATTGGCTCTTGCTTCGGCCAGTATATTAACATCATCAAGGCTGCGTCGCAAACAGGCTTGAATAACCAGCCCCACATTGTTAAACTCTTTATGCAAACGCATAAAAAGTTTGATAGTAGCGCTGGTAGTGTGCGCGTCTTCCATATCGACACGGACAAAATTGTTATATTTTGCGGCCCGCACCACAATTTGATGGATATAGAGGTAGCACATTTCTTCATCGAGCAGCAAACCAAGCTGGGTGGGTTTTAAAGAGATATTGCAATCCAGACTATGTTCTGCAATACTATCCAATACATTTAAATATTCTTTAACAGCGGCTTCGCATTCATCCCGCCGGGTTGAGCTTTCACCGAGCACATCAATGGTAGCAAGCGAGCCTTCCCGATTCAGGGCTTTAACAGTTTCAATGGCAGAAGCAAGAGTAGCGCCGGCGACATAGCGTTTGGAAACGAATCTGACGACTGGTTTTGGCACCAGCGGCATGAGCTTGATTAACAGATTATGGAATAGTGACATAACTAATTCCTTTGTTAATACAAATGGAATTTATAGAATAAATTACTTGATTTTAAATTACAAGTCAAGCAGAAACTGGACGGTTTTTATGCTTAAAACAATAAATTTCAACCAACTGAAACCTCAAAAACATCAGGGGAACAAAAAGGAATTCTTTGGGTATTATAATCAATAAACCAGCTCACCAAAAACAGAGCAACGCCATAATTCAGAAAAGCCGGAACCTTGTAAAAGTAACACGGGCAGTGCAAAAACTTTTTATTGATTTTATGGCATAAAAGAATTATATTTTAACTTGTACTTAAAATGGAGGATGCCCATCAATGGGCAAAGTAATAGCAATAGCAAACCAAAAGGGTGGTGTTGGCAAAACCACCACGGCAGTCAACCTGGCGGCATGTCTGGCTGTAGCAGAATATCCAACACTGCTTATCGACATGGATCCGCAGGCAAACAGCGCCAGTGGTTTGGGCTTTGATGCCAGTGAGTTCAAACACACCATTTACGACGCCCTGATCAATGAACAAAAAACCTCCGATTTAATTCTTGATACAGAATTAGAGTGTTTAAAGCTATTACCGTCTTCCATAAATCTGGTAGGAGCCGAAGTTGAGCTGGTAACCACCATTTCCAGGGAGCACAAGCTGACAAATGCGTTGGTGGATGTGCGCAAGCAATTCAAGTATGTTTTAATCGATTGCCCGCCCTCTCTGGGGTTGTTAACCATAAATGCCCTTACCGCATCGGATTCTGTTTTAATCCCGATTCAATGTGAATATTATGCGCTTGAAGGCCTGGGCCAGTTGTTAAACACCATTCGCCTGGTGCAAAAGCATTTAAATAAGGGATTAGAAATAGAAGGTGTATTGTTAACAATGTATGATTCGCGATTAAATCTGTCCCGGCAGGTAGCCGAGGATGTTAGAAAATATTTTGATGGTCGAGTTTTTGATTCTATCATAACCAGGAACGTTCGGTTGAGTGAAGCTCCAAGTTTTGGCAAGCCAATAATATTATATGATGCCGTTTCTGCTGGAAGTGAAAATTATATGAATTTGGCTGAGGAAATAATAAAGCATGGCGAACAGGAAAGCGCTGGGTAGAGGGCTAAAAGCGCTCATACCGGATGTCCCTGAAGGGAAGCAAGAAACAGAAGCGGCTAATATTCAATTTATTGAAGTAGCAAAAATTTCCCCCAACCCGTTTCAACCACGTGAAACCTTTGATCCGGGAAAGCTTGAAGAATTAAAAAACTCTATCGCAGAAAAAGGCGTTATTCAGCCGATTACAGTTCGGCGCTTTAACAATGGCTACCAGATCATTGCCGGAGAGCGGCGGTTGCGCTCTGTCAGTGAGTTGGGAATCAAGACAATTCCGGCATTTCTTTTAAATATTGAAACGGATGAAGAAATGATGGAATTGTCGATCATTGAGAATATACACCGTGAAGATCTCAATCCCATCGACATTGCCAACAGCTATCGTCGGTTAATGGATGAGTGCCATTTAACACAAGAAGTAATCGCCCAAAAAGTAGGCAAAGATCGTGCAACGGTAGCAAATTTTTTACGTTTATTAAAGCTGCCGCGGCCTATCCGAGAAAGCGCTCAAAATGGTGAATTGTCCATGGGCCATGCGCGTGCAATTCTGGCCCTGGAAAACAGTGATGCGCAGTTAGATGTTTGGAAAAAAATCATCAAGGATGGTCTTTCGGTTCGCAAAGTTGAAGAGTTGGTGCGGAATTATTCGCAGCCACAAAAACCGCTCAAGACAGAAACAACCGCTGCCAAAACCTATTTTTTTGAAGATGTGGAGAACAAGTTACGTCTTCGGTTAGCAACCAAGGTTTTGGTTAAAGCAAAAAAACAGGGCGGTATTGTTGAAATTGAATATTATAACGATGATGATTTAAACCGGCTGGTATCAGTAATAAATGGTGAATAGATTTTGATTAGCAAGCCCCGAAAACATCGCAGGTCGCTGCAAATACTGGTCATTCCAGATGACAAGGATGAACCAAAGACTTATAGTGTACCGATAAAACGGCTGAAAATATTTAAGGCCATCGGGGTTATCCTGGTATTGCACATGATCGTAGGAATTTTTGCCTATTTTCAATATTTCAGGGTCTATAATAAAAACAAGGAACTAGGCGAGGTTAACCGCCAGCTTGAAGAAAACAATAAACGGATTTACGAACTTGTTGCAAAATTTGAAGATCTGGAAAGTTCACAAACCAAGATTCGCACAGCGCTGGGTCTAGGCAATAAAGGGAACGATAGTAACGTCAACATGTCGCCATTAACGCAAAATGAAGACGATGATGTAGCAGCCGACCTGCCGGCGCCAACAATATATCCTGAAATTGCGCCGGTTGTAACACAACAACCATCATCCCAGGCAGATCGCGAAGCGCCAATGATAGCACGCGAGCGGTTCGGAAGACTGGTGCGCACAAAAGATTTGCTGCATAGCAATTTTGAAAACAGCATTCCCACATTTTTGCCGGTTGAGGGAGTGCTAAGTAATGATTATAGCAATTTAACTTTTGAAGGCAAAACCAATCATCTGGGTATTGACATTGCAGGTGAACGAGGCGCTTTGGTAAAAACCGCCGCCGATGGTATAGTAATATTTGCCGGCTGGACCTATAATCTTGGTAACCTGGCAATAGTATATCATGGCAATGGTTATTTTACCTATTATGGCCACAACCAGAGATTGATTGTTGAAAGAAATTCTCTGGTAAAAAAGGGTGATAATATTGCCTTGTTGGGTAATTCCGGTATAAGTTCCGGTCATCATTTGCATTTTGAAATCTGGAAAGACGGAGTTCCCCTTGATCCTAAACAGTATTTGTTGGCATTTGCCAATAATTAACAAGATTGCTTAATTCGTTTATCAAGTAAATATAAAAACTAACTTGGAAAAAAAATGAAAAATTTGGAAAAACCGGGTGAACTAAATACGATATTAGGTAAAGGGGCGTATTTTGAGGGAGTAATCACCGTCGAGCACAGCCTCCGTGTTGATGGCAAGGTAAAGGGTGATGTGAAAACATCCGATACTTTGGTTGTTGGCAAGGAAGGTGAAATTGAAGGCAATGTCAAAGCCAAAAATCTTGTAGTGGGCGGCAAATTGAATGGAATTGTCGAAGCTGATGGTAAAACGGTTCTGGAAAGCCGCTCCGAATTTCATGGTGAAATGAAAACCAGAAAACTGGTCATTGATGAAGGCGCCACCTTTGACGGCAAATGTTCTATGGTTGGCGACGATAAAAAGTTTTCTGACATCACCAAAAAGAATGACGATATTAAAAATCTTGAACCCACTTTTAAGGTGCAATCTCGTTAAACCATGATCAAACTGAAAAAATCCACAGTTCAGTTTTTTGATGTTGGTATACAATTTGCTATAGCCATTGGGTTATGTTTGGCTGGTGGTTATTGGTTGGATAAAAAGCTGGGAACGCTTCCTTTATTTATTATTCTGGGAACGCTCCTTGGCGCAAGCGCAGGTTTTTTAAATATTTACAGAGCAGTATATACGGAGAAAAAAAATAATAAAGATAGCTCTGCAAAATAAGCCGAAACGTTCGTTGATAATTTTTTTGGTATTAACCTTTTTACTCTTTTTGGCAGGTGAATTTTACCTGTTTTTTCACTTTGGCCCCGCCATGGTCAAAGCAGCAGGAGCTGGTTATTTTTTAAGTCTTTTTAATATAATCAGTGGATACCTTCTGTTGCGCTGGGCATTTGCCCGCGAGGCTAAAGTTTTTTATTCAGCTTTATATGGCGGCATGGCTTTTCGTTTTGTTGCTTTTATTGTTGCCCTGTTTTTAATATACAAATATTATACAACACTGCCGTTGCTCGGCTTTGCAGGAACGTTTATTTTCTTTTATATCTTGATGCAAATATTCGAAATAAAAATAATTAATCAGGAATTGAAAAAATAAAAATTGAATTAGACCTCTTATTATGGTAGAACACGTAACTGAACATGCAGCTGAAGCTGCCCACGCTGCTGAACATGCAGCTCATGGCGCAGAAGGCGGCTCTGATTTTATCATGCACCATATTCTGGCCCAACCGGTAATAAAATTACCAACAGTATTTGGTATTGATTTAACGATTACCAACCACATCCTGATGATGTGGATTGCAGCCCTGATTTTGATTTTGGCGTTTGGAATATCGTTTCGCCGTAAGAAACTGGTGCCCTCCGGGCTTGCCAATGCCCTGGAAGCGACTGTCGTATACATTCGCGATGATGTGATCATTCCGAATATGGGCCAGCATGGAATGATATATGCCCCATACCTGTTAACCGCGTTTTTCTTTGTTTTATTGTGTAATTTATTAGGACTGGTGCCTGGCGGCGCCACAGCAACCGGCAACATCGGCGTTACTGCTGCCCTGGCATTATTAACTATGGCGATGGGTCAAATCGCCGGCATCAAAAAGTTTGGTTTTTGGGGCAATATGAAGCATTTGATACCGGGCGGGTTGCCGGGTTTTTTAATTCCGATCATGATACCCGTTGAAATTGTCAGCTTGATGGCAAAACACATCGCATTAGCTATACGTTTATTTGCCAATATGATTGCCGGTCATATTACGATTTTGGCTATTATGTCGTTAATCTTTATTTTTAAAAGCTGGTTAGTGGCGCCGGCGCCTTTGTTAATTATTATCTTTTGTGCAGTATTGGAAATATTGATTGCTTTTATACAGGCGTATGTATTTACCATATTATCAGCAGTTTTTATTGGTATGAACATGACTGAAGAGCATTGATAGATCATAAAAAAATGTAATTATTTAATTATTTATTATTCACTCTATGTTTTTTGAGGAGGAACAATGGAATCTCAAGTAGCAGCCTTTTTGGCAGCAGGTTTTGGAGCAGCAGGAGTAACTTTTGCAGCAGCATTTGGTATCAGCAAACTGGCAAGCGCCGCCATGCAGGGCATTGCCCGTCAGCCGGAAGCCGCCGGTGAAATCCGCGGCGCAATGATCATTACTGCCGCTATGATTGAAGGTGTTGCTTTATTGTCAGCAGCTATTTGCTTTTTATTAAGCTTAAAGTAATCTTAACCTTGTAAAGAAAAATACTATGGAATTAATGACGCCACAAGGCGGGACAATTTTTTGGACCGCCGTTACATTTATTGCTTTGCTGCTAATGTTATGGAAGGTTGCATGGAAACCAATCATTCAGGGACTTGCGGAAAGGGAGACCAAGATCAGGGAATCTCTGGAAGCCGCTGATCGTGCCAATATAAAGGTTCAGGAAGCTCTGGCCAATCAGCAACAGGTTATAGCCACCGCCAAAAAGGAAGCCCTGGAAATTGTGGAAAAAAACCGCAAAACCGCAGAACTGGTTAAAGACGAAATAATCCAGAAAGCCAATGCGGAAGCGGCTGCCATGCTGGCCAACGCCAAACGGGAAATTGAGTTAAGCCGTGATAAAGCTGTTGAGGATATACGCAATATAGCCGTTGAATTGTCAATGGCGGCGACCAGGCAGCTCATTGGTAAAGCTTTGGATAAAAGCGAACACGAATCTTTAATTCAGAACTCTATCAAACGAATGGAAAAAGTGAATTGAGAATACATCCGGTCGCAAAAAGATATGCCAGAGCAATTTTTGAATTGGCGGAACAACAAAACAAGCTCGACCCTGTTTACAGTCAGCTAAAAGCATTTGCCGATGTTTTGCAAAAGGATACCCGACTACGGTATTATTTCCTGTCCCCCAAAGTCAGTAAACAGGAAAAAAGCGATTCTCTTAACAGCTTGTTGCAAAACAAGGTCGAAGTGATTGTTGCCAATTTATTATTGCTGCTGATTAAAAAAAACCGGCTTGAATCCCTCGAACAAATCGTTTTGTTTTTAAACCGATTTATCGACCGGAAACACAACCGGAAACAGGCTGTTGTAACATCAGCAATTACATTAACGGAGCAAAATCTCCGTAAATTACAAACTCTGCTTTCCGAGTCTTTTCATGCGGACATCATCCTGGAAAATGTGGTCAACGCCGATATTTTAGGTGGGTTCATTGTTCAGGTTGAAGGAAAAATTATTGATGGCAGTATCATCAATCAATTAAAAACCATGAAGAACGATTTGATGCAGACCAAAGTATACGCTGCATAGCAGATCAGGTAAAGTATATATAATTATTATTTATTTTTGGAATAGAGTTATTCCTGGTTCTGCAATATAACTTTTGACCTCATGGAGGTATCAGGATTAATATGGAAATAAGACCAGAAGAAATTACTTTTGTATTAAAAAAACAGATTGAACAATTTGAAAAAGAAATAGATGTTCAGGAAGTTGGCCAGGTGCTCCAGGTAGGAGACGGAATTACCAGGGTATATGGACTGGAAAATGTGATGTCTATGGAACTTGTCGAGTTTCCAAATGGTGTATTTGGCATGGCCCTTAACCTTGAAGAAGATAACGTTGGCTGCGTTCTGTTCGGCGAAGATCGTTTGATCAAAGAAGGCGATATTGCCAAACGTACCAAAAGAGTTATTGAAGTACCGGTTGGGCCGGAATTATTGGGCCGGGTTGTCAATCCGTTGGGTCAGCCGATGGACGGCAAGGGCCCGATTAAAACCAAGCTCACCAGCCCTATCGAGCGCAAGGCGTTGGGTGTAGTTGCCCGCCAGCCGGTAAAAGAACCATTACAAACCGGATTAAAATCTATCGACTCTATGATTCCCATTGGCCGCGGCCAGCGAGAACTGATCATTGGCGACCGTCAGATTGGTAAAACCGCCATTGTTGTCGATACGATCATCAATCAAAAAAATACCGATGTGGTTTGTATCTATGTAGCTATCGGTCAAAAAGCCTCCACCGTCGCCCGTCTCATCAAAACCCTTGAGGATGCCGGCGCAATGGCGCATTCTATTATAGTCTTGTCCACTGCGGATTCTCCGGCGCCTATGCAGTATATTGCTCCATACTCCGGCGCGGCTATGGGCGAATATTTCCGCGATAACGGACAGCACGCTTTAATAGCCTACGACGATCTTTCCAAACATGCATGGGCATATCGAGAGTTGTCGCTGTTACTGCGTCGTCCGCCAGGACGCGAAGCGTACCCCGGTGATGTGTTTTATCTGCATTCCCGCTTGCTGGAAAGAGCGGCAAAACTGAGCGATAAACTGGGCGGCGGCTCATTAACAGCCTTGCCGATCATTGAAACTCAGGCCGGTGACTTTTCCGCTTATATTCCAACCAACGTAATTTCCATTACCGACGGGCAAATTTACCTTGAACCGAACCTGTTTTTTGCCGGCATTCGTCCGGCCATCAACCCCGGTATTTCTGTATCTCGTGTTGGTGGCAATGCCCAGATCAAGGCTATGAAAAAAATAGCCGGTGGTTTACGTATGGATCTTGCCCAGTATCGCGATTTGGAAGCATTTGCCAAATTCGGCTCGGACCTGGATAAAACCACGAAGCAGCAATTAAACCGCGGCCAACGGCTGACGGAATTGTTAAAACAAGATCAATATGCACCGCTACCGGTTGAAAAACAAGTGGCGGCAATTTATCTCGGCGTTAAAGGGTATCTGGATAAAATTCCTGTGGATCAGGTGTTACGCGCTGAAGCGGAATTCTATCAATTTATGGATTCCAGTCAAAGCGATGTATTACAAGACATTCGCGAAAAGAAAGAATTGACTGAAGATATTACCAATCGCCTTGATAATGCGTGCGCTGAATTTATAAAACAGTTTGTAGTGGAAAACTAGATGGCAACTTTAAGGGAAATTAAACGCCGGATTGCCAGTGTAAAAAGCACTATGCAAATAACCAAAGCCATGAAAATGGTAGCGGCGGCAAAATTAAGAAAATCACAAACCCGTCTGATGAGCACCCGGCCTTATTCGCGGCAGCTTGCCGATGTTTTGGGGAATGTTGCAAAAAAATCGCGACAGCATTTACACCCCATGATGAAAAACCGGGCGCCACGCAAGGTTTGTTATGTTTTGTTAACTGCCGATAAAGGCTTTTGCGGCAGTTTCAACGCCAACCTGATCCGTTTTACTAAAAAAGAACTCAACACCTCAACTGCCGACAAGAAATATCTTGTAACAATCGGGAAAAAGGGATATGAGCATTTTAAAAGAAATGATTTTCCCCTTTATGCGCATTATATCGAGCTATTTAACAACCTCGAATTTACGCATGCCCGGCAGATCACTGCAGAATTGATGAAAGAGTTCAATAATGGGACATTCGACAGGGTTTACATTATATACAACCAGTTTAAAAACGCGGTTCAGCAAGAAACACAAATTGAACAATTCTTGCCGGTTCTGGAACCGATTGATGATAATGTAGAGAAACCAGGGGCTGTCAGCTTTTTATACGAACCAAATCCCCAGGTTATTCTGGATAAACTGATACCGATGAGTTTGAATTTTCAAATGTGGAGAATATTACTCGAATCGGCAGCTTCAGAATTTGGCGCCCGTATGACGGCTATGGAAACAGCCTCGGATAATGCCCAGGAAATGATCAAAGAATTAACATTGTATTATAATAAGGCCCGCCAGGCGGCGATTACCAAAGAATTGAACGAAATTGTGAGTGGCGCCGAAGCGCTAAAGGGCTAAAGAAACGTTGTTGAGATGTTATATGGGAGACAATTAATGGAAAATATTGGACAAATTGCACAGATTATCGGTGCGGTTGTTGATGTTCATTTTGAGACCGGAAAATTACCTGAAATTTATCACGCTTTGGAAGTAGACAAGACTGATGGCTCTAAACTTGTGCTGGAAGTATCGCAGCATTTGGGTGAAAACACCACCCGATGCATTGCTATGGATTCTACCGACGGGTTGCAGCGCGGCCAAAAAGTTGTCGACACCAAACAGCCTATCCAGGTACCGGTCGGCAAAGGTACACTTGGTAGAATGATGAATCTGATCGGTGAGCCGATTGATGATATGGGCAAAATCGAAGCAAAAGAAAGATGGTCAATTCACCGCGAGGCTCCGGCGCTGGAAGACTTGACTACAACTACCGAAATTTTGGAAACAGGTATTAAAGTTATCGACTTGTTGGAGCCCTACCCCAAAGGCGGTAAAATCGGCTTGTTCGGCGGCGCAGGAGTTGGAAAAACGGTATTGATTCAGGAATTAATTAATAATATTGCTATTTATCGCGGCGGGTTTTCCGTGTTTGGCGGTGTAGGCGAACGTACCCGCGAAGGAAACGATCTGTGGCGAGAATTCCAGGAAACCGGCGTTATTAACATGCAAAACCTGGAAGAATCCAAAGTATCGCTGGTATTTGGACAAATGAATGAACCGCCGGGCGCCAGATTGCGGGTTGGCCTTTCAGCCTTGACCATTTCCGAGTATTTCCGCAATGTGGAACATCGCGACGTGCTCTTGTTCATTGATAATATTTTCCGTTTCACCCAGGCTGGGTCCGAAGTGTCCGCTTTGCTGGGACGTATGCCCTCTGCTGTAGGTTATCAACCAAACCTGGCTACTGAAATGGGCTTGCTGCAGGAACGTATCACTTCTACCAAAGACGGCTCCATTACTTCCGTACAGGCTATTTATGTGCCGGCCGACGATTTAACCGACCCGGCCCCGGCAACAACCTTTAGCCATTTGGATGCAACCACAGTTTTAAGCCGTGCGCTGGTGGAACAGAGTATTTATCCGGCAGTAGACCCGCTGGATTCCACTTCCCGAATTCTCGATCCGCGTATATTGGGTGAAGAGCATTATAATGTTGCCCGGACTGCCCAAAAAATACTACAAAAGTACAAAGATTTACAAGATATTATTGCCATTTTGGGTATGGAAGAATTGTCTGAAGAAGATAAAATTACTGTAAACCGCGCCAGAAGAATACAACGCTTCCTGTCGCAGCCGTTTGCCGTCGCCGAGCAATTTACCGGTTTTGAAGGCAAGTTCGTAAAACTGGAAGACACTATCCGGGGCTTTAAGGAAATTATCGAAGGAAAGCATGATGATTTGCCCGAACAAGCATTCTGGATGGTTGGCACAATAGAAGATGTGATAGCCAAGGCCGAAAAAATGCGGGCAAACCAATAATTATTGAATAATATACTCTTATGACAGATAAAAATTTTAAACTGGAAATTATCACTCCTGAAAAGACCATCTTTTCAAATCCGGTCGATCATGTCAAGGCCCCTGGATATAATGGTTATTTTGGCGTAAAACCGGATCACATTCCGTTTTTAACGGTATTACAAACCGGCAAGATCAAAGCTCAATTTGGCAAGGAAGAAAAATTGTTTGCCATCAGCGGCGGATTTGTGCAGATTGCAGAAAACATTATGGTTGTTTTGGCGGAATCGGCAGAAGATGCTGCATCGATTGACCCGGAACGCGCACAGCGCGCCCGGGACAGAGCTTTGAAAAGATTGCAGGATAAAGATAAAGATACGGATATTCCACGTGCAAAAGCCGCTCTGTTACGGGCTTTGAACAGACTTGAAGCTGTAAAAATGTAATTAACAATCACACTGATGGTTTCGCTTATGCAGCTATTATAGAAAAATATATTACGGCGCCACAACCTGGTGCCGTTTTATGTTTTTGCAGAAATGATAAATGACCGTAGTTCTATAATAGCAAAAAAGCGAACACAACCCTCTTGAGCAGGGTCAAGAATTGAATAACACGTTGGAGCCGGGAGCGGCGCCGGCAGGACATGGTCCTGTTTCTTTACTAGCAGAAAATATGTTTGAATAACAGGTTAAACTTAACAGGATTAAAGGTTGGAATTTTTTTGGAGGAAGTTTTATGTTTAGCTTTCGGTATGATATTTCAAGTGAAAACATTGAAAGAATCTTTTCCAGAATAGAGCAAAATGAAAAAATTAAAGTAAAAATTGACTCGGATTCAAAGCAGAAAATTCTTCAAGAGTTTGAACAGATATGTAAAAACAACAAAAACCGCCCGGTATTAAAACGAATCAAAGATTTTTTGATCTCTTTTGTAACCGATTGGCCGGGAAGTTCCGGCTCCACAGAAACTGAAATAAAAAGTGTTCTGGAAAGGGTATTAAAAGGATCCGGTAATGCCGATTATACCGATGAAGTGATAAGGCAATATGTTTATGAAATAACCTATTATTATCCGCAAAACGAAATCGATTCCACCGACGAGTTGTGGCATGTACCGATCTTTTTGGTTTTTATTCTGGTTTTATTTTTCTTGTTTTCATTTACCGGGTACAGCCAAAAGTTTGTTGATGTCGTCAAGATATCCAATGACCTGGCAGATTTTGAAACCCCGTCACGGTTTAAAATGGCTATAGGCCTGGTGTTCTTTTGGATCGGATCCGTTGCGTTTTTATTCGCAGTTTTGGTTCCCTTCATCAGCGCCTTTCAGTTCACCAAAAACAAGGTCGCACAAAAGTCTGTTGAATTCCGGCGGGGATTTTTCAGCATTATTCCCACAAAGATTATGAACCTGGGTATTATTCCCATGATTTTTGCTATCATCGGCATTATCTTTTTCAAAGAAAACCAGTTATTAGACTTTAAATATTACTGGAACACCTGGTATTTAATGTTTGGCGTAATGCCGGATTATAAAATAGTATCGCAAATTGCTTCTTTTAAATGGGGTTTCAGTCAGCTGCATTTTATTATGGTGCTGGGTGGCCTTGCTGAAGTTGGCGCATTTTATCTGGGTTACAAATTTCCCAAACAATACCGCCCCAAGGAAGTCGCCGGCAAAAGAGAAGTGCAAACAATCAAAACCGGATCCAAAGGGAGTGCGGTTGTTGATGTGCAAAAAGTACAGATCAATCCTGATGAAATAGCCGAAGGTATTAAAATTGCATTAAATAAAGCAAAAATTAACATTTAACAAAATCTCCGGCAGGCGCTAATAAGAGAGTATAATGTTCAATAAAAGGGATGATAATCCATGAGTCGTAATGCGATAATTATGATTTTATATATAATGATGTTTTTGGTAACGGCCTATTTAAAGTTTATCAATCCTCATTTACTGGATCAGCCAAAAAACGAATTAACCCGTGAAATACTAACAAATAACGGCAGTATTATTATTGGCGATTCGTTAAATGAAGTTCGGAACTATTGGCCGCTGGTTTCCGGGCGGCATGTTTTTTCTTTCAAGCTGGCCAAGCAAATTGATCAGGTTGTTATCAATCCCGAAGGCAAAACCGAATACCGACTTGAGGGCGAAACGGGGAACAAAGTCAATGTAATACAAGAACCGGAACCAACCGAAACACGGGATAGAAGAGACAGAAGAAGAAATACTTTTCAATTGGTCATTCCCGATACCAGTTTTGCTAACCACGATGAAATTTATTTTTTCTATAAAAACAAAAACAATTACCAAATGTATCATTATACCTATCAAATCAAACGGGAAAACAATACAACCTCTATCATTAAATATGAAAACAGCAGAAAATCCTTTCAAACCGTAAACCTGGAAAAACAAGGCAGCGATTTTTATGATTTTCTTGAATTAAATCATACCAAAGAGATCACTCATCTCTATGTATACAAGCGATTAAAATTAACAGAAGAAAAAACCAATGCCCCCTATTCACCCGACAAGCAAGTGCTGCTGGATGTGCAAAAGATCGGCTCTGTTTCGGAACAAGGGAGTAGCGCAAAAACTTTCGGGAACCAGAAAAAATCCCGCTTTACAGCCGATATTTTCAAAATCAACCTTTTAGAGGGAACATATACCAAAGAAAAGACAACTTTTGAAGATAGCCGGGTTTATTTCCCGGTTATTTTCAACATTCCGGAAGCAGCGCAACTGGCGGGTAATTATGCCGACATAATTCAGGAAGTCTCTTCAGGTGGTGTAACTTGCCCAATGCATATATTCCATGTCGGGCCGAGAGGCGCAACAGATTTTCAACTGATTTATCCTCCGGAAAATTACCAGGTACGGCTGAATATTCCTGTCGGCACCACCTATAAACAAACAGTATCCGCCACCTTCCCGATTGACCGGTTTACGTTGAGTGTAGAAGGGAAGGTACTATTGAGCAACCTGGACATTACCACCTTGTCGGATGGAAATCCCCGGTCATTGCCTAATGGTATGAGTATCACTTCTTCAAATCAAAGAACGGTTCTGGATATTGATATTCCTGTCAGCACAACTCAGGATATTAGTGCACGTGGTAATACGTTTGTCAAGGTATCATTGCAAGCTTATGCCGGAGCAGTAGAACGAACCAGAAATTGGCTGGTGGAAGTCATTCCCTATCGTTTCCAGGTGTGGCCGCCGATCACTCCGCAGCGAATGCAGGGCCATGAGCAGGACTTGTTAGACGCCTTTGTTCGTTCTTACAGGGACGAAAGCCGATACCCCGTTACCCGTCAGCAAACCTCCGGGCGCGAACTGGTTTATGAAACGCGTGACGTTAATGTGTTTTATTCATTGAAAAATGTCAATACCGACCATATCAAAAATATTATCATCCGAACCAGTAATGGAGAAGAGAAAGTCGAATATCCAAATGATTTGGGATATTTTGTTTATAAAATTGGTCGTGATGTTCGTTACGTTGATTTGATTGTTAATACAAAAAGTAATCACAGCCATCCCAGAAGATTTTTAGTAAAAAGCGTGCCAAATACCGGCCTCGATTTGGTAATCAGAAGCGATGGCAGCAGCGGAATTTATACAGCCAAAATAGATTATAAAGATTATTTTAACGATCCAATAGAAATAAACAGAGTTGAAGCGAGATCACAGTTTTCACCCAATTTATCTTATAATCTATCAGATGATTTGATTTTCCTGAACAATGCCAGTCCGGGCGACCGACTGGATGTAACATTATACTACACGCTTAAATACGAAAGCAGTCAGCAACGCGAAGTGACGCCATTGAATTTACCAAATCAATAATTACGGAGGAATGAATGAAAGGCTGGAATAGAGTAATTGTTTTTACTTTCCTGTTCTGTTTTCCGGTTGCGCTTTTTTCACAATTTGCGGGCGAAGAAGTCTGGTATACGAATAAAGCTTTGAACCAGGGTAACGGTAACGCTTTTACCGATTTTATGAACTTGTTGCGCAGTGAAATCATTGGCGATGCTGAAATAGCCGGCGCTACCGAAATTGATGTTGTGTTTGCCTATAATGAAACCGAGCGAAAAAGTGAAATGACAAGACTGGAAATAACCTATGCCGGTCGAAGCAATCCAGATCGCCTCGAAGTGAACGATCCCGGTAAAGTAACTGATGTTCCCATGCGGGTATTACAATATTGCTTTTCTGATCAGTCTACCAGCGTGGACCCCCGTTTGATGGATAATTACCCGATATTTGTCCGCAAGGAAGAAGTATTTCTTTCCCGTGAAGCCGGGGCCGAGGAAATTGGCACAGATTCTTTTGTCTTTGATAAAAAATTGAGTCCTGATGAAACCCGTCGCTTTATTGATCGCCTGAATGAAAAGCTTAATCTTGGTATAGCGCTAAACGACGAGGATATTTCCGATTATCAGATCGTAATGACTACCAAAGGATCCGGTCGGTTTAAAAGACTTATAAACCTTAAATTTTTAAAAGAAGGTCAGGAAGTAAAAACCCTCAAGGGCGCTGAAGTGAATAATGCTTTTAAAAGCAGCCGCGAAGCAGGTGAACTAGGCAAGGAATTGTGGCTTGATTCTTATAAACAATCTTCCGATCTGAATTTGAACCGGAAAAACTGGCCATCAAAATTTAGCATTCGATACTATATCAAAAACCAGGGCGTTGAATTTTTTATGGACAGCATTATTGTTTCCGGTATCAAACGCGGCAAACCCGATGTACTATATACCGCTGAAAAATTGAATGAAATATCAATTAAAGCCGGAGCAGACCTGAAAGGGATTGCCAAAAACATTATTCTTAAAACCGGCCTTGAAGATAATGTTAGAGCTATTTTAACCAATAATTATAATGTTGCCCAGTTACCCCCGGAAGGAACCTATGAATATGATAATGCTGTTGAGAACAGCTTTTCTCTGGTTTCTTTTGTTTCAATGAGTATTAATGCGCGCGACGCTGATGATGAAGTGAATAAAACCAGCTCTGATGTCGGCAACGACTATTATCAATACCTGGAAGAAGATGCGTTATGGCAGAAATATTTTAATTTAAATTCCGGGTACTGGTCTGCCTCTACCGATGTAACGGTAAAAGGCAAAGATTATATGAGCAATTTGTTTGAACTAGGCTATGATAATATATCTTCATCTGTAAACCTTAAAAACCATTATCTGACCTTTGGAACCAATTTGGGCCAGGAACAACTTAATTATCCCTTTGTTTGGTCCGGCAGCCAGGCCATATATATGAATTGGCAGTTTTCCAAAAGTATGCGGGATATTACCAAAGTTGTTGATAACATCTCTGTTAGTTACAGATCGTATAATTCATATATGAATGAATTGATAAATGAAGTTGAGCATGCGGTAGACAATAAATATTTAAAACGAGACGATAAAATCAATCGTCGGATTGCGCTGAAAAATTTACAATTTGAAGCCGGCAAAACATTTTATTTCAACAAAGCAAACCGCTATAAATTCCCGCAGCTTGATAATATTAAAGTATCCATCCCCTGGCAGTTACCAATTACCTATCGCTCTACTCATAATGTTGGCGGCGATAACAATATTACCGGCGCGGCGGATTATAACAATACCTATACTTATATCAAACAGTTTACCGGTATATGCGTGGGCTTGAATTTTGACCGCGAAACCGAGTACGAGTTGGGCAATTATTACCTGCGCACTATTGGTGTATCGTGGTTTCAATTGCATGAACAAAAAAATAACATGATAGAAAACGGTGTTTTCTATTCAGGTCTCCGCGATGCGGATGGAAATATTCAATTCAACAGTGATGACCCGGAAAAGATAAATATGTGGTTTATTGATACACAGTTTGGATACCCGGATCATAAAACCGGCCTGGATAAATTCATTCTTAAATGGCGTTTTGGTGTAGGCGACCGGTGGTCTCATTTAATAACCACGCAAATGCAAGTATCCGGTGCATTGTGGATTGATGTAAAGCTGGCATTTTATGAAACCAAATCATTTGCCTATAACAAGGTGTTTATGTTGGGTCCGGTATTTAGAATTAATTATTAATTGCAAGTAGTTACAGAACTGCAATTCGTTATTGATTTTTTTCCTAAAGAATCTTATCTTTAAACCGTCAGGTAAAAGTTACCTGACGGTTTTTTTTAACATCGCAGAACAGACAGGGCTCCATCACATGAAGTGGAAAAGAACGCATACTTGTGGCGAGTTGACCATCAAGTTCAAATCTCAAGCCGTTGTATTAATGGGGTGGGTAGATCGCCGACGCGATCATGGCGGTTTGATTTTTATAGATTTACGGGATCGTTACGGCATTACACAAATCCAGATCAATCCTGCATCAGCAGCTTATGAAGAAGCCAAAAAGCTGCGCAATGAATATGTCGTTGCTTTCAAGGGAGTTGTAGAACCTCGCCCGGAAGGGATGACCAATTCCCGATTGAAAACCGGCGAAATAGAACTTTTGGCCAATGAAATAGAAATTTTAAATTTCTCGGAAACGCCGCCAATTCCCATCAGCGGCGAAATCAACGCCTCGGAAGATTTACGTTTAAAATATCGCTATCTTGATCTGCGCCGGGCCGAAATGCAAAAAAATATGATTATTCGTCATAAAACCGCGCAGATTGTCCGCACTTATTTGAATGAACAAAATTTTTTAGAAATAGAAACACCTTATTTAATGAAAAGCACCCCGGAAGGCGCCAGAGATTTTTTGGTGCCCAGCCGCATCTGGAAAGGCAAGTTTTACGCGTTACCACAATCTCCACAGCAGTATAAACAGCTTTTAATGGTTTCCGGATACGATCGTTATTTCCAGATTGTCCGCTGTTTCCGTGATGAAGATCTGCGCGCCGACCGCCAGCCAGAATTTACCCAGATCGATATGGAATTGTCCTTTATCGACGAAGAAGACATATTTGTTATTATGGAAGGTTTAATAGCCCGGATTATGAAACAGGTGTTGGATATTACCATTGAAACACCGTTACAACGCATTCCCTATAAAACCGCAATGGAAAAATATGGCGTCGACCGGCCGGATTTACGCTTTGGTATGGAAATAACCAATATATCTTTACTGGTTGAGCATTGTGATTTTAATGTTTTTTCACAAACAGTCAAAGCCGGTCATCTTGTTGCCGGAATATGTGTGCCGGGAGGCAGCAAGTTTTCGCGTAAACAAATTGACGACCTGACCAACTGGAGCAAAGAGCAGGGCGCAAAAGGGCTGGTTGCAATCAAGGTCAAAGGCGATGACTGGGACAGCCCCCTGGATAAATTTTTCAGCGACGAACAGCGCAAACAAATAGTTAAAACCTGCAGCGCCCAGGATGGCGATTTGTTGTTGTTTGTTGCCGATGTTAAAAAAGCCGCTTTGTCTTTGTTAGGCGACCTGCGCCTGAAAATTGCCCGTGAACAGAATATGATACGCTCTGATGTATACAAGCTTGCCTGGGTTGTTGATTTTCCCCTGTTTGAATATAGCCCGGAAGAAGGACGTTGGGTAGCTTGTCATCATCCTTTTACTTCGCCGGTACCAGAGGATGAGCATAAATTACTGACCGACCCGGAACACGTCAGCGCCCGCGCCTATGACCTGATATTGAACGGCATGGAAATAGCCGGAGGCAGCATTCGTATTGCCAATTCCGAATTGCAGGCCAAAATGTTCACCGCACTGGGTATAAGCGACCACGAAGCGCAAAGCAAGTTTGGCTTTTTACTGGAAGCGCTTAAATATGGCGCACCACCTCATGGCGGCATTGCCTTTGGATTTGACCGGCTGATAATGATCCTGGCTGGAACCAGTTCCATTCGCGATGTTATTGCCTTTCCCAAAACCGCAACTGCGTCTTCACTTATGGATGGTTCACCATCCTCAGTCAAAAGTGAACAATTGCTGGAATTGGGTCTGCGATTGTATGAAGGCATATAATTTAGATAAAAATAGTTTTTTTGTTATTGTAATTCGTTATATTGTAATTAAAGAATCGTATTTATAAAATTAACCTGTTGCATTGTGGGGTAAAAATGGAAAAAAAGATGAATACACGCATCCTGATCATTGATGATGACGTTCAATTACGCAAGCTGCTCGGCGCTTTTATCCGGGAATTACAATACAAGGTAGAAACTTCGGAAAATGTTCAGCAGGCCATAGATTTAATAAAACAAAATGGTTACGATATTATTATTACCGATAAAAATATGGAAGGCCTGAATGGCAACATTGAGGGAGGAATGGATATTTTACGGTATGTAAATAAAAATTTGCAAACCACAGAAGTCATTATGATGACCGGCTATGCATCAATTGATACTGCAATTGAAGCCATGAAATTAGGGGCTTTTGATTATATTATGAAACCGTTTGAATTACAGAATCTGGAAAAAAAGATTAACCGTATTCTGGAGTATAAAAAACTATTAAAAAAAGAAGGCACCCTTATTACCTATAAAACCTTACATAATGAAATTCTGGAATTACTTAAAAAAGAACATAACCTGAATAATGATGAATTGCACGCTCTTTTGCAATCTGTCGATGAAAAAATCGACAAATTTTTCACAGCTCAAAAAAATTGGAATTTGTCCTGGTTCAATATAAAAAAGGACGAAAAAGCCAAACGTAACTAGTATTTAACAAAACATTAAAGCCACAAACATTGAATCGCTATGTATTTTTTCAAGAAAAATCTGTCTGCAAAAACATTTATCAGTTGCCTTGTTATTCTTTTTATTCCGGCGTTTGCCGGGCACAGTTTATTTCTGGAGAGTAATAACCTGGTTAGCCAGTTGAGTCCATCACCCTTTTTATATTTTACCGGCAACACTATGGTTTTTTTGGTAGAAAAAAAGAGCCAGCAGTTTTTTATTTTACAGGTAAACGATTCATCGTTTACTGTAATAAAACAATATACCTGTTCAACCGGCAAAGTAAGCGGCAATAAATATCAAGCCGGTGATTTAAAAACACCTGAAGGTGTCTATTTTATCAGAGAAGAAAAGGATAGTACCAGGCTGGCATTGATATATGGAGCCGGCGCTTTTGTTCTGGATTATCCTAATGTTTTTGATGAAATCAATAACAAGAACGGGCATGGAATTTGGATTCACGGCACCAATGAACCGGAAAGAATTAAAAATTCAAACGACACCCAGGGATGTGTAGTTTTGAACAATGAAGACTATATTGATTTGGGACAGTATGTAAAATTACACATTACCCCGGTTTTAATTGTTGACGAGTTGTTGTATCGCCAAAAACAGTTTATCAATCATGATAAAAACAATGTTTTATCCTTTCTTTCAAGTTGGCAGAAAAGCTGGCAAGAGCGAGATATTGAAGCTTATATGGAATGTTATGACCGCTCCTTTAAATTGAATTACATGAACTGGCAGGAATACAAAAAATATAAAAATTATATATTTAATTCGACCCAAAATATTCAAGTACAATTAACAAATTTTCAAATATTATTTGAGATGGAACATTATGTAATAAATTTTAATCAGACCTATAAAGCTGATGATTATGTTGATTATGGAATTAAACAGCTATATTTAGTAAAGCGCAATGATAAATACCAGATCATCAAAGAAGTTTGGACAGAACTGGATTAACCGCTATATCACAATCAAGCTGGTAAAATTCAATGAGACAAGAATTACTGACAATTTTATTTATCCGCAGCTCGTATAAAATTAGAAAAATTCACCTGCCTTTTATTTATTACAAATTGATAAAATTCCTGGTGTTTTTGTTTTTGTTGTTTTTTATAGCCCTTGCCGTTACTGTAATTGTTGTAAAACGCCAGAATACGCAATTAAAACAACAACTGGTTCGTAACGAAGAGCAATATAAAATATTATATTCAGAACCAATAAAATACAAAGGACCGGAAACTCCGCCAAAGCAAGTTTCAGAGAACACTGATGAACTGGCAACACCGCCTGCTTTTACGCCAATAGACTCAAACCTGGTATCCATTCAAGACTTGCAAATTATCAAAGTTGATGACAATAATATTTCAATCACCTTCAAGCTCACCAATACCCAACGAGGCTCTTCTCCGCAACAAGGCTACCTGATAGTCGGAGCTTTTCCAGAACCATTACAAGCACAAGCTGGCGTATTGTTTCCACAGGCAGTAAAAATTGATCAAGGCTTTAATGCAGTAAATATTTCTCAAGGGGATTTTTTTTCAATCAAGTATTTAAAAAATATTACCATAACAATGTTTTCCACAAACGCATCGCAGCTGGAAAATCTAATGATCATTATATATTCAAAGAACGGTAATATCATATATCGTAAAGCTGAACGTATCAATGAAAACTAGTCTATCAACTGATGCATTGCTGCTCTTGTTGTTATTGTTGCCATTATCACTTTTTTCAGCAGAAAAAAGAGGTTTGATTCATGACATATATTTTAAAAATACACCTTATGAATTAAATGTTTATAAAATAATCGGGCGTATACCCAACAAAACCATGCTGGTTATTGGAGGAATTCAGGGCGATGAGCCAACCGGCTACCTGGCTGCGGATCATTATGTTGATTTAGAGCTGGAAAAAGGCGCTTTAATCATGGTGCCGCGCGCGAATTTTAATACAATCATTCAAAACGCCCGCGCTTTAAATGGCGATATGAATCGCAAGTTTACTCCGCACAAGCAGGAACAAAGTTATGAAGAAAAAATTGTCGAAATTCTCAAAGGATTGATAGCGCAATCCGATGTTTTGCTTAATTTGCATGAAGGTTCGGGATTTTATTGTGACAAATGGATTTCCGATCAGCAAAACCCCTTGCGGTATGGCCAGTCGATCATTGCCGATATTGCAGTTTACTATAACCAGGATTCCACACAAACGCTAAACCTGGAAGAAATCGCCCAGGAAGTGATTGTTAATGTAAACAAGAAAATTATCAACGAGCAACATTATTTTCATTTTAACAACCACAACACATTTTCACGGGAAACCAGGCATGCAGAACAACGCACATCAGCTACATTTTATGCTTTATCCAATTTTGGCATTCCGGCGTTTGGAATAGAGTCCTCCAAAAGTATTTTCGATATTGAAACCAAAGTTCGCCACCAGATATGGATAATTAATGAGTTTATGCGTCTCTTTGATATTGTCCCCGAAGTGCCTCGCCTCTACCTGGATTATCCTGAATTAAAGTTTCTGGTTATAACTGTAAATGATAATAAATCAGAAATAGTTCCAAACAATAAAACACTTTACCTCAAAAAAGGCGATGTTATTGAAATTGACCATATTGAAGCAAATTATAAAAGAGGTTTGTCAGTTGATGTGCTGGAATATGGCACATTAAATGATTTAAAAACCAGACTTGTCGTTACCAAATCGACAATGATCAATGTAAAAAAGGACAAGTTTTTATGTGGCGGAATTAAAGTTGTTGTGAATGATGATCAGCCGGTTGAACAAACATCTTATCCATACCTTGTTCTGGATATTAACGGCAATATTGAAGTTTTTGATAATCAAAAGAACATTGTAATTAAAAGCGGCGATATAATCAAATTGATTGATACTGTGCCATCCTCAAAAGTTAATAAAAAGATAAGAATGAATTTATATGGATTTGTTCCGGACAGCTGGATAAACAGCGCCGACGACAGAAATATAGCCGTTAATACCGGAACGGATTTAATGGCGGATTATGCCGACGGCCAAAATGGACAAGTATATAAAATTCGCATTGAACAAGGAAGAACAATTTGTTCGGTTTTTAACTTGCAACTGGAACAATCAAAATTAAAGAGTGTAAAAATAAGAAATAAAGATCATGTTTATACTGTTATCAATGGAGAAACTATCCAATTTAAAGAAACGGAGTCCATTGAGATAATCGGTATCGAAACCAGCGAATATGCCACCAGCGCTCAGGATAAAACTATCAAGGTTAATTTTAAAGGGTATGTGGGAAGAGGAGATGCTGAAGATCGGCATTTAATTATCCCTCTTGATAATAACTTGTTAAAGGAATACTCGATTAACAAGCAGGGGCGGGTGTATCCTGTGGTTGTAACCGAGAAAAAGCAAGAAATGGGAAAAATCTATATTGAAATAACCAATTAAAGCCGGAAATATAAAAAAAAAGGATTTTCTTCTTGACAATTATTTTTATTTTTATTAACATAGATCAAATTCTAGAATGATATACAATTAAAAAACAATACTTTCAACATTTTGTTCATTACCAATATATACCCTATAATAATAAAGTTTTTAAAAAAGAATCGAAAGGAGGTGTTTGCTTGATGACAGGAAAATTCAAGGGCGTAATAATCCTTGCAGCTATCGCAATTCTTTTTATTTCTTTTGCTCTGACCGGCTGTGGAGGCCCGAACGAAAAAGAATTAAAAGTGTTGGAGGAAACAAAAGCTGCTGCAATGGCAGCTGAAAGCGCAAAAGCTGATTGTGAAAACGAAAAAGCTCAACTGGAAGCACAATTAGCCGCAAAGAATCAAGAGTTAGATAAAATGAAACAGGAATTGGCTGATGTTACAAAACGGCTACAAGCCCTGGAACAATAACAGTGATATGTATATTAAACTCGAAACCCTTGGAGGGAAACTAATGAAAGTTACAGGTAAAAAATTAATACTCTTTACCTTGGCTCTTTCAATTTCATTATTATTCGGGGCTTCTTTTTCCTTAGCACAAGAAAAAATGTCTATGGATGAATACAAGGCCCAACTGGCAGATTGGCAGAAAAGAGAAGCAGATGCCAAAGTTGCCGGTGAAAAATGCGGCGCTGATGTAATAAGCCTGAAAGCTGAAGTTGAAAAAGTACAAGCGGAAACCGATGCTACCTGGAAAGCAGTTCTTGGAGCTATCGGAACAGATCAAGCCGGCCTTGATGCCTATCGTGCCAGCCTGAAAGACCTGGAAGCACAAGTTGATGGTTTGTTGGCGCTTTCTCCGGAAGAGTTATACAAGAAACGCGACGAGTTAAAAGCAGCAGAAGAAAAATTAGCCGAGTTGAAAAAAAGTAAAATTTCAGCTTTGACTGAAATGCAAAACCTCATTGCAGCGATTGAAGGGAAAATTACCCAGGCAAACAACAAAATGCCCAAAGCTGTTTATGATGAATACAATGTTATTGTAGGCGATTATCTGTGGAAAATTTCCGGAAAACAGGAAATCTATAACGATCCGATTCAATGGATGCGTATTTATTCCTACAATAAAAGCCAGATCAAAGATCCTGACCTGATTTATCCGCAACAGGTTCTTAAAATTCAGCGCGAAGTTGGTATGGATGAATATCTGGTTGCCAAAGGTGACTATTTACAAAAAATCGCCGCCAACCCCTCTATTTTAGGTGATCCGGCGTCCTGGACCAAAATTTATGAAAAGAATAAAGACATCATTGGTGATAATGCCAATATGATTTATCCGCACACGGTCCTGGTAATCCCTAAATGATAAGGTAAGGTATTCATGTTGCCGGTTACGGTAAAACCGAAAAACAGCAACTGTATTTACCTGGTTTTTTATAAACTCTCGGCCTTTATTCAAGGCCGGGAGTTTTTTTATTAAGAGCTTGCTCCTTCAAGCATAATTCTGGTTATTAACTGCAACCGGCAAAGGAGAGAAAAGAAAAGTTTGAATAATTCTTCTGTAGATGAAAAAAAGATATTGTTACGTGGCATAGATCCTTTGGCTTTTTTTGGCGCCCAGGATAAAAATTTAAAGGTTCTTGAAACTGTTCTTAAAAGCAGCATCATTGCTCGCGGGGATGAAATCATTTTACGCGGCCAGCGTTCACAAACCGAGCGTGCAGAACGTATTATCACCGAATTGCTGCACATGACCAACCGTAATGGTTATATAACAAGCGATGACATTGAAACGGTTGGCAGGTTAACCGATGATCCCGGCGCTGCCGTTAAGCCGCCGGAAGATTTGGATTCTATAGTTTTGTATACCAAACATGGGTATATAAAGCCCAAAACCGAAGGTCAGATACGATATTTTGAATCCAGTAAAGCGAATGAAATTGTATGTGCCATAGGCCCGGCAGGAACAGGGAAAACTTATCTGGCCGTAGCAATTGCTGTTTCTTATTTACGTGAAAAAAAGGTAGACCGCATTGTTCTTTGCCGACCGGCAGTTGAAGCCGGCGAAAGCCTGGGGTTTTTACCAGGAGATTATCGGGAAAAAGTAGACCCCTATTTTCAACCCCTCTACGACGCTCTTTTTGATATGGTGCCAACCGACAAGCTGAACAAGCAGATGGAGGCTAATATTATTGAAGTCGCTCCGCTGGCCTTTATGCGGGGACGTACCCTGAACAATTGCTTTGTAATTCTTGATGAAGCACAAAATTCCACAACCGCGCAAATGAAAATGTTTCTTACCCGGCTCGGCGCCAATTCCCGCGCAATTATCACCGGCGATATAACGCAAATTGATTTGCCACCCAAGACTGAATCCGGCCTGGTGCAAATTCAGTCTATATTAAAAGGTGTAGATGGCATAGATTTTATTTACCTCGCTGACCGCGATGTGGTTCGGCATCCATTGGTACGAAAAATTATTAATGCTTATGAAAATTATGCAAATAATGGGAATCGTCAATCTTAAAAATGAATCGGTTTATGATGAGACTATTTGGCAATAGATTTAAGAAAAAGAAAAAGCAAACCACTGCCGATAAAATTAAATCTGGCGGCGGACTGAATATTAAAAAATTTCTTCAGCGTTATTTACTTGATCTGATCGTGTTGTTTTTTTGCGCTTTGTTGCTTTCCATGTTTTTCCCCAAAGGAAAATCTTTTCAGTTTTCTGACCTGAAAGAAGGACGGGTGTATGTAGGGGCAGAAATTATTGCGCCGTATTCTTTTCCGGTAAATAAAAATCCCGAAGAGTACAATGCCGATGTTGCCAAAGCGCGCGAGAGTATTGCGCCGGTTTTTATGCGAAATAAAACCATTGAAGTCGAGCAAAAACAAAAACTGGCCGGTTTTTTACAGCAGGTTCGTTCTCTGCTCAATTCTGCCAATGTCAACCGTGACCGTTTGCAACAAATATTCCGCAATGATGGTATCATCGTTTCTAACGAAGATGTGTCATTATTAATATCCGGATTTGCCGAAAGTAAAACCGGCGCTGCCGCCGGGCGCAGTAAAAATGATATTGAAAATAGAATGGCTGCTTTTGAAGAGATTGCCCAGGTTATTAAAGCGTCAGTCAACGATTTTTATTCAACGGGAATTCTGAATCTAAACAAGCAGGATTTACCCAAAGCAACAACCAAAATGACGGTGCACCTGCTCGATAACGATACGTTACAGGTAACCCCGGAAGATTATGAAGCGGCCTACCTTGAGGATATAAATTATTACTTTGATAAAGATGAAGCCTCTAAAATATTACTGGACAATTTACGTACCAAATACAACCTGGACGAAAAACGAATAAAAATCATCTATCAAATAGCCGTACATTATCTGGTTCCAAATATCTTGTATAACAAGCAGGAAACAGAGGAAATGTTAAACATGGCTATTGCCAATGTTCCAATCGCCAAGGATCAGGTTCTGGCTGGCGAACGGATCATTGACAGCCATGAACGAATAACGGCAACGCACATCGAGCGGCTCAATTCTCTGGCGCTGGCCAGGGCAGAAAGAGGGCAAACTTTGGGCTTTTGGTCGCGTTTGCTACCTATAATTGGTAAATTTTTTATTGTTGCCATTATTCTCACTATCTTGTTCATCTTTTTGTGGCGAGATCACCGGCATATCGTTAACAACCGCAAAGAATCTTTATTAATACTAATTGTCATCATTTTACTGGCCATAGTTACATTTTTATTTAACAACTTTTCTCTCTCTGCCTATTTAATTCCAGTTTCTATTGCGGCAATCATTATTACAATCTTTTTTAATTCGCGGGTTGGTTTTTTGGTCTCGATAGCAGTTAGTCTGTTGGTTGGGGCAATGCGCGGCGATGAATTCGGAATTACCTATATATCCATATTTGTTTCTACAATAGCAATATTAACAGTAACCAAAGTAAGAACCCGCAATTGGGTATTACATTCTTTTGTGGCAATAGCGGGCGCCTATTTGTTGGCAATTTTGATGTATGATTTTATCAATTATATTCCATTTAGCGGCATAGCCCAGGATATAGGTTATGGTTTAATCAATGCTTTTTTATCACCAATTTTTGCTTATGGGTTGGTCATCATCTTTGAATTTGTGTTTGAAATGACCACCGATATGACGCTGCTGGAATTATCCGACCTGAATCAACCATTATTGCGGCAGCTGGCAATTCAGGCGCCGGGTACATATCATCACAGTATTCTGGTAGGCACCCTGGCTGAATCGGCCACCGAAGCGATTGGAGGAAACGCATTACTCGCCCGAGTCGGGTCATATTATCATGATATTGGTAAAATGGAAAAGCCGGAATATTTTGTCGAGAATCAAACCAAGGGGCGGAACCCTCAGGAAAAGTTGTCGCCCACAATGAGCTCGCTGATTTTATCCAATCATGTAAAAAAGGGAGTGGAAATTGCCCGTCAATACAATTTGCCCCGCGAAGTGGAAGACTTTATTTATGAACATCACGGCACCTCGCTAATGTCCTATTTTTATCAAAAAGCCCTGGAAAAGACCAGCGAAGATCAGGTATCCAGGGATGAATTCCGTTATCCCGGACCAAAACCAAAATCCCGGGAAACCGCCATTGTCATGTGCGCCGATGCTGTTGAGGCTGCGTCACGGACGTTAAAAGAACCATCTCCCAGCCGTATTAAAGGGCTTGTGGAACAGATCATTGATGAGCGTTTCAAAAGCGGTGAGTTGGATAATACGCCATTAACGCTAAAAGACCTTTCCAATATTTCCGAAGCCTTTCAAAAAATTCTTAACGGCGTCTTTCACAGCCGCATTGAATACCCCTCTGAGAAAAAACCGGCGGCAGCGAAAGAATAGTTTTTTGACAAGCCGGGAACCTTAAAAAATGAAAATCGTATATCATATACCAAAACACCAACAATAGAACAAACAGAAAGAATAAAGCAATTCATCAGATCATAATTGAAAATCATTACGGGGTAGAAGACCTGGACGAAAAAGAGATCGAGTCCTTGGTGCAGAGCATTCTTGTTTCTTCGGAAAAAGAATGGCATATCAACCTGGTTTTAATTTCAGACGAATTAATAGCCGGAATTCATGAAAAGTACCTGCAAGACAATTCACCAACCGACGTTATCTCTTTTGATTTGAGTGAAGATTTTGAAGATTTTTATGAAGGTGAAATTTATATAAGCATTGACCGCGCCTGCGACCAGGCCAAAGAATTCAACGTAACATTTAAAAGTGAGTTATACCGGCTTGTAGCCCACGGCATTCTGCATTTAATCGGTTACGATGATCAAAGCGAAACGGAGCGGCAAAAAATGCGGGAACTGGAAAATAAAGTTTTACAAAAATTTAATTTGTTTTAATGAATAAAAAATATATATTTAGTATTGATTGTGAAAAAAATTAAGGTTTTCCTGTAATATTGCTAGAAAAAAATAAATCCATGTCGGCTAGTGACTAACAGAGGAGAAAGAACAAATTTTGGAAGACCCTGTACATTGGTATATTGTAACTTTTTTATTATTTTTAATGTTATCGGCCTTTTTTTCCGGCTCTGAAACAGCTTTTTTCTCATTAAATGATTTAATTGTCAAACAAATTGCAGAAGATAAAAGCCGCAGGGCAAAACGTGTTGTATGGTTGCTGTCCAACCCGCGGCGTTTATTGAGCTCTTTGTTAATTGGTAACACTTTTGTAAATGTATCCGCAACAACCCTGGCGGCAGTTTTTACTACCCGGTTATGTTTACAGGCAGGGATTGATCAGAAAATTGCTTATCTGATCAATATTCTGGTGGTTACTTTTTTTATTCTGGTATTTAGTGAGATAACGCCAAAAATTATTGCTGTAAAAAATGCCCGTAATTTTGCATTACGTGTTTCTCTGATTGTTTCTATTATTTATTATATATTTTTACCCTTTACTGTTTTTGTTGACAAGAGCATCAATTTTCTGAGTCGAATTTTAAAATTGCGGGAATCTAGAGAGGAAAAATTTTTCCATTCCGATGAATTTCAGGCGTTGCTGGATTTGGGAGAAGAGCAAGGCGAGTTGGAAGAAGAAGAAAAGGAAATGATTCATTCGATTTTTGAGTTTGGCGATACAATTGTGCGGGAAATAATGATTCCCCGTCCGGATGTGGTTTGCATTTCTCATGATTCATCCCTGGAAGAATTGATAGAAATGATCAAAACCAGGGGTCATACCAGAATTCCGGTATATGTAGACACTATCGACAAGATCAGTGGAATAATAAATGCCAAAGATTTACTGCCGTTTGTTTCCAATCCGTCACAGAAAAAAGATTTGCTGGAATTGGCGCGGCCGGTAATTTTTGTTCCTGAAAGCAAAAAAATTGATGATTTATTACGCCTGTTCCAGAAAGAACGACAACATTTGGCTATTGTTGTAGACGAGTATGGCGGCACCTCAGGTATTGTTACCCTGGAAAATGTGATTGAAGAAATAGTCGGCGATATTCGTGACGAATATGACCAGGAACAAGCGCTGTTTAAAACGATTGATAATAACAATTACCTGGTGAATGCCAAAATTGATATTGAATCTCTTGATGAACTGATTAGCATCAATATACCGGAAAAAGATGAGTATGACACTCTGGGTGGTTTTATTTTGGAAATGACCGGTTCTGTTCCACAGGAAAAACAGGAAATAGTGTTTAACAACTATACGTTAAAAGTTGAAAAAGTTGAAAATAACCGAATAATCCTGGTGCGCATTACTAATAATCCGAATATTGAAAAGAACGATAATAGCGCCGCAGATTTATAATGTAAATAGTTCTTGACTATCAGACAGATTTTTGATAAAATTATTTTTAAAATATTGTAAAATTAAAATAACAGGAGATGATAAATGTTGAAATTGAGATTTGATTACCGAGACCTGTTTAACGCACCCAGAATCGCCTTTAGCATACAGCGGATCTGGATTCAGTTTGTCGGCTTGTTTTTTGGTTATGCAGGCTACCTGGCGCTTACCTATCTCAGTTATGTTTTAAATAACTACAAGCTGGAAGATGTGTGGAACAGGTTTGGTTTATTGCCCTGTCTATTTATCACCGGAGAAGCTTTTCCCTGGTATTCCTGGCTGATCTGGATATTGGGTTGTTTGTTGCTGCTATTTGTTTATCTGGTTACCAATACTGCTGTTGCGCGGGCGCTTTATATGATAAGCAAAGGCAACCATTTTTATTCCTGGAAAGAAGCATTCCGTTTTGCTTTTAAAAAGATATGGTCAATTCTTTTAACGCCGGTTTCCATTGCTTTTTTAATTGGCTTGATGATTTTGGGCAGTCTGGTCATTGGTTTGTTGGGCAAAATTCCATTTATTGGCGAGTTGGGAATCAGCTTGTTCACAATCATCTGGTTTATTGCTGCACTGATCATGTTATTTTTTGCCATTGTTACTCTAGTTGCGCTGTTATTGACGCCCGGTATTATTGCCACCACCGATGAAGATGCTTTTGAAGCCGTGTTTCAGGTGTTTTCCATTACCTGGAGTCAACCCTGCAGGTTCCTGTTTTACCAGATTATCAACATTGTTCAAGCCGCTCTAAGTTTTGCTGTTTTTGCATTTTTTGTAAAAAAAGCGCTGGTAATTATGAATACTTTATTTGTGCATTTTATGGGCAGAGATTTTATTAATCTCTGTAATAATGGCCAGACAATGGTGCAAAAATGGACTTTTTTATTTCAAAGTGTAATTGACAGCATTTTTAAAGGATGTTCGCCGCACATATTTTTTACTCATAACTATTCGTTGATACCCCACTCCGAATTGCCGGTTACTGTAATTATTTCATCCTATCTTTACGCCTTTAGCGTGTTGTTTATTGGCGCTTTGGTAATTTCGTATGCTTTAACAACATTAACAGCAGGGAATACTTTGCAATACCTGGTAATGCGCAAATTTAAAGATCAGGAAAACCTGCTTGAACGGAAAGATGCGGAAGAAGAGGAAGAAGAAAGCGAAGAAAAACCGGCTGAACAAGAGCCAGGGCCGGCAGCTGAAAAAGAATAAATATAATAATATTGTGAAATTTGTTAGTTCAGGATAACTAGGCTATGTCTGAATTATTTGTAAAAATTGATAATCGTGAAAAAGGCCCCTTTTCTAAAAAAGAATTAAAAAATTTGGCTGACAAGGGGGAATTTAACCGCAATGATTTGGTTTTTTATGAAGAAACCCAGGAATGGGTAAAAGCCGGTCAATTGGATAATTTGGTTGAAGTTTTTTCATCTTTGGAAAACACCGAAAATCGTAAAATAGTATACGCAGTTGGCGGCGGTAAGGGCGGAGTTGGAAAAACCAGCCTCACCGCATCCCTGGGAATTGGCCTGGCAGCGCTTGATTATAATGTTGTTACCATTGATGCAGATTTGGGCAGCGCCAATTTGCATACCTGTATGGGAATTCTTGATCCTGAATACACCTTTTATCATTTTTACACGATGCAGCGAGAGAGCCTGAATGATATTATGCTCGATACGCCGGTGAAAAATCTCAAGCTGATCAGCGGCGCCTGTGGCACTTTGGGGTTGGCGAACCCGCAGTATTTTCAAAAACAGCGCTTTATCAGCCAGTTACGCGAATTAAATGCTGATTTTATATTGCTGGATTTGGGCGCCGGCTCTTCTTATAATGTGATCGATTTTTTTATTGCCGCCGACCAGGGCATTCTGGTAACCACTCCCGACCCGATGGCAATTCAAGACACTTTTAATTTTCTAAAAGTAGCCTTTTTACGCAAGCTGGTTAGAGAGTTTAAAAATAATGACCTGGTATTGGAAGTGTTGGAACGCGAAATGGATGCCAAACGCGGGCGTATGAATTCTACCATGATGGATATTTTACGTGAAATTGAAAAGGCCGACCAGGAATCAGCTAATAAAATTAACAGATCTCTGCGGGAATTCAAACCATTATTAATTATGAACATGATCCATTCCGCCGACGAAATTAAAGAAGGCGACACTTTTAAAATTGCCGCCAAAGAACTTTTGTCTATTGATGTAGATTATATCGGTTATATAGAGTACGATGATCAAGTTCGGAAATCGATTAAGGAATTACGCCCGTTTATTCTTGATAATCCCAAATCTAAAGCCTCCAAAAGCCTGGCCAGACTGATTTCTACCGGGCTGTTGAAAAAAGATGGCTGGAAAGGCTTTAAAGAAAAACACCGGGTCATAAAAAATGTTTCAATTGATGCAGATGACTATCCTAAAACCAATCTCCAGGAAAGCGCTACAATATGTTCAATTAATTGTATATATTGGGGCGATTGCGAATACCAGGAAGGCGGTTTGCCCTGCTCCATACGACACATGGACCCGATCTTTAAAAAATAAAAACGTATAACAATTATCTCCTGTCTGCTTTTTAGTAACCTTGCAGATTTAGTCATGAAATTAAATTATAAAGCCTTGCATTGATCAGGGCCTGAAACTGAAGCGGAAAGAGGTGAACAGTGGTTCGCCTTTTTTTGTATTGCAAAAAGAATAAAAAAAATAATATAAAGATATTTTTTTATTATATTATGGCGGTTGCCGGTTTTTTTGGATGCAAACTATATCAAGATAATTATTAACAAATTTTATGAAGCTGAAAAAAAAGCAAAACATTACCCCCGCAAAAACTCTGGCTGTCAGTTTTTTAATTTTGATTTTTGGCGGAACCTTTTTATTAATGCTTCCTTTTAGCTCAAACAGACACGTTTCTATTATCGACGCATTGTTCACATCAACATCGGCAAGTTGTGTAACCGGGTTAATTGTCTATGATACCGGTACGCAATGGACTCTTGCCGGGCAAATAATAATTTTATTGCTGATCCAGTTGGGTGGGCTGGGCATTATGACGTTTTCAACCCTGGGTGCGTTTATTATTGCCGGCAAAATAAATTTACGTAACCGGCAAATGATTGAAGAAAGCCTTGGCGGAATGAGCATCCCCAAACCGGGAAAGCTGCTATCTGCCATTGTGTTGGGAACCCTGGTTTTTGAAACAATCGGTGCGTTGTTGTTAACCTTGCGTTTTATAAAACAATATCCATTTTTTAAAGCTCTGTATTATGGCATTTTCCATTCCATTTCTGCATTTTGCAACGCCGGTTTTGCATTGTATCCCGACAGTTTGGAAAGGTATCAGAATGATGTAACCGTGAACCTGGTTATCATGTCTCTTATCATTACCGGCGGCATTGGTTTTTGGGTGCTGTTTGATATTATTCATCTATTTAAAAACCGACGCCGCAAGCTCGGTTATCACAGCGCGATTGTTATTTCTACTTCCGCCGTGTTAATTTTGGGGGGAATGCTTGCCATTTTATTGCTGGAATGGAATAATTCTCTTAGCCATCTGGCGTTTCCATACAAGATAATGAATGCTGCTTTTCAATCCATTACAACCCGAACCGCAGGATTTAATACCATAAGAATTGAGAATTTTAGCAATGGTTCGATCATGATTATGATGATTTTGATGCTCATCGGCGCATCTCCGGGCTCGTGTGGCGGCGGCATAAAGACCAGCACATTTGCAGTGATTATGGCAATGATCTTTTCCCGGTTAAGCGATCAAAGGCAGGTAAGATTATTTAAACGGGGTGTGCCGGAGCAGATTATCTCCAAAGCTATTGCCATTCTCTTTTTTTCCTTGATTTTATTAACAATTGCTATAATTTTTTTATTGATGACAGAGCATCATCCGGGAATTGCGGTACCGGAACGCGCAACATTTATTGAGGTGGTTTTTGAAGCTTTTTCTGCTCTTGGAACGGTTGGTTTAAGTATGGGGTTGACGCCGGTTTTAACCTCAAGCGGCAAAGTGATTGTTGTTTTTTTAATGTTCCTGGGTAGAATTGGCCCTTTGGCCATTGCCCTGGCAATCGCTACAAAAAAGGATTTACATATTCGTTATGCTGAAGAACAAGTATGGGTTGGATGAACGGAAATAAAAATTTTATATTCAAGAGTGGTTTTATGATGTTTTTATTCATAAAATGACCGGAACGATTTAAAAACACACAAAACATATTTATAAAGTAATTATAAATATTCAGGAAAAAAGCGTTATGAAATCATTTGCAATCATTGGTTTAAGCAGTTTTGGTTATTACCTGGCCAAAGATCTTGCGGCCAGGGGATACCAGGTTATGGCAATAGATAAAAAAGAAGACCGGGTAGAACGGGTAAAATCGTTTGTTGATCGGGCGGTTGTTGCAGATGCCAGCGATAAGGAAACTCTTGTTGGGCTTGGTTTGGCTGATCTGGATGGCGTAATTGTCAGTTTGGGTGACCAGGTCGACGCCAGTATTCTTGTCACTTTGTATTTGCGGGAATTACGGGTGAAAAAAATTATTGCCAAAGCAATTACTGAAGATCATGGTAAAATACTTGACATAATTGGCGCAACCGAAGTGGTTTTCCCGGAACGTGATGTAGCGTATCGGCTTTCACAAACCCTGGAAAGTGATTATGTGCTCGACAGTATAGCTTTAACGGAAGGCATAAGTATTTTGGAAATAGCGGCGCCTAATACCCTGGTTGGCAAAACTCTGGGAGCGCTGGATTTACGTAACCGATATGGGGTGCTGGTTTTGATTGTTAAGGAACTGGTGCCGGAAAATGTAGTTTTAATCCCCACCGCCGACCATATAATCAAAGATAGCGATATTTTGGTTATGCTGGGCAAGGATGAGGATTTGAAAAAAATCAAAAAATTACATTGATTTCTTAAAATGCAGACAAAATAAAATACCAGTTGTTGTTGTTTAAGTATAAAGAATTGATAAAGCTCTATAAAATGGGAGAGTTAATATGCCCATCCAGTTAATCCATGTTATTCGGGAAATTACCGATACGGTTTCTTTTGCCAACAGAAACAAGGCCCTGGCTTTTTGTACAGATCTAGACCGTAATCAAGCGGCGCAATGGGAGCCGAATACGGATATCATCGAGAGTGAAGAACAAGTAATAATAAAAATTGAAATGGCGGGTGTAAAACAAGGCGACGTTTCTGTTAAAGTGAGAAATGGAAAAATATTAATTTGTGGAGAACGTCGGGAAAAATTACCTGCACGACCGGTTTCTTTTCATCAACTGGAGATCAGTTACGGGAGTTTTGAAAAAGCCATAATTATCCCGGAAATATTGGAACATAATAATATATCGGCCACGCTTGTCGATGGTATTTTGGAAATTGTTATTTCCAAGAAAAACGAGATTATTGAAATTCCGATCCATAACCGGCAAAAAGAAAAAACAACCTGGTGAGCAACCAGGAATATACCGCTATATTATTGATAATGATTATCAGGAGAGGATAAATGGAGGAAAATCAGTTTAATATAAGTGTTGAAGCCACAACAGAGTTGGAAGCCAAGATACCCTCAGAATTAGCAATTTTACCGTTGCGGGATACCGTTGCTTTTCCCAATATTGTTACCCCTTTGGTTGTGGCCCGGGAAAAATCTGTAAAATTGATCAATGATGTTATTGCCGGAACCAGAATTTTGGGGTTGGTTGCGCAAAAAAATGCCGAAGTTGAAGATCCCGGAATTGATGATATTTACATGTACGGGACTGCCGCTATTATCCTGCGGATGCTCAAGTTCCCGGATGGATCGTTACGAGTGCTTGTGCAGGGAATTTCACGAATTAAATTAGTGGAAAATATCAGCATTGATCCCTACTTTGTTTTTAAAGCTGATCCCAAGCAGGACAATTTTAGGGAAACCACAAAACTGGAAGCGCTAAAAAGGAATGTTGCGGTTCAGTTTCAAAAGGTTGTATCTTTGGTGCCGCAATTGCCGGATGAATTGCAAGTGGTGATTGTTAATACCTCACATCCCGGCAAGCTGGCCGATCTGGTTGCCTCAAATTTGAGCCTGGATGTTGAAGAAAAACAAATCATTCTGGAAGCGGTAAATATTAAACAGCGGCTGGAAAAGTTGACAATTTATGTAAACCGCGAGCTTGAAGTTTTGGAAATGGGCTCAAAAATTCAGGACAAGGTGCAGAGTGAACTGGGCAAGAATCAGCGCGAGTATTTTTTACGCGAACAATTACGCGCTATTCAAAAAGAGTTGGGTATGGGTGACGAACGTTCGGTAGAGATTGATGAACTGCAAGGCAAAATCAAGGAAGCCGGTATGCCCGAAGCGGCAGAAAAAGAAGCGTTGCGGGAACTGGATCGCCTCTCCAAAATGCAGCCCGGCGCCGCTGAATATACAGTGTCGCGCACTTATCTGGACTGGATGATCCTTTTGCCCTGGAAACGTTCCACAGAAGATAATCTGGATATTGCCGAGGCACATAAGGTTTTGGATGAAGATCATTATGATTTGATCAAAGTTAAAGAGCGGATTTTGGAATACCTGGCGGTGCGCAAGTTGAAAAATGATACCCGCGGCCCCATTTTGTGCTTTGTTGGCCCGCCTGGAGTGGGAAAAACTTCACTGGGCCGTTCCATTGCCCGGGCAATGGGCCGCAAGTTTGTACGCATCTCGCTCGGCGGCGTGCATGATGAAGCAGAGATTCGCGGTCATCGTCGCACTTATATTGGCTCCATGCCCGGCAGAATTATCCAGGGGCTAAAGAATGCGGACAGCAACAACCCCATCTTTATGCTGGATGAAGTGGACAAGATTGGCCAGGATTTTCGCGGTGATCCCTCATCGGCGCTGCTGGAAGTGCTGGATCCTGAACAGAACTTTTCCTTTTCCGACCATTACCTGGATGTGGCTTTTGATCTTTCCAAAGTTATGTTTATTACCACTGCCAATGTGTTGGACACCATTCCCCCGGCATTACACGACCGCATGGAAGTGTTGGAACTACCGGGATATATTGAAGAAGAAAAGGTGTTTATTGCTAGCAAATATCTTATTCCCCGGCAGATCTCTGAAAACGGGTTGAAAAAGAAACACATCTCTTTCAGCCCTGATGCTGTACGTCGTATCATACGTGATTATACCCGCGAAGCCGGCGTCCGTAACCTGGAGCGGCAAATTGCTACAGTATGCCGCAAAGTGGCTAAACAGGTGGCTTCCGGGAACGAGAAAAAAATTGTCATTAAACAAGCAGAATTGCTGGAGATGCTTGGCCCGGCAAAATTCTATTCCGAAATAGCTGAACGCACCAGCAAACCCGGTGTAGCCACAGGACTCGCCTGGACGCCGACCGGGGGCGATGTATTGTTTATTGAATCTACTCTTATGGCGGGAAGCAAAGGTCTGATCCTGACGGGTCAGCTGGGCGATGTAATGAAAGAATCCGCACAGGCAGCGCTTTCCTATATTCGCGCCAATGCCGGGATGTTGGGCGTTGACGAAACAATTTTTGGCAAAAGCGATATCCACGTGCACGTGCCGGCCGGGGCAATTCCCAAAGACGGGCCCTCTGCAGGGGTGACGATAGCCAGTTCGCTGGTATCGTTATTTATTAAAAAACCTATTCATAACGACATTGCCATGACAGGGGAAATAACCCTGCGCGGTAAAGTACTGCCGGTTGGTGGTATTAAAGAAAAAATGCTGGCGGCCAGAAGGGCAGGGATTAAAAAGGTTATTATTCCCGCCAGGAACAAACAAGACCTTGATGAGATACCTGAAAACGCTAAAAAAGGTATGACTTTTTATCCGGTAGAAACACTGGATCAGGTGCTGGATTTGGCTATCAAAGGAAGAAACAAGCCGGAAACCGCTAAAAAAATTGAAAAGAAAAAAAAGACCAGGATTGACAAGAATCACAATGGATAACAAAAATATTGCTAAATTTGTTAACGAGTTAAAACAACATGGTCAGGAACATATTCTACAGTTCCTGGACTTGTTGGACAGTAAGCAGCAACAGGAATTACTTGGTCAGATTAAACAAATTGATTTCAAGTTACTGAATTATTGCCGGTCGTTATTAACCTCGAAAGAAAAAGCCGGCCATTATATACCCGGTACGTTACGACCGATTTCGGTAATAGAATTGCCCAAAACCCCGGCAGAACAAAAAGAGGTTGAAAAGGCCCGGAACCTGGGCGAGCAGGTCATAGCAAAGGGAAAAGTTGCGGTTGTTTTGGTGGCTGGAGGCCAGGGCACAAGGCTGGGATATGATGGACCCAAGGGAACTTTTCCTGTGGGGCCGGTTACCGGACGAACGCTTTTTCAGTATCATACGGAAAAAATTCTGGCTTTAGAAAAACGGTTGCATACGGTTATCCCTTTTTATATTATGACCAGTGAGATGAATTATTTACAAACCACAAAATTTTTTGCCCATCATCATTACTTTGGCAAAGACAAGGACACGATGATCTTTTTCCGGCAAGGAATGCTGCCCACTTTGAGCGATACCGGGAAAATGTTTCTTGAAGAAAAGGGCAAAATCAGCGCCGCCCCGGATGGTCATGGCGGTTTATTGCGGGCGTTGTTCAAAAATAAAATTCTGGATGATATGGAAAAACGCGGCGTGGAGTATATTTTTTATTTCCAGGTAGATAGCCCCCTGACACAAGTATGCGACCCGGTGTTTATTGGCAATCATGTATTACACGGTGCAGAAATGTCTGCCAAGTCTGTTTATAAAAGCGATCCGTTTGAAAAGCTCGGCAATATCGGCCAGGTAAATGGTAAAAATGTGGTCATCGAATACACTGAATTATCAGCAATGGAAATGGAAGCCCGGCAACCGGATGGCCGGCTGGTGTTTGGTCAGGGCAGTATTGGTGTTCATGTTTTTAGTGTGAGTTTTTTTCGTCGCCTGGAAAAGGAGAATATCCGTTTGCCCTATCACCTTGCCCACAAAAAAATACCCTGGATCAATGACAGCGGCAGACTGGTTAAACCAGTTAAACCAAACGGTTTCAAGTTTGAGCAGTTTATTTTTGATGCGCTGCCTTTTGCCGAAAAAATTATGGTGCAGGAAACCGATCGCAAAAAAGATTTTAGTCCAATTAAAAATAAAGAGGGACAGGACTCTCCCGAGCAGGCGCGCCAGGACCTGGAAAATTTGTTTGGCGCCTGGCTGGAAAAAGCCGGTTTTCCGGTGCAACGCGATCAAACAGGAAATGTTCTTGATGTCATTGAAATCAGTCCGTTAGTGGCGATGAATGAACAAGAGTTCCTGGAGCGCAAGCCGACTGCGCAACAGATCAAAGGAGGGTATTTATTTAATTAACAAACTTTCCTGAATGTCGGGTTTGGTTGTAAAGTGTAAAATTAAATACTTTTGAGCAAAAATCAGGATGTAACAAATTTATTACTATTTACCAGGTTTAATTGACCATGGCGAAAAAGGCAAAAGCAAAGACAGAAAAAAGACCTTTCCTGCGGCGGGTAATGACATTTTTTTTGCGCACATTTACGGTGGCAGCAATAATTTTTGTTGTTACTCTGGCGCTGCTGGTTGTACTGTTTCGGTTTGTGATCCCTTCTGATTATATAAAAAATAAAGCAGCCCAATTTGTTGAAACAACTTTTTCCCGCAAACTGGTTATTGATAAAGTTTATGTAAACCCCCTGACCGGTGTGGAATTTACCAATGTCAGCCTGGAAAAGCTGCCCGATTCACTTGCAGTTGCAACCACCCCGGCTTTTCCTGTTGAATTTGCGACGATCAAAACAGTACGTCTTGGATACAGTTTAAAGAGACTATTAAAACGGGAATTTGTTGTCAACCAGATTATACTGGACACACCACAAATCGAAGCGTTTATCTACCTGACGCCCGATACCACTCAAAAGGTCAAACCCGATTCTGCGGTTCAGCCGGTTTCTCCCCTGGCGCTTTCGCTAAACTCTCTGCGAATCAAAGACGCACAAATAAAAATTACTACACAAGACTCTTCCCTGACCCAAAAAATATTTATTCAAGATCTTGATGTTTATGTTGATCAAATGAGTATTCCGCAAGGCAATATCCTGGATAATGACAGCCTGTTAACGGGAACGTTTAAAATCAATACGGAAAAGTCCGATTTTTCTTTTGAACAACTCTCAAAGCAAACCGGCAATATGATGGTCAAAGGGAATATTGATCTTGCTACCGTATTAAATGTTGCTACTCTTGATTCAATAACGCTGGAACTGCAATTATTGCTGGAGCAGTTATTCTTTGCTTCCAATACAATTCCCGACTTTTCATCTCTACAGATGCCATATTCTTGTAACCTGGAATTAGCGGCTTTTATAAATTTGAACGAGGAAAAAGCCAGGCTTGGCAAAATGGAGTTGTCGGTCGGAAAAGAGAAATGGCTGGCGCTAACGGCCACTGCCGAAAAGTTTATATCTTATAAATCTCCATCGCTCACAGCACGGCTAGAACATTGTTCCATACCGTTTGAGCAATTAATGACCCTTGGTAAATTGTTTGTAGCCGATTCACTATTACCGGAGCTGGATTTCCATAACAAGGATGCGGTGTTAACCCTCAACGACACCTGGCTTTCCGGCGTTTTACCGGACAGTGTTCCCGGCAGCGGCCTGGACTTTCATACCAGGCTGCAATTACCGGATTTTGGAGTGACAATGGAAAAGGGGCAGGCGGAACTGGAAAATTTGAATTTTTCTGCCCAAGCCTCCGGCAAGCTGGTTTATAACGGCATAACCGGCCTGACTGTCAACACAACATTGTCGGCAGATTCCACTTTTTATGCTTTTTCAGATACCCTGTCGGCTTTTACCGGCAAAATATTATTGTCTCTGAATGCCGGGTTGAATGAAAACATGCTGCCCCGCTTTGCGGATGTAAATTTTTCTATTGCCAATGCGTTAGGCACAAATTTTAATTCGCAAGTTCATCTCACCAGCGAGAACTCTATCAACAGCTTGACCGGTACGGGAGAAATTACAGTAACGGATATCGACACTAAAAATTTTCCGTCGCCAATACAGACACGGGGAGAATTACAGGCAAATTTTGTTATCAACAGTCTTGATGCAATTTCAGCGCGGATTAAAATATTAACCGACTCCCTGGTTGTGCCATTTGAATATGAACAGGAAACATTACCATCGCTGTATTTTTTAGCCAACGCCGAGCTTGGCGCCGACACTTTGTTGCAAAATATCCGCCTGAAAAGGCTCACCATGCAATTGAATGATTTGATCACTGCCAGGGCCAGTGGCAAGATAGGGCAAGGCGGCAGGGAAAAGATAGAATTTAATCTCGAAAATTTGCAGCTAAAACATGCAGCTGTTTTTGAATGGCTTCCCGACCGCCTGCAGCAGCAGTTTGCAGATCTCAGTATATCCGGCAATACCCAACTTGAAGCCATGATGACCGGCAAGGTACTCCCCAAAACTCTGGATTATCAGGTAAATGCCCACCTGTTTACCAGTCAAACCGGGGTTGTCTATCCTTCGCAGTTGGTCGATATTGGCGGGATCAAACTGGATGTGGTTGCAGACATCAATTCTGCCCAAAATGCCCTGGTAAAAGTAGCTTTGAATGTTGATACCGTGCATACCGACATGTTGAGCAAAGCGTCTGTTTTGTTAAACAACAGTATTGCAATGGAAGTAAAAAGCAACGATTTACTTTCCTTCCAGGTGAACAGAGGGCAAATTCGCCTGCCCGATTTAAAGGCAAGCGGGTCTTTTAATGCAGATATAAATAATGTTAATACCAATCCGCAAATTGCCGCCATGTTATGGTTCAAGCAGGATGCGCCTGACTCTGTCAAGATTACACCTGAATTTGTGGTGCGCGGGGTTACAGATTTGCTGGTACAGGTTAATATGGATACTGCGTTGCTCAGTCTTTCGGGTTCGCTCAAGACCAAAGAGTTAACGCTATTTTTACCCCAGCAAACCAGAGTAGAAAATATTAATGCCGATTTAAAATTTGACCAATCGCTCGATCTGGCTACCAAAATTTTTCTTGAAAGTGAAAAACCTCCGATCCTGACGCCCGCGGAAAGCTCGGTGGATTACCTGGTCTATCGCCCCTATTACCGGCAAACCCTTTCGGAAGTTTCGTATTTGACTATACAGAGAATTCAGGCCGCCGGCTATGTTGTTGAAAATTTTAACATGGAAGCAATATTAGGCCGTGGGCGTATTGATATTCCATCGTATTACGGCTCGTTATATGGCGGCAATTTTGGCGGGCGAATATCCGTCAATTTGGCCGGGGGTGATATCAACCAGGCAACCTATCAGCTCTCCGGGCATTTTTCCGGTATTAATTCCGACTTGTTGCTTGCAGGGATCAAACGCAATAAAAGCCTTGGCGTTATTAACGCCAATGCGCAATTTTCCGGTACCGGGTTAAATGTCGCCCGCGGGTTGGATATCAAGGGAGATTTTTACATTACAGAAATTGGCCCCAAAGTAGCGGATAATTTATTGCGGTCGCTGGATCCGGAAGGTATTGACTCTGGAATTCGTACTACCCGGCGCCTTATCAATTTGGGGTTCAAACCGCAATTGTTTACATTTTCTTTTAAATACGGGTTTTTTTATACATTTATTGATTTTTCACAGCCGTGGTATTTCCCGGCTAAATTGAGCGGCAGCAAGATCGAATTGAATCGTAAACCGATCAATTTCTTTATCCAAATGGCTCTTGCCAAGTCTGCCGATTTAAAACGTTAATTTATATACAAGCAGCGTTTTGGAGGTTAAAATGCGTTATTTAACATATTATGGTTTTTTATTAGGGCTGGCAGCTACGGTGTTTATCCGTTGCAGTGTGCAGGTACCGGAATTCAACATAACCGGAGAAAAAACCACGCTAGAGAACCAGGTGCTGGGCACATATCAGCAAATTGAAAGCGATAGCTGGGTGATTGCTTCAACCCGCTCCATAGGCGGCGGGCAAACCGGCGTTATAGCAGCACAGCGCCGGCAGGTTCTGGATGCAGTACAAAACCGCAAGTTTAACAAAGATGAAGTTGATGAATTCAAGCGCGACAAGGTCGTCGGCGAAAATAATAAAGGCTACCTTGAGGTTGTACCCACTGACAAATATAAAAGCGATGCCGATTATAAACGTCTTGTTGACCAGATTGTTGCCGAAGAGAATAACGATCGCCAGGTTGTTTACGAGAGAATCATTGCCATTAACCAGTCGGCGGCTGAAGCCAATGAAGAAGAGCGGAACCAGATATTTTTCAAACTTAATTTTGACAATTCTCCTTCCGGCACGTTAATACAAAAGGCCGATGGTTCCTGGTCGGAAAAAAAGTAAACGATTTAGAGAAATTTACTAACCATGAAAAATAATATGACCGGGTTTAAAAGAACAGTTCTTTTATTTACGATAGTTTATATTTTAGGGTTGAATACTGGCCGGGCATTTTCGCAGAGTGTAGACAAGAAAAGTCTGGACTATCAACAGGTAACCACGCATCCGGACATTGATTTATCGGCGCGGATTTCGCCGGACGGGAAATGGATGACCTATGTTTCCCGGCAATCCGGGAACTTTGATATATGGATTCGTTCGACTGCCGGAGGACGCGACATTCAGATTACAACGCATAAAGCGGATGATTATTATCCGGTGTGGAGTCCGAATGGAAAATCAATTGTTTTTGTATCGCAGCGCAGTGATGCCGCCGGCGACATCTGGCGGGTGCATCTGCGCGAGGTAAAGGGCAAATTATATCCCAAAGACAAGCTGGAACGTTTAACAGATTATCTTGGCCTTGACGGGTACCCGACAGTTTCACCGGACGGGAAAAAAGTGTGCTGGGTTTCGGATCGTACCGGCCGCGAAGAGCTGTGGTTTCATAACGATAATACCGGAAAAACCAACCAGTTGACCTTTCTCGGCGGCACTCACCCGGTATGGAGCCCGGATTTACGTTTTATCGCCTTTACATCGTTCCGGGACGGCGAGGGAAATAACGGCGATATTTTTGTTATCAATCTTAAAGGGCCAAAACCGACTGGCAGCGATACCCTTTTGTGGGATACAAAAGAAAGCCCCACCTGGCAAATTACCAAAGGGCCGGAGATTGATGGTTTTCCTTCCTGGAACCCGAATGCCCGGCAGATCACTTTTTTACGCTATCAATTTGACACCAACGCAGATCTGCGTATCTCTCCGGCAGACCGCGCCATTGTGTGGGAAGCGGAAGTATTTGAATCCCCTGTCGATTCGGCACAAACCAACAATCCCATGCTGGAACGGCTGGAGGACACTTTTAATTTGCGGATGGTAAGTTATGCCATGCCCTTAACCTCCGGCGGTGAAAATGCCATGCAGCCCTGGTCGGGCGCTAACAATCGTATCTATTTTACTTCCGACCGCGGTGGTAACCTCGATATATGGTCGTTTAAGGAAACAGGTTATATTGCAAAAATGAATACCCCGCAGGAACAATTTGACCTGGCCGAAAATACGTATGCCCTGCCGCTTCGAATGACTCGTCAAATTCTTGGCCCGCTGTTTCTGGACTGGGATCTGGCTACACTGGTGAACAAGGAACAACTGACCGTGTGGGATCGCACCCTGGCGTATCGCCGGGTTATAGATTTTCATGGAACAGCGAACCCCCTTGCAGCTCAATCATTTTACGAAATGGGCGTTTGTTATGATTTGCTCGGTTTTCCTCAAGAGGCAAAAAAATATTTACAGCTGGTGCTGGATAATTATCCGCAAGAACGAACCATTACCGCTTACACGGAAATGGTACTGCTGGGAATAAAAGCTCAGCAAAACCGGCATGCCGATAACCTTGAAATGCTGCTATCGGGGCTGGAAGCGATCAACCAAAAATATAAAGATCAGGCAGAGCCGGCAGCAGCGGCACGGATTGTAATGGGCGATTTACTTTACAAAGCCAATCAGGATGCCCGCGCTTTCCGGGAGTATCAAAAAGTATTGCAGGAATTTCCACAGCAGCATTCGCAGTGCGCTGAAAGCCAGTTAAAAATTGGCGATGTGTTCAAACGCTTTGCCTCGCAGGAAGAGGTGATAAACGCTTATCTGCAGGTTGTTATCAATTACCCCGAACAACGGCAATGGATGGTGCCCGCCCGAGACCGGATTCTCGATCTGCTGACAGTCAATGTCAACCGGGAAACGCAACTGGTCGGCAGGTATCGGGAAATTACCGGTCAATATGCGCAATTTCCATTGCTGGCTGCCGCTGCGCAGCAGCGTATTGGCGATATACTTTATCGTGCCGGGGACAATGCTTCGGCGATCCAGGAGTATGATCTGATTCCGTCGCTTTTCCCCGATCTGGAAGATGAAGTGTTTACGGCGCAAATGTGCAAAGCCGATGCTTTATTAAAAATGGGTGAAAAACTGCAAGCCTTTACCCTGCTGGAACAACTTGAAGAAAAATTTAAAACCAGCCGGGAGGGTTTATCCCGGCTGGCATGGCAAAAGTTGCTTGACGCTTTGCTGGAATCGGGTGTTGAATTGAAGCAAATGCAGGAATTTAACCTGGCATTATTACGTTTTGCCCGGGCCAAGGAAATGTCACCTTCCAACCAGGAAGCTCATCGCGGCTATATTGAATGTATGTATTATTTACTTAAAATTGATCAGGCCGTAGTGGAATATGAGAGTTTGGTCAAACAATATCCGAATGAACAGATAATACTGTATTCCCTGGGTTTAGTCTATTCTTACAAAGGCACAGAAAAAGCCGAGCTGTATGACGAGCCGGATGCCCTGGATCAGGGGATACTGAACCGTTCCAGTTATACGATTGCCCGGTCGCTGGCAATGGATTATACCCTGGTGCAGCCCTATTTGACCATCAGCTATAATTATGAAATGATGGAGCAAGCACAACAACGGGAGCGGGCAAAACCCAAAAAGTTTTTCACCAGAGCCTGGGAAATGATTCAGGCGCCATTTCTTTCTTTGTATAATACATTGACATTTGCAAAACTGGATGCGCCGCGCGGTTATTATGAACGCGCTATTCACGAACTTACCAAAGCGATTGGCCTGAATGATGAACAACAAGACCCAAAACTGGAAGCCAACCTGGCATTGAACCTGGCGAACAACTATTATAATCTGGGTGAATTTGGGTTTGAAAATGCCTATAAATATTATCATATCAAAATGGCGCTTGATTCTACATTTTTCGATGAACAGCGGGAAGCGTTGATTTTTGAACGTATGGGGCATTGTGCCCTGGTGGTGGAAGACCTGCAACAAGGGCCACGTTATTTAAAACGCGCTATCCGGCTTTATACGGAACAGGGGAGCGAGGGCCATGTGTTGCTGAATACCAGCCGGTTAGCTCTGCTCTACCAGGTTGGCGAGGTGAATGAATTTGCTATCGAGTATTTTCAGATTGCGGCGGAAATACAAAAGCGCAGGAATATGTATGATGAACTGATGCGCAGCTATCGCAGCATTGCTTATAATTATTTGATGCTCGATGAACCGGGGGATGCAATCTATTATGCGCAGTTGGCTATGGATTTACTGGAAAGCGGCCAGGTTCGGGAAATTAAAAATGAAGCCAGCCGGGTAAAGTTGGGTATTTTAGGTTTGTATATGCCGCTGCCGTTTCTCGATTTAAGCAAAATGGCAAGCGGCGCGGCATTGAAACTGACGACCAATGATGAGCGCGCCCTGGTCTTTTCAATTCTGGGCAACAGTTACGCCCGCGACAAAAATTATAACGAGGCGATCTCATACCTGCAGAAAAAGATGGAATTGTATAAAAAACGCAAGGATTATGAAGCCAACGCTACTTTTTTGAATAATATCGGGTTCCTTTATTTTTTAAAGGGTGATTATACTAATTCCTGGGATTATTTTCTTCAGTCATTTGAGATCAGCAAAAAAAGAGATATTAAACGAGGGGTAATCATCAACAGTACCAACCTGGCGAAAATAGTATTGGCCCTCAATGCCGGTGTTCAGGTTGGGCAAATGGATAATAACCTGGTGGGAAAGGACCTGCAACAATATCACCAAATTGCTGCGGAAAAGATCAATATTGCCCTGGAGGTTACCCGTGAAGAAGAGGCCCGTTATGCCCAATTGATTTGTAACCAGTACCGTTACCTGGCTGATTTTTCACTGGTCAGCTTTTATAATCGGCAATCACGGGATCTGGCTACAAATATCCATGCAACCCTGGATTTTATTGATAATGCCTCCTATACAAAAACCTATCTCGAAGAGGCATTGCGGATCAGCCAGGAGTATGAATTGAGCTATGAGGAATGCTCCATTAATTACGAACTGGGCAGATTATATAAAAAGCTGCAAAATACGGATGAATCGTTTAACTATCTCAATTCAAGCCGTAAACTGGCGATTCGTAACGCCTATTATGATTTATTGTGGAGAATAGATACAGATCTCGGCGATTTATTGTCCACAATGGATTTGTTCGTTAAACGTAAACATGCCATCCAGTGGGACGCATACGAGTTTTTTAATGAAGCTATTGAAGTAATGCAATCGTACCCGGAACAGACAGACGGCGCCAATGCGGCGATGAAACGGCTGGAGCGCCAGACCCCCTATAGACGGGCTATCGATTACCTGGTGCAAGAGGGTGATTCCCTGGAAGCGCTGGCGTTTACTGAAAGATTGCGGGCGAGTTTGTATCTGGATATTGTGCGAGGTGAAAATATAGAATTACGCAAGGAACGGCATAAAATCTATTATGGCAATGCCAAATATCTGCAAAACCAGATCAACGAATTACAAATCACCTTGTTGAAATACAAAAACCAGTTCAACATTCCCTATTCGCAGATACTCGAAACTCGGGCAGAACTGGAAGATTACAAGCAGGAATATCAGCGCTTGCTGGACAACGCCCGTGAAGAGGTTCCGGAACTGGAAACCCTGGTGAGAGTGAACCCGGTGCAGGTAAGCCAGGTTCAGCAGCGGCTGCGGGATAAGGAAGCCATTTTGTATATTGAAAGTCAGGACGATCGGGCGTTGGTTTGGCTGATAACTGGCAACCGGATAGAATTTAACACAGTTCCTGTTTCCTCTCATGAGTTGAGCAGGCAGATCATACAATTGAATTCTGATATTAAAACAGGCAAGAATAACCGGCAGGCTGTAGAGGCGTTGTCTTCCCTGGTAATGCCGGTGCAAGCCATACAAGAGCAATTAACCCGGCTGGTCATTATCCCGTCGCTGGATGCAATGTTGGCGCCCTGGTCGATATTATTAGAGGAAATAACTGCTGGCGGGCAGCCGCTTCCGTTTGTGGTTTGTTCCAGTTTATCGGATTATTATTTTTCAGTTGACAAGAGAAAAATTCTTGGCCAAAGAGTATATTTTGCTTCAATTCAGCAAGCACAGAATCCGTTAAAGGATTATGGTTATACTGTTGCCCTGCCCCTGGCCAGCGCCCAGCCCAACAGTTTTACCGAGCAAATTCAGCCGATGACCATGTCGGACCTGATATACATGTCGGTAACGAGCGAGTGGAATGAAATCGATCCGGCGCGCTCCCGAATGGGTTTCCGCATCAAGCAATCGAGCCCGGCGGTGTTTACCTCGATTGATCTTTATAAAATGTCGTTAAATGCCGGGCTGGTTTATATTGGTTTTGAAAATGCCATACCTTTCAACAAGTTTAACGAGCCGTTTATCGCCTGGGAGCGTGCTTTCCGATACGCCGGCGCACCCTCTATGCTGGTAACCTTGTGGGAAACAACGCCGCAGGAAAATAACGAATTTTTATCCCTGTTTTATCAAAATGTTCAAACAATGCCGGTGGCCGATGCGTTGATTGCAACGCAGATGAGCTTTAAGGAACAGGGCAAGCCGCAATCTTTTTGGGCGCGTTTTCAGCTTTATGGTTTTGGCGGCATGACCAACGAGGAAGAATCCCGCTATGCGGTTGAAGGCTTTGAAGTGCAGGTTCGCCGCGGGCATAGCGCTTTTGATCTGGGCGAATGGGCTGACGCCATACGTTTTTACGAAAGCGCCAGCCAAATGGCGGAGCGCAAAGGGGATGAACAAAGCATACGGCTGTTACAGCAGCGTATACTGGAAACTGCGGTGAACGGCGGCTTGTGGGATAAAGCAATCGAAAAGCAGCTAGCTCAAATTGACAAGGCACAAAAGCAGAATAATGTTTCTGGTATTGCTGCCGGTTACAATAACCTGGCCTTTTTTTATACCCAAAAAGGCGACTATGAAAAAGGAATAGCAGCCAAAGCCAGGTTTTTAGAACTGGCAGAGCGTTATGGTCTGAAAGAAGAGGAGGCCAAATCGCTGCGTGAAACCGGGCTTATTTATGAACGCGGAGGGAAATATGCCACAGCCATTGAATTTTTCACCCAGGCTAAAGAGAAATTCCAGCAGATCAATAAACCTGCCGGGGTAGCCCAGTGCTTGCGCGATATTGGCCGTATAAATTTTGTTTATTATGATAATTATTATGATGCTATGCAGGTGCAGCAACAAGCGCTGGATATTTTCCGCGCGCTTGGTCCGTCGCCGGATCTGGTGGATGCGCTGCATAACCTGGGCATCACTGCGGAAAAGATGGCCAATTACCAGCAAGCGCTGCAATATCAGCAGGAAGCCCTGCAAATTTCTTCTGCGGCAAATAGCCGCAAACTGATCGGCTTATCCAAACAATACCTTGCTAATGTTTACTGGAAGACTGGCGATTTTCAGAATGCGCTGAGTAATCAAAACCAGGCGCTGGAAATTTTTCAAGAGTTGAATGATGAGAAATTGTTGCAGGTCGGTTATGCCACCCGCGGTTTGATTGCATTGAGTTTGGGGCAGGCGCAGCCGGCTATGGAATTCGAATTGCAAGCCCTGGAACTGGCTTCGGCACGTAATGACAAAAGCGACCAGGCGACGATCTATAAAAATATCGGCATGATCCAACGCACCATGGGGCGCGACGACCTGGCGCTTTCCAGTTTTGAACAGGCGGCGGCTATTGATTCTACCATTGGCTCGCGGCGCGGCCTGGCTTATGATTTTAGAAATATTGCTTCTATTTACATTGCCCGCAAGGAATTAGCCCAGGCAAAGCATTATTGTAACCGTTCTATGCACATTTCCCAGGCAATAGGCGATCAACGCAACCAGGCGCAATGTCAGTTAGAGTTCGGGCGGCTGCATCTTTTAAACAAACAGGCCGATTCGGCGCGGGTTTATTTTACCCGGGCTGCTGAAGCTGCTAACCGTTTGTTCATTGCGGATATAGAGTGGCGCGCCTACAAGAATTTGGCAGAAACCGATACACTGCAAAAAAATATTACAGCAGCGATTGAGAATTACTACCGGGCGCTGGACGTGATTGAAAAAATGCGCGCCCGCATCAAGGTTGAGGAATATGCTTCCGGGTTTGTTGATGATAAAATGGAGGTATATGGCGCCCTTATTTCGCTGCTGTTTGATAATAACCAGGGCGGCAATGCATTAATGCTGGTAGAACGCGCCAAAAGCCGCAGTTTTCTGGATCTGCTTGGTAATAAAAAGATCGATTTTAAACAAGCCGGAGATAAAGTAAAAAGCGACAGCTTGCTGGCGCACATGCAGGCATTGCAATCTAAATTATATTACCTGCGCACCTCGTCAGACAGTGTTCAAATCCGGCAAACCGGCGCCCTGGAAGCAGAGATGGATAGCCTCAAGAGTGTGTATAGCGTACATTTGTTGAAATTGCAGGAAACTAATCCGCAGCTTTCCGATATGATGACGGTCAATCCCTGGCCGGTAGAAAAAATTCAAACCACCCTGCCGGATAGCGTAGCGCTACTGGAATTTTATTTCTATAAAAACTATTTATATTCCTGGTTTGTCCAATGGGATCATTTTATTTTCAAGAAAACGATAGTAAACGAGCAACAGGTTATCCAGAATGTTTTCGAGTTACGTCAGGCTCTGGAGAAACAATTGTCTATTACCAAATGGTCGCAAGAGTTGTATAATGTGTTGTTAGCGCCGTGGGAAAGCGAACTGGCCGGGGTTAAAAATCTGGTCATAATTCCACAGGGACAGTTGCATTACCTGCCGTTTGCTGTGCTGCAAAACGGCATGGGTGATTTTTTTGGTTTGAAACATGCCCATTCTTTTGCTCCCAGCGCAACTGTATATGGCTTTTGTATGGCGCGGGGTGATTCCCTGTTGAGCCGCAACCGGCGCAGTATGCCGCTGCTGGCTTTTGGCAACCCGGATCTGGGTGATAAAAGCTGGTCTCTGCCGTTTGCTTCGCTGGAAGTGAATGCCATGACCCGCTATTATCCCACCGTGAATGCGTTTTTTGAAAAGCGGGCGTCGGAAACCAATTTCCTTGATCAGAACAATTATCCGCCCCTGTTATTATTCAGCTGCCACGGCCAATATGATGACGCCAACCCGATGCTTTCGGCGCTGTTGTTAGCGCCGGATTCCAGCAATGACGGACGCCTGGAAGCGCATGAAATATTTTCGTTAGATCTGGATGCTTTTGTGGTCGCCATGAGCGCTTGTGAAACCGGGCTGGGCGCCATCCGCGGCGGCGATGAAGTGATTGGCTTGTCTCGCAGTTTTATCTATGCCGGCACGGCGTCGCTGCTTTCCAGTCTGTGGAAAGTGGATGATTTGGCTACGGCGGTGCTCATCAAGCGGTTTTTCCGTTACCTGGCTGAGGGCAAGAGCCGCGCTGAAGCGCTGCAACTGGCACAAAAGGTTGTCTATACCGAAATCAATCCCTATCCCGCTTTTTGGGGCGCATTTACAATTACCGGTGATTTCAGGTAATATTAATAAAAGGATAATGATGGAAAGGCGAGAATTTTTCAAAACACTAACCGGAGCCACGGCCATACTGTTAACCACTGCACAGTGCCGGAAAAACCCTGCTGCCGATGCAGCGGCAGATAAACGCTGGCGGGGGTTTAATTTGCTGGAGAAATTTACGGACAAGATCAATGCCCCCTACCGGGAAACTGATTTTGCCTGGATAGCGGAATGGGGCTTAAACTTTGTTCGTTTGCCCTTGTCTTACTGGTGTTGGTCCGATGCTAATGATTGGAACAAGTTTGATGAAAATGTTTTGCAACAAATTGACCAGGCTGTGGAATTTGGCAGGCAATATAATATTCATGTTAATTTAAATTTTCATCGTGCCCCGGGGTATTGCGTAAATACTCCCCGTGAACCGATGTCCTTGTGGGAAGATGACCGGGCGCTGCAAGCCGCCTGTTTGCATTGGGGTCATTTTGCGCAGCGTTATAAAGGCATTTCTTCGCAACGGTTGAGTTTTGATTTGTTGAATGAACCCCCGAACATTCCGGAATCGGTGTATGTTCGGGTCATTACAGCGCTGGCTGACGCTATTCGGCAGCATGACGCCGAGCGGCTGATTTTTGCCGACGGCCTGAGTTGGGGCCGCGCGCCGGTTTTCGGTTTAAAAGATCTGAATGTTGCACAAAGCACGCGGGGCTATGACCCTATGCAGTTAAGCCATTATAAAGCCAACTGGATCGGCGAATCGGGTTTATGGCCTAACCCCTCCTGGCCGCTGAACAGTGATGAAAAAATTGTCTGGAACAAGGATTTGTTACAGACCCGGTTAATTGAACCCTGGCAGGAGTTGGAAAGGCAAGGCGTTATGGTGCATGTTGGTGAATGGGGCTGTTTTAATCAAACTCCCCATAAAGTTGCGCTGGCCTGGATGAAAGATTTATTGGAATTGTGGCAAAAAGCTGGCTGGGGTTGGGCGTTGTGGAATTTCCGCGGCGCTTTTGGTATTTTGAACAGCAATCGCGCTGATGTCAAGTATGAAATGTTTAACGGACAAAAGTTAGACAGAAAAATGCTTGAATTATTGCAAGTTTTATAATAACATGTCAAGGTTTTTTATTTTTGCCCTTGTGTAAAAGAAATTTCTGCTCTTAAACTGGCAAACCAGGAGACCGTTCATTGTTTCCTTTAGTATAGACCATCTTTTATAGCGGCAAATTAAATTGTCTTGTAAAAAATTTAATGTACAGGAGTCGCATATATGCAGCAGATTAAAAATGTACCATCAGGCCGGGTACTCTCTATCGATGCCCTGCGCGGTTTTGATATGTTTTGGATTATTGGCGGGGATGCCTTTTTTCAAACTTTTTTCCGGCTGTTTAAAACACCCTTTACCGATAGTCTCGCCAATCAGCTCGATCATTCGGTTTGGCATGGTTTTACTTTTTATGACCTGGTTTTCCCTTTGTTTTTATTTATTGTTGGTTTGAGTATGCCGTTTGCATTAGGCAAACGGTTGGAAAAAGGTACACCCAAAAAGGAACTCTATATTCACATTATCAAGCGATCCATCACCCTGTTTGTACTGGCGCTTATCTATAACGGTTTGCTGGATTTTGATTTTAGCAATTATCGCTATACCGGGGTGTTGCATAGAATTGCCATTTGTTATTTCATCACTGCCATTATTATGATCAACACCAGTTGGCGGGTGCAGTCGATCATTGCCGGGGCTATTTTGCTGTTATACTGGGGCGCTATGGCCCTGGTTCCAGTACCGGGTTTCGGCGCCGGAGTACTGTCTCCCGAAGGAAACCTTGCCGGGTATATTGACCGACTGTTACTGCCCGGATCGTTTTGCTGTTATACCTTTGGCGACAATGAAGGGATTTTGAGTATGATCCCCGCGGTTGCGACTACTTTGTTGGGTGTGTTGGCCGGACACTGGCTCAAATCGGCAGTCCCGCAACAGAAGAAAATACTGTGGCTATGCGGCAGCGGCGCAATTTTATTGCTGGTTGGTTGGTTGTGGGGCTTGGTTTTCCCAATCAATAAACTGTTCTGGTCCAGCTCGTATGTATTGTGGGCCGGCGGCTGGAGTGTGTTTTTGCTGGCATTATTTTACTGGATCATTGATATGCGCGGCTATCGTCGCTGGGCATTTGTTTTTATCGTTATCGGATTAAATCCCATTACGATTTATGTTGCGCAAAGTTTGTTTGATTTTGGTATAATTGCCAATATTTTTATTCATGGCTTTGTCGATCATTTTGGCATTTTTTCCGCATTGTTCACGCTGTTCTGCGTTTTGCTGGTAAAGTGGTTGTTTTTGTACTTTTTGTATAAACAAAAGATATTTCTTAAAGCATAAGACATGCGCCCGGAGTTCATTTCCGGGCACAGACTCCCTGATGCAGAGAGATATTACATTCAAGCATGATACTGTGTAATTTGGCGGCAACTGCCATCCGCCCCTGTCCAATTGCGGACTGGAAGTGAAAGAGATGGCCGCCACCTTCCGCAACCCGGCCAGCAAGAACAATAATCACTTTGTCAAATGCGCGGACTGCCACAAGGGCGGGATGACTTGGACGCGGAAGGCGGGGTGAGGGAAAAGAGATAAAATGAATATCTGATTGTATAACTATCAGAGTATAACTGGAATTTTTTAATGTAAGACAAGTTACAATCAAGTACAAGGCTGAAAGGGATTTTTGGGAGATGTGCAATGGTTACTTTAGGAGACAGGTGGATTAAGCGGCTGGACAGCTTTTCCAAAGCGCTTAAGCAATTGAGTAAATTTATTGATAAGGGAGATTTAAATGAGTTGGAGCAACAAGGCTTGATCCAGGCATTTGAATATACGTTTGAATTGGCATGGAATACAATTAAAGACTATTTTTTAAATCAGGGAGAAATTGGTTTGTATGGTAGTCGCGATACCTTACGTTTGGCATATCAGCGGGGTTTAATTATAGATGGCGATATATGGATGGAAATGATAACAAGCAGAACATTGACCAGCCATACCTATGATGAAGAAACATTGGAAAAAATAGCAACAGCTATAGTGAATTCCTATTATTCTCATTTTTGTACTTTAGAGTCAAAAATGCAATCATTGCGTACGAGTATGTAATGAACACACAATTTGGTTTAACCGAGTCTGTTCTGGAAAAAATACGCTCTGTATTAAAACATTATTCACAGATTGACAAGGCAGTTTTATATGGTTCACGTGCCTGGGGTAATTATCGGGAAAATTCGGATATTGATTTGACATTGTTTGGCGACGGGATTACGCTCAATGTGTTTTCCCGCATCAGTCATGAGCTTGACGATTTGTTGCTGCCATATATAATCGACATTGCGATTTACCAGGATAATAAAAATGCTTCATTGCTTGAACAAATCAATAATAAGGGAATTACCATATATGAAAAAGGAGTTTCTAAAAGACTATGATAATTTATGGGTTGTTGCATTAAACGTGGCGGTCCTTTTTATCAAGTGAATAGTAAAGTTTTATAATGAATCAAATGAACATTTAGAACGTACAAAGAATGGAATCGTTATCGAGGCTTAAAAATATATGACATGTGATTCCTGAAAGTACGGTGTTTGATATGAAAAATTTTTTATTACTCCTGGTGGTAACAATTGTCTTTTCTATAAACATCTCCTTTGCCTGTTCCGGCTTTTATATTGCACAGGATTCCACCATTCTGGCGGGCAAGAATACGGACTGGACGGACTGGCGCAGTAAAATATGGTTTACTCCAGCCGGGGATTCCACATTTGGTTACGTCTGTTTTGGATTTAAAGTACCTTTTTTAAGCGATGGTATGAACGATCAGGGTTTGATCGTCTACCATTTCCGCGGCCATGAAAAGCCGATCAGGAAATCGCTGGACAGACCTGTTTACCAGGGAGTGTTGTCCGAGAAAGTCCTTGCTGAATGCACATCCATTGATGATGTCAAAAACATGTTGAGCTGTTATAATTTAGGGTTTTTCAATAATGGCATGATCATGTTCTCGGATCGCTTTGGCAATTCGATCATTGTCGAAGGCGATACCATTGTGGAGAAAAGCAATTATTACCAGGTGTGCACCAATACGTATCCTTCGGAATACAGCGAAGAAATCAACCCCTGTTCGCGCTATCAAACGTTACGACAGCAGATACTGGCAGCGCCGGAAATAACAGATGACCTGTGTGTAAACATGCTACAGTCAACCCGCCAGGAAATTACCCAATATTCCATTGTCTATGATGTTAAAAAACTGATTTTTTCCGTATACCTGTTTCAGGACTATACGAACCGGGTCGAGTTTAATTTGCCGCAGGAGTTAAGCAAAGGCAAGCAGGTTTATCCCTTGTACACCCTGTTCCCAAAAGAGAGCAGTTACTACCAGGTTTATATAAAAAGACAGTCTCCGCAAAACAATATATTCATATTACTAGTCCTGATTTTATGCGGCGGATTGTATGTTTTTACCCTGATCCTCTGGCCGCCCGCCCATCTTTTAAAAATCGCGGAATGTAAAGAGAACCAGCAACCAAAACCAAAAATCAATATCCCGAAGGTGTGGTCGTTTGTCATTTGTCTGCTTCTGTCCATTTACCTCGGTGTGTTGTTGAATTTTCAAGCCGCCTTTCAAATCGGTTTGCCGGCCCGGATAGATAATTTTCCATGGTTCGTCAGACTGGCTGTTCATATACCTGCGCTGGTGGGTGTGCTGCTAATCCCCTTACTTGTAATGAATATTATCGTTCTGCGAAAGAAAGAGTGGAGTAAATTTGCCAAATGGCATTTTTCGCTCAACACTGTATCGTATTTGATTCTGACGGGATTGTTTTT
>CAYNSO010000010.1:0-11484 GCA_964399735.1 uncultured Cytophagia bacterium
CAATATTCTTAACTGTTTCTTTTGTTCCAGCATCCCAAAGAATGATAACAAGTGGACTGGTGAAACTTTGATTCACAAGTATACACATAAAAAACAATATAATACTTTTTACTATTCTAATAAAGTCAATTTTTTATAGAGGAGAGTATCGGATGATTTCAAAGCAATAATATAAATACCCACTGGAAGACGGACGCTCCGGTCATTGGTTCCATCCCAGGAAAAAGTGTATAACCCGCCGAGCATTTTCCTGTCTGCCAAGGTTTTCACCTGCTGACCGAGGGTATTGTATATGACCAGGGAAACCGGATGCGGCGCATCTGTTTTTGGAATTTGGACATCGATACGAGTTTCGGTAACAGCCCAACCCAGGCGGAAAGGATTGGGATAATTTTGCGACAGGCCAAAGCGGTTCTCGGCAAAACCGGGCGGCAGCGGACGGGCAACTATGATTGTTTTTTTCAGCAGCCAGGTATTCGGGTCGATCAGCAGTTGCTCCGGTTTAACGTTCAAGATAATATCAAACGTTTCCTTTGTATTGGCAACCGACAAGGTATCGGTCAAGGTATCCCCCGCACTCGTGATAAAAGCAATATCAAGGGGAAATTGAAAGGTCTGCCCGGTTTTTTGCTTTTGCTGAATAGTAATTGCAACCTGGTATTGATTATTGGGTATCTGCGACATTTCCCAGCCGATATGCAGTTCAGGGAAACCCTCACTATATATCCATTGCGTAAAGAACCAATCCAGGTCTTGCCCGCTAATCTGTTCAGCCACTGCCTGAAAATCTGTAATAAAGGCATTGCCAAAAGCATATTGACGGGCATAGCGCTGCAAGGTTTGCCAAAACGCCGCGTCGCCGATGGTACGGCGCAGTATATGCAGTACCCAGCCGCCTTTTTGATAAACCGTTGCGCCCCAAAGATAAACAGGATCGTAAATGGGAAAATCTCCGTACTGCCCTGATTCGGCAAAGTATTCTGCCGCCAGAGCCGTCATATAATTTTGCATATACTTTTGGCCGTATTGATGTTCAAAATACAACGCTTCGCAATAAGTAGCAAACCCTTCGTTCAACCAGATATCCCGCCAGTCCGCCAGGGTAACCAGGTTGCCCCACCAGTGGTGCGCCAGTTCGTGGGCTATCACATAATCCCAGGTATGATCGCCGGTGATCAGCGCCGAGCCATAAGAGGTCATGGTTTGATGTTCCATCGCGCCGCGGGTGATGACTTCCGCCATGCTGTAACGGTCAAACGGGTAAGGGGCAAAGGCGTTTTCAAAAAAAGCCAGCATCTCTTTCAAATCTTTCCAGTCCTCGCGGGCTTTTTCCAGTTTTTCCGGCGTAACGTAAAAGAACAGCGGAATCGTGTCGCCGGTGATGGATACGTATATATCGCTCAATACCTCATAATCGCTCACAGCAATTGCCACCAGGTAGGTGGCGATCTGGTGTTCTTCGCGCCAATGCCAGGTAACGGTATGTTGCGCGGCATTCGCTTGTTTGCCAATTAACCGGCCGTTGCTGTAGGCTTGCAATGCTTCCGGTACGGTAATGCGCAGATCGAGTCGGGCTTTATCGTCCGGGGTATCGTGCGAGGGTATCCAGTAACGCAGCTTGGAAGGCGGCCAGGTGCGTAATCCTTCACCGAGGGTATAGATCATTTTTTCGGCAAAGAAAAAACCGCCGGTGCCGTCGTTGGTGGGCTTGCCGTGGTAAAAGATACGAACCGTAAACGTATCGGGTATGTCTATTGCGGTTATTTCCAGGATTTCCTGATTGTATGAAAAGATGGCGCGTTTGTCGTTTACAAAAACAGAGTCCGTCGTTAACCGGTATAAATCCAGGAAAAAGGAATTGACAGAGACTGCGGTTTTACGGATTTGCAGTGTTGCTTCACCGGAAATGCTTTTCGAATCCGGAAAAATTTGTACCTTTACATCGTAATGTAAAACATCTAGGGGATTATTTTGCTCTGCGTAATTTTTTTGCGCATAAACCACAGATGGCGCCAGGGCCGGATCAAAATCCAGTTTGTCCTGACCGGCCAGCCAGGCGGGCAAAAGCAGCAGGAACAACCATAATCCTGTTAGAGATGTCTTTTTCAGCGTCAGTTCTTTTGATCCTTTAAAAACAGCATAACAATAACACCTATACCGATGATTCCGCACCACAAAACCACGACCACCGGGCGAATGATTTGACTGAACAACAGTTCATAAACAAGACCTGAAAATCCAATCGTACTATAAATAATACCACGGCGTTTATAGCCGTCTTTAAACCAGTTCATAATACACCTTTTTCCAGTTAAACTCTGCCGGGTCTTTTTTGGTTGCAGTTATTTTTTATTGCGATCGCGCCAGTGGTACAAAATTTCGTACAGGGCAATGCCGTAAGCGACCGAGACATTTAAAGATTGCTTAACGCCCAGCATGGGAATTTCCACCGCCATATCCGCCATTGCTACCAGGCGATCCTGAATGCCGTTATATTCATTACCAACGATCAAGCATACCGGAAAGCAGTATTCTGCCTGGCGATAATCGGCGCTATTGTCGGTATGCTCCAGGGCAACGATCTGGTAACCACGCATTTTGAGGTCAGTGATGAGCGGGGCGGCGTCTTTGATATAGCTCCAGGGCACTGAATCTTCAGCGCCCAGGCTGGTCTTGCGGATTTCACTGCGCGGCGGCGTTCCGGAAATACCACATAAAAACAGGTACTCGATATGCGCGCCATCCGAAGTGCGGAACAATGCGCCAATGTTGTGCAGACTGCGAATATCGTCGGCAATGGCTACGATCGGGCTGCGCGGTTTTGCCAGGCTTGCTTCCGGCGCCGGACGCGAAGCAACGATTTCTTCATAAGAAAGCTTTTTCAACTGCATAGATACCTGTTTCCTTTTGCCTTTCACCTAGTATACAAAAATATCGGCAAAATATCAATGAATAATCAGAACCTTTCCTGGCCATCTGTAATGATTTATTTTTTGTTTTAATATAAAGGCCAGTATTAACAATGCCTGATAAGCACATGTTTTATCGGCGCTTGTTCTGCTTTTGTCTCCTGACGGTAGAGATCTTTTTTCTTGTTTGTGTTTGTGAAATCAAGTTAATAAGCGTCAATATCGACAGGTTTTAATACTGCTCAAACAGTTGCTCAGGAATTATGACAGTTAAAATATCACCCTGGAGAAGCAAATGACCAGAACGTTCTTTTACTGTACGCTAATAATGATTCTAGTTTTATCAAATCACTTTACAAAACCGCAGGTATATAATGGCACACCGGCAAAACCTCGGGTATTTAATTTGTAAAACATAACGTTCGCTGGGGGCTCGACCGGACTTTGCTTTCTTCTGAGTATATACTTTTACACATTCTGTTCTAAATGAAAAATACTTTTTGCGTTGAGCTCCCCATTCTGGCAGATGTGACTCTTGTGTTACACACCTGGAAGCGATAACTCTTGTAACCCGATAAAATTTCAGCTAACTCTTATATTGATAATATTGTACAAAAACAAGGAGCATAGCACATTTTGCATCTGCCATTTGCGGGATGAGAGAAATCTTGTCAGTTGCCTGAATGATAAAACAAGGCGCTTTTACCCGGTGCCATTATCAAGATTTCTCGTCGCAAGCTCCTCGAAATGACATGTGAAAGAAGGTTTCCACGAAAATTGCCCCTGCCAAAACCGGGGAAATCTCTCATAATCGCTTGCTTCATACGCCTTTTTTTTATACATTTACTATTTATATTGTATAAAAATGTAAACCGTTTTGCAAAACCAACGTATAACAACACACTGGAAATAATTACACCCGGATTGCTTGTTTTCCCTTGAACTATTCCCGGATATTACTTTTCGACAGAATCAGGATTTACAGGAGTATATGTGACTGCTTTTGATTTAATAATATTTGATTTGGATGGAACCTTGTACGACACCGCGCCGGATGTGCATAACTGCGTCAACCTGGCATTAAGCGAAATGGGCCTTCCCCCGGTTTCGCTGCAACAAACCATGCAAGCCATAGGTCCCGGACCGGGCATGTTTTCCAAAATCATTCTTGGCGCCGAGCATTTGCACCGGTATGATGAATATATCCAAATTTTCCGCCCTATCTACCACCAAAAGTGCCTGGATAAAACCCGGCCGTTTCCGGGTATTGTTGAATTGTTGAATAAATTGGAAAACACTATCAAAGTCGTGGCCACCAACAAGCCAACCACCGGTTCAACGCTCATCTTAAAAGGCTCAAATTTATATGACTTTTTCGACCTGGTGATCGGCCCGGATTGTGTGGAACACGCCAAGCCGGCCCCGGACATGGTGTATCACGCCTGCGCCAAATTTAATGTGCCGCCGGAAAGAACAATACTCATCGGCGATACGGATAATGATATTCTGGCCGCCAACGCCGCCGGCTGTTACAGCTGCCTGGCCGGTTGGGGCTATTCTGCGGAAAAAGAACACTTACAACAGATAAGCGATTTTTATGCGGCGCAGCCGCTTGACGTTTTAAAAATTCTGGCTAACGCGCCGCTCCCCGTCAAAAAATGCGTGGCCGTTGGTATATAAAAGGAATGATAATTTTCAATGTGCTCTCTGCGTAAAACATATATAACCCTTTTCGTTGCCCTGGCATTAACCTGCGCCTGCGGCAAAAAAAGTCATGATTCGGTAAGCTGCGACAATCGCGCCTTTATTGTCGACGGCGAGCGGATTCTGATAACCTCTGCGCCTCTGCCCTACTTTCGTATTCCGGCAGAATTGTGGGCGGATCGTATTCTAAAAGCCAGGCGCTGTGGTATCAATACGCTGGAAATTGCCGTCCCCTGGTATGTCCACGAAGCGGAAGAGGGCGTTTATACCTTTACCAAAGAACATGATCTGGATCGCTTTTTAACGTTGTGCGAGCAGGCCGGCATGACTATCATTCTGCGCCCCGGGCCTTTTGTTCTGCCCAATTCCGACATTATTGATTACCCGGCCTGGCTGAGTTCCCAAAAAGGCCAGCCTATACAGATCAACGATCCGGCATTTACCGACCCTCTGGATCGCTTTTATAAAAATCTTTACCCGGTTATGCAAAAGCATTTATGGAACAAGGGTGGCAACATTATTTTGCTGCAGGTGGAAAAAAGCAACAGTAAACCCCAAAACAACAGCGATAAACTGGCGCAGCACATAACGGACTGGTGGCGGAAAATGAAAATAGCCGTTCCCCTGGTCAGCAGCGAGCCCGGCGCCCCGGAGATTCGGCAATGCCTGGCGGTAAAGCGGAAAAAGAATCCCGCTCCATCAGAACAAAAACCGCAACCGGCTATACCCCGCGTGAACAGCCCCTTGCCATCCCGGTACATTACCTGGGGTCAAAGCAGCGGGAACATTACTAGTAACGACCTTGCCTGCCGGGCCTTGAAAATTCTTGCCCTGGGCGGAACTGAAATTGATTATCCCGCTATTCACAGCGGCAGTAATTTTGATTACCGCACCCTGTTTTTACAAACTACTGCCGGTTATTCCCCGGTTATTGGCGAAGCAGGCGGATTGAGCGACACTTTTTTCCGGCTAAAATCCATCCATCAGTTTGCCCATACCTTTACTGATTTTTTCCTGAATGATAAACCCTGTTATACCTTAAAATATCATGTACACGACAGTCTTTTGCTTGCCGGGCGGGAAAAAGAGCAAACGCATATCCTGTTCGTGGAAAACTCTTATCAACTGCCGGTAACCTCCACCCTGGTCATGGATCAGGATACCCTGGATACCATCACAGTTCCCGGTAACTCTATTATCCCGGTTGTTATCAACTATCCGCTGGGAGAAACCGGTAAAATTGATTACAGCACGGCTTTGGTGCAAAATATTTTTAAAGGCCTGGATGGAAAACATTACATTCTGTTAAGCGGCCCTCCCGGACATACGGCGAAAATAAAGTTGACCGGTGAGAATAAAAACCAGGAATTCAAGATTACCTTTTCCCCGGATAATACAGTCTCCTCCTTTAAATTTGCACAATTCGTAGTATTGTCTGCAAACGACCGGCTGGCCGGGCGCGTGCAGATCATGGATATTAAAAACGGTAGTATAGCTGTATTCGGCCCCGAACTGGTGCGCTCGTGGAAAGTGACCGGCGACAAGATCAAGCTGGAAGCGGATATTGCCCCGCAATGCCGGCAAGCGTTTTTTTTCGGCGACGGTAAAGGAGGTATTACCATTCCCGTGCAAAGTCAGGAACGCCGGGGCGAACTGCCGCAATTTAAAAATTGGTCATACCGCGAAGAGACTGACGTTTGGGAAACGGATTATGATGATTCGGACTGGCTGGCAATTAAAGAGCCAACCTCCATGCTGCTGCTTAATAATACCCCGGAAGGTTATGGCTGGTACCGGGCCGGTTACACGGCTCCGGCCGCTGCCATTTCAAAACTGAATTTTACCGGGGCGGCGGATCGTATTACCGTTTGGTTTAACGGCGAACGGGTCGGCGCTTCCCTTGTTCAACCATTAACTCTAACCGGGAAGGTTCCGGTCAGTTTTACTGTTAAAGTAAAAAAAGGCTTGAATGTTATTACTGTTTTGGCTGACAACCTGGGCCTGCGCAAACCCGGTTCCCAAAACGATCTCTTTACGATTCCTGATGACAAGGGCTTGTTTGGATCAGTAAATATCGGTAACCGGGCGCAGCCGATAAACAACTGGCGCTATAAAAGCCGCCTGGCCGGTGAAGGAGAACAATGGTTCAAGGATGCAAAAGCCTTCAAATCATTAAAGAAATATACGCCCCGAAATGAGCCGGCTTGGTTCTCCACAAGTTTCAAGATCAATAACGATTTGTTCAAATCCATACCGCCGCTGCGCATTAATATGAATACCATGAGCAAAGGCGCTGTGTGGTTGAATGGTAAAATGCTTGGCCGACACTGGAACATCGGCCCGGACGACCGGTTATATATACCGGAATCGTGGTTGGAGCGTAAAAACACCCTGGTCATTTTTGATGAAGAGGGCTTTACCCCGGAGCAGGTGCGCCTGGTATGGGATCAGGAAAATAATTTAAATCCGGCATCAATAACATATTCTTACAAATAAAGAAAAAGAATGGATAACCACAAACAGTATTTACCGACTTATGAGGGCTGCATTGTCTGTGGCCAAAAGGAAAAAAATCCCAATACCCTGAACCTGCGTTTCCGGATAACTGATGAGGGTGTTGAAACACCGTTTATTGCGGATGCCCGGCAGGAGGGCTACAAGGGTATTATTCACGGCGGGGTTATGACCAGCCTGCTGGATGAAACGATCGGCTGGGCCGTGGCCGTGCAAACCCGCAAATATTTTATGACCGCAGAACTGACCGTGCGGTTCGTTAAATCTCTGCCGGTAGGAACCCGGACGATTGTAAAAGGCCGGGTTATTGAAATCAAATCGCGCTATTCAATTGCCGGCGGAGAAATAGTCGATGACAACGGCGTCGTTTACGCCCGCGCCCAGGGCAAGTTTGTGCCCATGCCTCCGGAGCAAGCCCGGGAAGTGCATGGCTATTTAACCTTCCGCGACGACGACCTGGACTTTTTACCTTAAAAGCAAAGAAAATACTATGAATATATTGGGCCTTTCCTGTTTTTATCATGATAGCGCCGCCTGCCTGGTGCAGGACGGAAACATTATTGCAGCTGCACAGGAAGAACGCTTTACCCGCATCAAGCACGATTCCGGCTTTCCGCGCCATGCCGTGCAGTTTTGTCTTGACTATGCCGGTTTAAAAATTAAAGACATAGATATTGTGGCGTTTTATGATAAACCTTTCATCAAATTTGAACGAATTCTTGAAACCTATATAGCGTTCGCCCCGGCCGGCTTGCCCTCCTTTTTGATGGCTGTGCCGCTGTGGATCAAGCAAAAATTATGGATTCCCGACCTGATCCGCAAAGAGATCAATTATGACGGTAAAATAATATTCCCGGAACACCACGAATCCCACGCTGCGGCCGCTTTTTACCCCTCTCCCTATCAACAGGCCGCTTTTTTAACCATGGATGGCGTGGGTGAATGGACGACCACGTCCTTTGGCATTGGCAGCGATAACCGGGTAGAAATCGATTATGAATTACACTTTCCTCATTCCCTGGGACTTTTATATTCGGCTTTTACCTATTATACCGGATTCAGAGTTAATTCGGGAGAATATAAAGTAATGGGCCTGGCCCCTTATGGCGAACCGAAATATGTACAGACTATACTGGATCACTTGATCGATTTAAAAGAGGATGGTTCTTTCAAGATCAACATGGAGTATTTCAATTACGGCGCCGGGTTGACCATGACCAATAAAAAATTCAATGCCCTGTTCGGCGGCCCGCCGCGTCAGCCCGAAACCCTGCTGACCCAAAAAGAGATGGACCTGGCCCGTTCTATTCAGGTGGTTACAGAAGAGATCATGATGTGCTGCATCAACCATGTGCATAAACAGACCGGCATGGATTATTTGTGCCTGGCCGGGGGTGTGGCCCTGAACTGCGTTGCCAACGGCCGGGTGTTACGCGAAGGGCCCTTTAAGGACATCTGGATTCAACCGGCGGCGGGCGATGCCGGCGGCGCGCTCGGCGCAGCCCTGTTTGCCTGGTACCAGGTGTTAGGAAATAACCGTACCGCTTCGATAACGCATGACGATCAATACGCCTCATTATTGGGCCCGAAATTCTCGAATGATGAGATCGCCGACTATATTAAAAAGAATAACATCCCCTGTGAAAAGCTGGATGAAGAAAAGATGCTGGAAAAAACTGCTGCGTTAATGACCGGTAACAATGTTATCGGCTGGTTCCAGGGACGTATGGAATTTGGACCGCGTGCGCTGGGCAGCCGTTCCATCATCGGTGACGCCCGTTCGCAGGATATGCAGGCACGGATGAATTTAAAAATCAAATTCAGGGAAAGTTTTCGCCCGTTTGCGCCCACGGTTCTTGAAGAATACGTTGCGGATTATTTTGAACTCGACCGACCCAGTCCCTATATGCTGCTGGTGGCGCAGGTAAAAAAAGAAAAATGCCGGGCCATGAGCAAGGCAGAAGAAAAACTTTGGGGCATCGACAAGCTGAACATAGTCCGTTCTGAAATCCCTGCCATTACCCATGTGGATTATTCTGCGCGCGTGCAAACGGTCAGTAAAGAATACAACCCGCTCTATTATCGCTTGATTGAAAAATTCCGTCAAAAAACCGGCTGCCCGGTTATTATCAACACCTCATTCAATGTACGCGGCGAACCCATTGTCTGCACCCCGGCAGATGCTTATAAATGCTTTATGCGCACGGAAATGGATTACCTGGTTTTAGGTAATTTCATTCTGGATAAAAGCAAACAGCCTGAATTTAAGGACGATATAAACTGGAAAGAACAATATGGGCTTGATTAATGAAATAAAGACCGGTTTGGCGCGGCTGGAACAGGATGATAAATCGCTGCGTAAATTTATTATGGTCATCGCATCTGCGCTGGTTATTCTTGCTGTGCTGGTTTTCTTTTTCGGCAGCCAACCGGAGCGGGCTGCCTGGCTGGGAGGCATCGCCGTCGTGCTGCTGATTACCGGTATGCCTTTGCCCCGGCTTTATAAACATTTCCACAAGGTGTGGATTGGCTTTTCCCTGGCGCTGGGCTATTTCATGTCCAGACTCTTGTTAACCCTGCTGTTTTTTTTGGTAATTACCCCCATTTCCCTGATTATGCGCCTGGCCGGTAAAGATCCTCTGAATATGAAAATTGATAAAACTACCCCAAGTTACTGGATTAAAAAACCGCCGCGAGCGCTAAAAGCCAAAGATTATGAACGGCAATTTTAAATTATATTGACCTTTTTCTACACTTGATCATTAAAGAGCTCTTTCTGGGCTTTTTTGCTTTCCGTTGCCAATTACAAACTTGCCGACAGATTAAAATTCATATATCCATTTTTAAAATCATAATATGGATCATTGGAATGATTATTAACAACAGACCAACTCACAGATAACGTTAACGGATCTACAGAACGACTCAATCTTGTGCTTTTCTCCAGAGTAATATCCATAACCCATCTTTTATCACGACGCATTTGCTCATTCCCTAAAGGATTTCCTTCGAGATCAAGCGCCAGCCGATTGGTATAATTTTTCCATTGCAGAGAATTTTGAAAAACCAGCTTGCTTTTCCAGGGTAACCTTTGGGTAAGAGTCAAAGCAATTTTTTCTTCATTATAACCAAACATATCATCAAACATTTCTTCGTCGGAATAATAATAGCCATCCAGGTTTCCCAAATAACGGGTTGTGTTGGAAAAATTTTTCCGTCCCTGTAATTGCAAACCAAGCCCGGTTTTGGGAGTTATTCCCTGTGCCAGCCGCAACAACAGTACGCTGGAGATACTACTACCATCTCCCACCGTAACTATTTCAGGAAAAATCGCCGAGGGTGTTTCGCTATCAAGAGGAAAATACTGTTTATTGATAATATCACTTTCAACGATTACTGTAGTGCCGGTTGCAAAAAATTTACTTAACCGGGCAAACACAACAGCCTGCCAGTGTGAAAAAGCTGATAAATTGTCATACCTGCGGGATGTCAGGTTAAATCCCACATAGCTGTATAATTGCTCATTCAACACTATTTTACTGTTCAAATACACAGAACCGGTCTCTAATTCAAACCAGTGATATGTTTCAGAATGCAATCTTTTTGAAATACTTATACCGGCATCAAATCTGTTTCCGTTTGTTCCGGGCAACATATACCAGGAAACACCCAGGGAATGATTGTGATAATTTTTATCAGTATAACGATCGTAACTTGTCAAAGAGCCATTATAATAGGTCCTTATACCATGCTTTTCATCAATCCGGTCGTAATGAAGGTAGGCATTCAAATGAGAATAATAATCGTCAAGGGCTTTATAATTATGGAACACATTATTTGTATATCCACCGGTTGTTTCAAAAACCAAACCCGGCTGTGCCGGCAGGGAGATAGTTATACAAAACCATAAAACAATACTAGTATATAAAAATAAAACTTTCATTTTGCCAACCTTTTTAAAAGAAAAGCAGGAAACGCTGCTTTGCGTTTCCCGCCTTTTTATATCTATTTAATTCCTGTTTCAATTACCGTTTCCCTTACCGGGGCCATTTCCACCTTTACCACCGTTGCCGCCATTATTATCATTGCCGCCGACACCAGGTTGGGATGTATTGCCAAAACCTTTTCCCATTTTTACGCCGCGACCAAGACAATTTTCCGGGCGAACCCAATCCGGGTCTTTTCCGTTAGATATACCATCGCCATCGGTATCCGGGGCATTATCATTGATGCCGTCGCCATTTTCATCAATAAAGCCGTGAAATCCTTTACCATTACCCTTACCAAAGCCATTTTTATTAGCAGTGGCCGTATAATCCGGGTCCTGGCCGTTGGGAATGCCGTCGCCATCGACGTC
>CAYNSO010000010.1:11584-58438 GCA_964399735.1 uncultured Cytophagia bacterium
GGGTTTCCTGCTCCACTACCCGGTTTTACATAATCCGGGTCCTGGCCATTGGGAATGCCGTCGCCATCAGCGTCCGGGGCGTTGTCGTTGTAACCATCTCCATTTACATCGACAAATTGATTGCCATGTTGTGCTGTTTGAGCGAAAACCTGGAAACCTGTCAAGAATGATTGAACCAAAACGGATAATACAATCATCGATAAAAAATAAGTAATGCTTTTCATGATATATTCCTTTCTTTTAAAATAATCTGAATTGCTTCTGTATCTTTCTCAGGCAAGGACCATGCCAAATGGAAAGATTGGCCTAAGAATATATTTTATAATAAATTACATAAACACAATAAAAAGATACTTTAGGTTAATTCGACTATTTGGTCGAATAAATCGACCGCTTTGTCGGTTATAATTATAAATATCTCTTGTTGTTGGATAAACCAAATGATGGTTTTGAATGATTTTCAATTAAAAATTTTTCACCTTTTTAAACAAAACAAAGGGCTGGTATGAAACCTTATTTATATCCTGAACAAAACATCAATAAAAAGACGCTAGCGGATCGTACGATTATATTGGCGTTAATTTTTATTTTTGGTATTCTTTTCTTTCTTTTCTCAATATTGGAAATAAGAGAAGGGAAGCGAGAGCTGTTAAAAGTAATGACCGAGCAATCGCACGCGATGATGATCGCTTTGCAAAAAGGTACAGAAAATGCTGTTACCTCTTTTGAACTGGTTGAAGACCTGATAGCAGAAAAATTATTATGCAATGCCAGGCTTATTGAAAGACTGGATTATGAAAAAAAACTGAATCAGCAGGATATTAATGAAATAGCCCTGGAAAATAACATTTTTCGTATTAACATGTTTGATGCTTCAGGAAATCGTATTTTTAGCAATGCCCCCGGTTTTGGAAAAGGGAGCCTGAACACCGGCCTCTCACAACAACATTTACTGGAATTATTACAGAATAAAGATAATAATGAATTGCTAATAGGGTTTCGGCAAGGTCGTTTCGGTGTTGGTGAACGATTTGCCGTTGCCAAACGACGAAGAAATGGCGGCGTAATTATATTAAATTCGGACGCATCGGAAATGCTTGAATTTCGTAAAACAATTGGCGCCGGTAAGCTGGTTAAAGATATTGGAGAGAATCAGGGGATTGAGTATGTAGTTTTACAAGATAGCGCCGGAATTCTTCTTGCTTCACAAGCTGTTGATTCTATGTTGTCTCCACAATCTGATCCGTTTATTATGAACAAGGTTTGGGGAAATCAATCTCTACAAACGCGCTTTACAGAATATCACAATAAAAAAATCCTGGAAATTTTACAATGTGTAATAACCAATGATCAACAAAAAGAAATATGGCGTATTGGTCTTGGCACTCACAATCTACAACAATTGGAAAAACACGCGCAATTGCGCACTATAATAGCAGCGTTATTTTTTCTTGTTTCCGGTGTCATTATCAGTACCAGAGTAATTGGCAAACAAAATTTTAAAAAACTGCAACAAACTCTGAACACAATGGAATCTTATACCGGCAGCATTTTAGCAAATATGACTGAAGCAGTAATAGCGGTTGATGATACCGGTATTGTTACTATTTTTAATAATGCTGCGGAAAAATTGTTTTATATAGAGATGGATCAAGTCCTTGGAAGACCCTGCCATGATATTTTGAGCTCTGTCTGTCCGCTTTTTGAATCGCTGCTTGAAAATAAAACCAATTATCATAATCCAGCCATTAAAATTAAAACAGGGCAAAATGAAGAAAAAATAATTGCGCTAGATATCACCGTATTACAAAAAGATACGTCAACCTCTTTTACAACATTTGCTGTAATAAAAGATATTACCGAACAAAAAAAACTGGAAGAAAACCTGGCCAGAAAGGATCAGATAACTGCTATGGGTCATTTGGCCTCCGGAGTAGCTCATGAAATCCGTAATCCCCTGAATGCGGTTAGTATTATTGCACAACGCTTTAAGACCGAGTTTGTGCCGGTAAATGATCGGGAAGAATTTTTAAAACTGTCCAGTACAATCGTAAATGAAACACAGAGAATAAACACGATAATCGGGCAATTTCTGCAGTTTGCCAAACCGGAACCTCTTTTAAAAAGTAAAATTGATGTTAATCAGCTTATAGATCAAGTTGTACTTTTGACAAGTCAGCAAGCAGCTGCTCAAGGGGTAATTATTGAAAAAAACTGCCCTCATTTACCTTTTCTATATGCTGATGGTAATAAATTAAAACAGGCGCTTTTAAATATTATTTTAAACAGTATACAGGCATGTAGCAGAGGTAACCGGATACAAATTATTTGTGAACATGTTGAAAAGAAACTATTTATTCATATTCAAGATAACGGCAAGGGAATATCGCCGGAAATTCAAAATAAAATATTTAACCTTTATTTTACAACCAGAGAAGATGGAACCGGAATTGGTTTGAGTATCGTTCAACAGATTGTTTCTTTGCATAATGGTTTTATAAATGTAAAAAGTGAACCGGGCCAGGGAACAACGTTTAGTATTCAATTACCGTTAGAGGAAGAAAATGTCGGGTTATAAAATTTTAATTGTAGATGATGAACCGGAGCAAAGTGAGGCGCTGGCCGGTTTTTTAAAGAAAAAAGGTTATGAAGCAATAACTGCCGGTACCGGTGAAGAAGCTGTTCGCTTTATTCAAGAAAACCAGATAGACCTGGTTCTCACAGATTTTCGCATGCCGGATATGGATGGAGCAAAGGTGCTTGAACAGACTAAAAACATTAACCCCGGTATTGAAGTATTAATTATGACAGCATACGGCAGTATAGAAGGCGCAACTCAGGCAATGAAAAACGGCGCTGTGGATTTTATAACCAAACCGATTAATCTGGAACAGCTTGAATTAACCATTAGCAAAATTTTTACGCACAAGCAACTGGTTATTGAGAATCGACAGTTAAAAGAACTGGTAAATGAACGTTTTCAGTTTGGCGGCATCCTGTCCGTTAGCAAGGCAATGCATCCGGCGTTGAGTATTGCAGCGCGGGTGGCTGAGAGTAAAGCGACTGTTCTGATAACCGGTGAAAGCGGTACAGGTAAGGAATTGGTGGCCAAAGCGATCCATTTTGCCGGCAACAGAGCAAATAAACCGTTTGTAGCGGTAAATATGGCCGCGCTGCCGGAAACGTTGTTGGAAAGCGAACTGTTTGGTCATGAAAAAGGCGCTTTTACCGGCGCAGATAAATTTCGTAAAGGCCGGTTTGAAATGGCTCACGAAGGAACACTGTTTATAGATGAAATCGGCGATTTACCTTCAGGAATACAAGTAAAGTTACTTCGGGTGTTGCAGGAACAATCTATTGAACGAATCGGCGCCAACGACTCTATTCCTGTTGATGTCAGGATAATTACTGCTACTCACAAACCTCTGGAAGAGATGGCTAAAACGGGTCAATTTCGTCAGGATTTGTTTTACCGGCTCAATGTGGTAAAAATTCATCTGCCGCCGTTGCGGGAAAGAAAAGCGGATATACCGCTTTTAGCCCGGCATTTTATAGAACATTATGCAAAAAGTAATAACAAAAATGTTACCGGTATTAGTAATGAAGGCATGGATCGGTTGGTTAAATACAGTTTTCCAGGCAACGTGCGTGAATTGGAAAATATTATTGAACAAGCAGTGGTATTATGTCGTGATGAAATTATTGGTATGAATGATTTACCGGCATTCCTGGTTGATAAAAACAGCCAGGATTACGGAACAGTATTAACCGGATCTTTTCAGGAACAGGTTGCCGCTTTTGAAAAACAGCTGATAACTGATGCGTTACAGAAAAATAATGGTGTACAAACCAAAGCAGCAGAATATTTGGGAATGACGGAACGGCACTTGCGTTATAAATTAAAAAAATATAATTTAAAGGATTGACAACAACTCGCTTTTATTCGGGAATATAATCCAGCGGCAGAGTATCGGCAATGCGGTATTCAGACCAGTATCCGAATACCTGGAAAGCATTGGCAGTATGGATGTTGCCAAATGTATCGATGATTGCCTGGTTGGAATTGAGCAATAAAAAAGAGGTTGGAAAATACTCGTCATACATTTCCATACCTTTTTCCTGCTTTTTTCCTTTGCAGGTTACTTTTAAATAATCATTAAACTTGATAACTTTTAGACCCAGCTTTTTTTGTGCGGCATTCAAGCCGCTCACTGTCGGTTTAAGCAGGCTTTTCATACCACGGGTTACGACCTGTTTTTTTTGTAAATTCTCTGATACTTTTCCGGTCCCTTTTTCCATTTCAAACTTTTCTTTATCCACTCGCCCTTTGGCAAAAGCAGATAAAAAATGTTTCATTGATCCTTCCCAGGTTTGCAAACGATTTCGCCGCCATAGCTCAACTTGACCGGTTTCAGTTGACGTCATTTCGATAAAGCGCGGGTATACCCCATAGCGCACATAATTTTCATTATATCTGAATTCCTGAAGTAGCAGATCAATTTTATATCCCAAATTATTATTTTCAATTTTAATAACACTATCGGAACTGGCTAATAAATCCCTGTTTTTAGAATCGGTGGTAAAAGTAATAACCTGGGGATTAATGATTTTGCATCCTTTGGAATTAACTGTTTCGCCAATAAATGCTTTTTTAAATATCTCCATATTATTAAACCAGTTTTTATATTCACTGGCTTCGATCTGAATTTCTTGTCCGGTCAGCGGTTTGGAAACCAGTTTTATATCTTTGGTGATTGTTGTCGCTTCCAAAAAGTGCATACTTGACGAACTTGTTTCAAACCCTATCCGGTTAACGACAAGATCATAGGTTCCGGCAGGAATTTTATTAATTTCGTAATAACCGTTTTCATCGGTTGCGTCACCCAGGGTAGTATTGGAAAAAAATACATTCACATAAGCAAGAGCTTCGCCGGTTTCGGCATCGAACACTTGCCCTTTCAGGGTACTATATTCTATAGTTTGACTATAAACAATAGATATAGAAATCTGGAAATAAAACAAGAAACAATAAAAAAGCTGTATCCACGGAATTCTTTTCATCTTGTTCTTTCTTTCGATAACAGTTGTATTTCCGAATTTTTTAAATGTTCCACCAGAAAAGAAAGTATTTTACACCAGATCAACAATGGAGCCATAATCGGGAATAAACAAGCGTTTGTAAAAGCGAACAGCATAACGGTCTGTCATGCCGGCTATATAATCGCATAAAATTCTTACTTTATCTTTATTTTCAAGATTTTTGGATTGGATTGTCTCTTGCATATCCATTGGTAACAGCAATAAATGATTACTATCAGAATAAATATAATTTTTTAGCAAAGTAGAAAATAATTTTTTTAACATATAATGGCCTTTAAACTCAAGTTGGCTGATTTGCGGGGAATCAAAAACCAGTTCACGGGAAAGGCGTTTGTATAATTCACATTCAATATGAATTTCCGGATCTATTAAAAGCATATAGCGATGCCGGTTTGTTAAATCACTCATAAAGTTTTTTGTTTCCTGCAGCTGACAGGCTTTGATAAATTCGCCAATTTTGCGGGCAAACAAGCTTTCCACACTGCCGGAACGAATTATATTCAAAACATTATTTATAATGGTATGTTCCTGATCTGAAAAATGATTATCCGCCGCCCATTTTTCAACTTTTTCAATTGTAATAAAACCCGTTTTTATGCTGTCTACCATATCATTCAGGGAATAGGAGGTATCATCAGACCAATCCATGATCTGGCATTCTATACTGCGAAAAGAATTAATCTTTTTAAAATCAAAATCATCTGGAAAGGAACGATTATTTAATACAAAATTGACTATTTCTTTTTGATCTTGATATAAAAAATGATTTTTTAAATTTTTATCCGGATCGTAGATATATTTATATTTTAATATGCTGTCTATAAAAGCACGGGAAGGATTCATTCCCTTGCGTACCCCTTTACTGGAATAAATGGTACGGGTGAGGATGCGCAGCGTTTGGGCATTGCCCTCAAATCCGCCCCAGGGATGCATCATTTTGTTTAGAATTTCTTCTCCGGCATGGCCAAACGGGGGGTGCCCCAAATCATGAGATAAACAAGCCGCTTCCACCAGGTCGGCATCTATAAAATAATCATCTGTTAATAATGGCGAAAAAGAAAATAGAAAAGTACATATAGAGCGGCCAATTTGTGCTACTTCCATAGAATGAGTTAAACGAGTGCGATAAAAATCATACTCACCTGAAAAAAAGACCTGGGTTTTTGCTTGTAAACGGCGAAAAGAAAAACTGTGAATAATGCGGTCACGGTCTATCTGAAAAGGAGTGCGATAATCGCTACCTCTTTTTTCACCGGTCTCAAAATCAAAATCATTATAAAAACTGTTTTTCATAAAGTTTTATTTTTTATTTAATTACAACTTTAATATTTATCCACAATTGGATATTAATAAACTATTATGTTACTGTATAACATTTGAATAGAATGTGGAAATCTCTGTATTTATCAGCAAACTGGTTTTTAATACCAACATTTGTTATTATAGTCATTTTCATTCACACGTTATTCACAAGCAATTGTTAATAACATTAAAAATATATCCTTTAAAATAAGGAGTATAAATTTTTTTTTAATGCTTATCAACATATCCACCGTCCCTACTAATACTAGTTTTTTAAATTATATATATAATATATTATAAAGAATGTGATCAAGTAAATTATATGATTTAATAATTTATAAAGGTATAATATTAAAATAATTTTTAATAAACAAATAATATTCTGAAATAAACAAAGGAAGAGAAAAAAAAAGCCCTGCAAAACAGGGCTTTATAAAAGTGGCGCCTCCCAGAATCGAACTGGGGACACAGGGATTTTCAGTCCCTTGCTCTACCGACTGAGCTAAAGCGCCACGTATTTAGAACTATAATTTATAAATTTCTGAATAAAAGTCAAGAAAAATGATTACAATTTTTAAAAGACTTGCACAGAATATTTATTTTCATTAAATTTACAGGTACTACTTGACTTACCCTTTATCTCCACCAGGTTGAACAGCAAGTTGGTAGTTTACAATAATTATAAATTTTAGTCATTCTCAAAAATAGATTATTTGGAGGAATTGATGACAAGAAAGATGGTCACGCTAGACGGAAATGAAGCAGCCGCCTATGTCGCCCATAAGGTGAATGAAGTTATAGCAATTTATCCCATTACCCCATCATCTTCGATGGGAGAATGGGCCGATCAGTTTTCAGCTGAAGGACAAAAAAATATTTGGGGCACAATACCCCAGGTAATGGAAATGCAAAGTGAAGGAGGCGCTTCCGGCGCTGTGCATGGCGCTTTGCAAACCGGCGCTTTAACAACCACATTCACGGCTTCCCAGGGTTTATTATTAATGATACCCAATATGTTCAAAATTGCCGGAGAATTAACTTCAACGGTATTTCATGTAACCGCGCGAACTGTTGCTACTCATGCGTTGTCTATTTTTGGAGATCATGGTGATGTTATGGCAGCCCGTTCTACCGGCTGGGCAATGCTGGCCTCCAATTCAATTCAGGAAATTATGGATTTTGCCCTGATTTCGCAAGCAGCTACTTTGGAAGCGCGCATTCCATTTGTTCATTTTTTTGATGGCTTTCGCTCTTCTCACGAAGTACAAAAAATTGAACAGCTGGATTTTGAAGATATTCGCCAAATGATTGATGATGAACTGGTTTTTGCTCATCGTCAAAGAGGCTTGTCTCCGGATCGCCCGAAATTGCGTGGCACAGCGCAGAACCCGGATATATTTTTCCAGGCCAGAGAAACTATCAATCCTTATTACAATGCATGTCCGGCAATTGTTCAAAAAACAATGGACAAATTTACAAAAATTGTCGGCAGACAATACCATTTATTTGATTATATTGGCGACCCGCAGGCAGAAAGAGTTATCGTCATTATGGGATCCGGAGCCGAAGCAGCCCAGGAAACCGTTGAATATTTAAATGAAAAAGGCGAAAAAATCGGTGTTTTAAAAGTCAGGTTATATAGACCATTCTCAGTGGAATCATTTCTAGCCGCTTTACCAAAAACCACCAAAGCAATCGCGGTTCTGGATCGTACCAAAGAACCGGGCGCCGCGGGAGAACCTTTATATCAGGATGTAATAACTGCAATTACAGAATTTCATATCGAAGGTAAATTACCTTTTGCGTCATTCCCAAAAATTATCGGCGGGCGTTATGGTTTATCCTCCAAAGAATTTACCCCGGCAATGGTAAAAGCAATTTTTGACGAGTTGAAAAAAGCATCACCCAAAAATCACTTTACCATTGGTATTAACGAAGATATTACCAACAGCAGCCTTGAATATGATCCTGAATTTTCAACAGAAAGCGACAAGGTTGTAAGAGCAATATTTTATGGTCTTGGTTCTGATGGAACAGTAGGCGCCAACAAAAATTCAATTAAAATTATTGGTGAAGAAACCAGTAACTATGCCCAGGGCTATTTTGTTTATGATTCCAGAAAAGCCGGTTCTATTACTGTTTCCCATTTGCGTTTTGGCCCCAAACCAATCCATTCAACATATTTAATTGATCGTGCTAATTTCGTTGCCTGTCATCAACAATTTTTTATTGAAAGATTTAACGTTGTTGAAAAAGCCAATCCCGGCGGCACATTTTTATTAAATACCCTTGCATCCAAAGAAGAAGCATGGGATACATTACCAAAACCAATACAAAAAACAATTATTGATAAAAAACTTAAATTATATGTTATTGATGCTTATGATGTGGCCAAAAAAACCGGAATGGGTGTAATGATCAATACGATTATGCAAACCTGTTTCTTTGCTATTTCCGGAGTTTTGCCAAAAGATGAAGCAATTCAATATATTAAAAATGCCATCAAAAAAACTTATGGTAAAAAAGGTGAACAGGTAGTCCAAAAGAATTACAACGCAGTTGACCAAACCCTGGCACATCTTTTTGAAGTTAAAGTACCGAATCAGGTTACCAGTAAAATTGATATGCCAAAAATTGTGCCTGATGAAGCTCCAGATTTTGTTAAAAATGTAGTTGCCAATATCATTATTAACAAAGGCGATAATGTTCCTTCCAGCGCATTTCCAGTTGACGGAACTTTTGATACCGGCACAACTCAATTTGAAAAAAGAAATATTGCCCTGGAAATACCGGAATGGGATCCGGAAGTTTGTATTCAGTGTGGAAAATGTTCCATTGTTTGTCCCCATGCTGCCATTCGTCAGAATGTTTATGACCCGAAAAACCTGAAAAATGCCCCGGTAACCTTTAAACACACACCTGCTCGCGGTAAAGATTTTCCGGAAGGCTGGGTATTTACTTTGCAAGTAGCCCCTGAAGATTGTACCGGGTGTTCTTTGTGTGTTGAAGTTTGTCCGGCCAAAAACAAAAAACAAGTTGGCAGAAAAGCCATTAATATGACGCCGCAGCCACCAATACGAATTCAGGAAAGGGAAAATTATAAATTTTTCCTTGATCTGCCGCTAATGGATCGCCGCGAAGTAAAAGTAAACAGTGTTAAAGGCTCACAATTATTACAACCATTGTTTGAATATTCCGGCGCATGTGCAGGTTGTGGTGAAACACCTTATGTTAAATTATTAACCCAGTTATTTGGTGACCGGGCTACAATAGCCAATGCAACCGGCTGTTCATCAATTTATGGTGGAAATTTACCTACTTTTCCATATACCAAAAATAAAGATGGCAGAGGACCGGCCTGGTCAAATTCTTTGTTTGAAGATAATGCCGAATTTGGTCTTGGTTATCGTTTAACTTTTGATAAAATGAATGAATTTGGTCGTGAACTGGTGCAAAAATTAGCATCCGAAATAGGCGACCAATTGGCAAAAGGTATTCTGGAAGCTGACCAGTCTACTGAAACCGGTCTTTATCAGCAACGCGAAAGAGTTGCTGCTTTAAAAGAAAAATTAAAAAACAACAAATCAAACGATGCCAAACAATTATTATCTATTGCCGACATGCTGGTTAAAAAGAGCGTGTGGATTGTTGGTGGAGACGGCTGGGCTTATGATATTGGTTATGGCGGGCTTGATCATGTACTGGCTTCCGGACGTAATGTGAATGTTCTGGTTTTGGATACAGAAGTATATTCCAATACAGGCGGACAAATGTCCAAATCTACACCCCTGGGAGCTGTTGCCAAATTTGCCGCTGCCGGTAAACCATTACCCAAAAAAGATGCGGGTATGATTTTTATGACTTATGGTAACATCTATGTTGCCCGTGTCGCTATGGGTTATAATGATTTGCAAACCGTTAAAGCCTTTATTGAAGCAGATGCGTATGACGGACCGAGTATAATTTTTGCATATTCACATTGTATTGCTCATGGTATTGTTATGCACAAAGGTATGGAAGAACAAAAAGCCGCAGTAGAAAGCGGACATTATCAGTTATTCCGTTATAATCCAATGCTGGCTCATGAAGGCAAAAATCCACTGACCCTGGATTCCAAAGAGCCCAAAATTTCTTTTGAAGATTTTGCTTATCGTGAAAATCGTTTCAAAATGTTGACCAAATCCAAACCTGAAAGAGCAAAAATGTTACTGGATATGGCACAAAAAGAAATAAAGTCTAGACATCATTTATATTCCGAATGGGCTGATATCAAATATGAAAATGATACCCCCAAAGAAGAAGAATAAGACAAGAAAAAGTAAACAGTGGAGCGTATTTTTCAATACGCTCCTGTTAACAATGAAAATGAAAGGATAGCGAAACATGGATTTGACAACCAACTATATGGGACTCAAATTAAAAAATCCCCTTGTTCCTTCCGCTTCTCCGCTATCAAAAGATTTGGATAATATAAAAAAACTGGAAGATGCCGGTGCATCAGCTATTGTATTATATTCAATATTTGAAGAACAAATATCTTTTGAAGCAGAGGAAATGGATTATTTTCTTACGCAGGGAACTCATAGTTATGCAGAGTCTTTAACTTATTTTCCGGAAGCAGATAATTATTATCGCGGCCCTGAAGAATACCTGGAACACATTCAGGCTGTAAAAAAAGCTACAAACATTCCTGTTATTGCCAGTTTAAACGGTGTTTCAACCGGTGGCTGGATCAATTACGCCCAAAAAATGGAACAAGCCGGCGCTGATGCTCTTGAACTCAATGTCTATTTTTTGGCAACCGATACCAATATGGAAAGCCGTCAAATTGAAAACCAATACAAAATAATTTTGCAGGCAGTTAAAGCGAATGTCAAGATACCTGTTGCTATAAAATTAAGCCCCTATTTTAGTTCTTTGGCCAGAATGGCAAAAGAACTGGATGAAGCAGGAGCAAATGGTCTGGTATTATTTAACCGTTTCTATCAACCCGATTTGGACCTGAATGAACTGGAAGTTAAACCTGGTGTAGTTTTAAGCAGCTCCAATGACTTGCGTTTGCCATTACGCTGGATAGCAATTTTGGATGACAAGGTAAAAGCCAGTCTGGCGGGAAGCACCGGAGTTCATACAGCAATGGATGCTTTAAAGCTGATCGCTGCCGGCGCCGATATAACACAAATTTGCGCTGCCCTGCTGATCAATGGCCCAGCTTACATAGGCAAAATTTTGCAGGATATGAACAGATGGCTGGAAGAAAAAGAATATGATTCTCTTGCTACCCTGCGCGGCAGCATGAATCAAAAATCAGTAAATAATCCAGCTTCTTTTGAACGGGCAAATTATATGAAAGCTTTGAACGATTTTTCCAATCAATACACACGGTAATATTTTACTTTTAAAAAAGCCGGTTTATATTCATACCGGCTTTTTTTGTTTTTTATCAAAAATAAAATTCTTGCTTTTTATCTATTTTTTTTGTAAAATTATTGCTTTAATATGAATAACTTTTTAATGAGGAACTGATGAAGAGAACCTTTCAGCCTAGTCGACGCAAAAGAGTTAACAAACATGGTTTTCGTGAACGTATGAGCACCAAAGATGGCCGTCTTGTATTAAAACGAAGAAGAGCCAAAGGCCGTAAAAAATTAACTGTAAGTGATGAATTATAAAGTTTGTGAAAAACAGACTCTGTCCAAAAAATCCATTATTAAAAAAAATTCAGAGTTTACTGATATTTTCACAAAGGGGAAATTTTATTCCTCTGTATTTTTTAGAGCTTATAGTTTACCCTGCGCAACTGTGAAAATTGGTTTTACGACCCAACGCGGTCTTAAAACCAAACCACAGCGAAATCGAATCAAAAGAATAACCAGGGAATTGTGGCGAAAAAATTTCCTCAAATACCAGCTTGCTGCAAAAATAGTTATTTCCGCAAAAGCAAAAGTATTAAATGTGAATCATATTACTTTGGAAAAGGATTTTAATGATCTTTTAAAACAACTGTAATCACTTTAAATACTTGAATAAAACTCATGTTAAAATTATTAAACAATATTTGTATTAAAGGAGCAGTTTTTTTAATTAGAATCTATCAGATCTTTATTTCTCCTCTTTTTCCAAAAACATGCAAATATTACCCTTCTTGTTCCACTTATACCATACAAGCTTTGAAAAAATATGGAATTTTTAAAGGATCACTAAAAGCGCTTTACCGGATCATGCGCTGTAATCCTTTTTCTGACGGGGGCTATGATCCTGTTTAGTTAATCATTTATTAACCTGAAAATTGAGATAATTATTATGGATATGAACAGAAAAACAATTCTCGCTTTCATTCTCATCGGCTTTATTTTAATACTCATTAATACCCCTTTTTATCAAAAGACTATAAATCCAAAAGGTTATGAAGCCAAACAAAAAGCATTGCAACAGCGGCAACAACAAGCCTTGCAGCAGCAGAATCAAACTCCTGTACCACCGGTAACAGAACAACAGCCCTTAAACCCAACCGCTCCTATTAAACCGGCGGTTATTCCCCAAAATGAAATTGTTAAAGCGCTTTACGAACAAAAGCCCGAGACTTTATTCACAATTGAAACAGATCTATATACTGCACAATTTTCCAATCATGGCGCAGTGTTGAAAAAATGGAGTCTTGATAAATATAAGGATCCGGAAAAAAATAATGTTCAAATGATCCCTGCGAATGCGACAGAAACCTTTGCCATCATTTTTGAAACGATTACCGGCGATACTTTGAATACAGCCAATCTGTTTTTTGATATCACCGCAGATACCTTTATTGTTTTAAAAGACCAGGATAAATTTACTCTTACCTTTATTAGCAACATAACCGAAACCGGACAATTAATAAAAGAATATGAATTTACCAATAATTCTTATGACATTCGTCTCAAAGTATCATTACATAATCTTGATACTTTTATTTCTGGCAAGGCATATTCAATCATTGCCCCTGATGGTTTACGCTCCACCGAAAAAATACTAAAAGACGATATGATGTATGCCAAGGCCGGTTTTGCCGCCAATGGCAAGATAAGCAAAAATTTTAAATCCAATAATCACCTTAATAAAATTCAAGCTTCTATTGACTGGGTGGGTGTTAGAACGAAATATTTTGTTTTAGCAATTATTCCCCAGGATCGCAAAGGAGACTATGCGGAAATTATTGGCAAAGAATTACCTGTTCCCGATCAACCCAAAGATAAATGGAAAAAGTTTGCCATTGGTCTGGTTATGCCATTTTATGGACAAACCAGTCAGCAAAACAATTTCATTCTATATATGGGGCCCCTGGATAGCGATATATTAAAAACTTTTCAGGTTAAACTGGAAGATTTTCTGGATATGGGCGCCAAGATCATCCAGCCTTTTAGCGTAGCCATTTTATGGAGTTTTAAAAAATTACATTTATTCATTCCAAATTATGGAATTGTACTCATTATCTTTTCCATTCTTATTAAATTAATTATTTATCCATTGACTCATAAAAGTTTCGAGTCTATGAAACGCATGCAAAGTTTGGCTCCCAAGCTCAATGAGTTAAAAGAGAAATACAAAAACGACCCGCAGCGGTTGAACCAGGAAACCATGAAAATGTACAAGCAGGAAAAAGTAAATCCCCTGGGAAGCTGCCTGCCGACATTATTACAATTGCCTTTGCTTTGGGCATTGTTTATTGTTTTTCGTTCTACCATTGAATTGCGCAATGAACCATTTTTCTGGTGGATCAAAGATTTAGCCAATCCGGATACTGTTGCAACATTACCCTTTTCTATTCCTATGTATGGAGATTCTGTTAATATATTACCCTTGTTTATGGGTGTAACCATGTTCATTCAACAAAAAATGACCATGACAGACCCCAAGCAAAAAATGATGATTTATTTTATGCCAATATTTTTAACTTTATTATTCAACTCTTTTCCGTCCGGTTTAAATTTATATTATGCGCTGTTTAATATTCTTTCCATCATTCAGCAAAAATGGCTGGTTCCCGATAGCAAACCGGTGCAAACAGAGGTAGTTACCAAAAAGAAAAAATAAGTTTTTTTCCAAAAATTTCTTATCTAGCCCCGCTATTTATTGGCGGGGCTTTGTTATTTTAATAATTATTATGATCACCATACTTAAAGACACCATTACCGCCATAGCAACACCAAAGGGCATTGGCGCAATCGCAATCATCCGTATAAGTGGTGATAAAAGTCTTGCGATAGCCAATAAAATTTTCAATCCAAACCGTATTGGGCAAACAATAAAGAATAAAGTTTCCTGCCTGGGTACAATTATCGCAAAACAGGGGCAGACCGTTACAACTCTTGACCAGGTGATTCTTACTTTTTTCCAAAAACCGAATTCTTATACCGGTGAAGATATTATTGAAATCAGTTGTCATGGCGGTCAACTGATTGTTCAGGAAATTTTGCGCCTGGTTCTGCGTCAAGGCGCCCGGTTGGCAGAACCCGGCGAATTTACCCTGCGCGCTTTTATTAACGGCAAACTCGACCTGGTACAAGCCGAATCGGTAAATGACCTGATTAACGCCCGTTCCCAAACCGATCTGCAATTATCCTTAATGCAGTTAAAGGGAGGGTTATCTGATGACTTGTACAATTGCAAAAAAACTTTACGTAAAGAACTCGCCTTATTGGAACATGAGCTGGATTTTTCTGAAGAAGAAATCCAGTTTGCGTCACGGCAAAATCTGCAAGAGAATGTTGAAAGATTATTAGATCATATAGACATTCTGGTTCAATCATTTCAATATGGAAAAATAATCAGAGAAGGCGCACGCATTGTCATTACCGGCAAACCAAATGTTGGTAAATCCAGCATTTTAAATCGTCTTTTAGAGGAAGACAGGGCAATCGTTTCAGAAATTCCTGGAACTACTCGTGATTCCCTTGAAGAATCTTTAAACATTGAGGGAGTTTTATTTGTAATTATTGATACGGCCGGGCTGCGTAAAACAGCTGATCAGATTGAAGCCGAAGGAGTCCGTCGTACCGAAAACCTCATTAAAACCGCGGATATTATTCTTCATATTATCGACAGCAGCAATCCGGAAGCTTTGTATGAACCAATTCAATTTACACTTGCAGCCCATCAAAAAATGATTCTAGTTTTTAATAAAATTGATATTGAGCAACAAGAAATTACCGCATTATTGGAAAATATTTATAAAGAATATACGCAAATAAAGCTGTCTGCAAAAACCGGCGCCGGATTTAAAGCATTAAAAAAAGAATTGTTACAATTTGTAAATCAGGAAAGCAACCCATCGCTAACACAAATTATTGCCAATGTTCGGCATTGCCATGCGCTGGAACGATGCCGTGATTTTTTAACAAATACTCAAAATTCGCTTTCACAGCAATTACCTCCTGAATTAATTGCGCTTGATATACGTGGCGCTTTAAATTGTCTGGGTGAAATTACCGGTGAAGTGACCAGTGAAGATATTATAAATGACATTTTTGCTGATTTTTGCATAGGTAAATAAATTGAATTGTTCCACGTGGAACAAAATCAGAAAGAAGAAATGGAATTATCATCTTTTGATATTGTAGTGATAGGCGCGGGCCATGCCGGTTGCGAGGCCGCTTTGGCTGCCGCGCGTATGGGCGCAAAAACACTGCTCACGACTATAAATTTGTTTACAGTTGCACAAATGTCCTGCAATCCGGCAATTGGTGGTTTGGCCAAGGGGCACCTGGTCAAGGAAATTGACGTCCTCGGTGGAGAAATGGGGGTCATTGCCGATAAATCCGCTATTCAGTTCAAATTATTAAACAAATCCAAAGGCCCGGCCGTCTGGTCACTGCGCACACAAAATGACAGACTTGCCTATTCGCTTTATATGAAACAAGCCCTGGAAAACCAGGCCAATCTTTACCTGTTGCAACATGATATTACAAAGTTGATCATAAACAACAACAAAGTTCAGGGTGTTATTACAGAAACCGGGCAAAACATATCTGCACCGGCAGTGATTCTATGCAATGGCACTTTTTTGAACGGGCTTATCCATATTGGTTTAAAAAATTATAACGGCGGTCGCTCCGGTGAACCTGCTTCCATTGGCCTCAGTCAGCAATTACTTGAAGCTGGCATTCAGGTGGGCCGTTTGAAAACAGGCACGCCGCCCCGCATTGACGGACGGTCGATAAACATTCATAATCTGGAAATCCAGCATGGCGATCCCGATCCTTTGGCTTTTTCTTTTCGTCATGATAAAGTTAAGGTCAAACAAATTCCCTGTTATTTAACGCGCACCACAACTGCCACCCATGAAATTTTACGTTCCGGCCTGGATCGCTCTCCTCTATATGCCGGAGTTATTAAGAGTATTGGCCCGCGCTATTGCCCCTCGATTGAAGATAAAATAGTACGCTTTGCCGATAAGGAAATGCACCAGATTTTTCTGGAACCTGAGGGACGGAATACCAATGAATATTATGTTAATGGCTTTGCGACCAGTTTGCCCGAAGATATTCAAATCAAGGCGCTTCGCACTATTCCTGGCCTGGAAAATGTAATTGTTACAAGGCCTGGTTATGCCATAGAATATGATTATTTTCCGCCAACACAACTCTATTCTACCCTGGAATCAAAACAAATTCAGGGACTGTATTGCGCCGGCCAAATTAATGGCACCTCCGGGTATGAAGAAGCAGCCGCACAGGGTCTTATCGCCGGGATCAACGCGGTTCAAAAGATACGCGGCGAACAACCCCTGGTTTTTTCCCGTTCCGAGGCTTATATTGGCGTTTTAATTGATGATCTGGTTACCAAAGAACTGTATGAGCCCTATCGCATGTTTACCTCGCGAGCCGAACATCGTTTGTTATTACGGCAGGATAATGCAGATTTGCGATTGATGGAATATGGTTATAAACTTGAACTAATACCTGTCAAAGTTTACCGAAACATGCTCAAACGCAAGCAAGCTATTCAGAAAGGGTTGCAATTGTTAAAGGAAAAGCGTCCTTCGGTTGCAGAGGTTAATAAAGTTTTACAAAGCAAAGGGTCATCCTTACTGATTCATGTAGAGACGATGGATCGTTTATTAAAACGCCCCGAAATAACCATTTCAGATTTTGAACAGCTAATGAAGGAACCGCTTTTTTCAGCCAAACCATCCAAATTTTGGCGGCTGGTTCAGGAACAGGTTGAAATTGAATGTAAATACGAGGGGTTTTTGCAGCGGCAACATGAACAAGTAACCCGGCTGCAAGATATGGAAAATACCAACATCCCGGAGGAGATCGATTATTCTTCATTATTATCCATATCCACCGAAGGAAGGGAAAAACTGAAACGCATCAAACCGCGCACGTTAGGACAGGCCTCACGGATATTGGGAGTTTCGGCTTCAGATGTTTCCGTGTTGATGGTTTATTTGTATAAAAGAAAAAAGAAACCCGTTGTTCCACGTGGAACATGAAACCCAAAAAGAAGGCGCTATGCATAAACAGAACGAACAAGAGTTACAAATGTTAGCCGAACAACAGGTTTTTTCTCAACCTCAGCTCGAGCTATTTAAGAAATACATTGAATTACTGGAAGCCTGGCATAAAAAGACCAACCTGGTTTCTGCTAATGATCTTCCCCGTATTGTTGGCAAACATATCAGGGAGTCGCTGGAAATTCTCCATCATAACTTATTAAACGAGCGACAAACCATTCTTGATGCCGGATCGGGCGCAGGATTTCCCGGCATTCCGGTATCTATTCTATACCCGGATATTTGCATGACACTCGTGGATTCCCGCAAAGTCAAAACCTTGTTTCTGCAAGAAGCAGTGGATCTGCTGGAGTTAAAAAATGTCAGCGTGGTATGTCAGCGCCTGGAAAAAATAGCCTTGCCTGAATTTAACAATACCTGCGACCTGGTTCTGGCGCGCGCCGTTACACATTTACAGGAACTGTGGAAGTGGACCGCGCCGTTATTAAAACCCGGCGGTATTTTGGTGGCTTACAAGGGCGGCGATTTATCCAATGAAATTGCAGATTTTCAAAAAAAACATCCTGGTATTCGTGTTGATGCCAAACCGTTTATTTCTACACCCGCCCAGGATGAAAAAGTGTTGGTTCAGGTAATTAAAGCTGATATAGTGAAAAGATGAATTCGGTAAACTCTCAACTCAAAGATCAAATCCTGGATGTTTTCGGGAAAAGTCTGCCATTAAAACAGATATCAGAACAACTTGGGCAAAAACGTCAACTTTCTATTATTAATGCGCCAGCAACAGCCCGGGTTTTTACCTTGTTATCTTTGTATGCCGGCGCACAAAAGACATTTCTGGTTGTTTTGGCTGATGATAAAAGCGCCAAATTATTTTATGACGACCTGGTGAATGTTGCCCACAATACTGCCATTGAATATTTTCCGGTTATGCACCGGCAATTGTGGACAGAGCTGGGTCCGGAAAGTAACCGGGTAGGGCAGAGGCTGCTCACACTCAAAAATTTGATGTCAACCCGTCCCGGTATTATTGTTACCAGCGCCGGGGCGCTTTTGGAAAAAGTTTATCACCCCCAACAAATGAAAAACCGAACTCTTTGCTTTAAAGAAGGGGATACGGTTAATTTTAATACCATAATCGCCCAGCTGGTGGAAAATGGCTTTGTTCGGGAAGATCGGGTCGACAGACCCGGTGAAATGAGTGTGCGGGGCGGCTTGATCGATCTGTTTATGTTTGAAGAATTGCATCCTGTTCGTATCGAGTTCTTTGGCGATACCATAGAGTCTATCCGCAAATTTGATATTGAAAACCAGCGCTCTATAGCCAAATGCCGGGAGATAACTGTCTATCCTTTGGGCGCCGGTGGTTTATATGGGCCTTTTGACGATCTCAATATGAGTGAAATGACGTTCGATGGCTGCATTCTCGATTATTTACCTCAAGAATCCAATGTGTGTTTTATCGATTATTCTATGGTACATGCCGGCATTATGGATTTTGAGCAGGAAATGTCTTTTCGCCTTGAAGGTTTTGCCAAAGAGCACAAGATTGAAGAATTACCCTATAACATGTTTTATATGGGTTATAAAACCATTCTAAAAATATTGCACCAAATGCCGGCATGTGAATTTTCTTTGCTGAATTCTTCCTTTGCGTATCATGTGGATATGGGTATTTTGCCAGCCACCGGTTTTTATGGCAAGTTTAACTTGTTCAAAGATGAAATAAACCGTTATCTTTCCGAACATCCGCAAACACCGCCCGGTTTTTATTATTGCTGCGATTCTACGGGCCAGGAAAGCCGCATTAAAGAATTGCTGACCCAGGAAAAGTTTCCCGAAATTTTAAAAACGGCATTGTTGAATATTTCTGAAGGATTTTGCTGGCCGGAAAAGGGTTTATATATATATACAAACCGTGAATTGTTCTCACGCGAGAAATATCCCAAACCCGGAAAAATAGAAAAACGTCAGGTTGCCCTGCGCGATCTGTCTGCAATTCAATTTGGCGATTATGTTGTTCACCAGGATTACGGCATTGGTATTTACAAGGGATTAAAAAAGATACAAGCGTATGGCAAAGAGCGGGAATGCCTGCTGATAGAATATAAAGACAACGATCTGTTATACGTACCCCTGGAAAAAATGGATCTGGTGCAAAAATACTCCGGGCGCGACAGCATGATACCCCAGATCAACAAACTGGGAACCGCCGCATGGGAAAAGCTCAAAGCCAAAACCAGAGAAGATATTAAACAGGTAGCTGAAAAACTGATAAAGTTGTATGCTACCCGCAAGATCCGCAAGGGATATGCTTTTTCTGAGGACTCGGTGTGGCAAAAGGAACTGGAAGTTTCTTTTGAATATGAAGAAACCAAAGACCAGCTTGATGCAATTGAAAGTATCAAAAATGATATGGAAAAACCCCGCCCTATGGATCGGCTGGTGTGCGGCGATGTGGGCTTTGGAAAAACCGAGGTGGCTATCCGGGCGGCATTCAAGGCAATCAATGACGGCAAACAAGTTGCGGTGCTTGTTCCGACGACAATTCTTGCCCAGCAGCATTATCTCACTTTTAAAAGCCGCTTGAAACAATTTCCTGTTACGATTGATATGCTTTCGAGGTTCAAAACCCCGGCGCAGCAAAAAGAGATCATTAAAAAACTGGGCGTCGGCAAGCTGGATTTGCTGATCGGCACACACCGATTGTTGTCTAAAGACATAATTTTCAATGACTTGGGTCTGCTTGTTGTTGATGAAGAACACCGTTTTGGTGTGCTGCACAAGGAAAAGATAAAACTACTCAAGGCAACAGTCGATACATTATCGCTTTCGGCAACGCCAATTCCCCGCACCATGCACATGGCCTTGATGGGCGCCAAAGACATGTCAATAATCAACACACCGCCGCATAACCGTATGCCTGTTAAAACAGAGGTAGCCCGATTTGATAATGATTTGATCCGCGAGATTATTATGCGGGAGGTTAACCGCAATGGCCAGGTGTTTTTTGTTCATAACCGGGTACAGTCCATTTATGGCATAGCCCACCATGTTCGCGAAATCGTGCCGGAGATCAAAATAGCCGTAGCTCATGGTCAAATGAAAGCGCATGAACTGGAAGACGTGATGCAGGCTTTTACAATGGGTAAAATACAATGCCTGGTATGCACCATGATTATCGAATCCGGTATTGACATGCCGAATGCAAATACCCTGATCATTAACCGGGCGGACAAGTTTGGCCTGGCGCAGTTATACCAGTTACGCGGCCGGGTGGGGCGTTCCGACCACCAGGCGTATGCGTATCTGCTGGTGCCACCGTTGCGTAAATTATCCCGCACTGCCATCAAAAGATTGCAAACCATCCAGGAAATGTCAGCATTGGGCTCAGGATACAAAGTAGCTATGCGCGATCTGGAAATACGCGGCACCGGCAACGTCTTTGGTCCGCAACAAAGCGGTTTTATTGATGCCCTTGGTTATGATTTGTATACCAAAATTATCAACGAAGCGATAAGTGAATTGAAAGCAGAATTGAATATTGGCAAGGTGGAAAAGCCGGCTGTGAAAAAGTTTGAACCGCAAATTGACATCAAGGTCGATGCCTATCTACCGGAAAAGTATATTCGTAACGCTTCCGAGCGTGTAGATATTTACCGCCGGTTGATCGAGGCCGGGTCGATAGAAAAGATTCAGGATTTAAAAAAAGAATTAATCGACCGTTTTGGCGAGCTGCCTGAAGAGGCAGAAATGCTATTTGATTATGTTCAAATAAAAGCGCTGGCGGAAAAAGCATTGGTCTCAAAGCTTGTTGTCTCCGACACCAAAATTATCGGCCAGTTTGCCGGTGACTATATTCCGCGCGGGGAACAATTCAAGGAATGGTTTGGTAAAATGGTTCGTAATGCCAAAGAAAAGTTCGAGTTAAAGCAGCAAAACGATCTGTTGTTTTTTGAAATCAAAACCAGTCGTTCCGAAAAGCAGATTACAACTGCTAAATATTTCTTGCAAAGTATTGTATAAATGGTTACTTTTAGTGTTAATTACTATAAATCAAAAAGATAGGTCAATTTCTTCAGAGGCGAATATGAAATTCTGGTCAAGTATATTGGTTCTGTTTTTATTTTTATCAGTAACGGGATGCGAAGACTATAAGGTTGTTGCACGGGTAGGCAACAAACCGATTTATGCAGGAGAATTTAAAAAGGAATTTCTTGCCGAGAATACTATAAAGGAAGGGGATACCGTTCCTCTGCAGCGCAAAAATGCTTTTCTTGATATAATGATAGAAAAACGCCAGCGTTTGTTTGATGCTTATCAAAGCCGTTGCGATACAATTCCCAAATTTAAGCAAACCCTGGAAAAAGGAGAAAAACGGTATATTTATGATTATGTGATCCAAAGCCAGGTTGTTGACAAGGTGATCAGCAAAAAGGATTACCAGGATCGCTATACCCGGTTATCAAACCAAATTCGTACCCGACAGATATATTTACGCTTTCCTTTTGGAAAAAGCCGGGAAGCTAAAACACAAATATATGGAAAACTGGATTCCCTGCGGCAATTAATAAACAGGGGAAAAGATTTTGACATGCTGGCGCGACAATTTTCTCAAGATTCGCTCTCTGCCGGAAAAGGCGGCGATTTGGGTTTTTTACAATGGGATGATAAAAAGTATAATGATAAATTTTTAAATGCAATTTATGATATGAAAAGTACCCGCGGCGCACAGATCATTGAAACTGATCGGGGTCTGCATCTTGTAGAAATTGTACAGATACGGTCTGTGCCGGTGTCTTCTTTGGAACAGTTAAAACCGGAAATACTAAAAAATTTTTACTCGGAAAAAAGAAACGAATTATCAAAGCGCTATGCTGAATTTATTCAAGAAATTGAAAAAAAATATAATATGAGATGGAATGAAGAAAATTTAAACACATTAGTTTCCTTTATACGCGCAGAGATCGACAGCGCCAGTAAACGCGGAGAAAAATTTGATGCCGTTCAAATTAACAAAGAAATTCCCCGGGATCTGGAACTGGTTAAGTATAATAACGGAATATATACTTCCGAAAATTACGTTGATGATGTGAACAAGAATTACCCCATGTTTTTTCCCGGTATTTATTCAGCAGAACGGATCAAAAGTGATATACAGCGCTTTACCGACCGGGATATAATGATTCAGTATGGTTATCATCATAATTTTCAGCACAAACCGGAAATTCGCGCCAGAATGGAAAAATTAAAACAGGAACAAATGATTGCAAACGTGAATAAAATAAATATAGATAATTTGTTAACGGATGAAGAGTGTTTGCAATATTATGAACGGAATAAGGAAAAGTATAACAAACCGGCAAGATATAAAATTCAGGAAATAATGGTTCAGGACAGTATTTTGGCAGAAACAATATATAAAAGAATTAAAAACGGCGAAAGTATTGAAGCGCTGGTGAACAAGTATAGTGAAAGAAGTGAAACAAAAACGAAAAAAGGTGTATTGGGGTTTTTCAGCGAAAAACAATATGGCAATATTGGTTTAACAGCTGCAACCATGCAGGTAGGACAAATATCCCGCCCGGTTAAAAATGAGCAAAGTTATTCAGTGTTTAAATTGCTGGAAAAAGAAGAAAAAGAAGATAAAGCCTTTTCTGAACTGGGTGGAAGAAATATTAAAGGGCTAAAAGCCGCACTGGGCAAAGAAAAAGCCAATGCCTGGATGGAGCAATTGAATAAACAATACCCGGTAATTAAATATGAAACAATTCTTGACAGGTTATTTAATGAAAAAACAATGTAACAGGGCAAAATATAATCTGCTATTTATTAGCCTTGCTTGTCTGCTGGTATTTTTTTGTAGTAAACCACAACCAAAGAGTTCACCGGTTATTGCCAAAGTTGGCACTCAAGTATTTACCCTGAGTGAATTGATGCAGGTTGTTCCTGAAAATTCCGAGTTAGAGATATCAAGTATCCAGATCCAGAATTATTTAAAGCGATGGATAGAGAATGAACTTGTCTATCATGAAGCAATTGCCAATGGTTTTGATAAAAATCCGGAAATAAAAAAAGGATTACACAAGGTCATTCGGGATTATATTGTTGTAAAATATCTTGAAGAAAAAATAGATCAGGATTTACAAGTAACCGACAGTGAAATCGAAGAGTTTTACAAAACCAATTCGTTAGAGTTTGTTCGCAATGAAGATTATTATAATGTAAACATTATTCTGGTCTCTAACTATCGTGAAGCGAATGCAATCATTAATGCTTTAAACAGCGGCGAACCGTTCGACAAGCTGGCCCGCGAACATTCTATTGATGAAACACGAGAGAATGGTGGCAGCCTGGGGTGGGTAACAAAAAGTCAATTACCACCCAATATTGCCGACCGCATATCTTATCTGGCATTAAACCATAAAACTCAAATCCGCTCAATTCATGGTTATTATATTGTAGAGGTAACCGAGAAACGTAAAAAGGGAGATATTCAAACCCTGGAGGAAGTTCGGGATATTATTATCTGGCGGGTCAAAGCCTGGAAGCGGGAAAACAAGTATCGCCGATTGATTACCTATCTGAGTGAAAACGCTGATGTTGAAACAAACTGGAATCTTATCAAAGAAATGTATGCCGATTCTCTATCTAATTGAAAAACAGGAACCTGGAATGAAAAAAAATAAACTAGTAATACTGATCCTTTGCTTGTTATTTGTGAACAACGCTTTTACACAACAAGTTCTGGACAGAATTGTTGCCATTGTTGATAATGATATAATTTTAGAATCGCAAGTTACCCAAACCGCATATTATATGGGTATGCAAACCGGAGTCGATCCTCTTAAAAATCCCGCACAGTTTCAGGAATTGAAAAATACCGCCCTGGAAAATCTGGTGAATAAAAGTCTGTTATTGATTCAGGCGGATAAAGATACAATTACAGCCGATCAACGCCAGGTAGATTCGTATCTGCAGCAAGATTTACAGCGTATTGTTCAACAGGTAGGTGGAGAGGAAAAAATTGAAGAAACATTGGGCATGCCCATGTCCAAATTTCGACGTACCCGGCGGGAAGAAATTGAAAAAGACTTGCGTGTAAATGCAGTGCGCGATCAAAAACTTGCCAAAATTACGGTTTCAAGACGGGAAGTAGAACAATTTTTTAAAACCCACAGGGACTCGATTGGTTCAGCCAAAGAAGCAATGGATATAAGCCATATTTTGATCACCACAAAACCCGGCCAAAAAGCCAAAGAAGAAACCTTTCAGAAAATGAAAGAGATTCGTAAAATGGTGTTGGAAGGAAAAGATTTTGGTGAATTGGCTAGCAAATATTCTGAAGATCCTGGTTCTGCTGCAAACCGGGGAGATTTGGGTTTTGTTTCCCGCACCAGCCTGGTAAGGGAATATGCCGAAGCTGCTTTGAAATTGAATCCCGGTGAAATATCGGATATTGTAGAATCGCAATTTGGGTATCATATTATTCGCATGGAAGAAAAACGCGGTGAAAAAATACATACCAGTCATATTCTGCTTTCCATTAAACCCGACAAGGAAGATGAAATAGCCGCGGCAGAGAAAATCAAAGAAATACATGCCCGACTGATTGACGGCGCTAATTTTAATGAATTGGTCAAAGAATATTCTGAAGACGAATCCACAAACCAGCAGAACGGCTATTTGGGGAATTTTGAAATTGAGCAGTTACGCAGCATGGCCAAAGAGTTTGTTTATGCGCTGCGCGGCGTAGAACCGGGCGAATATTCTGATCCGATAAAAACCCAATATGGATTCCATATTTTAAAATTAAATGGTAAAAATGAGGAACGGCCATATTCTCTTGAAACCGATTGGGATCTAATAGAAAACATGGCTCTGGAATATAAAAAATTTCAAGAGTTACAAAAGTGGATTAAAGAAATTAAAGAACAAGTATTTGTTGAAATCAAAGAACCCGGTAAAAACAAGTGATGCCTGGTGAAAAAACAGCACATGAAAAAACTGTATTTTTTTTTCTTTATACTATATATAACTGTTACCTACCTTGTCGCGCAACCGGTGGGTAGTCAGTTTACTATTGCGCGGTTAAAATACTCCGGTGGGGGAGATTGGTATAATGATCCTTCGTGTATACCTAATTTACTAGCCTTTATACAGCGGTATGCAACAATTTATGTCGCCAGAGAAGAGGTCCAGGTAAGCATTATGGACGAGAATTTTTTTTCTTATCCTGTGCTTTTTATGACAGGCCATGGCCGGATTTCTTTTTCTGCAAAAGAAGTAGAGCGGCTGCGAACCTATCTTACCCATGGCGGCTTTTTATATGCCGATGATGATTATGGCATGGATGAGCATTTTAAAAGAGAAATGAGCAAGGTTTTCCCGGATAAAGAACTGGTAGCCATTCCGTTTTCACACGAAATTTTTCACAGCCATTTCAAATTTCCCAAGGGTTTACCCAAAATACATGAACACGATGGCGAACCTCCAGAGGGTTTTGGATATTTTCACAATGGCCGTTTGGTGGTGTTTTATACCCGTGAGACCAATATTTCCGATGGTTGGGCCGATGCAGAAGTGCATGGCAACCCCCCTGATAAACGGGAAATGGCATTAAAAATGGGTATGAATATTATTGTATATGCTTTGATGAATTGATGAACACGATTACACCTGTATATAATGAGCTTTTAAAAAAGCTGGCCGGTTACCGAACGCGGCAAAAAACGCTTTTTTTTTCTGCAGCAATGTGCCGCACCCTGGCAATTCTGCTGACGGTTTTTTTATTATTGTTAGTGGCCGAAAAATTCCTGAAATTTCCACCTCGGGCGCTTTTAATTTCGGGTATTTTATTTATTGTCACCGCGGCGCTTTTGTTACTATGGCAGTGCATAAAATTTATTTTGCTGTTTATCATTCAGTCGCAAACGCCCTCTCTGAATACGATAGCATTGCAGGTCGGGTCATTCTATAAAAATGTTGATGACCGTCTGGCCAATGCCCTGCAATTATTTCAGCGTTATCATGGCGACGTCAAGTATTCCCGCTCTTTAATTGAAGAATCTTTAAAAGTTACCGCCGATTCTTTGCAAAATCAGAATTTTAACCGGCTGCTCAATAAACAGCCTTTTTTACGTTCCTTAAAACAAGTATTGGCGGTAATTTTTATATCCGGTATTTTTTGGCTTGTTATGGCCGCTCAGTTAAATACCGCCCTGCGCCATTTCCGTTATCCTTATTACGATATTCAGGACCGGCAGGTTAAATTCAAGATACTGCCGGGAGATATTACTGTATTACGCAATACAGATATTCCTGTAAAAATTTGGGTTTCCGATTCGACGGCACAAAACCTCTCTATTCACATTTCCGATAAAGAGCCGCTGGAATTAAATAAAACCGGAGCTGATACCTTTTACTATACCATTCCTGCGGTTAAAGAGTCTTTTCGTTACCATGTCAAATACCGTAATGTGACATCCCCTGAATTTACCATTTCCGTTGAAGAACGGCCCTTGCTGCGAACACTGCTGATCAATATAAAGCCGCCTGCCTATTCCCGAATTGTTCCCTGGTCGCTTGATGAAAATGTTGGCGATATTAGCGCCCTGAAGGGATCGCAAATAACCATGACCGGCCAAACCAATAAAACCATACAGTCTGCCACAATCTGTTTTTCCAGCGGCAAACAAGTGCAAGCCCGGGTGGATGAGCGCAAACTCTCTGCACAGTTTACTGTCTGGCAAAATGATTCTTATATTGTGGAACTGGTCGATGAATTTGGCAACACAAGCGACAAGCCCATAACCTATACTGTTCGGGTTATTCCTGATCAGTACCCCATGGTGGACATTTTACAGCCGGGTAAAGATATCGACCTGGGTGAAGATATGACGATTCCTCTGATAGTTGAAGCCCGCGATGATTATGGCGTTTCGTTATTACGCCTGGCTTACCAGGTTATATCGCAAGACCAGGAACAGATCGACAGCACGCGTTTTGTTTTTGAAAAATTACAGGGATTTGATTATGGCAAGGATATGCTGCGTGTGGCGATGGATTGGGATCTGTCCACATCCGATTTACTGCCTACAGATGTGGTTCTTTATTATGTGGAAGGGTATGATAATGATACCATTAGCGGCCCCAAACGCGCAGCAAGTAAAATTTATCGCGCCCGGTTTCCATCATTATATGAAATTTATCAGGATATAGCGGCTACCCAGAATAATGTAATTGATGGAATGCAAGATGTATATCAGCAAGAACAGGAACTGGAGAAAAAGCTTTCTGCCCTGGCTCTTGAAATGAAACGAGCGGCTGAAATAAATTGGGAACAGCAGCAGCAAGCAGAAGAGATTTTAAAAAATCGCCAGGAGATGAAAGAGAAACTGCAAGACCTTGCTGCCGATTTGAATGACATGGCTCAAAAAATGCAAAATGAAAACCTGGTATCAACAGAAACGATCCAAAAGTACCAGGAAATGCAGGAGCTTTATAAAGACATCATGACGCCTGAACTGGAAAAGTTGATGCGGGAAATGGCCCAGGCGTTGGAAAACATGGATCGCAACCTGCTGCAAAGAGCTCTTGAAGAATTTAAAATGTCGGAAGAAGAGTTTAGCAAAAATCTGGACAAGACAATTTCGCTGTTAAAACGTTTAAAAGTTGAACAAAAGCTCGACCAGGCCCAAAAAATGGCAGAAAATCTGGCAGAACGACAGGAAAAGGTAGCGGAAAAGGCAGCAGAGAACACCGATAAGGAACGATTGCTGAAAGAACAGCAAAATATTGATAAAGATAAGCAGGCGCTTGCAGAAATGCTGCAAGAATTGCAAAAAGAAATGTCAGAAATGCAGGCAATGCCAGAACAAGAAGTTGAACAGGCCGTTAACACGCTCCAGTCCGATAGCTTGTCTGCCAATATGCAAAATCTTGAGGAAATGTTGCAAACCGGTAATATGAACAAGTTTGAAAAGACCTCAAAACAAGCGCAAAAAACGATGCAGCAGGTTTCGCAGCAATTATTAAAAGCCAGGCAGTCAATGTCCGGGGCGCAGCAACAAAAAGCGGTTGCAGAAATGAAAAAGAATAGCCGGCAAATTTTAGAGCTATCCGGGCAGCAGGAAGGAATAATGCAAAATACCGGCGCTACGTTCAACGGGAATGAGCAAATAACCGAGATTGCAGAAAAGCAACAGGAAATACGCACAGGCTTGGGACGGGTTACAGAGAATGTTTTTGAGCTTTCCAAAGAGAATTTTGCAATCGACCCCGGCATTTACAAGGCGCTGGGAATGGCGTCGCTGCAAATGGAACAGGCTATTTCCGCTCTTGAAGAACGCAATAGCAACGCCGCTGCCAACAATCAGGGAAACGCCATGGCCGCCTTGAACCAGGCGGTTCATCGCATTCAGGCGAGTATGCAGAATATGATGCAGGGCAGTGGTATGGGCATGAGTTATCAGCAATTTATGGAACAAATGCAGCAAATGGCCAAAGGGCAGCAGGGAATTAATGAACAAACGCTGGGTATGGGGTTAGGCAAAGGCTTATCTATGGCGCAACAAGCGCAAATGGCCCGGTTGAGCGCCGAACAAGGACAAATGCGCAAATCAATGGAACAACTGGCCCAGGAAGCTAAAGGGCTTTCCGATGTATTGGGCGACCTGGATAATATTGCCAAAGAAATGCAGCAGGTTGAAAAGGATCTTTCCGGCAACATCATTACACGCGAGACAATCAATCGCCAAAACCGCATTTTATCGCGAATGCTGGACGCACAAAAATCAATCAGGGAACGCGAATACAGCCGTAAAAGACAGGCAGAAAGAGGCAAAGATTATCTTGCAATCAGCCCGGATGAACTCGGCAGTGATTTTGGCGAACGCGAAAACCGCCTGCAGCAGGATTTGCTAAGAGCAAAAAAAGAAGGCTATACACGTGATTATCTTGAATTAATCAAACAGTATTTTGAAGCATTGACCAGGCAAAATGAAAAGACAAAGCAATAAAATTCTGCTCTTACTGGTATTTTTACTACCCGTTTTTGCAAACACCTTTTGTTTTTCGCAGCAACAGCCACGAGAACAAACCCCGGCCAACCGCCAGGCATTAAAAATGGCGCGGCAATTTGAATTGAACGGCCACTATCAGCAAGCTGCAGAAATTTATTATCAGCACAGTTTTAGCAACCCACTCGACATTTCCAGTTATGCCGGAGCGAAAAGATGCCTGCTAAAGATAAATGAAACAGAGCGTTTGCAAACGTTGATTCATGAATTACAAAAAAGGCGACGTGATATCCGCTATGAAATTGATCTGGCTGAAATTGAATTTTTGCAAGGCGATAAAAAAAAGGCCCTTTCTCACTGGCAGCAAATTCTTCAAGAAAACAGTGTACAAATTGATGCTTATATTTTAATCGGCCAGGTTATGATCGACAATCGATTATTGGATGAGGCAATAGACTGTTATCTGATGGGCCGAAACAAGTTAAAAGATCAAAACCAGTTTATTTTTGAACTGGCCGGGCTGTATACCGCACAATCCAGATATGAATTGATGACCCTTGAATATGTCCGTTATCTGGAAATAAACCCGGTTCAGGTTGATTTTATTGACGGACGGTTAAGCGCCTGTGAAAATGATGAGGGCAGTAGAGATAAAATTGCCGCTACCCTTGAAAAACAGGTTAAAACCAATAAAAAGCTGGCACAGCCGCTTCATCAATTACTTGGCAATTTGTATACTCGCGCCGAAAAGTATAATTTAGCATTGACGCATTTTTTAGCGTTGGAAGATGAGCTTTATGCTGTTGAAAGCAAAAACCGCGGTTTTTATTTATATCGTTTTGCACAGGTAGCAGCTCAAAAGGGAGAGATTCGCTATGCTCGCTCTGCTTTGGATGCCATAATTAACAAATATCCCAAATCTGTATTTATTGATAAAGCCAGAATTGGCCTGGCGCAAATTCTGTCGCAGGAAGGTCAATATCTTCAGGCAGTAGAGTTGTATGAAAATTTCATTTCCTCTTTTCCAAAATCTCCTGAATCGGCAACTGCGCTTTTACTGATTGGCGACATCTGGTACTTGCAATTATTTGATGTTGCCCGGGCAGAAAAGGCTTATCAACGGCTGGTGCAAGGCTATCCCTGGCGAGCAGAGGTTGAAGAGGCAATCTTTAAACTGGCTGATTGCGCAATTATCAATCATAATTTCACCGACGCAGAAAAATATTACAATCGTATCCTTACCCATTACAATAAAAAACCGGCTGGAAATTCAAGCCGGGCCCGCTATTTACTGGCGCAGCTAGAGTTGTTTAAGGGTTTCCCCTCGAAAAGTATGCTTTATCTTGAAGAATGCTTTAATAACATTGTGCATAAACCTGGAAACGCCGATTTATATGAAAATGACGCTCTTGAATTACAAATGTTGCTGCAGGAATTCAGGAATGATTCAACCGGACTGGCTTTGTATGGCTCTATCCAGGTTATGGCTATGCAGCGTGATTATGTTCAAGCCGAATCGCTGTTAACAGAGTATATCACCAAAAATCCGGACATGCCAATTAACAATGAACTAGCCTGGCTGTTGGCAGGGATTAAACTGCAACAAGGAAATTATAAAGCGGCCATTCAAGAGCTTGAAGCTCTGTATAAAAACGAAAAATATTTATACCGTGATAAAGCGTTAAAAAGTATAGCTGAAATATATAGTACTCGGTTGCAAAGTAAACAAAAGGCAATAGAAAAGTATGAGAGTTTATTAGCATTATTCCCTGAAAGTATCTATATTGAAGAAACCCGAAAGAACATTAGAATTTTGGAAAAAGCCGGTGAAAAGAATAATTAGCATATTTTTATTGTTTTATCTTTTTACAACAGCTGTATATGCTCAAAAGATATTGATCTATATGGATTTAAATCAAGCCGATCATTTAAAAGCTTATGGTTTGGCTTTTTGGACGCTTGAGAAGGGCATTAACGTCGAATGGTTGCTTAACTATCGCGGCGGCTCCTTTTTAGTTGATTATACAACGGCGCTTGAAAGAGAAGCGCGCGTACGCGGTGTATCCTTTACACTAGTTGATGCAACAACAGTAGCGCAAATAACTGCAACCATCGAGCAGGAAAACATGGATGTTGTTTTGCTGGAAACGCCGCCCAAAATTGCCGTTTATGCACCGCCTAACAAACAAGTTTGGGATGACGCTGTTTTATTAGCCCTGGATTATGCTGAAATACCCTATGACGTAGTGTGGGATGATAAAGTGTTACAGGGCGAGCTGATCAAGTATGATTGGCTGCATCTGCATCACGAAGATTTTACCGGCCAATATGGAAAGTTTTATGCCAGTTATAGTAGTACCGACTGGTATCAGGAGCAGGTAAAAACAAATGAAGAAAAGGCCCGAAAGCTGGGTTTTACCAAGGTTTCGGAAATGAAAAGAGCAGTAGCACAGGCAGTAAAAGATTATGTAGCCGGGGGAGGATTTTTGTTTGCCATGTGTTCGGCAACGGATTCTTTTGAAATTGCTTTGGCCGCACAAAATGTTGATATTGTAGCGGAAATATACGACGGCGATCCCGCCGATCCCCAGGCGCAGCAAAAGCTGGATTTTTCGCAAACCCTTGTTTTTGAAAATTTCCGCCTGGTCGAAAACCCCCTTGTTTATGAATATTCAGATATTGATGTTCCACCCAGCAACGCCCCGGTTTTGCGCGGCGCCGAAGCCGATTATTTTACCCTGTTTGAATTTTCTGCCAAGTATGACCCGGTGCCAACCATGCTGACACAAAATCATGTTGCCGCCATCAAAGGTTTTATGGGGCAAACCACCGGGTACAAAAAAAGTTTAATTAAAAAGAATGTTGTTATTATGGGTGAGGCAGAGGGCACTGAACAGGTAAAATATTTGCATGGTAACCTGGGCAAAGGAACTTTTACTTTTTATGGCGGTCATGACCCGGAAGATTATCAGCATTTTGTCTATGACCCGCAAACCCAACTTGCTTTGCATAAAAATTCCCCCGGTTACCGGTTAATATTAAACAATATATTATTCCCCGCAGCAAAAAAGAAAAATCTGAAAACCTGAAGGAGTGGTATTTGACCGGTGCAAAACAGTATCATGTTCAAACCAGCGCTACGGTGCAATTTATCCGCATTGACGCGCAAATAGAACAAACGATCAAGGAAAGCGGCGTTAAAAAGGGAATTTGTGTTGTGTTTGTTCCGCATACCACAGCCGGGGTAACAATCAATGAAAACGCCGATCCCGATGTGGTACGCGATATGGTAATGGAACTGAACAAAGTTATCCCTGCTACTGATGGCTATCGCCACAGTGAAGGCAATTCTGCGGCACATATCAAATCCACACTGGTGGGGCCATCGCTCAGTTTGATTGTTGAAAATGGCCGGGTGGTGTTTGGAACCTGGCAATCCGTATATTTTTGTGAATTTGACGGGCCAAGAAACAGGAGTGTGTTTATTAAAGTTATTGAAGGATAAATGAATTATGTTCCGTACCCGGGAAAAAATTATGGCAGATCCCTATTCCTGTTTATCCTATATATATGATTTTGTTATGAATCATGTTAATTATAAAAGTTGGGCCAGGTACATTGCACAAATCATCAATACGCATGGTCAAAACATTCGCGCAATTGCCGATATTTCCTGCGGCACAGGTAGTTTTTGCAAAGAACTGGTGTCGCTGGGCTACACCGTATGGGGTTGTGATTCCAGTTATAACATGGTAAAAATGAGCAAGCAGAAATATGATCAGGAATATAATTTACATATCTGGTGCGCCGACATGCAGCATTTAACTTTTCGCCACACCCCCGATATGATCGTTTCTCTTTACGACAGCATGAATTATTTGCTGGAACCGGCACAATGGCTGCAATGCCTGCAAAACGTTTATAAATCATTAAAAAGCGGCGGCTTGTTTGTCTTTGACGTAAGCACCTTGCACAATTCCCTGAATGTGTTTCAGAATTATTCCCAGCGTGAAAAGTCGCCCATTGGCAGTTATTATCGAAAAAGTCATTTTGATCAAAAAACAGCGCTGCAAAGCAATTATTTTGAAATTAAATTAAATAAATACCCCGGCTATACCTTTTGCGAACACCACCGTCAGCGCATACATTCGCTTGACGAAATTATGCAGTTTATCAAACAAACGCCACTTACTCTTTTGGGTTGTTATAACGGGTTTACTTTTACTCCTGGCGATGAATATGCCGAACGAGTTCATTTTGTATTAACGAAATAGAGAAATATGGTTGAACTACATAATGTAAAAATTAAATATCCCACCGGAGACGGCATTGAAAATGTAACCTTGAAAATAGCCCCCGGTGAAATTGTTTTTTTGGTGGGGCCCAGCGGCGCCGGGAAATCTACGGTGCTTAAAACGATCTATATGGAAGAAATGCCGGTTGAAGGACATGTATCGGTAGGAGAATATAATTCTTTGTTTATTCGTAAACAGGACATACCATACCTGCGGCGGCGTTTAGGCGTGGTTTTTCAGGATTTTAAATTGCTGCACGACCGGGATGTATTTAAAAACGTATCGTTTGTATTGGAAGTGATTGGCGCAAAAAGCAAAGACATAAAAAAGCGGGTATTGCGTTCCCTGGCAGATGTAGGTCTCAGTCACAAGTCCAGAAAATATCCTGTGGAATTGTCCGGCGGCGAGCAACAGCGGGTTGCCATTGCCCGGGCGATTGTGAATGAACCATATCTTTTGCTGGCCGATGAACCCACCGGCAACCTCGACCCCGATACCACTGCCGGTATTATGGATATTTTTGAACGCATTAATGCGCGCGGCACGGCCATAATGATTGCCACTCATAATTATGAACTGGTGAAAAAGTATCGGGGAAGAATAATACGCATCGAAAAAGGAAAGATTCTGTAGAGATGAGATTGTTATACAGTATAAAAGAAGCATTCACCGGATTGAACCGGGCCAGGTTTTCATTTTTTATCTCTGTTTTTACTATTTCATTTTTATTGTTTATTATTGGCATTCTGGGCATGATTACCCTGAATGTTAATCATTTAATCGATGTTTTACATGCGCGCGTGGATATTCAGGTGTTTATTTCCAATATATACGATGATACCCAAATCGCCAAACTTGGCAGCACCATTTCAGCAATGCCGGAAGTGGAAAGTGTAGAATTTATCTCTAAAGAGGCGGCTGCTCAGGAATTTCAACAAGAATTCGGGGCAGAACTTTTTGCTATTCTGGAAGATAATCCACTGCCTTCTTCCTTTATTATCAAAATCAAGGAAAAGTATCGCCAGGAAGGAGAGGTTAACCGCCTTGCGCAAGTGATCAGTGAAATTCCGGGAGTAGATGATATTGAATATCAAACCGGAGCGTTAAGCATGTTAACCCGTTTTTCCGGTATAGCCAGGTTTGTTAATGCCGGGCTGTTGATAATTTTTATTACCGGCTCGGTTTTTGTCATTACAAACACAATCCGGCTTGTTATTATCGCCAAACGGGATACAATCAACACCATGCGCCTGGTTGGCGCCACCAATAGTTTTATCAGCCGCCCATACCTGATAGAGGGGCTGATACAGGGTCTGCTTGGCGGGGTAATCGCTTTTTGTTTGTGCTGGGCGTTAATTAAAGGGTTTAACCTGCGCTGGCCGGGAGTTATTTTTGTTAAAACCGATTATTTATATGTTTTAATAGGTGGTGGTTTGATTATTGGCTGGTTAAGCAGTTTGTTTGCTGTTCGCCGTTATTTATAATACGAGCGGTCAATAGCAAACAGTAAAGTGTTGTTTGTACAGGAGAGAAAGCGAAAAAGTAAATATTCTGAAAAAATGAAAAAATTGTTTTGAAACAGAGGTTTCAGTGCAAGATAACATTTGTTTTTTAAGAACTTGGCGGTGTTTATAAACATGGAAATAGTTCTTGACAAGGCTATCAAAATTCGTTATTTTTATCCTGATATTTTTTATATATATATAATAGTAGAAATCTGGCTATGCAAATAGAGGAATTATCAGAGCGTGAACGGCAGGTATTTTTATCTATTGTTCATGGATTTATAAAAACCGCGGAACCGGTTGGGTCCCGCTATTTATCTAAAAATTATAATTTGAATATCAGTCCGGCAACGATTCGCAATGTGATGATGGATCTGGAAGAAAAGGGCTTGATTTTACAGCCGCATACTTCGGCCGGTCGGATTCCTACCACCACAGGTTACCGGCAATATGTAGACAGCTTGATGGATGTACCCAGGATCAGTCTCGCTGAAAAAAAATCTATCGTTGCTCAATTGGAAGTTTTTTCCGAGGATGTTAATTTAATTATTCAGGAAGCAACCAAAGTTCTGAGTAAAATATCCAGCCAGTTAGGGCTGGTTTTAACACCGCGTTTTAACAAAGGCCGTATTGGTAAAATTGAACTGGTACCTCTGGCGAATCACAAACTGTTGATGGTATTAAACGTCAAAGGCGGTTTGGTCAAAGCGGTTATCGTCGAAGTCGAGAAAGAGCTGCCCCGGCACAGACTGGAATCGACGCAAAATGTTTTAAATGAACGGTTGTATGATCTTTCTATTGAAGATATTCAAAAAGCAATCACCGAGCGCTTTACCGATGTAGATACAGATATTTTACTTTTATTAAAAGCAATTAAAGACAAGGCAGATCAGTTCAAATTTGAAAATGATGCAGAATTCCATTTTGCCGGCGCCAAAAATGTAATATCGCAGCCGGAATTTGAAAACCGGGATAAAATCGAAAAAATTCTGGAATTGCTGGATCGCAAAGATATTATTGTAAAAATATTGGATGGTCAGGGAGCATCCGGGGTTTCCATTGTTATTGGCGATGAAAACCAGGAAGATTTAATGAAAAATTGCAGCCTGATCACAACTTCATATAGTTTTGATAATGCCATAGGAACTCTGGGAGTTATTGGCCCTACCCGTATGCAATATTCTAAAATTGTTGCACTGGTAGAATTTATGGCCGAGACCCTGAGTTACCTGGTATCGAAAAATAATAATCAAACAGATAAATCGGGATTTTAAGTACAGTGAACAAAAAAAACCAAGAAGCAAACCCGCAGCACGAAACACAGGAAGCAACCAAAAAAAGACCGAATTATAAAAAAGAGCTGGCCAACGTACAGGCAGAAAATAAAGAACTCAAAGAGCAATTATTACGCACCATTGCAGAATTTGATAACATTCGCAAACGGCAGGAAAGAGACAAGGAAATCAGTATCGAATATGCCAACGCGGCGCTCGTTTCCAGTTTACTGCCGGCGCTGGATGATTTTGGTCGTTCATTAGAATATAATCAGACCAACGGCAGCAAAGAAACTCTGCTGGAGGGCGTGTTGCTGGTCTATAAAAATTTATGCAAAGTGTTACAAGAAAAGGGTTTAAAACAGATGGACTGTGTTGGCCACAATTTTGACCCTGAATTGCATGACGCCTTGTTACAAATAGAGAAACCGGGCATAGAGCCGGATACTATAATTGAAGAACATGTAAAAGGCTATTTTTTTAAAGAGCGCGTCATCCGTCACGCCAAAGTAATTGTAGCTAAATAAAAACCCAAGGAATGATGTTATATATAGATGAGTAATAAAAGTTATTATGACATATTAGGTATAAGCCGTGATGCCGATATAAATGAAATAAAAAAGGCATACCGTAAATTAGCCATGCAATACCACCCGGACAAAAATCCGGGAGACAAGGCCGCTGAAGAAAATTTTAAAGAATTAAGCGAAGCGTATGCGGTGTTATCAGATCCGCAAAAGCGTCGTCAATACGATCAATTTGGCAAAGCCGGCAATATGCGCGGCGGCGGTGGTTTTGAAGGCGGCTTTGTTGATCCTTTTGATATTTTTCGTGAAGTGTTTGGCGGCGGGTTTGGTGATATTTTTGGGATGGGCGGCGCCTCACGGCGTCATTCCAGCTCGAAAAAAGGCGCAGACCTGCAAATTCGTTTAAAGTTGACCCTTGAAGAAATATTTTCAGGGACAACCAAAAAAATAAAAATAAAAAAGTATGTTGTTTGTGAAGCCTGTAAAGGTTCAGGCTCTTTACCAGGCGCTTCCAGAATTACCTGCCAAACCTGTCATGGCAGGGGAGAAGTCGCCTACCGGCAAGGATTTTTTACAGTTACCCAAACTTGCCAGGCTTGCGGTGGCGAGGGAAAGATAATAGAAAAGCCATGCCTTGAATGCAACGGCGATGGTCGCAAGCGCGGTGATGCTACAATTGAAGTAGAAATTCCTGCCGGAGTAGCAGAAGGACAATACTTGCCGGTGCGCGGCGCCGGAAATGCCGGCCCCAGAGGCGGGCCCAGCGGTGATGTTATTGTTGTCTTTGAAGAAGAACCCCACGAGTTTTTTGAACGTCATGGCGACGATATTGTATATAATTTATATATAGGCTTTACCCAGGCAGTGCTTGGTGAAGAAATGGAAGTTCCGACCCTGAATGGCAAGGCCAAAATTAACCTCGCTGCCGGCACACAAAGCGGAAAAATTTTAAGAATGCGGGGTAAAGGAATGCCGCATCTTAATTCCTATGGCGCAGGCGATCAGTTAATTCGGGTTCATGTTTGGACACCGGCAAAGCTTAATGCCAAAGAAAAAGAATTAATCAAGCAATTAAGCGAACAGGAAAACATGTTTCCCAAAAAAGAAGATAAAAGTTTTTTTGAACGAATGAAAGAAGCGATTCTCTGATTATGATGCAATTTTCCCGGCAGGAACAATCAGTCATCCTTGTTTTACTTGGCGCCCTGATTATCGGCTTGGGAGTTGATCAATATCAAAAGATCAGGCAAAAACGACAATGGAATGAGCAGTATTTTAACGACTATGCGCAGTTTAAAAGAATTTCTGCTGCCGTGCCAATAGATAGTAATTTGTTGGCAGCAAACCAGTTTAATGCAAATACTGCAATTTCAAAAAATAGCCTGGTTAAAAGAATCAATATCAATACAGCGACGGTGCAGGAATTACAACTGCTTCCGCACATCGGCCCCGTTCTTGCGCAAAACATTATCGATTATCGTACTCAAAACGGGCCTTTTATTACAATCGATGAAATAGTTAAAGTAAAAAAAATAGGTCCAAAAACTTTAAACAAAATTAAAATGAGTATAACTATTGAATAGGAAAAAAAGTTATGCTCAAAAATTATTTGAGGAGGTACAATGGCTAAAGATTTAACACCCAAAGGATCAATCATTTACAAAATTTTAATTCTGCTTTTGGCCGTAGTGTTGATATTCAGTATTTTATATCCCAAACATGTTTGGGAAGAAGAAGAACAAAATGCTGCGGTCTGCCGCAAAAACATGGAACATATCTTGTATGCACAGTTAACCTATTTAACCGATAATAATGCCTACCAGGATACGCTTGAGAATGTAGTGAATTATATTAAATCAGACACGACTCAAGTTCGGCTGAGAACCTTTATCACGTCCGATTCTGTTTTGGCGGCGGATATTTACCATTTTTTCCAGAGCGGTCAAGATAGCATTGCCAGAACTTTGGTTGATTCTTTACTGGCGTTTAGCAGAACAAATGATATAGATACGACAGCTGCTTTGATAATTGACTCTTTAAAAACATTCCCAGGTTATGCGCAGCAAATTGATTCTATCGCTTTTTCGGTATTGGACAATATACACCTTTGTCCGACTAGCTTGAAACCATATATCATTTCAGTGAATAATGATTCAACCATAAAGAAAATCAATATTGCCTGCCCGCTGGATTCTTTGGATGTTGAAGCCGCAAAACAAGATTTTAAGCGATACTTCCTTGGTGGTTTGCGACTCAAGAATCATGGTAATATTGACAATGGCGATAAAAACTGGAAATAATAATTCATACTGTCTTGAATAAACCTGAAAAAAAATTATGCTAAATGACGGGGTAAAAACCAAAGTGGGAATTTATTTATACGGTAATGTATTACGTATGATAGAAACCCATAAAGAAGACGATACAATTAAAATTGTACGTATTGCGGAACAAAATTTGAACACCCCTCTGGATCATACTGTTTTACACAATGAAGAGGTGATGCTCGAATATATTTCCGCACTCAATACAATTATTGAAAGCGAAAAGATCACCCCCGGTTCCGCATACCTGGCTCTTGATCATCGTCTGGCGATAGAGCATGTCGTAGCATTTGATAATGATCTTGACGATTCCAAATTGTTAGACCAGGTTGAATGGGAATCGGGACAGTCTTTTATTTCTTCGCGGGAAGAATATAATATTGATTACGAGAAAATAGTTACTCTTGGCAGCGGCATTGACCGTTATTTAATGGTAGCTGTCCGGAAAAAAATTATTAAATTCTTTCAGCAGTTATTTAGTAATACAAAATTCAGGTTGACCCAAATAAATCTCGATAAACTGGCGGCGGTCAAAACGTATCAACTATTACAACAACCTTCCGAGATTGCCGCCCTGGTCAATTGTGAAAATAAAAGTTACGATATTATTATTATTCAGGACGGCGAATTTGTCGTCTCGGAAACACTATCTTATATTGACAAGGAATATGAAGCTGAAGATTTGAACCGGGTTGCGCGGGATATTTGTCATAAAATCAACAATCATTTGCAGCAAATAAGCAATGTTGTAAATACCGGTAATTTCAGTACGGTTTATTTTTTTGGAGAACGCCTGAACCGCCGGCTCCTGAGCGAAGTGGAACAGTTTCAAAATCAATTCCGAGCCGTTCGATTTGATCCATTTCAAAATATTCAACAGGACCTCGATTCTGATGCAAGTAGTTACCTGCAGAATAATTCTGAACGGTTTGTTTATTGTTTGGGTATGGTGATATAATTATTCAACCTAATTAAACCAGAGAACAATTATGAACTTGATGATTGATAAAAGAGATCAGGAAAAAGAGCAAGACAGCCGGCCGGGTTTATCGCAGGAACCGCAAATGACAGATCAGGAAGATAAACCTTTTGAGCCCCCTGATATTAAAAAAATTAAAAAAGAATTAAAAGGCAAAAAAGCCGTACCGGCCGGGTTGTTTTATTTTATCATTATTCCTTTAATTATTCTTAGCCTGGTTTTTGTTTATTTGTATTATTTTAATCCCGATTTGCTGTTTAAACCGAAAACAAAAATACCGCCGGTCGTTCAGGTACAACATACCCCTGTGGCTGATTCAACTGCAGAGCTGCTGGGATCAGCTCCAACAAGTGGAGCTGATTCGACCGCTGTACAAACAGCCAGCCCGTTGACAACACCTGCACCGACCGGAATAGCGACGCAGACGCCACAACTTCCTCAGCCAGCGCGTACAACTCCGGGCGCCAATGTTACCGCGCAAGTAATGAATAGCCTGGTTAACAGTATTGCTGCAGATATGAAAATATCAACTCTTTATCTGGATGAAAATACCTTTTCCATGGAGGTTAAAACCAGTTCACAGGCCGCAATTGATAAAATGTATGCAACTTTAAAAAGCGCCTTGCCGGTCAATGCCAGCATAACTTCCGAGCCGAAAATAGTCAATTCAACCAGCATAGTCGCCGGAACATTTACAGTAGCTGCGGCGCAGGAGAGACCTGCCTCTTCCCAGGCGAATGATTCTGCAACCTTGAACGCTGAACTTTCAGCCCTGATAACCAAAAGTAACACCCAAAAAATCGAGTTATCTATTGAATCCGCCAGGCGCTGGAATAACAAGATGCGCGTGCCGATATTTATCAAGGTTGAAGGGTCGGTCAGTAATTGTCAAAAATTGGTGAATGAAGTATTGAAAAGTGACCGTGATTACCAGGTATCAAAAGTTATTCTTATGCCATCAACGCTCCAGTCATCGGTTTTGGTTATTCGGCTATTTTTGCTTTACCCGGCCTAAGTTGTAATGAAAATAACAGTATTTGAAACAATGCCCCTTTTCATCGATAATCGTAAATTATCGGCTGACAAGGGGCTTTCATATAATAAGAAACAATGCGCGTAATAGCAGGTCAGTACAAAGGGTTCCGGTTGTTCACCCCCAAAGGAAACGATATTCGTCCCAGCGCCGACCGTACCCGAGAGTTTCTTTTTTCCTGGTTGGGCGAAAAAGTGACAAACAGTCGTTTTCTGGACTTGTTTGCCGGAACCGGCAGTGTTGGCATTGAAGCGGCGAGCCGGAATGCAAGCCAGGTAATTTTTGTTGATAATTCCAGAATTGCCTGTGAATTGATACAAAAAAACTTGCAAAAAATCCAGGTACAGGCAGCAGTTTTACTTGCAAGTGTTCAAGTGTACCTGCGTCAAGCTGCGGCACAGAACCTGGTATTTGATATTATCTTTGCCGATCCTCCTTACCATTACCAGGGTTTATATGAATTACTGGATCTGGTTTTGCAGGTCAACATATTGAGCAAGGAAGGTTTTGTGATTTTTGAAACAGACCGCCGGGACGTAACCGTTTTACATCCCGGGTTTATTATTATCAAAGAAAAAATAATGGGCGACACCAAAATATTGGTCTATAAACACAATGAGTAAAAGCCAGCAAAAAATTGCCATCTATCCGGGATCGTTCGACCCGATCACCTGGGGCCACATCGACATAATCAAACGCGCCAGCTTGCTGTTCGATCATGTGATTGTGGCGATTGCGAATAATATGAACAAGCAGCCGTTGTTTTCGGTGGAAGAGCGGCTGGAAATGATTCGCGATTCCATTGAAGGAATCGCCAATATTTCAGTAGACAGCTTTCAGGGTTTGCTGGTAAAATATGCGCAGCGCAATAATGCGGTTGCCGTTATTCGCGGTCTGCGGGCGGTTTCCGATTTTGAGTTTGAACTGCAAATGGCCCTGGTTAACCGCAAGCTGGATGAGCAATTGATTACCGTTTTTTTAATGCCCCACGAGAAATACAGTTATCTCAATTCCAGCATTGTCAAGGAACTGGCGGCGCTGGACGGCAGAATTGACTGTTTTGTTCCGGAAATTGTTAAACAAAAATTATTAATAAAAATGAGGAAAGAATGAAAGTCCTTGAACAAATACGCGCAAGAGCGCAAAATAATCTCAAAACCATAGTGTTCCCGGAAGCGGAAGATATTCGGGTATTAAAAGCTGTGGAAATATGTTATAAAAACAAGTATGTCATACCGGTGTTGGTGGGAAATCCGGAAAACATTAAAAAAGCAGCGCACGAAGGCGGTATAAAAATTGACGGTCTGCAAATAGTCGATCCGGCCAGCGACGCTAACAAAGATAAATTTGTGAATGAATATTTTCAACTGCGCAAAAGTAAAGGCATGGATGAAGCCGCAGCCGCCAAAATCATTAGCGATCCATTATATTATGCCGCGATGATGGTACGCAATGGTTTGGCCGGCGCCAGTGTAGCCGGGGCCGTAAATACCACCGGCAATGTATTGCGCGCCGCAATTCAGATTATTGGTGTAGACAAAAAATATTCAATCGTTTCCAGCACGTTTTTAATGGTACTGCCCGATGGCCGCGCGTTTACCTATGGCGATTGCGGCGTTGTACCGGATCCCGATTCCGCACAACTTGCCGATATTGCCATTGCCTCGGCGGAAACCCATAAATTGTTAACCGGCCAGGATCCGATCGTTGCACTGCTGTCGTTTTCCACCAAAGGCAGCGCCCAGCATCCGGATGTGGATAAAGTGCGCAAGGCTGTGGAAATTGCCCAGGCCAAACGGCCCGACCTGCTGCTGGATGGTGAATTGCAGGGCGATGCCGCTCTGGTTGAAGCGGTTGGTCAGAAAAAAGCGCCGGGCAGCAAGGTAGCCGGTCATGCCAATGTGCTGATTTTTCCCGATCTTGGCGCAGGAAATATTGCCTATAAATTAACCGAACGGCTTGCCAATGCCGTTGCTTTAGGTCCGCTATTGCAGGGTTTGGCGCATCCCGCCAACGATCTGTCGCGCGGGTGCAAAGCGGAAGATATTGTGGATGTTGCCTGTATTTGTAGTTTACGTTCAACTTAACTTAACCACTAGTCAATTTCTTTTAAGGAGACAAGTATGCCTCATATATCACAACGCCTTGGAAATGTTTGCGAATCTCAAACTGTTGCTTTAAATGGCTTGATGGCCAAAATGCGCCGCGAGGGCAAAGATGTCGTGGCTTTGGGCGCCGGTGAACCGGATTTTGATACGCCTGATTTTATTAAAGAAGCAGCAATCAATTCAATAAAGCAGGGATTTACCAAGTATACCCCTGCGGATGGTATTTTGGAGTTGCGTGAAGCCGTATGCAATTGGTTAAAAAATGAATACGAGGCAGATTACCAGACGAATGAAATTATTATTACCAATGGCGCAAAACATGCGGTTTATGAAGGCATACTTGCCGTCGTCGATCCCGGCGAGGAAGTGCTGCTGCCGGCTCCCTATTGGGTAAGCTATCCGGAGCAGATCAAAATGGCCGGCGGTGTGGAAAAGATACTGGATACCAAAAAGCAAGACGGGTATAAAATAACCCCGCAGCAATTGGAACAGGCAATTACTAAAAAAACCCGCTTGTTGATCCTGAATTCACCCAATAATCCTTCGGGTGCGGTATACAGCGAAGCGGAACTGGCAGGGCTGGTTGAGGTTATCAAGAAAACCGGCATTTATGTCCTCTCCGATGAAATTTATGATACGATTATATATGACGGAAATAAATATACCAGTATGATCCAGTTCAAGGAAATTCGCGATCAGTTATTGCTGGTCAATGGAGTTTCCAAAAGTTTTGCCATGACCGGCTGGCGAATCGGTTACCTGGCGGCGCACAAAGACATCGTCAACGCCGTGAAAAAGTATCAGGGCCACAGCACGTCCAATCCCACCTCGGTTTCGCAAAAAGCGGCGCTGGCGGGATTACTAGGCAATAAAGATTTTTTAGCAATAATGAACAAGGCATTTACCGAACGCCGTAACTATGTACAACAACGTTTAACCGCCATTCCAGGAGTAACCTGCCTGCTGCCGCAGGGAGCTTTTTATGCCTTTCCGGATTTTTCGTTTTATTATGGTAAAAAAGGCATTCAAGGCTCTATTGACCTGTGCAGCTATTTGCTGGAACAATTCAACGTTGCTTTGGTACCGGGTATGGCGTTTGGAATGGAAAATAATACACGTTTATCGTTTGCGACTTCGATGGCAGCGCTGGAAAAAGCCCTGGATCGCATAGAAAATGGATTAAAGTCGCTTTTATGATTTTGGAGTAATGTAATGCCAACCTACGAGTATCAATGCAAAGCATGTGGTTATCGGTTTGAAAGAATGCAAAGTATAACCGCCGAGCCGGTCATAAAATGTCCGGTATGCGGTATGAATGAGGTAGTACGATTGATCAGCGGGGGAACCGGCCTGATTTTTAAAGGCTCCGGGTTTTATATAACAGATTACAAAAATAACAGCGCTTCTCCGGCAAAACCTGCCGGTAAACCAACCCCGGCAGTGAAGGAAAACGCTGTAAAAAAAGAAGAAAAAGTAAAGAAAGCCGACTAGTCAGCAAGGCTTTCTTAATTCCAGATAAACAAGGCGGCCACGCCGCCTTTGGTTCTTTAATAATTTGGATACAAGACCGGTTCTGGTTGAATACCCGGTTACTGCTAAAATATGGTATATTATGCAAGATTTTGGTCTCAATAACAACATTCGGATCGGCTCCAAAACGCTTCATGTGCAAACCAGCTATGCCTGTAACACCGGTCTTGTTGCTACCAGTGTTTTTGAAGGGGGAAAACTGTTGCAAATGCGGGAAGCTACTCTGCCGCAAGAGTTGTCTCGCGAGCAATGTGAAAAAACAGTACAACTATTTCATAATGAGTTTATATCCGACCTTGAATTTGCCTGGCTGATCACCAAAAAGCTGGAAAGGGTGGATAACCCGGTTGCTCAAAAAAAGCTGGGGCAGTATTTTTTAAACAAGGGGATGTATGAAGAAGCCCGGGCCCGGTTTTTGTCGATCCGCAAACAAAGCGATGAGAAAGACCCCTGTAATTATGAACTGGGCACAATTTGTTACCATACCCGGGATTATGAACAAGCCCTGGAGTATTTAAAAAATGCCATTATTGATTTTCCCCGGTATGCAGACATTCACTTGTTGCTGGCAAAAACCTATTTAGAATTCAAGGAATACAAATTTTCAGTTAATCATTTACGCAACGCTATTAACCTGAACAGCAAATATCATGAAGCATATTTTACTTTTGCGCTGGTGTTGCTGCAAAGCGTAATCGACGCACCCGGTTATTCGCGCTTGAATAAACCGCAGGAACGCATGCACGAGGCGCTGGATTATCTGAATCAGGCCACAAGTTTATCTCCCGATTATGATCGGCAGGTTGTTGAAGAAGTTTTAATGATCTTTGATCAACCGGAAAAGCTGGCGGAAGCAGTGCAGCGCCTGCGCCAGGAATTGGAGCGTGTGATTGCGGCGCGCAAAAAGACGATTGATGAGAACGAGTTTTATCTCAAATTCATGTTCACCGGACTGGATAAAGACCCCGAAGCCATGGATATGATGATCCAAAAAATCGAAAAGGAATTGATCACCCATCCAGAATGGGCAGATTTGCATAACAGTCTGGGTAAAGTATATCTGGCAAAAACCTGGTACACCCTCGCCAAAACCACCGAAGCTTTTCAGGAAGCATTGAACCGCAATCCCCGTTTTGAAAGCGCCCGCGCCACAGCCGAACAGTTGATCGCAACCGGCCAGGAGTTGACGGCGCTGTTGAAAAAGATTCTGGAATAAGTTACCTGTTTTGTCAGGTATTGGAACAAGGAGTCGCATGATCCCTTGATTTGATGTGCTACGCACCTGGTATTTACTTAATATGTAAAAACCGGGGTGTTGAGTTAATTGTGAATTTATTAAATCAGTACTCATCCGAGGTGCGTA
>CAYNSO010000011.1:0-31962 GCA_964399735.1 uncultured Cytophagia bacterium
ATTAAAAAATTCCGCATACTGATAAAACTTATTTAAATATACCAATACCGAAATTACAGTTGCGACAAATATCAATAGACTCGCGGTTTCGCAGCAACCGGCTGCGAAAGCCCCGATATTTTTTGCCTTGCCAGATTGTTAAAAAATCGGACTCGTTCATATTACCCAACGCATGTTCGCCGTTCTTGTCAAAACAGCATGGCACAACCAGACCGTCCCAGTCCACCAGCGTTGTCAACCATGGCCGGGGACAAGCGCCTTTGCCCTTTTTTACCGTAAAGTCGTTCTCTCCTACCTTATAACGGCGGTATTTATCATTTTCCGGCAACCATTCCAGGGCTTCTTCAAAAGTCATTACCTGAAGAGTTTTGATAAGCAGCCGATCCACTCCCAATTCACGCGCCAGTTTTTTTAGCTCCGGAATTTCACCTTCATTATGCTTCATCACCAGAAATTGCAAAAACAAATACGGCGTTTTGCTATGCAGTTCGGCTTTGGCTGCGACCAGGTTGCGGATACCCTCCATGACAGTATCCAGGCTGCCATTAACCCGGTAGTGTGAATATGATTCCTGCGTTACGCCGTCGAGCGAGATGATCATACTATCCAAGCCGCTTTTAACGACAGCCCGGGCATTTTCCATATCAAAATAATGGGCGTTTGTACTGGTGTTGACATACACCCCGCGATTTTTAGCATAACGAACAAATTCGTTAAAGCGCGAATGCAGGTACGGCTCACCCTGCGAATACAGGGTTATATACAGAATGCGGTCGGCCAGTTCATCAACCAGTTTTTGCAATAATGAAAAATCCATTTTGCCGCGCGGCCGCAGCATCTGGCCACTGCCGGTGACACATAACGGGCATTTCAGGTTGCAAATATTGGTCGGTTCAATATTAACAATAGGCGGCACGCCCCATACAATATTCTTTTTAAGCAGCGCCGAAAGAATAAATGATGAACTGGATTGCAGAATGTTAAAAAAACGCCGCAAGGTCAGGGCTTTGAGTACCCGGCTGAATGCAACTTCTTTGCCGATGCCGACATCTATTTTATCTAATAAAGATTGTTTTTTTACCATTCGCAATTCATCCCGTTATCAGGTTAAATTATTAAAATTTCAGTTATCAGAAAAGTAATTTATTAAAATCCACAGGCAGATGCAAAACAATAATACCTTTTAATCAAATCAATGTGGAAAAAGTGTCTCACCGGATACAAAATGGGCAAAAATTATACAGAATCAGGACTAGATTCAAAACTGAAACTTTTTTCAAGTTTCAAAAATTCATTAATTTATGGTATCTACACGCGTAGTGTTTAACAATGGCATAGATTTTGATATATATCCTGCCAGATGTGCAACACAGTTTGAAGGCTTTAGTATATTATATTAAGCAGTTTATGCAAAAGCCGCTGCAAAGCAACGCAAGGAGTTATAAAATGCAGCGATTTAAAAAAATTACCAGACCTGAGCAACTACACGTTGGCAAATTTTATGTATTAACAATCCTGGGAAACCGACCGGTACTGGTTCCTTTTAAAATCAAGGAAATCCTTGATAATGTCATACAATTTACCATGACATCCATGCCGGAGCAGGGTGAATTTAATTTCCGGATCAATGATCTGTTCAAGAATCATGTTTTCCATGTGCACCACAAAGACCCGATATTACAAGACAGAACATCCACAAAAAACTTTGAAAAATATGCTGCCGAGGGGCTGTGCGTAAACTAGTTTTAATGGTTATTCATCTTTCCTTTTATTGTGCATCAACCAGGCATAAAAACTATCCGGAAACAGTTTACTAAATTTTGCCAGCCACGATAAGCGGCGCGGAAAATGGATTTCAGTCTTTTCTTTTTCCAAACCCTTTATAATACGCCGCACTGCTTTATCAGTATCCATAAAAAAAGGTTTGGGCGAACTGTTGCCGGCTGTCATTTCCGATTTCACGAATCCCGGTGAAATGAGCACACACTTGATGCCGGTCTTCCACAAATCTATTCTCAAGCTCTCAATAAAATTTGACAATGCCGCTTTACTGGCTGCATAAGACGCGGCTTGCGGCATTCCACGATACCCGGCTAAACTCGACACAACAGCGATAACGCCGGTATTCTTTTGCAGCATCATCGGCAATAGATGCTTGATAAAATAAAGCGCCCCGAAAAAATTAACCGCAAAGGTATAATGAAAATCCTCAACAGAAAAATCTTTAACTAAAAAATGACGGCTGACCCCGGCATTTAAAATCATTACATCAATATTGATTCCATCCATAAAAAGTTGTTTACATACAGCATTTACTTGATCCTGGATGCCAACATCACAAACAAAGTATTTGTGTTTATCATGACCAGGTAAAGATTGCAGCAACTTCTGCAACCGCTCTTTACGACGGGCAATCAAAATTAATGTGCAACCTCGTGCAGCCAGTTGCAGCGCCAGTTCCCGGCCAATTCCCGAAGAAGCTCCGGTGATCAGAACGGTTTTTTCATCCAGTTGCATTGTTCCCTCTACTAATTCCGGAAAAATATAAAAAACAAAAAGACAGGTGTTTTGAATGAATTCCCCCTGTTTGCTAAGGCTATTACCGTAAATCCACTATTTCATACTGATCCATGTTCGGAATTGAAAAATCGTTGGCCGTAACCGGGGTATCGATGAGTAAATTATCGATCTGGTAAAGTGTGGTATTTTCATTTGCGTCCAGCTGCCGAACGCTGCTGAGAAAAGAGCTCTTTTTATTGATCGTCAAGATGATCTCGCGGATAAATTCATCTTCCGAACCGGCAACCAGCTTTAATTCGTACTGCTCTTTATCTTCATTGATAATTTCAGCATGGTAATCACGAATATATTTGTCAATAAAATCCTTTAAAATTGGATTGTTGCCGGAACCTGTTGCGCCATGATTGATAATAACCTGTTGATTATTCCGGTTCAGAGTGTACAACGCGTTACCATCATTAACGATGAGGTTATCGGGAGTGTCGATCTTGAATTTTTCGCCCTTTTGTATTAAAATTTTGCCTTGTAATACATGTTGTTCTTCGGTCAACTTCCAATAAAAAGTTTGGGTAAAATCAGCATTGATACTGGAATATTTCTCATAAGTACCTTTTAACTTTTTCAGGATGCCGTTCGCATCCGAATCTGCAGCAGCAACAACCTGTATCATCAAAAAAAGGATGATAACGGGTATTATCATTTTAAATTTCATATATTCTTCCTTTACATTAATTATCATATTCATCTACATCATCAAGTTCTTGTCCATTATCAAAATTAATGGACTCCAGGTCTTCCGGGCGCAGCAATACTTCGCGCGCCTTGCTGCCCTCAAAAGGACCAACCACTCCGGCTTCTTCCAACTCATCAATAATCCGTGCAGCCCGCGAATACCCGACTTTTAAACGCCGTTGAATAAGCGATACAGAACCTTGCTGGTGGCGGACGACCAATTTCATAGCTTCGTCAAACAGCGCGTCGCGTTTGCCGCCGGGTTCAATTCCATAACGATCTGCTTCCTCTTCTTCAGAAAACGCCGGCAAGGGTTTTTTATCTTCCGGAGCCTGATGACGAATATGTTCAATAATATTTTCAATTTCATTTAAACTGACATAAGCACAGTGCAGACGAATTAATTCAGGGCTGGCTGGAGGTAGAAACAACATATCGCCGCGGCCGAGTAATTTTTCCGCGCCATTCATGTCCAGTATCGTTCGGGAATCTACTTTGGTTGCCACCTGAAAACCCATCCGCGCCGGAAAATTGGCTTTGATGACGCCGGTAATCACATCGACCGAAGGCCGCTGTGTAGCTAAAATCAAATGAATGCCCACAGCGCGCGACATTTGCGCCAGGCGGGCTATCGGCTCTTCCACTTCGCGTGAAGCGGCTGTAGTCAGCATCAAATCTGCCAACTCATCCACAATGACAACCATGTAAGGAAGAATGCGCGGGTTTTCTTCTTTCTCCGGTTTGTATACCCCTTCCTTGATGCGTTCATTATATTCCTCAATATTACGCACCCCGGCCCCGGCAAGCTGCTCATAGCGCCGTTCCATCTCTTGCTCGATAGATTTAAACAAGGCAATAGCCGATTTTGCGGTAGTTGCCACTTTTTCTTTAGAGCCCTCCACATAACATAAGTGATGCCGGAATAATTTGGCATAATTTGAAAGCTCCAGCCTTTTCGGATCAATCATGATCAACTGTACTTCGGAGGGTTTGGCTTTATATAAAAAGCTGAGAATAATTGTATTCAGGCATACGCTCTTCCCGGAACCGGTAGCGCCGGCAACCAGTAAATGAGGCATTTTTGCCAGATCAGTAACAAAGGGCTTGCCGGAAATGGTTTTGCCCACAGCAATCGTCAATGGTGATTTTGCATCACGAAATTCCGGCGTCTCTAATATTTCACGAAGATATACAACCGCCGGATCGGCATTGGGAAGTTCAACACCAACAGCGGCTTTGCCCGGTATTGGGGCAACAATACGTATCCGTTTGGCGCGCAAGGCCAATGCCAGGTCATCCGAAAGAGCGGTAATGCGCGAAACTTTGACTCCCGGCGCCGGTTCCAGTTCATAACGGGTGATTACCGGGCCCGGATGAATTTCTATAACCCGGGCAGTAATACCAAAATCAGCCAGCTTTTCTTCCAAAAGCCGCGCATTGGCTTGCAGCATCTCCTCGTCAATATAATCTTCGCCATTTTGGGGCAAATGCAGCAATTCAATGGGCGGCATTTCAAAAGGATGCGTTGATACCGGAATTCTTTCATCTTCAAGATCTTCCGGTTGTTCTTTTCCCGGAATATCATCCTCATCATATACTTCTGCCACCAAATCCAGATTCATCTGCTCTTTTAATACTCCAGGCTTTTCTTTAACAGGTTCAGGACGCAACCTGTTAACGATTTCGGGTTTGCCTGGAGTCGGGGAAGAAAACCCGACTGGAACGGATTCCGGCTGTTTCCAGGATGGCCGCTCAGGCCGAACCAGGGCAGGGCCTCGTTGTTGTTGGCTGCGGACTGGTTTTTTAAAAATCCCCCGCAGCCGGCGATTGGTATGTAAGTATAATTTTATCGCTAACGTACTGACATTCTGATATAAATCGGCAAAGCTGAATGTTGTAGACATTAACACCATGATCATAATAATTGCAATCAAAACTACTACTGCGCCGTATTGACCAAATAAAAGCACCAAAAACCGGGCGCCAAGTCCTCCCAGGTTTCCGGAAAACTCAAAAACGGGCTTGCTGCCGCTGCGTGATATTATATCGTGCAGGGCAAAGCTGATCGATAATAAAAAGGCAAACAGAAAAGTAAGCCCTGTCCAGCGTAACAGTTCCCTGGTATTTCTACCAAACAACCGGTTTAATCCCCATGCTATAATAAAAAACGGCAAAATAAATACCGGAAAGCCTATCGTCCAGCGAATCAGGAAATGCGACACATAAACACCGGCAATGCCAAGACCATTTTTTACCATTCCCGGATTGGTGATGGTAGCAGGGCTTTCACCGGTCTCGTAAGTGAATAATGCAATTAGAACCAGTATTCCTGTCATCAGCAGCATTATGCCAATAATCTCTTCCTGCTTGCGGGTGGAGACATCGGGTTTGCGATTTTTAAGACGGGGATTATTCATAATTTTCTCAACAACCAGAAATTTCAACCAGTTTTAATTACAATATCATTTTCAAACACTGCACACACGGGTATGGAATTCAATCCTGCACAATAGTCAAGATCGGCGCCAAAACCAATTTCCTTTAAATACCTGCCGTGCGCAGCCGCTAAAAACATTTCAGCCAGGTCATCTTTGTATAACCGCGCTTGCTCGCGAAGCAGTAAACCATGCTCGTCAGCTACAAACTGATCAGTATTATTCAATAATTCATCAATCAACAATCCGGCACAGACGCTGTCTTCAAGGGACTTTTCACCATCGGTTCCGGCGCACATAATAACAATATCCTGTTCATCCCGCCGCATTGCCGCAACGGTTGTTTGCAAATTAAGCAACGACAACACATACTTTTTATCCGCCTTGGCGGCTGCGAGTAACGCACGAGCGCCGTTGGTTGTAGTGATAATTACCAGTTTATCGTTAACCGCCTCATTGGTATATTCCAGCGGGGAATTACCCAAATCAAAACCGGGTATTTTTTTGCCCTGCCGTTCACCGGCGAGCAGCGGAATATGATCGGTAATTCTACGCCGCATCGCCAGGGCTTCCTCAATTTCAGCTGCCGGAATAACACCCCGGCAGCCATTATTTAACGCCGTAATGATGGTTGAAGTTGCCCGCAAAACATCAATTACAGCCGCAATAGAATGCTGTAATGAGCAACCGGCAACATCGGCCGGTTTTTCAAAAACCTGTATTTTCCTTTTTTTCAAACTCGATAATCCGGCAAAAATTGTTAATGTTTATAAAAAGGTGTTTCCACAACCACTGCCGGAACTTTATGATTACGAATTTCAATGGCTATTTCACTGCCAACGGCAGAACAGTTTGTTTCTACATACCCCATACCAATACCTTTTTCCAGCATGGGTGAAAAAGTGCCGCTGGTAACATGGCCGATCTCACGGTCATCTTTAAAAATTTTATAGTTGTGACGTGGAAACGCCCGGTCTTGCAAGGCAAAACCAATCAAATGCCGGACTAGTCCTTTTTCTTTGGCTGCCACAATGGCGTTGCGGCCGATAAAATCGCCCTTGTTCAGTTTGGTAATCCAGCCCAAACCGGCTTCAAGGGGATTAGTGGTGGCGTCAATATCATTCCCATAAAGACAATATTTCATTTCCAAACGCAGAGTATCACGAGCGCCCAAACCGATTGGCTCTATATCGAATTCCTTACCGGCATTCATAAGAGCGTTCCAAACCTGTTCAGAATATTTTTTATCAAAACATAACTCAAAACCGGGTTCTCCGGTGTAACCGGTGCGGGAGATCAGCATATCCACACCATCTACCTTGCCGGCGCTATGCCAGTAGTATTTAATAGCAGAGAGCGGAATATTTGTCAATTTCTTTAAAGTATCCTCCGCTCGCGGGCCTTGTAATGCAAGCAAGGAATAATCATCACTTATATTTTCCAACGTTACTCCCGCCGGGGCATGCGCTTTGGCCCAGTCCCAATCTTTTTGCAAATTGGCAGCGTTGACGATTAGCATATAATGATCGGTAAATTTATAAACCAGCAAATCATCCACAATTCCGCCGTCCTCGTAACACATGGCGGAGTATTGTACCTGGTCTGTCTGTAATTTGCTAACATCATTAATTGTTAAATTTTGCAAAAATTGTTCTGCATCCTGGCCTTTAACAATAAATTCACCCATGTGGGAAACATCAAATAGCCCGACAGTAGAGCGAACACGTTTGTGTTCCTCAATAATTCCCCGGTACTGAATGGGCATATAATAGCCCGCAAACTCGACAACTTTAGCATTATGCTTTTTATGCAGTTCATAAAAACCGGTTTTTTTTATTTCCACATCCGGCTCCTTTCAATTAAACATAACATTTTGTAAAATAAAAAATAATATTTAAAAAGGACAGTGTCAAGCTCATTTTTACGGATACTAAATATAAAACTGGTTAGTTTAAAACGCAGAAAAAGCCGGCTGACGGAAAATCATCCGCCAGCCGAAATAAAACCATTAATTTCCCAGACGCGAAAAATCGTTGACAATAACAAACAACATCAAAGCCAGCAGCAGGGCCATTCCAACCTGCTGTACGACCATTTTCAATTTCACCGACAAGGGCCGGCGGATTATGGCTTCAATGCCAAGAAAAACCAGATGACCGCCGTCCAGTACAGGAATGGGTAATAAATTCAACAAACCCAGGTTCAGGCTCAGGAATGCAGCAAACCACATCAAGCTGCCAAAGCCATCCGCAGCGCGTTCGCCGGTCAATTTGGCAATCTGGATCGGGCCGCCTATACTTTCTTTAAAAGCAATTTTGCCCTTGAACATAAGGCTGAACGATTCACCCATTAATTTCGTTAAATTCCAGGTCATAGCAAAACCCATTCCCATAGCCTGGATGATTCCGGGCTGGTGAATTCGGGTAACAGGGCCAACGCCTATCAAACCAATATTATTAATCGGATCTAATTCAGGGATGACCGTTCCGGACAAGAGTTCGCCATTGCGTTCCCATTCCATAACCAATTCTTTTTCCGGGGCGACATGGATAATGTTCACCAATTCTTCCCAGGTTTGTACCGGTTGGCCATTAATGCTTGTAATGACATCGCCTTCCTTCAAACCAAGTTTATCGGCAGGACGGTCTTGAATAACCGACCCCACAACCGACAACGCCGGGGTAACCGGTTCGGCAACGCCGCTAACATAAATACTGGCAAAAAATATTCCAACCGCAAGTAAAACATTAAATGCCGGCCCGGCAAAAATGACTAATGCCCGTTTCCAGATCGGTTTGGACATAAATTCCCACGGTTCGCCTTTAATACTATCCTTGTCCATACTCTCATCGATCATACCGGACATTTTTACATAACCACCCAGGGGCACTGCCGAAAGGCAATAATCTGTATCGCCAATTTTTTTACCAAACAATCGCGGCGGAAAACCTATAGAAAATCGTTCTACCCGGATTCCCATCAGCTTGGCCAGTAAAAAATGCCCCATTTCATGAACAATAACCAACAAACCCAGTACAAACACAAACGGGATCAAATATGCTGTTAAAAAATGTAATACTGTTTCCATAAAATTCCTTAACAATTAATCTAATGTAATTTTCTGAACTGCTATTCACTCTTTTTATTTGACGTAAAAAACAGCAAAAAGGTTCATTTTTTTATCTACTCACACCCGGAAAGCTGTTTAAAATAAAAGAATAGAAAACCGGGGACGAATTTTGTGCTGCTCTTTACTTGATAATACTTGAATATTGTTGCAAAACAAATGCCCGCGCTTGACAATCGGCCAGTAATAATTCATCCTGGCTGGGATGAATTATTACCGGAATTGCCTGCAAAGCGGCATCAACAAGTTCTGCGATTTGTAAAAATTTAATTTTTTTCTCCAAAAACAATCCAACTGCTGCCTCGTTGGCAGCATTCATAATTGCCGGGGCAGCGCCGCCGGTTTTTGCAGCAGCGCCGGCAATTGCCAACGCCCTAAAACGGGCCGGGTCCGGCTCTGCAAAAGTCAGGCTCTGTAAAGAACAAAAATCCAGCCGCGGAAAATCCGAACCCAGGCGTTCCGGCCAGGTCATTGCCAGTTGAATGGGAACCCGCATATCGGGCTGCCCCAACTGCGCCTTTACCGAGCCATCGTGAAATGCTACCATGGAATGGATAATCGATTGTGGATGAATAACCACACGAATTTTTTCTACCGGCACATTAAACAACCATTTGGCTTCAATCACTTCCAGGCCTTTATTCATCATCGTCGCCGAGTCTATGGTTATTTTGCTGCCCATCGACCAGTTGGGATGTTTAAGCGCCTGCTCCACAGTAGCGTTGCAGAGTTGATCCAACGTCCAGGTTCGAAAAGGCCCGCCGGATGCGGTTAAAATAATCTCTTCAATGGCACGGGTATTTTCACCCGTCAAACACTGAAAAATAGCGCTGTGTTCGCTATCAATAGGAATAATGGAACAGCCGTTATCCCGTGCAGCGCGCATCACCAGTTCACCGCCCATAACCAGGGTTTCCTTGTTGGCAAGGGCAATATTTTTGGATCGTTGCAAGGCTGCCATAGTCGGTAAAAACCCGGCCGAGCCGACAATTGCGTTTACCAGCAGATCATAATCGGCAGCTGCGGCTAACCTGGCGGGGCTGTCTGCCCCGGTCATCAAGGTTACGCCCAATCGCTCAAATAATTGCCGCTGTTCACTGTTCGGCTCGATACCTGCTACAGCCGCCAGTTGCGGATGGAATTTGCTGGCTTGTTCCAGCAATAAATCAATATTGGTATGAGTCGATAAGGCCGCAACTTGAAATTGATCGGCTAATTTTTCTGCAACATGCAGGCTGTTAACGCCAATAGAACCGGTTGCGCCAAGGATGGCAATTTTTTTACATCTGTTATTCATCGTTACAATGCAAACATATTACTTTCGCAGGGAATTCCAAATTAAACCGGGCGGTTAACTGCGTGTAATATCGTGTTCACTTGTTCCAGTTCCCTTTCGGTTAACTCTGTTTCCAGAAACTTGACGTCCAATTCCTTACAAAACCCCTTTTTAACAGCGGCTGCAAGTTCAGCAAACGAAACCGGCGTTTTGCCGATATCGTTAAGACAAATCGTTTTATTTTCCAAAAATTCCCGGATTTGTTGACGACGCTCTTTATTTGCAACCGCCAGGTATTTTGTCAGCTGCAAATGATATGAACCGATAAGAATTGAGCCATGTTGCAAAATGGCATTTTCAAATTGCCGCTGAGCGCTGCCAACCAGTTTTTTCTTTTGATAACAAATTTCATAACGAATTGCAGCGGCATAGCACAAGGCAGATAATTCGCCGCGCATAAAATCATTAGGGGTAACCTCAGCCCGGTTAAAAGTTACCGGAAATTCAAGCGTATTAAGCGCCGAGATCAAACAGCGGCTGATGAGTTCATAAACTTGATGAATGTCGAGCCGGGCAAAAGGACCGTTTTTAGGTAAAATGACCGAATAAGTCAGTTCTTCGCCATGCAGAATCGCCCGTCCTCCGGTCGGCCTGACAACAATATCAACTCCATCTTTGCGGCATAGTTCGGAATTTATTTCTGCCGGTTTTTGATGGTAGCCAAGAGAGATTGCCGGGGGATTCCACCCATAGACCCGCAAAACAGGATAATGGCCATTCAACGCCATACAGTTCGCCAATGCCCTGTCAATTGCCATATTGGTTGCCCCGTCCAGGAGGCCGGTATTGATATATCGCCAGGTTTCCAATAATTCACTCTATATTAAAGAAACCGGGGATTATCCTGCCAGACCCCGGGTAGAATTGGCTATAAAATCCAAAACATGCTGTACTTCGGGTATCATTGGCGCTTCATTTTTTATGCGTTCAACTGCCTGACTTACATTCAGATGTGAACGATAAATCAATGTATAGGTCTTTTTCAGAGCGCTGATCACTTCCGGTTTGAATCCACGCCGGCGCAAGCCAATGGAATTGAGGCCTCCATATTTTAACGGTTCTCCGGCAACAGTGATATAGGGGGGCACATCCTGCACCGCGCGAAAATGTCCGCCTATCATGCTATGGCAGCCAATTTTGCAGAACTGGTGAACAGGCGACATGCCGCCAATTATAGCCCAATCCTCAACTTCTACATGACCACCCAGTTGTACGGCATTGGCCATAATAACATTATTGCCAACAATACAATCGTGGGCGACATGCACATAAGCCATAAGCAAACAATTACTGCCAACTTGACTTTTACCATGCGCAACAGTGCCGCGGTTCAGGTCACAAAATTCCCTGATAACTGTATTGTCACCAATGATGAATAGAGTTTCTTCGCCGCCAAATTTTAAATCTTGCGGGTCGGAGCCAATTACCGCGCCCTTGTGTATTTTACAATTTTTACCAATGCGCGTACCATTAAAAATGTGCACATGCGTACCAATTTCCACACCGTCCTGGATGACAACATCACCCTCAACCACGGTAAAAGCGCCAATTTTCACATTATCGCCAAGCTGAGCCCTGGAATCGACAAGGGCAGCAGGATGTATCTGGTTCAAGATAGAGTTCCTTTATTTTCGCTTTATTCCTGTTATGAATTTTAGAATTATCGGTTTACCGGTCAACAATGGCTGCCATTAAATCTGCTTCGCAGGCGAGTTCATCATTTACAAAAGCTCTGCCATACATTTTTGCCATAGAACGCCGGTTTGGACCCAGTTCAATTTCAAAACGCAAAGTATCGCCGGGGGTTACCGTTTTCCGGAACCTGACGTTATCAATACCGGTAAACAGCACCATTTTGGTAGAAGGATCCGTTTCAGTATTTAACAATAAAATACCGCCGGTTTGCGCCATTGCCTCAATAATCAAAACGCCGGGCATTATCGGATGCCCGGGGAAATGCCCCTGAAAGAAGGGTTCATTCATGGAAACATTCTTGATGCCGATCACCCGTTCCTGCGGCACAAGGTCAATAATGCGGTCGACCAGTAAAAAAGGATAACGGTGTGGCAAAATTTTATGGATTGCTTCCGAATCCAGGAATACTCCGGATCTTTGAGTTACCTGATATTTGGATTTTATAAGCTTTTTCTTGTATTCTTTGCGGATCAGTTTCACCAATTCGGCATTTGCTGCATGGCCGGAACGCGCTGCCAGCACATGACCTTTTAGCGGCACTCCCAGCAGGGCAAGATCGCCAATCAAATCCAGAGTTTTATGTCGCACCGGTTCGTTGGGGTAGCGTAATTGTTTTCCATTGAGAATCCCGTTAGCAGAAAGATGAACCTGGGCATTGATACCAAACATTTTGCGCAATTCAGCCAGTTCGTCGTCTTTCATATCGCGGTCAATAATGACAACAGCATTATCCAGATCGCCGCCCTTGATCAGCCCCTTTTTCCACAACTCTTCCACTTCGTGTAGAAAGCAAAAAGTGCGTGCAGCGGCAAATTCAGTAGCAAATTCTTCACGCAAGGAATACATGGATGTATATTGGGTTCCCAGGGCAGGGTTTTTATAATCGACCATAAAGGTAATACGAAATTCGTCGGAGGGGAACACAACAATGTCGATACCGCGCTCAGGCTCGGAATAGGTGATGGTTTTGTCAATTACCAGATAATCGCGGGGAGATTCCTGCTCAACAAAACCGGCTTTTAACAGAACCTCAACAAACGGCAGGGCGCTGCCATCACCAACCGGCGGTTCATTGCCGTTTATTTCACAGATTATGTTATCAATTTCCAGGCCGCTGATAGCTGCCAAAACATGTTCAACAGTATGTATTTTAACATCACCAATTCCAATGGTGGTGCCGCGTGATATATCAATAACGTGATCCACATCAGCCGGGATCACCGGGCTGTCTTTAATGTCGATACGTTTAAATAAAATGCCTGAATTGGCCGGAGCCGGTTTAAAAGTTATTTTTGTCTTGTTGCCGGTATGCAAACCGGTTCCTGCATAAGAGACACTCTCTTTTATCGTTTGCTGGTTGACTAGCATTAAACCTCCACACCAGGTGACTCGGAATTACCTGATTTTTAAATACAGGAAAAGTGAAACAGACAAGCATTCGACACTATTCCTGATCAATTTTTAATATTGCAGATATTTTTTCAATTTGTGATCGTATTTTTTTAAATTCCTTGATCATTTCCGGCAGACGGGCAAGACTGGCTTCTTCCCGTTTGGCGGTAATATGCGGGCGAGCAGGATAACCGGTGACAAAGCTGTTTTCAGAAACTGATTTTGTTACACCACCCTGTGCGCCAATTGCCGCATTGTTGCCAACTTCAATATGACCAACCAAACCGGCCTGACCACCGATCCTGACATAATTGCCGATTTTTGTACTGCCGGAAATCCCCGCCTGGGCAGCAATAACAGTATGTTCGCCAATAGAATCGTTATGAGCAATTTGCACCAGATTATCAATTTTGGCGCCTTTTTTTACAATTGTTTCTCCCATAGTAGCGCGGTCAATCGTTGTATTGGCGCCAATTTCCACATCATCTTCCAGAACGACAATTCCCATTTGCGGTAATTTATGGAACTTGCCGCCTTCAAAAGCAAAACCAAAACCATCAGCGCCGATCACTGCGCCGCAATGAATAATTACATTATTGCCAATTCGGCAGCTTTCGCGAATTGAAACATTGGCATAAATTATAGTATTAGCGCCAACTTGAACATTGCTGCCAATAACAACGCCCGGAAAAATTACAGCATTATCGCCAATTGTACAATTGGCGCCGATAACTGCACAAGCGCCCACTGCCAAATTTTTACCAAGAATGCAGTTTTCCTCAATAATTGCGGTTTTGTGAATTCCCGTGGCAACTTGTGGAGCCTGTTTATAGAAATGCTGCGCTAATTTTAAAAAACAAAAATAGGGGTTGCCGCAGCGAATCAATACCTTGTCCGATTGCGGAAAGGCCTCCTCAACCAATACTGCGGAGGCCTGGGTAGTTTCAATAAATTTATGATACCTGGGGTTAGCAATAAAAGACAAATTTCCCGGCTGTGCCTCTTCAATCTTTGCCAAACCATGAACTGCCACGCTGCCATCGCCATCCACCCGGCCACCAACGAGCGCGGCTACTTCATTTACAGTTAACGCCATGCTTTTCCCTTTATTTTCCTAAAGGATAAACATTTTTACTATTTAGTGGTGCTTTCCAGTCCTTTTTCCAGTTCCTCAATAACCAGTTCGGTCAAATCAGTCTGGTTTGGGCTGGCGTAAACAATATTACCGGCTACGGTATCAAAGATATAATCAAAACGTTCTTCATCGCCTACCAGTTTAATGGCGGTATTTATTTTTTCAAAAACCGGTTTCATCACTTCATCTTGTTTCTTGTAAAATTCACCGGTCTGGCCCCATTTTTCACTCTGGTATTGTTGTATTTTCATGTACAGGGTTTGCATTTCCTGTTCTTTTTCTTTCTGCCGTTCTTCGCTCAATAACAGGCTTTGCGATTGTATTTGTTCGCCCATTTCCTGTAACTGGGTTTGCATGGCGCGGGCTTCTGCTTCCCATTCCTTGTTAATTTTATCTAGCCGTTCCTGGGCATCCTGGGCTTCTTTATAGTTGGCCAAAATCTGCTGCGAATTGATGTAACCTATCTTTTGTGCAAACACAGAACCGGTCGAAATTGCTATAATGATGAAAAAAAGACCAGCCGCTTTTAATAGTGTATTTGTTCTCACTTTAACCTCCTGGTATTCTGATATTTTTTTAAATTAACTTTTCACAACGAATTAAAAACTTCTGCCAAAGACAAAATGCATTTTCCATTTGGGGTCGGGGTTGCCATTATCATCCAACCGGTCAAAGCCGTAGCCATAATCAAAACCGATAATGCCAATCATTGGCATAAAAACACGGGCGCCAATCCCGGCAGACCGACGCATGCTGAATGGATCAGCCGTCTTGAAATTAGGCCATATATCACCGGCTTCGGCAAAGAACAAACCAAAAATTGTCGGATTCGGAGCAATTGGAATACGTAATTCGGCAGTATACTTGAGCATCGACTTGCCGCCAGATTCAACAACACTGTAACTGGCCAACGGGTCTTCATATCCTCTTAAAGGAGTTGAACGTGACAAACCATCGCCGCCCATAAAAAAGTATTCCAGGTAAGGAATTTTACTGTTACCGCCAATTGTTTCCATGTACCCGCCCTGAAAGCTGGTATATAAAACAAGTTTCCAGAAAGACGGAGTAAACCAATCCATTCGGAAAACATATTTTTGAAAATCAACATTTCCACCCAATACCGTACCGGCCAATTCGGTGGTTAAAGAGAATTCCGAACCGGCTGTCGGGAATTCAGGCCGGTCGAGACTGTTGCGCGAAATGATCTGTGTGATGCTGCTGCTGGTTAATGGCCACATGCCAGCATCGGCGATACCGTTGGGGTTAGCGGTAAGGATATAAGAGTTAAAGTCGGATAAATCAGTTCGATCCAGAGTATAGATCCAGTCGCCACGGAAGAAATTATCCGGCCAGCTAAACCGTCGGCCAACCCGCACAGAGCCGCCGCGGCTGACCTGCTTGTAACCGATATAATACGCATCACGCTTGGTATCGTAAAAATTAAAACCCGCCAGAGTGGGGGTATCAAACAGCCAGGGTTCGGTAAAACCAATATTAAACGAACGATAATAGCGGCCAAAATTCCAGTCAAAACTCAAACGCTGACCATTGCCGAACAAGTTTGCCATGGCAACGCCCACGCTGCCGATTAACCGGTCGCGCTCGCTCCACCCGGCTGACATGTTGGCAGTATCTGTCGATTTTTCTTCTACCTTGAATTCCAGATCAACCTGGTCATTGCCGGTGGGCATTACCTTGGGTTCAACATTGCCAAAATAATTCAGCATCCACACTTCACGCTGGCTGCGTTCCAGCAAAGAACGGTTGAACGTATCTCCCGGAAAGATGCGTAATTCGCGGCGAACTACTTTTTCTTTGGTTTTTGTATTGCCGGTTATATTTATTTCATTAATTTTGGCTTGCTGACCTTCGGTTACATAAAAATGAATATCCAACTGGTTTTTATTGACAATTGTTTCGCGGGGGGTAATATTGGAATAAATATAACCGCTGTCGTAATATAAATTACCGATATGCTGATAAACAGCCTCATTCAGTTTTTTTCTGCTAAAGGTCTCCCCTTTTTCAAAGCGCAAATTAGCGGCCAGTTCCTCAGTAGAGAACAGGGTATTGCCTTCCCATGATATATCGCCAAAAACATACCGGATTCCTTCATTGACCCATATATCAATGTGCATATCATCCTGCTCTTCATTGTAATATATGGAATCTTTTAAAACCTCAACATCGCGAAAGCCTTCATTTTGGTAAAACTCGACAAGCTTGTCCAAATCCTCATTATACTTGTCACGATCAAAATCGGCGCCGCGCCACCACCGGTCTTCTTTGGTTTTCTTGAATTGCTTTTTTAATTTGCCATCATTAAAAGTATTATTGCCATAGAAATTAATCTTTTCGACCTGCACCTTTTTGCCTTCATCGCAATAAAACCTGACGACTACCCGGTTGCTGTCAGTTTGCGAAGGGATCTCTGTTGTGCGGATTTTGGCGAGCAAATGGCCTTTTTCTTTATACTTGGCATACACTTTTTGGCGCGCCCGCGCCAACATGGTCGGGTTGATTACCTGACCGGAGTAAAAATTTAAAATTTCATCAATTTCTTCTTTTTTAAGCTTTTTGTTCCCGGTTATTTCCAGCTTTTCCAAACGGGGATACTCTTTAACGCGTATTGTAATATAAATCCCTTCCGACAGTTCCTGATCTACAACCACTTCAATATCGGAAAACAGCGACAGCCGCCAAAGCTGACGAATGGCTTCCTGCACACTTTCACCGGTAACTTCAGTGCCCGGAGTAAGACCGGAATTTAAACGAATCATCGCCGGATCAGTTGTTTTGGCGCCCACTACCGAAACATCCAGTATCTTGACGGTTTGCCGCTGTGCATACAATTCAACAGCAACAGACATCACTCCGATAAATATAAAAAAAATAACTCGTTGGAACATTGACATAAAAAATCACCTTAATAGAATTTGTAAATTTAATAAATTATATCATCATTGTAAAGAAAAATATGACTTAAAAACAGCTTAAAATGGAAACCAATGCCGCAAAACAATCCGCTTATCATCACGGTCGCTTTTGTTCCATATCATACTATCATAATCATACTCTAGTTCCAATAAAAGACGCGGATTAATGTGATACTCCAAACCTAGCTGATGGTGCAGACCGAGGTTTTTATCTTTATAACGGTAATAAATTCCGGTCTCCACCTGACCGGTGTACTGAAAAAATAACTGATCGGCAAGGTATTTGCCGACAACCAGGCGGGTACTTTTTAATAATGACAATCGCCGGTTAACGCCCATGTTATTATTAAGATTAAAATCAATAAAATTTTTTGTAAACCGTGAACTGAAACGGATATAATCCAGACCGAAAGCATCTTCAAGTTTTCTCTCAACCGGACGGAACAGGGGGCGAAACAAAATGTTTTCAGTGCCATAGCCGATAACATCAATCGCAGGGTTTTTTTGCAATGTAGCATTCGAATAACCCAGCGAAGATAAAATTTGCGACTCGGTAGAGCCGACACTGGGGTTGTCGGATGACAATTTAAACCGAATTTGATCCCAACGGCCGCGGCTTTGTTCCTGACGAACGTTATCATCAACCGGTTTTTTGTCCATTGTAACATCGTAGGTTTGCAGCGTTAGCATGATCTGTGAAGAAAAACCGGAGGAATCAGCCACAGATGTACGAGCCTGGCCATATACAACCGGAACAAGACTGCTGCGGTCAAATTCAGCGCCGGCGCGTTCTACCCGAAAATTCATGTCCAGGTATTCAATAAATCCCTTGGCGGAACGAACCTCACCAATAATGCGAAAACTGTCGTCTTCAATTTGCCCGGTAAAATCGAGACGACTGGTTTCATCGTTCAAATGCAGATTGACATACACATTATCAATTGCCGCCGGAAAGGTGCGCACAAAACGCACATCGTTCCTGGGCGTTACCAGAATATCCCATTCCAGGTTTCGTAAAAAGTACTCTATGGTTTCGGATGGGTTGCCGGCGCCCTCATAAAAAGGGTACATAATTTCACAATCGTATAAATTGATAGCGCCACGTAATGTTAAACGGTCTTCAACAGCGGCAAAATAAAAATTCCTGTCTCCATCGCGGCCAAGTAATTCAAGTTTGCCATAAACACCATTTTCCATCAAACCTTTTATATTTAACGGAATACCGTCTTCGGGGGTTTCGGGTATGATTACGCCCAAATTCAGCCCGGTATCTCCAAGGATAATATTACGTAAAGGTCGAACGGAAAGATTCGGTGTTGCCAGGGTATTATAAATGTGAAATTTTTTATCTCCCATTAAACCATCCAGAGTTTTTATATTGATAAACTGGTTTTCGGGGATAAATTCAAACTGACCGGAAATATTGGTGATAGGCGGAATGACGGAACCGCAAATCAGTTGTCCGCCTTCCAGGTTGAGGTCTGCCGATTGTAACACGGGGTTCATGGGTGAACCGGTTATCCGGGCAGCCAGGTGGCTGGTCGATGCTGTTTTTTTGAAAAACCCAATCTTGTCGCTTAAAATTTGCATAAAATTACCCTGCCCCTGCAAATCGATCGATAAACTGTCTCTGGCATTAAAGGGATAAAAACCATTTGCCGATAATTCAAACTGATTTTGGCGGGTCAGCCGAAAGGTCTCGATAAAAACTCCCGGATATCGAAGTGGGTTTTCAGCCAGATGAATCTCGATCTCATTAAAAGGAACACCATAAATCAACCCTTCTTTAATAGCTATCAAACCACGGATATCGGGATTTTGACGCGTGCCGGTAATGCCTAAATCGATAAGCGCTTGCCCGGAAAATGGGGTATCCTCAGGATTGGCAACTTGCCAGAGTTTGTTTAAATCGAATCCAGCTCCCTTGATAAAAACATTGAGACTGTCGTTGCGCAGGTAATTACCCTCGGCATAGAGCAATGTAGCGTCGCTGGTGCCGATACTGAACCTGTTTAACGTAATACTGCTTTTTTCCAGATTGATCGACGCATCAGCATCATAGGGACCTACCTGCCGATATTGCAATTTATTGAAATGAATATCTCCATTTATTACCGGCGCCAACACCGGGCCTTTAACAATCAATTCCATATCAAGATTTCCGGTAAAAAGACTATCGGCAAGCCCTAAACTGGCAGGTATATCAAGATTTTGCGCGGTAATTTTTCCGTCGAGAATCTGATGACCCGCAGAGTCGGCAATTGCCAGTATTTTGGCCTTTAAATCAGGCCCCAGTGAGAATTCTTCGAGATTTAATTGACTTTTATCCTTTTTAAAAATAAACTTGCCAGAGTATTCAGCCGGTGAACCGGCATACATGACGATTGTTCCGCTCGTATTGAACTTGTTAGCGCTGCCTGTTGTTTTGGCGTTGATGTCAGCTAACGCCGATTTAAAATATCCTCCCTCAATTTTGTTAATATCGCAGTTAACGGTAAAATCTTTTAGCGAGCCATCAATGTTTACTGCTAAAGCAAGGTTTTGAGATAAATAATCTGAACCGGGTAATTTCCACAAGCGCAGTACATAATCTTGTAAATTTTGTACAGAAATATGCATTTGCGTGGCAGACTTGACCTTATCAAACCGGGCGCTAAAAACCCGTGACGCCCCGGTGTTTTTGCTGCTTATTTGAGCAGATGAACCGGAAACAAAAAAATCCGCATCGACTGCCGTGGTATCGCTATCCTGATTTATAAAAACCAGCCCGCAATCTCCCTCTATCGCAGGTTTTGTTAAAGAACCTCCCAGTTTGGCGTCAAGCCGCGTTGAACACATGGCGGTATATGAAAAAGTTAACTGCTCAAAAAAGGCGCCCATTTCGCCCTGCATGGTAACCGTTCCGGAGAGTAATTTTCGCTCCCGGGGGGAATCTATCCTGGCATTAACCAGAAAATGATTGCCAAGAGTTTGAAAGCGGCATTGATTAAAAATGAGGTAATCTTTTCTCCAGGTATTATGTAACTGAATGCGCTCAAACTCTAAACGATCAACCATGACATGATTCGTGCTCAACGTACTCTTGATCACCAAATCAGCAAGAGTTCCTTCAATATCGGTAACAAGGGTTGCTCGTCCGGAAACTTTATTTTTTATATTAAAAATCGGTATGCGGGTTATGTCTTGTAACTGAAAATTCTCGGCATTCAATTGCAAAAAAAATTTCGGGTCAAGAATATTTTTGATTCTTCCCGATAGTGACATCTCATTTCCATTTACTTTTTGCCGGGCATGCTCTATTATCATATTCCATTTTTCAAAACGGGATTTAATATAAATGTCGTTAATAACAACATTCCCTTCATTGGCAACAACATGCCCCTGAGTAATGGTAAATCCTCCGCTAATATCAAACCCTGAATTTGGAGCGGGTTTGCGGAATACCAGGATATCGCCATTTAATTCTCCGCTTTTAAAATCAAGCGCAGAAAAAAACAAATCAGGCAGACGATCTCGCAAATCATAATTCTCCAAACGGGCTTTGATATAGGAAACTGTGCCCGTTTTACCCCATATTTTACTACTGAGAGAAAGATTTTGATTTTCAGAAGTAAACAATTTCCCCTTTAAACGTATTTCTATAGAATCTGAACGATCTACAAAAAAGCCGCCTTCAATGGATGTAGCCAGCAATACCTGTAACGAATCATATCCCTGGTAATAAATCTCCCCCTTTTTTATGGATAATCGCTTTAAAAACTCGATTTGCTCCAGTTGTTTTTGATAAGATCTTCTAATTTCGGTTATGCCTGCCGGGTAATTCATCAGGTCAGCCGGGGTGTTTGTGGTATCAATATTAGCTACATTTATATTCAATCTGGGACTAATTAATAAAATATCCTGGGAAACCGCCTGGGCATTAAAGCCTTTAACCAACAGGCTGACTATATTCAAACCAATACGAATATCTTTAATATGAACCGAGAATTGCTGATCGGGCAGGGGAATATCTACTCCCAAAAAACGAATATTGCCAAACCCAAGCCGAACCTGGGAAATGTTACAATTTTCACCAAGTACGGGCCTGATTTCAGAAAGAATATATGTTTTTATCCTGTCATTTGCTTTGAAAAACCGCCACCCCTCAATAAAGAGGAATAGAGATGAAAGTAAAATAGCAAATAGATAAAGGACCCATTTACGAGTTCGCAATAGTTTAACCTGAATAAATTAGTAAAAACAATAAAAAAGCGGTATATACCGCCTTTTATATATTAAACACTTGTGCTGATCAGTTGTTCCGGTACTGTTTCCATCTTGATTGCGGCGCTATAGCAATTGCAATAAAAACAATGATTCTATAATAAAATGAGTGGATAAAGCTCATACATGGAAAATGCAAAAATTGTCTGTTTTGTCCGTTGATACAGCTTTTCAAGTATTATCTTCAAGTTGGTTACAGTTCAACGTGTTATGGAAGGCCAGACCAGTTCAACCATTAATCTATAATAAACATCAAGGCTGAAATCAATCTATCATTATTATAACATCAATCAGCAATTGTTTTTCTCCGCAGCCCCGGCAGTTAAAATGTTGGAACCGCAAGCTAGCAATGGACGCAGAGGGTAAAGCAGCTGTTTATTTTTGATGATTTGTTATAAACATTTCATCAAGTATTTAAAAATTTCATAAAAAACAGGTTGAATATTCATAATACTTTTCGGAGCCTGTTTAATCATCGAATAATCTACCAGAACAATATTTACTATTTTTTAATATCCCACTCGATTTGTTTGAGACAAATTAATCCATTTTATAGAATTATTGCTTTTGTTCACTAACCTTGCCAAAGCGCCTTTCGCGTTTTTGATAGGCTTCAATAGCGCTCATAAAATCAGCTTCTCTAAAATCAGGCCACAATACTTCAGTGATATACAATTCTGTATAAGCCAACTGCCACAGCAGAAAATTACTAAGCCGCATTTCACCGCTGGTTCTGATTAAAAGATCAGGGTCGCCAATAGCGCTGGTTTCCAGATAGGTACAGATTAATTCTTCGGTAATATCATTTTCACTGATATTTTTTTTTACAATATCATGGGCTATTTTTCTCGTTGCTTGAACAATTTCCTGGCGGCCGCTGTAACTTAGCGCCAGGTTTAATAACAAACCGGTGTTTTTTTCCAGTCTTTTAATAGTACTAATCACTCCAATGCGTGGCGCTGCGGGTAATGAATTAATATCGCCGATTGTCATAAGGCGAACATTTTTTTTATTCAATTCATCCACTTCATCCCGTATCGTGGTCAACAACAGCGACATTAGCGCCGATACCTCCTGCCGGGGGCGCGACCAGTTTTCTGAAGAAAATGTATATAATGTTAATACCTGAATATCAAGCGCACCAGCGGCTTCAACTACTGCCCGAACCGAATTTATCCCTTCTTTATGACCTTCAATACGTGACAAGCCGCGGCGCTGGGCCCAGCGACCGTTCCCATCCATGATTACGGCAACATGCCTGGGCAAGGTTCCCTTGCTTTTTATATGTTCAATTCTCTCTAAATCCATTCCTCATATCTCGTTTATTTTTGTACCACGCCGGTTTTTATTTTTAACCTGTCTTTCATTACCAGCCTCCGGACAAATTAAATGAACAGCAACCGGTATAACTATTCTTACCAAAACAATTCTAAATACCCGGCTAGTATATCAATTTAACTATTTTAAACTTAAAAATCCATATTCATTCGTGTTTCTCCGGTAAAAAATAAAACAATCAAGATGATAAATCACACCGGAAAAAAAATAAATCAAAATAGAATTTATTGAATATATCAAGAAATGCAAGAATAATAAAGTGAAAATGAAAAATGGACAAAAAAAAAGCCCCGTATAATAAAACACGGGGCATATCTTAAACAGCAGAATTTATTGATTTTCCAGTTCTTCTGCCTTTTTAAAACATTCTGTGCCTTTGTCGGCATTGCCGGCCTGAACATAGGCTACACCAAGGTTGTTCCATAAATTGGCGTCGGTATCTTTGATTGATATGGCTTTTTCAAGGTAGGGAACAGCTTTTTCGTACATGGATCGTAACTGTTCTTTTTCCTCTGCGGTTACTGTTCCATTTTCATTTTCTTTTTCGACCAATTTTTTCCGAATTGCATCGGCCATACTCAGATAGGCATTACCAACATTCACATTGGAATCAAAATCATCGGGAGAATTTGCAATTACTTTGTTGAAGGTTTCAATCGCTTTTTCATAATCCTCATTCAGGTAATAAAGCCGGGCTAAATTAAACAGCAAATCTTTATCATTCGGATTTCTTTCCAGAGCGATAACATAAGTTTGCATTGCGAGTTCTTTTTCACCCAACAAATCATAAGCAAGCGCCAGGTTGGCAATTGCATCGGGATCATCAGGATTTTTTTCCAAAGCTACTTTTTCCAATTCAACAACTTTTTGATACTCTTTGGCTTCAAAATGCAAACCAGCCAGAGCGTGCACCAATTCGAGGTTTGCCGGTTCAAGAGCAATCGCTTTTTCATAAGCTTGCTCTGCATCTTCCATCTGACCTTTTTGAGTAAATACAATAGCCAGATTGCGATAAGCTTCCACACGTTTGGGGTTGATTACAATACATGTCTGGAATTGTTTCAGAGCGCCATCCAAATCGTTTCCATTAATACGGGAAACGCCGGCATTAAAATTGGAAACCCAGTTTTTTTCACGGGTATTTTTAATTTCAGTTGCAAAAGTAGGGGCAATAGCCAAAGATTTTTCAAACATATCGTTCATTCTTTCCCAATCGCCCTTGTTCGCATATCCTTCACCTAACAAATAATGCGCTTCAGCATCGGCGGGATACAATTTTACTGCCATTTCCAGTTGTTCAATTGCTTTGTCCCAATTGTCCTGTTGAATGTACACTTTGGCAGAGGTGACTTCTTTGGTTTGACATGCCATCAATGCAATTAATCCGGCAAGCATTACAAATAAAACCAAATGTCGGGTTTTCATTAGTTACTCCTGTTATAATTAATATGTTGAGGTTTGTTAAGTTCAATGAATTTCATAAAATATACTTTTTTTGTGCATTTTAATCAAGTTTTATTTTGAGATCCTGGCAATGTTCTCCCAAAACGGGGGCTTGATAATGCCTTTTTCAGTAACAATTGCATGAATCAAATAGTGCGGGGTTATATCAAAGGCAGGGTTATAGACTTTAACATCTTGCGGGGCCAATGTTTTAGCGCCAACCCGGGTAACTTCTTCCGGCGAACGCTCTTCGATTGGAATATCGCGGCCGGTTTCCAGGGTAAAATCAAAAGTAGAAAGCGGAGCAGCAACCACAAAGGGAATATTGTGCTTTTGGGCAATAACCGCAAGACCATAAGTACCAATTTTATTTGCCACGTCGCCGTTACGGGCGATTCGGTCTGCACCGACAATGACAATGTTTACCAGTCCCTGCTGAATAACAAACGCTGCGGTATTATCGCAGATCAGGGTCACGTCAAAGCCGTCTTCCATCAATTCAAAAGCGGTCAATCGCGCACCCTGAAACAGAGGCCGGGTCTCGTCGACAAATACTTTGATTTTTTTTCCGGCTTCTTTGCCGGCGCGTAAAATACCCAGCGCTGTGCCATAATCGCCGGTAGCAAGCGCCCCGGCATTGCAATGGGTTAAAACATTGGCGCGATTCTGCAGTAATTCTACACCATGCTTACCCAATGTTTTGCACCGTTGAATATCATCCTCCAATATTTCCTGCGCTTCTTTCAATAAAGCCAGCTTTATATCCCGCAGCGATTTGTTTAAATTGCGGCCAAGTGTTTGGCGCATTTTATCCAAAGCCCAAAACAAATTTTTCGCAGTGGGGCGGGTTGCTTTTAACTCATCAATCGCTTTATTGACTTTGACTAAAAAACCGGGGCGGTCTGTTTCCGGTACATTCCAAACCGCCAGTACTACGCCAAAAGCTGCTGCAATGCCAATGGCCGGCGCCCCGCGTAAATTCATATTTTTAATTGCATTAACTATACCATGATGGTCGGAAATTTCCAGCAGCACCAATTCATCCGGCAGTTGTGCCTGATCCAGTATTCTTACTTTACCATTTACCCATTGTATTGTTTTAATATCATCCATTTTTTGTGGATATTCTCCTCATACGTTATGATCTCTTGATCCCGGTTGTAACCAAATATCGGTTACATGGTCAGTTAATTTCACCCATTCTCTGAATAACACCACCAGGTTATCATTACTAAACAAATTATCCTGGTTAACTGGAAAAAGATTTGAATAATTTCTAGTTATACAAATATTTTTCAACCAGATCAACAATTCGCGTTGAAGCGCCCATGTTATTTAAAATGAAACTATGCGCTTTTTCGCCAATTGCCCAAAGCGCTGCCGGGTCATTCATCACCATTGCCAGCATATCATTCGCTGCTTTTTCACTATCTATTGATCGGGCGCCGCCGCTGTCGATCAATTGTTGGGGTTCAACCGATACGATATATCTTGGTCCAAAAAAAACTGCACACCCATGAGCGGCAGGTTCAAGAACATTATGCACACCCGGGCCAAACCCGCCACCAACAAACGCCAGCAAGCCCAGACTGTAAAGATTGGCAAGCAAGCCGATTTTGTCAATCACCAATACCCTGAATGACCAGTTTTTTTCCGTCTCTAACTGCGACAATCGCTCGACCGCAATGCCATTTTTTGTGAAAAAACTCGTAATCGCCTGCACATGCTCCACTGAAGGTTCATGGGGGGCGATGATGAGTTTGAATTCATCATTTTGTGCAAACAGTTTTAACAGGGCAGGATATAGAATTCTCTCATCCGATGGCCAGGTGCTGCCGGCAACAAATGTCGTCTGCCGGTTAAAATACCCGTCTTGCAGTAAAAAGGCAATCCGTGAATTATCCTGGCTGCGTTGGTAAACACGGTCATAACGGGTATCCCCGGTAAATTGAATCCGGCTTTTATCGGAATATATCCTGGCAAACCGGTTAGAGCTTTCCCGGGAAACGGTAAGGATCCATGAATAGGTCTCCATAACAGAGCGAATCGGGTTGCTGAAAAAACTGTATAACTTTTTCCGTTTATCTGTAATACTGGCATCAACCAGCAATGCAGGAATTTTCTTGCGCTTTAAATACCACTGATAATTTGGCCAAATATCATGGCGTATGGTTATGGCAACATCTGGCTTGATCATTCTGATAAATTTCCCGGCGCTATAGTATGAATCCACAGGCAAATAGGTAAGCAGAATTTTCTTGTCCTGAATTTTTATATTGTCAAATGCCGAAGGAGAAAACAGCGAAAGAATGATCAGCGCGTCCGGCATTCGTAACCTTATAGCATCAATAACAGGCAGGCTTTGCTCATATTCACCCATTGAAGAAATATGCAGCCAAACCCGTTTATCATTTTCGGCCTTGGCTGGAAGAATAGATTCCAGCCTGCTAAATAATCCTCTTCTCCCCTTTACACCGCGTCGGATTTTATTATTAAAAAGAGTTGCTATTTGAACCAAAATGAAAAAACAAGGGATAAACAGAATATTATATACAAGAAAATATAGAATTGGCATTATCGGTTTTATTCTCTATTCGGAATGTTAACGGAGTGATTTATAAATGGTTAAGGTTTCATAATCGGAACCAATAATCAATGTCAGATCGGCTTCATTTTCATCACTTTTAAGAGGATAAACCAGGTCTTTGGGAACACCAATCAAATCGCGAAATTTATCGACAGTTTTCTTTTCCCGGCGCTCCCGGTTGATTATAACTGTACTTTTATAATCAAACGTTGGCGTATTGCCGACTTCGGTTACATCGTAATTTCGCCGTTTTAAAAAATCTGCAAATTCATTGGCAACGCCGCTTACTCCACAGCCATTGAGAACCTGTATTTTTACAGGGTTGTCCGGAACCTGAGTATTGGTTATAATATCAGGAGTGTGGTGCATGCCGGCTATTTTATGTACAAAAGAAGAAATCAACGCAGCATTGATAACAACCAGCAGCCAGATAACCACAAGGTTGATCCTGGGTTTCAGGGAACCAGAACTGGTTTTCTTTCTTTTGACTGTACTTTTATAAACAGACGTTGTCGATGGAATCCGCTTCCTTGTTGATGGTCTCCTGTTCAATCTGCATTCCCTCTATCTTTAATTTAATTAAAACCAATATTTTTATAAATTTATTAACGCCAATTATTCCATGCTCCATAACCATAAGGATCATTATTAAATTCCACCTGAATACTTACATTTTTTGCCGGTTTGAAACTCAGGTTAGCGCCACGGATAAACGGCCCCTGGTTATAAAAAGGCGCGTTGCCGGTAAAATTTAACGGCTGGTGGGCTATGCCCCATTGAAAACTGAGTTCCACAGGTAATTTAAAATGATACGTCATGGTATTTAAATACATACCTTGTGAAAAGCTGTTGCCACCCATGGAAAGATAGCTCATGGAATAGGATTGTGTTATACTCAACTTGTTCGGGTCAAGTCCCAATACTCCTATAGCGTTTTTGCCGCTTTGCAGGGACTTTTGTAATGCCGACGAGACATTAACTTGACCGGCATCGCTTTTATACTGCGCCAGCGCCATATATGGAAGCAATAATAATAGTAAACACGTCATAATCGCTTTCATCGTACTATCCTTTGTAAACAATTTCTCTTTATTACATGTAACAAAATTAATAAAAAATGCCATAATGTCAATAACTTTTTTTATACGGAAATGGACTGGAAAATACCAGACGAATCAGTTGTTTAATTATCTGCTTAACAAAACATTATCTATTAACCTGGTCTTGCCGATAAAGACTGCCAAAGCGACAAGTACGCTGCCCTGGATCAATTCCACAGGTTCCAGGGTGTGGGCATCAACAATCTGAATATAATCAATTTTGGCAGCATTTACAGTATGAATCATTTCGGTCATTTTTTCGATCAATACCGCAACGCGCTGTTCACCTTCAGTTGTGAGCGCTTGCACTTTTTGTAACGCCCGGTTCAGAACCAGGGCATCTTGTCGTTCAGCAGGCGTGAGGTATTTATTCCTTGAACTCATTGCCAAACCATCAGGTTCCCGTACAATTGGCGCTATAATGATCTGGATGTCAAAATTCAAATCCTGCACCATTCTTTTAATGACCAGCGCTTGTTGCGCATCTTTTTGTCCAAACACAGCAAAATGGGGTTTGACAATATTGAACAGTTTGCAGACAATTGTTGTAACCCCTTCAAAATGGCCGGGTCGGGATCTGCCGCATAAACCATCGGTCAACTTTATAACCCGCACTGCTGACAGGCAAGATTCGCCATACATTTCACGGTCATTGGGAACAAATAACACATCGCAACCGCTGGCATAAGCGGTTTTTTTGTCGCCTTCCAGGTCGCGCGGATAGGCGGTAAAATCTTCATTGGGGCCAAATTGGGTCGGATTCACATAGATGCTGGTGACAACGATATCCGCCTGTTGCCGGGCAATTTGAATGAGACTTGCATGGCCGGCGTGCAAAAAGCCCATTGTTGGCACCAGGCCGATCTTTTTTCCGGCAAGACGGGCATTCTCTGCAAATGCCTGCATTTCTTTAATTGTGGTAATAATCATTCAGCTAATTTTCAAAACTCTCTTCGGCAGCGGGAAAACGGTTCTCTTTAACATCATTCAGGTATTGAATGCCGGCTTTTTTAATAATTTCTGCCAGATTGGAATACTTGCGAACAAATTTTGGCTTGAACTTTTCAAATAACCCCAACATATCCGGAGTTACCAAAACCTGCCCGTCACAGAACGGCCCGGCTCCTATACCGATTGTAGGAATTTTTAAATGTTCACTGACTTGTTTGGCAAGCGATATGGGGATTTTCTCCAATACAATAGAAAACACACCGGCATCTTGTAGAGCACGGGCATCGTTCAACAAACGGTTGGCCTGTTCAGCAGACCGGCCCTGCACCGAATAGCTGCCGAATTTCTTGATATGCTGCGGAGTTAGACCCAAATGCCCCATAACCGGAATACCAATGCTAACCAGGCGATTTATAGTTACGGCTATTTCTTCGCCGCCTTCAATCTTGACAGCATCTACGGTTGTTTCTTTAAGAAAACGCCCGGCATTACGAATTGCTTCCTCAATACTCACCTGGTAAGAAAGAAACGGCATATCGGCTACCAGCAAGGCATGGTTTACACCCCGACAAACAGCCTTGCAATGGTAGAGAATTTCGTCCATTGTCATGGGCAGGGTAGTTTCATTACCGGCAAAAACCATTGCGCCAGAGTCGCCAATCAAAATAATATCCAGCCCGGCTTGATCTAACAATGAAGCGAACATATAGTCATAAGCAGTCAACACAGCAATTTTTTCCTTGCTTGCTTTCATGCCGACTATATCGGGGACGGTTAATTTTTTTTGTTCCGTTGACATTTGCCAAATCCCTGACAAGGTTATATTATATTGGAAATTAAATTCCGGCTGTGGCGGATCTGACCAGTTAAAAATGGCCGGAAATGGTAAAACGGTTCAAGCTGCCAAGCGCGCCAAAGGATGTATTGGAATAATCAACCTTGATTTTCTTCCACAAAAAGCCAAAACCAAACGCTATCCCGGCCATGGTATCATCTGAACTATCCACATGCATTTTTTTGCCGATAGTATCATACCCCAGCCGGAACAACAAATATTCGGACAATGTAAATTCCCCGCCTAGCGCAAATTGCACGGCTTCATCGCTATATTTGTATACATTGCCGCTAATTAATAAAGGCAAATGTGCCAGTTTTTTTGAGGCGCCAACCCGCAGGTTCATGGGCAGGTCGTCTTTGGTGGTAACAAAAGCCGATGTTGCCTTACCCAAATTATAAACGCCTGCAGCTATAGTTAATTCATGATTCGGCATAAAATATAAAATTCCGGCATCCAGCGCTACTGCATCAGCAGAGTAATTGTCAATTGAGGCGCGAATATACTTGGCGGTTGCGCCTAAATACAGGTTTTCTGCGACCTGCATGGCATAGGATCCATTCAATGCAACACTGCCGGCGCCGAATGTGCCCAGGTCTTCTCCGTTTTGATCTTTTTTGGCAAAATCACCATAATCCTTGTACAGAATACTGATACCCAAATTCCCTTTACCCACTTGCGGCTGCACATAACCGATAAAGCCTGAATTAAAATCCAGCAGGTCATTGGTATAGGTAAAACCGGCGATGCGTTGTGAGAAAACCGCAATTCCGGCGGGGTTGTAATGCAAAGCGCTCACATCACCGGAAATAGCGACAAAAGCGCCGCCCATGGCCGCAGGACGCGCACCCACCTGGGTTTTTAAAAACTGAAATCCGGTAGTGGCGGCAGAATAACCCAAAGCTGTTATGGTATATAACAGCACAATCAGAACACAAAAGGTAATTTTCTTCATATATTTTACCGGTTATGGTTATCACATAATAAAAAGAGCCACCTGTCAGAATCGAACTGACGACCTGCTCATTACGAGTGAGCCGCTCTACCATCTGAGCTAAGGTGGCTATTCAGAGCGTTAATTTAATGAATTCAACAAATACTATCAAGCAAAATATAACATTTAACCGCAATATGGTATTCCACCTTATAAAGCAGGTTCAGCAGTTGGTTCGGCAGTATTGCTCTTTATGGTTTCGTAAATATACAAACCCGTAAAGATTGCAACGGCGCCGATAAGAATGGCTACAACTGTTACCGTGCCGACCATGATGAACAAGTCCAGGTATTTATTTTTGTGCATACCTTTATGGTAGGTTTCAAAGATCGAATCATACAGCGTCTTGCCGGTGAACAGAATAAACAACAAAATGCCCACCATAATGCGTGGAAAACTGGCAGGGCGGCTCATCGACTGGGTCAGGGGCCATAACAACCAGATCAACAGCGCCCATTTACCGATTTCCTTTATATAGGAAAAAACTGTTGAAACTTTTTTTTGTTCCACGATTTCCTCTCTTAATCAAGCCAAAAAGCATTTTTAATGTGTTTCAACCGGTGTCCCTTGTTATGGAAAAAAATTGCCACAACATCAAAACGACAATCGGTATCTTCTACCTGCTGTTGCAGTAACCAGGCCTGGGCGGCAAGGCCGAGTCGCTGCTGTTTGCGCTCATCCACCCAGGTTTCCGGATCGCCAAACGCGGTTTGCCGGCCGGTTTTAACCTCAACAAACACAAGTTCATCCCCATCGCGGGCAATGATATCCACTTCGCCATCGCGGGTGTGAAAATTGCGCTGTAATACCCGGTAGCCGAGATTTTCCAGATAACGGGCGGCCAGGTCTTCGCCTTTTTTTCCCGTTGCCATTCTGTCATTTGTATTCGGCATACAATTCTTTCAATTGTTCCGGTTGAAACGAGTGGCGATGAATGGGACACAGTCCGAACCGGCGAATGGCCTCGATATGCCGCGCTGTGGCATAACCCTTGTGCCGGGCAAAGCCATAATGCGGGTACTGCCGGTCATAGTCGACCATTATCCGGTCACGGGTTACTTTGGCAACGATCGAGGCCGCGGCAATGCTCATGGAAAGCGCATCGCCTTTGACAATGCAGCGCTGCGGTATATTTATGCCCGG
>CAYNSO010000011.1:32062-58255 GCA_964399735.1 uncultured Cytophagia bacterium
TCATGGAAAGCGCATCGCCTTTGACAATGCAGCGCTGCGGTATATTTATGCCCGGTTTTTTATTGCCATCGATCAGCAAATAGTCCGGTTGTATTTTTAAAGCGGCAACCGCCTCGCGCATGGCTTTGAAGGTCGCCTGCAATATGTTGATCTTGTCTATCTCCTCATGCGGAACAATACCGACGCCGATGGCCATAGCTTTGTCCCGGATCACCTCGATCATCTCCTCCCGGGCTGCCGGGGTGAGTTTTTTGGAATCATTGATGCCGGCAATAAAAGCATGATTCGCCGGGAAAATGACTGCCGCCGCCACCACCGGACCGGCCAGCGGCCCGCGCCCGGCTTCGTCGATGCCGGCAATGCGCAGTTGGCCGCTGCTCCACAGTTCGGATTCGAAATGTAACAAGTTATATACGCTCATCTGTTATACGCAGGATACGCTGTTATGATTCGTAAAAATACACAACATCCGCTCAAAAAGCAATGATTATCCGCTTTCGTTAACAATTTCCACACGGGCAAAGCATTCATTACAGTTTTATTTACATTTTTTAATTCAGTTTGTCAGAATGCTTTGCCCTACATTATTTGTATTTTTTCCAAACCGGGGTTTCCAACCCTGATGAATGTATCCAGGTTGAGCAGGGATTTTATCCGCAGATGACGCAGATTTACGCAGATGATATTTCAACAAATAGAATTTTTGTAGGGGTGAAGCATTTGTTCCAGATGATCTACAAATTATTAATTATTCTGAAAAGAATGCTTCACCCGGTTGTAAATGAAATCCGTTTTCGTTAACAATTTCCACACGGGCAAAGCATTCATTACAGTTTTATTTACATTTTTTAATTCAGTTTGTCAGAATGCTTTGCCCTACATTATTTGTATTTTTTCCAAACCGGGGTTTCCAACCCTGATGAACACCACCATGTTGTGCTGAATTACCTCATCCTCTGTAACGAACTCCCATCCGTCCTGAACACCACCGCGCCGATTTCATCCGTACGCAGTACCTGCGCACCCTCCTTTTCAAAATCCTGCATCAATTCCGGCGAGGGCAGGCCAAAGCGGTTGAACTTGCCGACCGATACCAGCGCATAGTCCGGGTTTACCAATTCCCGAAAAGCGGGACTGCTGGCTGTATTACTGCCATGATGTCCGGTCTTTAACACCTGGGCGCGCAGCAGGTCGCCATAACCGAGCATGGCCTGTTCCGCATTGTGACCGGCGTCGCCGGTGAGCAAAAAGGAAATATCGCCAAAAGTCACTTTGACGACCACCGAGGCGTCATTTAGATCAGGAGTTTCCGGTCGAATGAACGCCGGCGCCGGGTGGAATACGCAAATGGTCGTATTCACAAATCCCGCCAGGGTATCGCCGCGGCTGACGATACGCCGGGGAATTCGCAGCACAGCGGCAAGACTGTCGATTTCCCGCGATAATGCAGCGCTGTCCTGCAAGGCGGATGTGACCAGTCTGCCGATCTTGAAATTACGCAGCAGCCAGGCCGCGCCGCCGATATGATCCGAGTGCGGATGGGTGAGTAGCAGCACATCCAGCTTTTTAATGTTGTTGCGCTGCAAATACGGGGCAATAACCTGCTTGCCGCAATCGTATTGCTCCTGGCGTTCGCCGGTATCAATCAGCATGGACTTGCCGTCCGGGAATTCAAATAATGCCGCGTCGGCCTGACCCACATCAAAAAACGTCACTTGCAGGCCGGATTTGTCCGTAAACAGGCGCTGAAAAACCAGCAGATTTACAATCAGCAAAGCGGCAAAAAGCAACATTTTACGCAGCCGCAAATGCTGCCAGCCAATAAACAAAAACAAAAAGCCGTAATACAACAAAATCAATAAAATCGTCGGTCGGGCAATAACGAAACTGGAACCGGAAATGGTATTGCAGTATTTTAAGATCCATATCAATCCCTTTAATAACAACCAGGTGGAATTTAAAATCAGCATACCGGGCCAGTCCCAAACCAATGCAAAAATAACCGCGGTGAATCCCAGTCCAATAACCAACCCGGCAGCCGGCACCACCAGCAGGTTGAGCAGCAGGGCAATGGCCGATAACCGCCCGTAATAAAAAGCCGTTAACGGGATGGTGGCAAGCTGCGCTGCCAGAGAGACGAAAAAAAGCTGCGTAAAGAATATTTTAAAATGATTGCGGTGTTCGTACCAGCGTGTAAAAACATGCAGAAACCGGCTGTATAATTTTTGGTAAAACAACGCAATGCCCAGCACCGCGACAAAACTGAACTGAAATCCCGGCTGGAACAATTGCAGCGGGTGGAACAGTAAAATGAGCAATGCCGCCAGGCTGAGGGTGTTGACAGGATTACCGCGTCGCCGCAGGGCGTTCCCCAGCAAATAGATGATCGCCATAATAACCGCGCGCGTAACCGGCGCATTAAACCCGGTGAGCGCGGCATAAAAAATCAGCCCGGCAATCACAGCAAGAGTTTGCAAAAATTGCGGCAGCCGGGTGAAGCGAAACAGGTACAATAAACCCGCCAGAATGAACCCCACATGCAGACCTGAAATGGCAAGCACATGGACAACCCCGACATTGGCAAAAGTCTGACGGGTTTCATCTGCAATATCCTCGCGCGCACCGACCAACAGCCCTTGCAGCAACGCCGCTTCCTGCCCGGTTATATAGCGATTTATAAAGCTAAGGATAAACTCGCGCAGCGGGTAAACCAAAGTGCGCAAAATAACATTCCCCTCACCAGAATTGAGGATGACAAGCCGGTTCAGGGCCGGAATGGTCATTATGGCTTGTATATTGCGGGAGGCAAGATAATTGCGATAATTCATTTCACCGGGATTCCGCTGCTCCGACGGCCGGCGCAGCATCCCCCTGGCGACAATCCGGTCACCATAGCGTATAATTGCGGTGGTATCATACAGATTGACCATCACCTGCCCAAGAGTTGCAAAAGGAGTATAATACGCCCATACTGAATCGACGCGGACAGTTATAGACACCCGGTTTTCATAATAAAGCGGTGGGCTCGTAACCACACCCTCTATAGTGGATTGTTGCGGGGTATCACAAAAAAAACCAATGTTCCCGTCTACGGGTGTGATTTTGTGCTGATAATGAATAATGGCAAAAGTAAACAGCGCCCCCAGGGCAATTATTGTAAATAAAACAGTGCGCTTTTTGTAAAAAAAGAAAACCGCAAGTAAAACACAGCCCGCAAACAATACAACAGGCAGCCGCCCCGGCGCCAGATATTTTCCGGCCACCAAACCTGCCATATAAGGAAGCAGTACCGTCATGGCAGGAACATTTTTCAGTTTGTCAATCAATTAAATGTCTGACAAATTAGTCCTTCGTAATAATTCACGGTGTAAAACATCCACCCTTGATTGCAATAGCCGCATATTAACATCATTAGCCAGAACATAGTCCGCTCGTTCGGCCTTTTCCTGCTGGGGAAGCTGCGCGCGGTTCATCTGATCAGCTCGTTCCCTTGTAAAGCCGCGGCTTTTAATTAGTCTTTCCAGGCGTTTTCCCTGGGGAGCAGTTACTGTTACAATAAAATCCATTTCAGTATGCATGTGTAATTCAAACAGCAGCGCCATATCGATCACCAGGTAAGGCAGAGACAATTTATCCTGAAGCACGGAATTGATCATTTGCCGCACCCGGTTAATCATAAAAGGATGCACAACCTGGTTCAGTTTCAACAGGCTATTGTGGTCGGCAAATACCATCGCCCCCAACTTGCTACGATCCAACCTGCCGTTGGCAAAGAAAAATTCATCGCCAAAGGTCGTTCGTAAACACTGGCGCAGGGCAGCGGAATCGTCAACCACCCGACGCCCGGCCTCATCCACATCAATCACCAGTGCGCCTTTATCCCGCAGCAGATTGCAAACCGTAGTCTTGCCGCCGCCGGGGCTGCCGGTAACGCCGACGAGTAATTTATACATAACTTTGCTCAACGAATAATAGCCAGTTTGCCCAAAACATGTTCATCCTTGTTCACAATCCGATAAATATAAATACCTGCCGATACCAGGTTGCCCTGGTCATCGCACAAGTCCCATTCCACGCCGCCATCGCCGTTAGTTTCTGCAATTGTGCGGATTGGCAAGCCCTCGCTGGTGAAAATGGTTATTTCGGCAGTACGGGTGAGATTGGCAAAGGTGATGCCCGCGCTGTTTATACCCGGCTTCCAGGGGTTGGGAAAAGTAAACACCTGCGATAAATTGTTCTTTGCATAGATCAACAGCAAACAGTCACCCCTTCCCGGCTGAATAGCAACGCCTTGCATATTTTTTACATTTTTTACTTTGATAGAATAACTGCTCCCCAGCGCGCCAATATTCTTTTCCGTCTGCATGGTCAAACGAACCAGGTTTTTACTGTCACCCGTAAACTCTGCCGCGGTTATGGTTATCTCGTTGCCCATATCATAATTGGCAACATCTGTTACGCTTGTTTCCTGCATATCCTGGTTAAATTCCAATTCCAGTGTAGAACTGCCGAGTAAACGTCCGTCTACCAGCCAGGGGGCCGGTGGTGGCAGAGTGACAGAAAAATCGGCAAAATTTCTTGTGCTGTCCAGCGGCGTATTATCCAGGTCGGCCAGGGAATGGCAGGTTACCCGATAAACGCTGCCATCTGCAAGATCTTTGGCAAACGTGAGGAGCGCTTGTCTTCCTGAAGCATCTAAAGCGGCAGAGGTCGGCCTGCCAATATTGCCGCTGATCATATAATGTGCAGCGTTTTTAATGCTTTCGTTCATGGGCTCGCTAAAAATGAGCCTGATACTGGAAACAGATTCGGCTGTGGCGCTCACCACATACGGACGGACACCGGGGCGGGCTGATACCGGAAATGATGGCAGACTGGCAGCCGGAGATTTAGCAGAATCGATTGTTACTACTGCATAATAATACATTGTCCCGCTTGTAACCATCGTATCGGTAAAGGTAGTTGTGAACGCTGAATCATAATGAATGAAATGAACTCCATCCATACTGCGCAAGATCAGGTATTGCCCGGCGCCGCTCACCTGGCGCCATTGTAGAACCACCCGGTTTTCATCCAAAGGAATAGCCTGTAACCCAACCGGCACAGCAGGACCGGATCCATAACCAACCGGGGTCAATGCCATAGTTACATTGCCCGTGCTCACCCAGCACTCGTTATTGCCGCTAACATCAGCGTCTGTAATGATTGCATTATTGCTTTGTACCGGATAATAATGATGAATGATCTCCATTGCATCGGATGCGTTCTCTTCCAGAATATACAAATCGGGGAACAATGTCAATACAATTTCATCACGGCCGTCATTATCCAAATCGCCACAAGAAACGCCGGAGGGGAAATCCCTGGTGGATTCAAAACCGAAAAAGCGCCATTCATGCCCCGGCTGTGGAGTTGCGGCAGAACCGCAATCATACATGCGGAACAGCCAGTGCCGGGCATCGTAATAATGCTCGGTATTGAGATTGGGATCGGAATGGCAGCCGGCGATAAATTCAGCCTGACTGTCGCCGTCGAAATCACCGGCAGTTATAAAATCGATGCTATCCAGCAGGGGCAGAGAATCTTGCCAAATGTTGGTCCAGGTATCGGGCGCGGTATATTCATAGATATATAGATCTCCGTCACTGTCGCCGATCAAAATTTCCATGCGCCCGTTGCCGTTAAAATCCATTACCTCGCAATGCGGCACGCCGTTAAAATTCTCACCGGCAGTGGGGTTCGGCAATGCGGCGCTGAATTGAAACTGACCGGCTGCATTTTGCTGCCACACCTCGAATTGGTCGCTTTCGGCTTCACTACCGCTTTTCACCACCCGCATAATTAAATCTGCTTTGCCATCCCGGTTCACATCAACAAGGCGGCTAACCCAATATTGCACACTGTTATTGCCTTCCCATGAAGCATGCAACTGCGAGGGGAACTGCCCGACTCCCGGACTTTTATAGATATACCCGGAATAACCAAACCCGCATAATAATTCGGGAATGCCGTCACCGTCAATATCGGCCAGATCGCGGGGAATCAACGCTTCATCCAGGCTGAATACCTGGCGCATCTCTGAATTGTTGTACTCATAAAAACCAATGTTACCGATATTCCCTTCCCGATATTGAGAGAGGATCAGTTCCGGCAAACCATTATTGTTAAAATCAAAAGTAGCGTTCATCAAGTGCCCGGCAGGGATCGTCAACGCCAATGGCGTAAAACCGGTAATATTCACCGGCGGCATGGACAGGTCGGCAAAATAGTAATTACCGTTAAAATCATCTTCACTGACCAGACCGGCACGGTTACGGGCCTGTACTTTGATTTCCAGGCGGCCGGTCATCTCCTCCGGCGTTAAAACATAACGCAGCTGGGTGGTGCGATATGCCATAACCGCTTCCTGAAATTCATCATTCGTCCCGGCCCGGCGGTAAAACAGCGAGCCTTCACACAAGTCATCGGTCGTAAATTGTACCATAACAACATACCGGTCGCCATCCAACATTGGTAACAATTCAACATTGGTAATGACCGGCGGGGTTTTATCTATAAAAATGCGTACATGATCCATAATGCTCGTGCCATCGCGATTATCGACACGTAAACGCAAAGTATAACTGCCTTCAACATCGGGCAGGTTGTTCCAGCTTGCCAAAATTCCATCCAAAACCCGTTTGGTTTGAATACCTTCAATTGCTATCCATTCATCGGGAGCATCACCTTCTCCATAATAAAGAGAAAAACTATCAAAAGCAGGGCTCCATGCCGAGCCCCAAATGGCCAATGGCCCGCTGCTGATCCCTTCATCAAGAACCGGCGAGGATATTTTAACCCGGGCATGATATGATGTATTCAGCAGGGAATAACCATTTAACCGACCGGCGCCATAATACTTGTCAACGCCCGCCTCACCCAGGTCGTCTGCCGATGAGGTCAGCAAGCTGCTTACCGCTTCAGCAGAGAGCTGCGGGTTTTGTGACAACAGCAAGGCCGCAGCCGCGGAAACAAAGGGCGCTGAAAACGAAGTGCCGTTCATTGTGGTATAATTTTCATTCAAAGTTGTTGTATAGATATTTTCACCTGGCGCCACCAGGTCAACGGATGGACCATAATTGGAAAAACCGGCCAGGCGATCCTGGCTATCCGTAGCGCCGACAGAAATTGTTCCGGCAAATGCGGATGGATAATGGATGTCGGTAGTGGAAGAATTCCCGGCAGAGGCTACCATGATAATATTGCGGCTTTCACCATAGCGAATTATATCATCCATCAGACGCGAGACAAAAACATCACCCCAGCTCATGTTGATGATACGGGCGCCATTGTTAATGGCGTATAAAATTGCCGAAGCAACGTCGTCTTCCTCGCCGTTACCGCCATCGGTAAAAGCGCGCAGGTTCATAATTCTACAGTGATGCGCCAGCCCGGCAATGCCAATGTTGTTATCGGCCTGGGCGGCAATGATGCCGGCAACTCCAGTGCCATGCCCCATATTATCCATGGGATCGTTATCCCGTTCCAAATAATCGCCGCCATCAGGATAATTGGGGGCATCGGTGAAATCCCAACCGCGAAGGTCATCTATAAAACTATTATTATCGTCATCAATGCCATTAAAATCATCGGCATCAACCAGGCCGTTATTATTTACATCTTCACCGCTATTCATCCACATCCCGGCGGCGAGGTCGGGGTGGTAATAATCTATACCTGTATCTATTACAGCAACAGGAACATTCGGCGAACCGCGCTCAACCTCCCAGGCCTCGTAAGCTTTTATGCGGGGCAGCGCATATTGCTCATCAATATCAGGATCGTTCGGTATGTAATGCAAATGGTAAACATGATTCGGCTGCGCAGCGGCAATACCAGGCAGGGTTTGTAATTGTTTGATTAGCTGTGCGGTATCGGTAGCAGCGGGAAATTCACAGCGCAGCCATTGTGACAAGAGCGATTCTCTGTCATCTATTGTCATTCCGGCAGTTACCGATTGAATATAATTAATATTAAATGCGCTGAGAGTGGCATCAACCTTGTTTAACCCCGTTCTTTGCGGATTGCTTTTATACAGGGCGCTGCGGGGCTTTTCCAGTTTGATAAATACAACCTGGTTGCCGGCCAGAGCCGAAACCGGCAGCAACATCAATAACAAATAAATAATTCGTTTCATTTGTGGTTATTCCAACCCGATTCAAAGATGATCATTATTTAAAACTTGTGTACACAATAAACGCGGTAAAGTAACAAGTAATAATAACAGAAAAACAAAACCTGTTTTGCATTTGTCAAAACCGGTACGGTCATACTTGATAAAATAATCGACAAATGAACGGTGCGAAGAGACGATCATTTGCAGCCGATTACGATAAACACTGACGCCTTTATAATGAATTACACTGGCACGGGGATTGAACAGAATCTTGTAGCCTTGCCGCACAGCTCGATAACACCAGTCCACATCGCTAAAAAACATGGGGAAACGCTCATCCAAAAGCCCGGTCGCTCGCAAGGCATCGCGGCGTATCAGTAAAAACGCACCCTGCGGCTGGTCAACAATGCGAGCGCTGTTGTGATCAAAATCCGGCATTTTCCAGCCATTAAAACAGGCGCTGTTTTTAAACAATGCAGCCAGACCGGTTACTGAAAACAGCACATCACGTTTGCGCGGGAAGCGGCGGCAGGAGGGTTGAATGCAGCCATCGCTATAACGCAATTGCGGCGCAGCGATGCCGATATTTTCCTGCAAAGAATCAACAAGCGTTGCAATTGCCTGTGGCTGCAAAACTATATCGGGATTCAAAAGAATGACATAATCCTCGTCCACAATACACAGCCCCTGGTTAACCGCATGGGTAAAGCCGGTATTGCGGTTATTAAAAACAAGAACCAATTTTTGAAAATTAAACTGGCTGGACAGTTCCGGGGTTTGTAAATAATCAATCGTGCCGTCACTGCTGGCATTATCAATAATAAAAACCCGTGATTCAAATCCTTGCAGCGCGGTTGCGAGACTGGCCAGGCAATTGCCAATATAAGAGCGATTATTAAAAGTAACAATAATCACTGAAATACATCGCTGTGTATGATGCGTTTTGCCGGGCATGCCTTTTGCTCACAATAAAAAACAAGGTCGTTTATTCTGAGCGAATAAAACGACCTTGATAATTAAAATTTTATTGGTACAGATTTATTGATTGTTTTCTTCGCTTTGTTTCTTTTTCAAATATTCCAGTTTAGATTTGTAAAATTCATTATCCGGTGTTTTTTCCAAAAGCAATTCAAATACATTGATAGCCTTGCTATACTGACCTTGTGCAGCATAAATTTCACCAAGAGTTGGGGTTACAAACTTGTCTTTGGGGGCAGCGGCGCTGCCCGATTCTTTATCAACCGGGGGTTGTTTCATAGCAGTTCCGCCCGGTTTTTGAACATCCGGTTGTAACTGTTCATCAAGGCTTTGGAATAAATCTTCATCCTGCTGCGGCAATCCTCCCTCAAAATCGTCCTGCTCGCCAAGTCCCGCCAGGAAATTACCCAATTCTTCTTCTTCAGTTTCAAAATTACTGTCAGCGTCATCTTTTATCATGTCCAGAGTGGGCATGTGTACTGCTTCGGTTTCAATATTATCATCGTTTTCATCTTCTTCAAAAGTGAGATAGCTTTCTGAAATATCCGGAACCCGAAACGCTTCCTCTTCTTCGTCATCAGGCTGCGATGGCACAAACCGGGCTTCATCACCCTTGCTTAAAATGGTGTCTTCCGGTTCTAGTTGAATATCTGTTTCTTCTTCCAATTCCTCTTCAGTGGAAAAAAGACCGGTTTCCTGTGCAGACGGTTCTTCGCCCATGCCGAAAAGATTTTGATCAATTTCATCATCACCAATCGAATAATCGGAATCACCGGTTTCTGACTCTAACCTGGTGCGGGTTTCCATATCTTTACGTTCTTCTTCATCAAGGCCGGGGCTGAAAATACCATCCAGAATATTGGAATAACGATCACGTTCCGGGGAAAACTTTTCGGGGGAATAAGAATAATTATCTTCGTCTTCTCCAACGATAAATGAATCCTGATCCTTTTCATATTCCGGGTGAGAGTCTTTTGCAGGGGTTGTAGCCTCACTGAAAACCTGAAAATCCTCTTGTTCAGATTCCGGGAATATAAAATTTTCCTCGTTCTGCTCTTCTTCATCTGCGACAGGAAAACCCGGTTCCGTTTCCTCTTCTTCAACCGTGTCCGATTGCGGGAATAATGGTCCCGACACGGGTCTAGCAGCTGCGGCAAATGGTTGTTGTTGTTCCTCTTCTTCTTCTTTGTCTTCTTCCTTACCGAACAGGAACATATCATCTTCAGAATCTTGCTGCCGAGTTTCCGGGAACGAGCTATTCTCTTTAAAAGCGCCGGTTGTTGCGCCTGGTTCGGTATATGGTTCCGGTTCTTTATCAAACAGGGAAATGATGGAATCATCATTAAATTCATCCCAGCTTTCCTGCGCAGGAGATGTTGCCGCAACAGGGGTGGTTGATTCTTCTTCGCCCGCTCCAAATATAGAATCCACGGTTTCGGGATTCAAATCGGGTGGTGCGGTTTGCTCTTGTATCGCAGGTTCTGCACTCTTTTCTTCTTGCTCATCCAAACTGCCTCCGAACAGGGTATCTATTGATTCTTCCTGTTCATTACCAGCAATATCATTCATAAATAAATTATCTATAGATTTGTCATCAATTTCTGTATGATCCATGGGCTCGCTTGCCGGCTTTCCTGGCATAGGCGGTTTTTGCCCGCTTTCCATTGAACCGGGCACTTTAGCGCGAATATTGGTTTCCAGGGGGTCCAGATCCATAATTTTTTTATAACATTCTTCGGCAGTTCTGCTCCAGCCCATTTCGGCCATCAGATCCCCATATAGCTTGAGCGCTAAAAGGTTATCAGGATTTATTGCCAATACTTTTTTTAATTGCTTTTCAGCTTCCTCATATTCTGTTTTACGCAATAAACACTTGGCATAAACAAATAATCCGGTAGCATAGCCGGGATAATACTCAAGGCCCTTGTCGCATACATTAATGGCACGATTGATATCGCCGGCGTCCAGGTACCTGTCCGCCAGACGGGCAAAAAGGATTGAATGCGGGTTATCATCCAATCGTTTTTGCAGCCATTCGGTTTCACCGGATATTTTTCTCACTGTCTCCATTCTACCCATAATAAAACTCCATTTATCAGAATGTCGGAACTCGTAAATAATATATGATTTTTCTTTTATGAAAACAATAATTTAGTGCATATAATTCAAAAAACAGATACTCAAATCTGTTCAAAAAATACTAGAAACCTGATCAATTACTTTAGGTAATCAGTAACGGCAACAAAATTATTACAACCAGTTTAATAATGAATAAATATCGGAATAGTATTTATAACAAAAAACACTCAATTACCATCCAGACACAGTTTTATTCAAAATTTCTTCGCTGATTTTTTCAATAGCCTCATTGATGGCATCGATTCGTCCATCAGCGCCGACAGCAGGGTCATAAGAACCGAACCTGGTAAGCCGTTCTTCCCACATCACCTGTCGTTTAGCCTGATCGGTGCATTTTACCTTTACAGTCAGGTTTACTCTAATTTCCTGAACTTGTTCGTCAGAGGTAAAAGCGCCGGCGCTGTCATCAATTCTAATAATGGATCCTTCGACCAGTACGTCAGCGTCGCTGCGGTCGGCAATTTTAAGTGAACCGTCTCTGGTAAACTCTTCAATAATAATATCAGTCAACTCTTCTGAAACGCCAAATTCCGCGGTTTTATTCTCAAATAACGGCACTGCCACTGTATTTAAATGCGGGGGCAATGAGCCGGAAAATGAGTAAAAACCACAATTTACGTTTGCAAGAAATGCGCCAGCCAACACAAAAAAAACAATTTTTTTTGTTGTTTTTTTAAAATTCTTCATCACGCAGCCTGTATTGATTAATTTTTCGATACAACGTTCGTTCGCTCAACCCCAAAATCTTTGCAGCTTTGCGTTTGTTGCCGCTGCATTTCATCAGGGTAGAGCGGATCATCTCCCTTTCCATATCGGCAACTGATTTGTCCTGCTCATTGTTGTTATAATAATCTTCAACATCCTGAATGTCTTCGGTCAGTTCACCCCGCCACGCGCCAAGCCGGTAATGATTAGTGGAACCGGCCAGAATCAATTCGCGTAACTGGGCAATTTCACTTTTTATTTCCAGCAACACACGGATCAGGAACTCTTTTTCTACTTCATCCCTGGGCTTTTGCAGGGGCACTGGCAGACGTTTATCCATGGGGTCCTGAAATTTTATATACTTTGCCAGGGTATGCTCATCAACTTGCCGCCCCCGTTCCATAACGATTATTTGTTCAACCATATTTTTCAATTCACGGATGTTGCCGGGCCAATGATAGTCCTGCATTCGGAACAAAGCGTCCTCTGTAAATCCCTCAAACTCGATCAAGTTTTCCCGGCAAAAATCGGCGGCAAATTTTTTTACCAGCAGCGAAATATCTTCGCGGCGTTCGCGCAATGCCGGTACATGGATATGAATGGCATTAAGGCGGTAAAACAGATCCTCACGAAAATTACCCTTGCGTACCTCTTGTTCCAGGTCACGGTTGGTGGCGGCAATGAATCGCACGTTCACCTTGTGCAGCTCTGAACCGCCAACGCGCAGAAATTCCCGGTTTTCCAGTACCCGCAATAATTTCACCTGAATCGAGGGCGGCAATTCACCAATCTCATCCAAAAAGATGCTGCCGGTATCTGCCAGTTCAAAATAACCCTTGCGCGGCCCGATAGCGCCGGTAAAAGAGCCTTTTTCGTGACCAAACAATTCCGATTCCAAAATGCCCTCTGGAATTGCGCCACAATTCACAGTGATCAACGGCGCTTCCCGTCGTTTGCTGCGCAGATGCACCGCCCTGGCAACCAGTTCCTTGCCGGTGCCGCTTTCACCGGTAATCAGTACAGAGATATCCGTTGCGGCTACCTGGGCAATGGTTTCCAGCATCCGACGCACCGGTTCGGAATTGCCTAATATTCCGCTTTCCTTTTGCCAGGTGCGCCAGGTTTCGGCTCTGGAAAAATCGTCAACAATTGTTGGCTGGTTAACAGACACTAGATGTCTCCGCTTTGCTTACAACAACTCATTTTTACGAAAATAGGCAACGGTCTCTTCCAGTCCTTTTTCAATATCATAGCGGGGCGCCCAACCCATGATCTTGTTCGCTTTATGATATGCAATAACACTGCGGAACTGTTCGCCCTCTTTTGCCGGGGCATGCTGCTCTGCCATTGTGGAACCGGTTTTTTGCAAAAGAATACGGTACATTTCATTTATGGTTGTTTCTTTGGCCGTGCCTATATTTAATATATTGCTCTCTTTTTGTTCCAGCGCCAGCAGGTTGGCGCGAACCACATCCTGCACAAACACAAAATCACGGGTTTGCTCTCCGGTTCCATTAATAACCGGCTGCTGATTGTTTAGCAGCATACGGGTAAAAATGGCAACCACACCGGCTTCGCCATTTGGATTTTGGCGCGGGCCATACACATTTGCATAACGCAAAGCTATATATTTCAAGCCATAATTCTGCGCATAAAAAAACAGGTATTTCTCACCCACCAGTTTTGTTATGCCATAGGGACTGCATGGCTGCAATTTATGTTCTTCATCTGCGGGAAAATATTCCTGTTCGCCATAGATAGCGCCGCCTGAAGAGGAAAAGATCACTTTGCTTACCCCGGTTTTGGCGCAATTTTGCAAAATATTAATAAAGCCGAGCACATTGTTTTTCGCATCATAGATCGGGTCTTCCACCGAGCGGCGCACATCCATTTGCGCGGCCTGATGGTTAACCACATCAAACTTGTGACGTAAAAATGTTTCCGCTACTTCTGCATCCTGAATATTGGCGCAAATAAATTCCGCCTGGGGATTCACATTTTGAACACGCCCTGTGGACAAGTCATCAATAACTACCACACTATGCCCGGCATTGATATATGCATCAACAATATTGGAACCGATAAAACCCGCTCCGCCTGTTACCAGTATTTTCATAGCGTCTCCTGATATTTTAACGCCCTGGCGCCAATGTCTTTGCGATAATAGGCGCCGTCAAAGGCAATTTTACCTACTGCTTTATAAACTGAATTAATAGCGTCTTTGATTGTATCGCCAACCGCAGTTACACCCAGCACCCGCCCGCCGGCGGTGACAATATTCTCGCCCTCCCACCTGGTTCCGGCGTGAAAAACCATAATATTTTCATCAATCCGGCTATCGAGACCAAGAATGGGTTTGCCCTTTTCATAATGGCCGGGGTAACCGCCGGAAGCAATTACCACACATACTGCCGCGCCGGGATGATTTTCCCATTCCATATCCTTTAACATTCCATCGCGCGCGGCCATCATAGCTTGCAGCAGGTCGCTTTTGGTCAACGGCAGAATTGCCTGGGTTTCGGGATCGCCAAAACGGCAGTTATACTCCAGCACTTTGGGGCCGTTCTGAGTGATCATCAGACCCGCATAAAGCACGCCTTTATAGGGGCGGTCTTCCAGCGCCATCCCTTTCAGAGTCGGCAGCATAATCTCGTGATGAATGCGCGTCATCAATTCCGGGGTAACCTGCGGCGCCGGGGCATAAGCGCCCATCCCGCCGGTATTGGGGCCTTCGTCGTTATCGAGAATTCGCTTGTGATCCTGCGCCGGGGCAAGATAGATTAAATCTTCGCCATCGGCAATGGCCAGCACCGAAACCTCGTATCCCTGCAGGCATTCTTCAATAACAACCTGGTTGCCTGCATCACCAAAAGCGCGTTGTTTCATGATCATTTCCAGCGCTTCCAAAGCTTCCTGCCGGTTGTTGCAAACAATGGCGCCTTTTCCGGCTGCCAAACCGTCAGCCTTTACAACCACAGGAATTTGTGTATTTTTTATAAAAGCGGCAGCGTCTTCATATTCTTTAAAAACCCGGTATTGTGCCGTCGGAATATCATACTTATCCAGCAGGTATTTCATAAATACCTTGCTGCCCTCCAGTTCAGCGGCTTTTTGGCTGGGGCCAAATATGGGCATGCCGTTCTTTTCAAACTCATCAACAATACCAATAACCAGCGGCGCTTCCGGGCCGACTAGTGTAAAATCTATTTTAGCCTCTCGTGCAAAGCGAAGCAGGCCCTTTATATCCGTTGCCTCAATATCAACACATTGCGCTTCCATAGCTATACCGGCATTACCCGGCGCGCAATAAACATTGGTAACAAGATCACTTTGTTTTAATTTCCACACCAGCGCATGTTCGCGCCCGCCGCTACCTATAACCAGAACGTTCATTTGTATCCTTTTTATTTGATAAACACCGGTTCACCCTGCCGGTTATTCCGAAAATGATTCTAAAAAATTTACATTGTGCCTCTGATAATTATTGGGGGTATATCCCATCCAATAAAATATTGGCTATAGATTGTTTATAGTGGGTAATTCTCCCACTATTTTAAGTACAAGAATACAGTCATAAAGACCTGTTTTCTGCAACTTTTCGTTGAATGACATTAAATACATTAAACTTGTGTTTGAAGAAAAATATTGCCTGCCATTCATTTAAAAAGTTTTAAACTATAATTTATTAAGAATATACTTCAATCAATAAGCCTCATAATAACAATTGTTTGAAGGATTTTCTCCGCGTTCCCGGCGATCTCGGCGGTTAAAAAATTTCACCGCAGAGGACACAAGGACGCACAGGGGAAAAAGAATAAAACTTTTTCAGGTATTTTCTATTTAAAAAGTACTAGAATACTATGATTTCATATTGAGCCTTTTATATTTTAACAATGGTTCAATCGGTAAAATTACCCACAGATAAGCATTTAGAACCAAAATATTTATATTGATTACCACCTTAAAAGTTCAAATATAAATTTACTTTTTATCATACCGGCCTTTACGGGCATATTTTTGTTTTATCGGAGTACCATTGTTGCCATCCAGCAGTTCAATACGGTCGCGAAATTCCGCCGCTTTCTCAAACTCCATTTCTGCCGCCGCCTGGAACATTTGCTGTTCAAGCTGCATTAAAAATTCCTGTTTTTCTTCCAGGGGCAGCTTTTTCCATTCTTCAAGGTATTCCTCGTCAGCGCTTTTCTTTTTGGCGCCATATTGTTCTGCTTTGGCATCGGCAACCCTGGTCGAGCGCATCACCTCTTCCACAGATTTATATATAGTGGTCGGAGTGATATTGTGTTTTTCATTATATTCCGCTTGAATAATTCGGCGGCGTTTGGTTTCATCGATTGCGCGGCGCATGGAATCGGTGATCTTGTCCGCGTAAAAAATAACCTGTCCCGATACATTACGGGCCGCGCGGCCAGCGGTTTGTATGAGAGAACGTTCGGACCGCAAAAAGCCTTCCTTGTCGGCGTCCAGAATGGCTACTAATGAAACTTCGGGCAAGTCCAGGCCCTCGCGCAGCAAGTTTATGCCGACCAGCACATCATATTCACCGAGCCGCAGGTCGCGCAACAATACAACCCGATCCAGCGCCTCGATTTCGGAATGCAGGTAACGCACCCGAATACCGATGCCCGCCAGGTAATCCGTTAAATCTTCAGACATGCGCTTGGTGAGTGTTGTTACCAATACGCGCTCCTGGCGCCCGGCGCGGATATTTATTTCATGAATGAGGTCGTCAATTTGTCCTTTTACCGGGCGCACCACAATCTCCGGATCCATCAACCCGGTCGGGCGGATAATCTGTTCAACCACTATACCCTGCGATTGTTCCAGTTCATATTCCGCCGGCGTTGCCGATACATAAACCACCTTTTTAGGGATGGCTTCAAATTCTTTAAAAGTCAGGGGACGGTTATCCAGCGCCGAGGGCAGACGAAAGCCATACTCGATGAGGTTTTCCTTGCGCGACCGGTCGCCATGATACATTGCCTGTAATTGTGGCAAAGTTGCGTGGGATTCGTCGATGATCATTAAAAAATCTTCCGGGAAATAATCAATCAACGTCGAAGGGCGTTCACCGGGCTGGCGGCCGGACAAATGCCGCGAATAATTTTCAATACCGGAACAGTGACCTATTTCCTGCATCATTTCCAGGTCATAATTGGTGCGCGATTCCAGGCGCTGCGCTTCCAGCAGCTTGCCCTGGCTGCGGAATTTTGCCAGTTGCTCTTCCAGTTCCACTTTTATCTTTTCAATCGCAGCTTGCAGACGCGGATAGGGTGTGATAAAGTGTTTGGCCGGATAGATTGCCACACCGGGTAGTTTTTTTACTATTTGGCCGGTCACAACATCCACAACGCTCAACTGTTCAATCTCATCGCCAAACATTTCAATACGGATCGCTTCTTTTTCATAAGCAGGGATCAGTTCAATAACATCGCCGCGTACCCGGAAGGTACTGCGCTCAAATGCAATATCATTGCGTGTATAATGGATTTCTACCAACTTTTGCAGAATGACATTACGATCAATCTGCTGACCGGTATGCAGAAATAATAGCATATCTTTCCATATCTCCGGTGAACCCAGGCCATAAATACAAGAGACAGAAGCAATAATAATTACATCCTGGCGGGAAAGCAGAGAACTGGTAGCTTTTAACCGCAGCCGGTCAATTTCATCATTAATGGATGTATCTTTTTCAATATAGGTATCGGTAGAAGCAACATAAGCTTCGGGCTGGTAATAATCATAATAACTGATAAAGTATTCAACCGCATTTTCCGGAAAAAAACCGCGAAACTCGCCATACAATTGTGCAGCCAGGGTTTTATTATGCGAAATGATCAAAGTCGGCCGATCATAGCGGGCAATTACATTTGCCATTGTAAAGGTTTTGCCGCTGCCGGTAATGCCCAGCAGGGTTTGATGGCGTGTGCCGCGCTGTAATTCTTTGGTCAATTGTTCTACAGCATCTGCCTGGTCACCCAGCATGGTAAAATCAGATACTAGCTTGAAAACACTCATGTAACCAGATACTTTCCGATATTTTGATTAAATTACAGTGTGGAATTTGTGACACAATATACGAGAGATATGCCAATTTGTCAAGTGTGAAAACGTTTTGGGAAATAATTGAAAATTTTTCCAATGTTTAAAAATTTACTTGCTACAAAACTGCCTGCATAGTATATTCTCTATCAGGTCGATTATTTGAAATAGCCTGGTACTATTTTGGTTAAAAAGCGACCATACGATAAACCGGGTATGTATTTGGCATATTCATTGCTGTTGCACCTGTACAGCTTTATCAAATATGCATTAATTCGCAAAACATTTATCAAAAAGCACTGATGCGATTACTGTTAAATCTATAAAAAACTAAAATTTACACAATAAAAGCAAGTATGCCAAAACCAATCCGGACCAGTACGCTCCTCCTTGTTCTAGTTATTACCTTTTTCGCATTCACCGGGAATATTTTATCACATCCGACCGCCGAAACCCGTGCCTTATGGGTTACCCGCTGGGATTATAAAACACCTGATGATATAAAAAAGATTGTTGATAACGCCAAATATCTGAATTTTAATGTTATTTTGTTACAGGTGCGCGGTAATGCCACCGTTGCCTATCCATCTCAATATGAACCCTGGTCCAAAGAATTTAATTACCAAAATCCTGGTTGGGACCCCCTGCAACTGGCTATAAAACTGGCCCATGAGAACAATATCGAATGCCATGCCTGGATCAATGTATATCCCGGCTGGAGCGGGGTTGAACCTCCTCCCCCTGCTAACCAGCTTTATAACACTCGACGTGACTGGTTTATGGTTGATGAATATGGCAACCAGCAGCAATTAAATACCCATTATGTCTGGCTTTCGCCCACTCATCCACAGGTCAAGGAATACCTGTTACAGATTTGCCGGGAAATTTATACAAATTATGATATTGATGGCTTGCATCTGGATTATGTCCGCTTCCCGGGCACAGCTTATTCCTATGATCCGGTCTCGGTCAGGTTGTTTAATCTGAAAACCGGCGCAAACCCGGCTGACCGCCCGTTTACCTGGAACCAGTGGCGGCGCGATGCGGTTAATAATTTTATTGCCGATCTGTACAGCGCCATGAAATTATATAACCCTCACATGGTATTAAGCGCCTCCATCATGGGAGACTATTACCGGAGTACACAAGTATTTATGCAGGACAGTCATAACTGGCTGGCGCAGGGAATTATTGATGTTGTCTATCCCATGATCTATACAAAAGATAATTTACAATTTCAGAGAATGCTGCAAGAGCATCTGGTCAACGCTCACAACCGTCATGTATACCCCGGCATCATGTGTAACAACAGCGAACAAATTCACAGTCAAATAGCCCTGTCTGCGGATCTGAACAGCTCCGGCAGCGCCTTGTTTTCCTATTCGCTGGTATGCCCTAACCACATTCCCGATTATATCACAAGCTCAGCCCTGAAAACAGTTTGGCAACAACCGGTCGCAACAGCGCCATTGTCCTGGAAAAAATATTACGGTGATTCACAGGGGCCAATTATTGACCAGGTAAAAACCATTCCGGATCGAACCCGAAAAAACAAAAAATTCAAGATCGCCGCACATATTGTCGATCCTTCCGGTGTATATGATGATAACACCGGCTCGAACGGGCAAGGTATTTACCTCATTTATGACCGCACCTGGCCGCCTGCCGAAGGCAACCAGATTAAAATGAGCCCCATTAAAAATTCCAGGGACTGGTATATTACCGATAAAGCCATTCCGCAGCAAAAGGCCGGACTGGATTTTCGTTACCGAATATTTGCCTGGGATAATTACCACGAGTCCGCCAAGCATCCAAAACGTAACCTGGGCTACAGTGATGTCTGGTCGGTTTCCATACTGCTTCCTGAAGAAAACTATATATCAACAGGTAAATTTGGCCCGGTTCTCTGGCAGCCTGCCGATATAGAAGTAGATCAGGATGGTAAAATTTGGTCAGGATGTGCCGGACAAAATCCTGTTATTATAACAACACCGGATGGAATGCAAGCAAGTATTTCTCCACTCCGTTCCGGCCTCGATGAGCAGGGTAATTCATTACCGCTAAACTCTGTTACAAGCCTGACGAAAACCCCGGACGGGTTAATGTGCGTAATTGATTCACAAAATCCATATCTTTTATACCGGTTCAATACAACCACCGGCGTTGCCTTGCCGGGTTTAAGGCTCTCTTTTGCAGCCACGGCTTTGGATTGCGATAGCAGGGGCAACTTGTTCGTCCTTGAAAATCGTTCCACCCGCTGGCATGTTTTAAATGCTAATGGCAAAGAACTTTATGGCAGCCCACTGGGCGGCGGCCATGCCGGTTTCGATATTGCTGTTCTGGAAGACGGCTCTTCAGTATTTATTAATGATATGAGTACCAACACGATTCAGCAATGGAATGGCGCGATCGAGGGCAGCAAGGCAAGGTTCTGGCGGGCGGATGATCTGCCTGCGGTTGATTTCGGGTCTGGTGGAGTGAAAACCTTTAAATCTCAATATGTGTATACCATGCACAATCAGCGGGGAGTGATCACAATCTTTGACCGCACCGGGTATCCTGTGGAATACCTGAACGGTGGCAACCCGCCCATTAATGCGCCACAGAACATTGGCATTAGCCCCGACGGTGATACTCTTTATGTGCTGGAAGCTGCCGGTGAAGGACCCGGCAGATTGATAAGGTGGGTGAAAAAAAACAACCGCTAAGTTATGTTTTCTCTTGTCATCAATATCGAGCAGGGCAGGTTTTGCAAAGCCAGTTCAAGATGCTGCGGAAATAATCTTTCCCATAGACTGTGTTGGCTGCCGGAGCCATGAACGATAAACAAATCAGCGCCAATTTCACGGGTAAAATCCAAAGTAACCGATTGCGATCTTTCAAAAAGACAACGCGCATTGTATACCAGCCCCTTAAAATCAAATCGGGATAAATACTGTTTCAGCCGAGTGTCTTCACGTTTATAAATTTCTTTAATTGCTTGAATATTACTATTAACAACCTTTTTTTCGCCCAGTTCCGGCTCCTGAAAAGTATGGGTAAAAAATAAATCACGAATTTTAACCTCACGGGCAATATTGACGGCTACTTTTACAGCCAGTTCGGCTACCGGTTCATATTCTACTGCACAATGTATCTTGTTAAAAGGCTGAGGCTGTATATGCGGTTCGGTCATTAACAGCACAGAACAGGGAGCATGGCGGGCAATCGTTCGCGCAACAGAACCGATATAATACTTGATGAAACCCTCTTTTTTCAAAGCGCCGGCAATAATCAAATCCGCTTCTAGTTCCCTGGCGGCGCTAATTAACACCTCTGCGGGACTGCCGTTGCGAATATAATACTCCGGGGAATCATCTTTAAAATTGGAACAAGCTATCGCTTCTTCCAGTTTGTTGCGCACCGCCGGTGTATCTTCCCCGACATGAACGATAACTGGCCGGGTTTCCAATAGCGAAACCAGACGGCAAGCTTCATTTAAAACAGCCGAAAGACGCGGAGAAAAACCCGCTGCTACAACCGCTTTTTTAAATATGGGTTTATTCATATTCCCTGTATTATCATCGCTTTCCATTGCCCGATCCCTCTGTAACCATATTGTTTACTTTCTCTTCATCGAAATATTATTCTATTATAATTAATCAATCTCGAAAAATCAAGATTAAAATCACTTGCAAGCAATTTACCGGATAAAAACCGGGGCAATAGAATTCAGGATAAAGACCATCACCACGCTCATATACTCACAAAAAAGACTGGCAAAATTTTAAAATCTGGACAATGATTGTCCCATACGGGGGACATCAGGATACATGATCATAAAGAATTAAAGCATATTGAAAAAAAAATAGTAATGATAATATTTCCAGACAATTTTCAAACAATTCGCTTATTGTTTTTATTGACTTTACACAAGACAATTTTTAATAAAAAAAATCCTTAAATAACATAAAACCCGATCCGTCATTATCTTACAATTGAAATGGTCTGATTGTTGCTCAAACAGAAGTACAATTTTCCTGAAAAATTCAGAGAATGATAATAATAATATTTTTAAATATCTGAAAATAAAGAAATTGCATAAAATAATAGAACCTTGTTAAAAAATCATGTGTTGCCTGAATGGGTCAAAATTTTGACTTTTCTAATTCATCCCGACTTTTCAGATAGCGGGATATGAATTTGCATTAAAAAACAGGAATTTGATACAATGATAATGAATTCTGAACCAACCCGGAATAGTAAAGCACAAGACCTTTCCAATGATTTCGATGGATTATGTAATATACTATTTGAAAAAGCAAATGATGCCATTTTTATCGAAACAGAAAATGAAGATATAATCCGTGTCAATGAAAAAGCCTGCCAGTTAACAGGGTATAGCCGGGAAGAATTATCACAGAAAAAAACATTTGATTTAAAATCCCAAGCTGGTAAAAAAAGACCAAAACACCGCATTTATTCACAACCTGATTTACAATTAAAATTTAAATTTGAAGATGAAATTTGCCGTCACGATAATAAAATCATTCCCGTAGAAATCACATTGGCCTCGATCAATTATCATGGCCGTTACTTTTTTGTATCCATCGTTCGTGATATTACCGAGCGAAAGATCAATGAACAAATACTAAAAGAAAAAGAAGAAAAATACCGCTCTATTTTTAATACAACCGGTACTGCTATGGCGATTATTAATAAAAATAACACCATAACACTTGTTAATAATGAATTTGAAAAGCTTTCCGGATATCAAAAAGCAGAAATAGAAAATATAAAACGCTGGGAAGAGTTTGTAGCTGAAACTGATCTTCACAACCTGGATAAATTTTTCAAAAACCTCTGGAAGGGCAAACACAACAAACATGAAAATAATGAATTTACTTTTATTGATAAAAACAAAAAGAATATTTGTGTTTACCTCACTTCAGAACAGATAAATGGTAATAAAGAGGTAGTAATATCACTACTGAATATTACCAAAATGAAAAAAACTGAAAAGGCATTAAAAGCCAGGGAAGAACTTTACAATGCAATTGTCAACTCTGATAACACCGGCATTCTGTTAATTACAAACGATGGCGCCATTTCTTTTATCAACAATTCGTTGTGCAAATCTCTGGGTTATAAAGCGGATGAAATTATCGGCAAAAAACTTCAGGACTATAAATTTTATCAAGATGGCTCGAAAAATGATCTTGACAATTTTACCAATTATAAAGAACTGGTTTTAAAAAATAAATATGACAAAGCAAAATCATTTATTATCTCCATATCTACATTGACAAGTAATATTCACAATCAGAATGAAATAATGATAATTCTCACCGATATTACCGACCGCAAGAATATGGAAGAAGCGCTGTCCATCGAACAAAACATGATCAGTTCGTTGATAGACAATATTCCAGACACCATTTATTTCAAAGACCAAAAAGGACGGTTCATTAAAATTAATAAAGCCCAGGCCCAAGTGCTTGGTTTGACAAAACCGGAACAAGCGATTGGTAAAACCGACTTTGACTTTTTCACCAGCGACCATGCGCACGACGCTGCCAAAGATGAACAACGCATAATTAACGAAGGCAAACCCCTTGTCGGCAAAATAGAAAAAATCCGCACAGCCGGCGGTGAATTCCGATGGGTATCGGCCACAAAAATACCGTTAAATATAAACGGCAAAATCTCCGGCATTGTTGGTATTTCCAGGGATATTACCGAGTTAACGGAAATCAGCGATGAATTGAAGCGAAAAAATGAAGAACTCGATATAGCTCTGGCAAAAGCTGAAACCGCTACAGTCGCCAAGTCCAATTTCCTTGCCAACATGAGTCACGAAATCCGTACCCCAATGAACGGGGTAATCGGTATGACCAACCTGCTGCTGGAAACAGAGCTTAGCAGGGAACAGCGTGAATATCTTGAAACCATCCGCAATGGCGGTAATGCCTTGCTGGTGCTGATCAATGATATTCTCGATTTTTCTAAAATCGAATCCGGCAAACTGGATCTGGAATGTAATGAATTTAATCTGCGCGATCGCATTGAAGAATCGCTGGATCTGCAAGCGGTAAATGCCGCTCACAAAGGCATTGAACTGGCCTATTTGATTGAAGACAATACGCCTACAACTCTTATCGGCGATATGGCGCGGCTGGGGCAAATTATCAACAACCTGCTTAGCAATGCTGTCAAGTTTACCAAAGAAGGCGAAGTAACCATCAATGTTTCCGCCAGGGAACTTTTCAACAAACATTATGAATTTACATTTGCCATCCGCGATACCGGTATTGGCATTCCACAAGATCGCATGGATCGTCTTTTTAAATCCTTCAGCCAGGTGGATTCTTCCACAACCCGCAAATACGGCGGCACCGGGTTGGGCCTGGCTATCAGTAAAAGGCTGTGCGAGTTAATGGAAGGAGATATGTGGGTCGAAAGCGAACCAAATGCCGGGTCAACATTTTACTTTACCATTAAAGCACAAACGGCGCCGCCCAAACCGAAAATCTTTTTACGCAGCGCCAATTCCTCGCTCAAGGACAAACGCATACTGATTGTTGACGATAATGAAACAAACCGGCGGATTTTAACAATTATGGCTAAAAACTGGGGGATGCTGCCCCGGCAGGCCAGTTCAGCCCGCGAGGCTCTTGATCTACTGAACAAAGGCGTGCCCATTGATATTGTTGTTCTTGATATGCAAATGCCGGAAATGGACGGTCTTGAACTGGCAAAACATATCCGCCAAATAAGCGCAATGAAAGACACACCACTGGTCATGTTAACCTCTATCGGCTGGCAGGAAGCGCATTTTAAATCGGAAGGATTAAATTTCTTTAGCATTCTTTCAAAGCCGGTGAAACAAAACCAGTATTACAATATCCTGCTTTCAATCTTTAAAGGGAAAAATGAACCAAAGCCCAAACCGGTTTCGGTTGAAAATAAAAATGTAATTGATCCAAGCATGTCCGAATGGCTGCCGCTTGATATTCTGGTTGCCGAGGATAATGCCATTAATCAAAAACTTATTTATCGCATTTTGAAAAAGATGGGCTACGAGCCGGATATTGTTAATAACGGACTGGAAGCCATCCTGGCAATTGAAAAAAAGGACTATAACGTTGTCTTGATGGATGTGCAAATGCCGGAGATGGATGGCATTGAAGCGACAAAATTGATCTGCCAAAAAATTCCGGCTGACGAACGCCCGCAAATCATCGCCATGACGGCCAATGTGATGCAGGGTGATAGAGAGATATGCCTTGAAGCCGGTATGGATGATTATATCGGGAAACCGATCAATGTATCGGAGCTGACTCAGGCTTTGTGTAAATCTAAAATATCTGTAAACTAGAATAAAAATAAAAAAAATTCAATACGACAATACAATTCAGGAGCAACAGAATGCTAGTATCAAATGTAATTAACAACGAGGAACTCTACGCCAGGGTTGCAGGTGATGAAGAATTACTGCATGAAATTGTTGAACTTTTCATGGAAGATCATAAAAATCACTTGTTCAACATTAAAGATGCTCTTTCCAAAAAAGACGCTACATTGCTCGTTCGCGCAGCACATACTTTAAAAGGCGCGGTAGCTACTTTTGCAGCCAGCAGCGCAACTGAAGCCGCATTAAAGTTGGAGATGATGGGCCGGCAGCAGGATTTCACCGGCGGCAGTGAAGCTCTTACAAAACTGGAAAATGAGATCGACCTCCTGAAAGAGGCGTTGCATAACTTGTAAAAAACCAGGCGAGCCTGGTTCTGCTGATATTGCCGAAAGGTAAAATTTTCTGTACTTGGCAGAATATTTTGCCTTTCGGAATTTTTAAATAAATTTTTGTACAACTCTGGGTTGCATGAAAATTTAATTCAGGAGCATTATTCATTTATCTCCATTGCTAAAACATTTCTCTTCTGCGGGGGGGCAAAATCTCCCACAAGGGCGAAGCGCTGCTCGCCCTGAACATGTCGTCCTGCATCATCTCAAAGCAAATAAAGCCACATCAAAACAAAAAGTTGCAATCCCATGAATGGTTTGTGGACGGCATAAACCGGGGGGATAATATTTTGAGCTATTGAATGATTATACAGATCGCGCCGGATAAATATCCGGTGCGAAAAAATTGGGACTGTAGCAAAAGCACAAAA
>CAYNSO010000012.1:0-55907 GCA_964399735.1 uncultured Cytophagia bacterium
ATTCATTATTTATAAGGAGAAAAGGCATGCTGAAGAAAATAGCATTTTTCGCCCTGATATTCTTTGGAATACCTGGATTGATCTTTGCCGCTACCACAGGAAAGATTGTTGGTAAGGTAGTGGATAAAAATACCAACGATCCATTACCCTCTGTCAATGTTATGATTGAAGGTACAACAATGGGGGCGGCAACCAACCTGAATGGAGAATTTTTTATTATCAATGTTCCTGCAGGTACGTATGCTGTGCGCGCTCAAATGATGGGGTACAATGCAATGGTTGTGCAGGAAGTCCGTGTTAAAGTAGATTTAACTGTCAAGGTAGATTTCAAGTTAGAGGAAATTGTACTGGAAGCAGGAGAAACGGTAACTGTAACCGCAGAGCGTCCGCTTATTCAAATGGATCAAACATCCAGCCGTACAGTAACGGGTAGTGAAGAAATTGAAAGAATGTCGGTAGACTCTTTTCAGGGAGTTGTGCAAACATCTGCCGGTATTGTTGTTGAAGACGGGCAAATGCATGCTCGTGGTGGTCGTTCACGGGAGGTTACTTATTTGTTGGACAATTCTTCCAATATTATGGATCCAATGTCCGGCGCCTTTGATTCCGATATTCCCGAGCTTGCGATTGAAGAAACATCTGTTATGACCGGCGGGTTCAGCGCTGAATATGGTAATGCCCAGTCTGCGGTTATTAATGTTGTAACCAAAGACGGCGGCCCGACCTTTACAGGCACATTACGTTACACCACCAGCGCTTTGAATGGTTTTGGTTCAACCGTAAGAACTGATGAAGTTGAAGAAAATCGTCACAACCCGGAATTCTCACTGGGCGGCCCGGTGCCATTCAGCAAAGCTCTCGGTATTAAAGGCGACTTGAGGTATTTCCTTTCCGGCTGGTATGAAAAAACCGATGGACGTTTTCTGAATCAACAAAGCAAAAGCGGCACATACCAGGGTAAAGTTACCTATAAACTCACACCAAGCCATACCTTGCGGGTGAAAGGTTTATATCATGAACGCAAGTGGGATTATTTTGACAATCTCTGGAAGAAAAGAACCTTTGAAGATTTGAACGAGGCTTATAAACCTTTTGGCGATACAAATGGCGACGGTGTAGATGATAACAAGTTTTATATCAAGGATCCAATTACAGGCCTTGACTGGTGGAACAATGGCGTTCTCGACACCGAGGACAAAAACGGCAACAACTGGCTTGATGAAGGCGAAGATCTGAACGGGAATGAGATTTTGGATCGCGAAGATTTTAATTATAATGGCCGGCTGGATGTTTTTAATATGATGGATCATCTTGCCGACCTGGAAGAAGAAAGCAACCAGATCGCAGTTACCTGGACACATCAGCTTAGCTCTAAAACTTTTTATGAACTTCACCTTGACAGATATTACACCTATTATTTTCAGAATGCCAATGAAAATATCAATGAGGACCGCGATGGCGACGGCAAACTTGATCTGGTTAGCGAAAATGTCGATCTGAACGGCGATGGTATTATTGGCCCGAATGAGTGGCTGGATATGGATAACGATGGATATTTTGATCGAGTTGCCGAAGATTTAAATGGCAATGGTAAACTTGATGCTTATGGTAATGATCTGTATACCGACTGGGATGCGGATGGCTTTGTTGATGCTTCGCAAAAAGCCTATCCCGGCGACCGTTCAAAATGGATGAAGACTTCAGCTATCCCCTATAAAGGCGAAAAAAGCACAGATGGCTTTTATACTTATGGTTCGGGGCTGACCTGGGATCGCCGCTACTGGTATGTGGATGAATCAACAAGTTATGGTTTAAAGCTGGACGTTGAAAGCCAGGTGACCAGCAATCATAATATTCGCACCGGCGTCGATGTGAAATATCGGGAAATTTTCCGTTACGATGCAACCGACCGTTATGGTTATGGCGAAAAGTTTACTGTTTATCCAAATAGCGGCGCCATTTATATTCAGGACAAAATGGAATACCAGGGAATGATCTTGAATATCGGTTTGCGTTATGATTACTTTAATGCCAACTGGGATAATTACCCCAATAATATTTACGACCCGACCTGGTCTACTGATGACAAGGGATTTGAAGATTTAAACGCTAACGGACGTCTGGATCCGGGAGAAGATACCAACGGGAATAACGTGCTGGATCAAAAGTGGGATCCAAGTTTGTACAACTATCCCGACGCGCCGCAGATTGGCGACGTCAAACATCCCATATCTATCAAATTTAAAGATTATGTCAGTCCCCGTTTTGGTATTGCTTATCCAATAACTGAAAAAGATGTTTTGCATTTCAGCTATGGTAATTATTTTCAGGAACCAATGGGCAGCTTTTTATTCCGTAACCTGGAGTTTGACCTGGGCGGCGGCTTCCCGATTATTGGTAACCCCAATTTAAAACCGGAAAGAACCACTGCCTATGAATTTGGACTCAATCACCAGCTTTCCGGTGCATCAAAAATTAAAATAACTGCTTTTTATAAAGATATTTCCGATTTAACCGATACCCGTCCCGTATATTATACCCAACGCGACTGGTATGGATTTTATTATAACGCCGATTATGGTAATATTCGCGGTATTGAAACTGAATATATACGTCGCCCGGAAATTATCGGCTTTGTGTATATAAGCGGCAAAATCAATTATACTTACCAGGTAGCGAAAAATAAATCATCTGATGTTAGCCAGGGATATTTAACCGAATGGGCCGGCCAGGTATTGCCGCGGTTTGAATCTTATACAAGCTGGGATCAACGGCATACTATCAATGCCAATATTGATTTTCGGATTCCTCCCCGGCAGAACTTGTTTGGTATTTCTTTGTTGAACGATTTCGGCGTCAATCTTACATGGTATTATGGCAGCGGCACCCGCTGGACTCCTCCCAAGGGGCAGGATAAAGCAGCTCCGGACAATTTGGGAACATTACCCTCCCGGACATTTGCCGATTTACGCGTCAGCAAAAGATTCCATGTCGGGCGCATTGTTCCATCGCTGTTTGTCGATGTCCGCAACCTGTTTGATCAAAAGAATATTGTTGCCCTGGCTGATGAGCAATGGTATAATGCCAATAATGATCCACAGGGAAAATATGATGACCCAAGTGTTTATAACCGAGGTCGTTTGACACGCATTGGCGCCCGGATTGATTTTTAATGCAAGACTGTGGAAACAGAATAAACAGAAATAACGGTGTCAGTTTGACTCATTATTAAATCGTGGAGGTAGCTTTGTTATTGAAAAAATACAAGCTGGAGATAATCCTCGCTGTTTTGTTGGTGTTTACTTTATCATTTGTGTACGCTAAAGTGAATCCGAACAAATTAAATAAACGGCCGACCAGTTTACAAAAAACCATGGCCCGGCCAGATCATGAATACAAGGCACATACAATTGGCGCCCTGTGGAATGTAATAACAAATTATGGCAGTTTTGGCGACCCCAATTTTTCAACAACGGGCCGTCCTTCACTCGAATGGCCTGGTGGCACAAGGAACAGTTATTTGTATGACGCCGCCATCTGGGTATCTACCATTCTAAATGGTGAAAAATGGTGTACCAGTTATTTTTACTATTATGAAGAATGGGAGCCGATTGAAGGCACCCAGTTCCTGATGGGCAATGACGAAGTTGCTGCCATTGGCACACCCAAATCCATCCATGACAGCTATTGTGAGTTTGATGATCTGGATGTGAAAACCGAACATACTCCTTTAGGCGTCAAAGTTATCGAGCGCGGACTATCGTGGAGTATGCCGGAATATGATGATTTTATTGTTTATGAATTTGACGTCATCAACTTGGGTTTAAACGGCTTTCTTAAGGATGTTATCATCGGCTTTTGGTCTGACATTGACGTCTCTTCGATTGACGTTAGCGACACCAATATCGATGACCTGGTCGATTATGACGGCTATGATGGCAATGATACCAATACCGACGAAGTCGATTGGGTTGACCCTTTAGATCTTGACGCCGACGGGATTACCGGTTATGATGATTATGGTATTCCTTACGGTCACAAGATGGGTGGATTTAATGATAGTTATGACCTGACGCTGATAGAGGGCGACGGCGTTTATGATGAATATGCGCTCATTGAAAATGAAGCCGGGTTGCCGGTTATGGCCGATGTTGATGTAGTTGTTGGCGATTATGAGATAGCTGCTGGCGACACACTGCGGCGAGAAAATGGCAAACCATTTATCGGCTGGAAGGTTCCGCGTGGCATTTCTTTTATTTATGATGGCGACAATCCGTCTTCATCGGATAACGATTTTGGCGAACGATCACTGATACCCAATTGTGCCGGTTTTGCCGGCGGCAGTATTTTATATGCCGATTCCAGCAAATCCGATTACTTTTTCCCGAATCAGGACGATAAACGTACCCGGATGGTAAGACCCTATTCCCACCAATGGTGGAACTGGGAAAGCGACCCGGACAATGATATTGAGCAATACGATTATCAAATGGGCCAGCACGAATTCAGCCGCGGCTTTCATTTCCTGCCCAATCCGCTCGACGTAGGTGCGCCAACTTTTGATTATCGTTACCTGTTATCCGTTGGTCCGTATGATATTGCAGTTGGCGATACAGTGCACATTGTGTTTGCCGAAGTAATTGGCCTTGGCTTACAGGGATTACGTGAAAATTCTGATAATGCCTTAACCGCATATTATACTGGCAGTAAAAACAGCAGCCCCTATAAACCATCGCCTCCAGCCCAGGATGTTCACTGGTTGCTGCCGGCGCCACCACCGTCGCCAAATTTGCGTTACAGTCCGGCTGACCAGGCGGTGTTTATGGTTTGGGATAATATTGCAGAAATTACTCCGGATACCAAAACCAAGCAAATTGATTTTGTCGGGTATAAAGTATACCGCGCTAAATATACACCAAGCAACTGGACTTTGATTGCGGCTTTTGACAATATAACCGGCCCCGTTACTGTACTCAATACAGAACGCGATTCTCTTGGCTTTGTAGACCTGCCTGATAATGTCAATGAATATATTGACAAGGGAGGCGTAACCTCGTGGGGTGAAGTCATTGAACCGCCAATTAACGGCATTCCTTATTATTATTCTGTGGTCGCTTATGATACCGGCGATGAAACAATTAACCTGCCCCCTTCAGAAAGCGGCAAGAGTAATTATACCAAAACAGCCAGCGGCGCGCCCATGGCGGTTGTTCCTAAAGGAATGTTTGAAGATATACCCCAAAATTTTGATTTAACTAAAGTTAAAGTTGTCCCCAATCCATATAAAGCAACCGATGTTTTTGAAGACATTTATGAAAACGCTTTGTTCTTTACCAATTTACCCCCGGTTTGTAAAATTTCAATATTTACCCTGGCAGGTGACCTGGTTGAGGAAATTGATCATACTAACGGTAGTAATATGGAAAAGTGGGATTTGATCTCAAGAAATGTTCAGTCTGTTGTCAGTGGCTTATACTTGTATGTTGTAGAAACCGATAAAGACAAATTTATTGGAAAGTTTGTCATTATCATGTAACCCGCTGTTAAGCCAATGAGAGTTTTTTTGATTGCAAATTTAATAACGAGGTTTAGACTGATGAAAAAAATAATAATTGCTATGCTTGGCATAACTTTGGTATTTGGGATGCTTCAACAAGCCGTGGCGCAACAGTTTGCCAAAGTAGGAACTGCGGGAACGCAGTTCCTCAAAATTGGCACAGGGGCCCGGAATGTTGGAATGGGAAACGCCTGCATCGCCGTGGTTACAGACGCCTCAGCTGTATTCTGGAATCCTGGCGCTTTGGCTAAAGTACAAAATTACAGTGTCTTTTTATCGCATATTCAATGGATTGCCGATATTCAATTAAATGCTTTCAGTGTTGCCAAAAGTTTACCGGGAATCGGCTCGTTTGCTTTATCCGGTTTGTTTCTTGGCTCCGGAGATATGGATGTTACCACTTATCAATTCCAGGAAGGAACAGGTGAAACTTTTTCCAAAAATGATATGATGATTGGACTCTCCTATTCCCGGTACCTGACCGATAAATTTTCTTTTGGTGGAACTGTAAAATTTATACGTGAAGATTACGGCACAGTTAACGCCATGACGAACGATGATGAAATAGCCAGTATTTTTGCTTTTGATATTGGCGCTTTATATCAAACCGGTTTCAAGTCTTTGCGTATGGGAATAACCATTCAAAATTTTGGCCCGGAAATGAAAGTGCCCGGACAATATAAGGATATCATCGGGTTTGATTCCAAAACCCAAACTTATACAACTGAACCGGCAGAAGACTACCGGCCTTACCACATTCCCTTGCTTTTCCGTGCCGGTGTAGCGATGGAAGTTATAGAAACCGGCGCCAACGTAGTTACTCTGGCCGCTGATCTGGTTCACTTGAACGATAATGTTGAACAAATTGGCATTGGCGGAGAATACTGGTTTAATAAAATCATAGCTGTTCGGGCCGGTTATATTCATAATAATGATTCTGCACGTTTTGCGGCCGGTGGCAGCCTGAATTTATCCCTTAGTCAGTTGGGTTCAGCCAGTCTGGATTATAGTTATAGCGATTTTGGCATTCTGGAAAACGTTAACCAGATGTCAATTACTTTTCAGTTTTAACTGACTGAATTTCAACAATATTAAACAATGAATTCTCTACCTATTATCTCTACTGGAGGGATGAAATATGTCTAAAAAAGTGACGAAACTGGTAATCTTTTTCTTGTTGATATATGGAATTGCTTTCGCTCAAAACATCGGCGATTCCAAATTTCTTTGGGTGCACAATTTTCAGTTTTTTCAATACGACTATAAAATTGGCGCAACCCTGCAAGCTGGCGGCGAAAATTGCAATGTCTGGGTCGAAAATGAGCAGATCAATGCAATTATTGTTGACCAGGTAAACTCGTATGTCTATGCCGGAACTAAATCGAGCGGCGTTCTGCGCAAAAAAATTGATGAGCAAAAATGGACTGTGATTAATGCAGGGTTTCCCAACAGTTCGCGTACTGTCGGTTTAATGAGTAAAGTACACGACTTTATCATTACCTCCAACCAGGTTCTGTTTGCCGGAGTTGATGACGGTCTCTATCGTTGGGATGAAGCAACAACCCGGTGGCGCAAGGTTACCATTGGCAGCCCGGTTTTTTGCCTTGAAGAGAATAATAATGTATTGTATGCCGGCATTGGCGGCTACCTGTGGTCGGATGATCCTGATGAAGACAGTGATATTGATATTAACATGGGCGCTTTTATCAGTACCGACGGCGGCAATACCTGGGAAAGAAGCAGCAATGGCCTGCCTTATGACAATGATGACGAATACCTGCCTGTTTATGATATTACCAAAGCAAACGGCAGCGTTTTTGCATCTACCGACGCGGGCGTTTTTAAAACCAATAATAACGGCATATACTGGGAAGGCGTTGAAAAAACGATTACTGCATCACTGGCAAACATTCAGGCGCCGTTGCAAAATTCAACTCTTGATCTGGATAAACTGGCCGAATTGGGTGAATCCATCGGTTCCGAGTTTGAAAAATGGGTAACAGTTGATGGAATAAGCAATGAAGATAGTATTATCGTCAAAGAATATGATGAGGCAAACCAGATCAAGCGTGTCTGGAAAGGCCCGCATAATACAATATTAAAGAGCGATGACGAGGCTCAGTATTTTGTACGTAATATGCCCGGCATCGTTGGCGATGAAGGGCGATGGGTAGCACATCTAAGTTATTACACTGCCGATCCGTCTTTTGAATATATGGATAATTATAACCAATTGGATATCAATAATTTAAAGTACCGTGGCCAACCGGCTATGGCAACAATTATTGATCCTCAAAAGGCAATGTTATTGGTAGTATCTTATCCTTCCGACCCCAATTTTGAAGTCGGCGGAAAATTTATTACTGTAAAATATGTAAACAATGCCGGCGATACCCTGGTGTGGTGTGATAAATCAGTTACACTACGTGGTTTGAATAAAGACAAAAAGGGCCTGGTCATCACAAATGCAAATATGATTTATGGAACCCCGATTGCTGATTATGATTTATTGAACAATACCACCGACCTGGCAAAAATGACTTTGAGTACTTCGAGTGGCATATACTTTAAAAAGTTTGCCTATTCTAAAAATTTACATCAAGTTTTTGCCGGCAATGCCAATGGCGTGTTTAAAACCAGCGACAAAGGAGTTAGCTGGTCTTTGGTTGGGTCTGCTACCGGCGGGCTGGAAAATGTTGACATTAACAGTTTATTCATAGATGAAGCAGGCAAAATTTACGCCGGCACCCTGGACGGGATTTATACAAGCAGCGACGCCGGCGCAACCTGGACTTCCCTTGGTGTTATTGAACCTGCGACGCAAGTTTTAACAATTGCGTTGAATAATGGTGCAATTTATGCCGGTACCCCCTTTGGGTTTTTTACATCAGTAGATAACGGAACCACATGGAACGGACAGAATTATGGCATGAGCGCTTTTGTTGATGAAACCAGAATCAGCGCCGCTATTGAAAATTTTGAAAATTCAACTCCCGCCAATTCTGCAAAAGGAGTGTATCAAATAATCACCGAAAGTTTTGGTGTTGAAAGCCTGCCGGACTTTGATAAAACCAGCAAAATTAATATTGTGATACACAATATTATTGAAAAAGGTGAATTAGAAAATACTACCTCGAATGGCAATAATGGCACCTCCAAACTAAGCGGTTATTTCCGTGCCGAAGATCAAAGCAATATCGGGAACACGAATAAAGGGGAATATCTTTATATTGATTCCCGCGAGTCTACCGATCAGGAACGGGCAAAAGCATTGGCGCACCAGTTGGTACGCATGATTGTCTGGAACAAAGATTACGACGAAGAACGCTGGATAGTTGAGGGCCTTTCTTTTTATGGCGAAAAGTTATGCGGGTTCCCTTTACCAACAGCCATGCCCAATTTTCAAACTTTGACCGGCGCTAACACGGTATTCAGCCTTATTGCCGGCACGCCTCTCAGCCCCTGGAGCGTTAAAGCCGATAATGGTGATATGAATAACCGGTATACACAGGTTTCCATGTTTACAACTTTTCTAACAGAAAATTTTGGCGGATTTGATTTGATGGGAAAAGTTATTACTGATCCCGCAAATGGCTGGCGCGGGGTTCAAAATGCCTTAAAAGAACAAAATGTTAAATTTGAAGATGTCTTTGCCGCCTGGACGATTGCTAATACTATAAATGATACTACCCAAATCGACCCGATAACCGGCGCCAAATATGGGTATCGTGATTCAACCTATTCGGCTGTTCTCAATAATTATATGGCACAAAATGGTTTGGGAATGAATTTTGGGCCTATGTTTGGACATGATGAATCCATGTCCGACTATAATATGTATTCCAAAAATGCTGAATTTAAAGACGGGTTAAACAACTGGGCCTATATGATCCGTTATTTCTTCCCATTCCCCAGTCTGGTCGAATCCGACCCGGTTCAAGCGGTTGTTCGCTACTGGGGCAAGGATATGTTAACCGGCCAACCAATTAATATTAAATTTAACGCCAAAAATAACACCAACCTGCGGGTACAATTGATCAAGGTTACCCCGACTGGTAAAAAAGATGTTGAAGATTTAACGCCAACTTTTAATAGTGAAAAAGAATTGACGTTCAATGTCTTGTCCAAGTATGAACCAACCCAGGATACCACTGCGTTAAAGTATCATAAAATGTATATGATCATCAGCAATCAGGATTCTCTGGGCGGGGCAGCGCCTTTTGTTATTACCAAAGATGTAACTCCTCCAGAAATTAAACATCAGATTGTTCATAATCCCTTGTTCCCGGAATTTTTAGAATTGTTTGTCTATTCTAATGAAAAGACGTTTGCCGATGTTAGCGCACAAGATGAAATTCCAACAGTAGATATTTTATATTTTACCGATTCAACCCGAGTCGACATGGCTGTTTTTGATACCGGATTGGACAGCAGAGACAAAGCTGTTAATTATTTGTATAAAGGACGGTATCACATCACTATGGATGGCGAAATAAAGCTTTTGATCCGGAATTTACAGGATTTACCAGGAAATGATGTTGATTATATTTTAACTCCTATCAATGTACAAAAAGCAGTTCCGCAGTCTGTTTATACAGTAATCAGCCCGGACAAGAACGCTGCGCTTTTCCTGCCGGAAAATTCTTTGCGTTCGGCAACTTGTTTAACTGCTTATGCCAATCCCTGGACACGGGAAGGCGCACTGGATAAAGTGAACCCGACCGGCAATATTATTTACAAAAGCAGTATTCATCAGTTTGGGCCGGTTGGAATTGATCTTTTACGGGATGCTACCATTACCATCAATTATTCCGGCAATACAGATGCCGATGACAGCGATGTTGCTCTGTATGTTTTGGAAAATAATAACTGGAAGCATGTTCCGGCAGTGCAGGATAAAAAGAACAATACTTTTACCGCTTCTGTCAACAGACTGGGATTTTTTGCTGTAATTCAGGGTAATATTGGCGTAATGAGCGAACCAGGACAAGCATCCTTGCCGCAGACTTTTGCATTGCATCAAAATTACCCAAATCCATTCAACCCGACAACGGAAATAAAGTATCAACTTCCGCGGGAGGAACGGATAACTCTTAAAGTTTTCAATATGAACGGGCAACTGGTAAACACTTTGATTGATGAAAGCAAACCGGCTGGATATTATACGGCAAGATGGAACGGGTTAAACCAGGCTGGTTTTAAAGTGAGCAGCGGCTTGTATTTATATGAATTAAAAGCCGGCAACTTTACCGAAACCAGAAAAATGATCCTTGTAAAATAACTGTATGGTCGTTTACTAACAGATTTTTCTTTTATTATATAGAGTTTAAAGGAGGCATTGATGACCCTTAAAGACATACACGCAAAGAAAACCGGATTTCTTTTTATCCTCGGAGTTATGGTAACAATGCTGGTGTTTTTCGGCTGTTCCCGCGAGTCCGATGATATCCCGACCAGGGCTGAGTCGATCGGATCTCTTGTAAATCAGGGATGGACCGCTTATCAGCAGGGAGATTTTGAAACTGCGATAGCCAATTTTGAAAACACGATCAAACGGAACGTTGATCCTGAACTTTCGATTGATGCTTATCGTGGTTTGGGATGGACCTATGCCCGCATTGAGCAATATTCTCAGGCAATTACAAATTTCTCTTTTGTTATCAGCCTGGAAACGGTATTAAAAGATCATCAACCGGTTCTAAACATGGAAAAAGTACCTGCTTTTGCAGTTCCCGATACCATGAATAACCGCTATAACGGCAAGTGGCAGATTGGCACCAATGCCTGGATTGTAAATGTTGAAGGCGTCGATAGTTACACTGCCCGGGTCAACAAGCTGCTTGGCCCTTCGCCTACCTATTTTTTGGCCGCCGGTACTCGTGCTTTTAACCTGCCAAAATCAGAAGTGAGCAACGCGGCCGGCACTGCTTTGGGTAATGAACTGGACAATTCACTCGCTTTTAGTCCTGACAGCTTGCGTACTGCGGTATCTTCTGCCGACCAGTTACAAAATTTATCAGAATTTTACCTGGATGCGCAAAAAGGTGTGGTGCAAATCATTCCGCGCATCAACAAGCTGGAAAAAATAGCAGCTATTTATATGTATCATGAAAAAGGATATGTAATTAAGCGTACGGATAATCAATTTATAGCGTTGAATGATCTGTTGGAAAGCCTTGACAAAACCCCCGAAGATTTACCCGGCGACACTTATTATTTAAAAGGCGAGTTCTATAATCGTTATAATACCTCCGACCCGACAACAGGTGGCACCTACATGCAAGCCGACGCATTCGCCGGTATGGCCACAGTCTACCTGGCACAAGGCGATTACGAATCAGCGCTTAAAGCAACCCGTGCCCTGGCCTATATAAACCAGGATTTAAAAGCCATTGACCCGGGTAATTATCCCTACAAACGCCACTTGTTTACAAATGACAACGAGTATGATATGTGGGACTTTTACAAGATCATGGCGCTTGCTTTTTATAATCAAAAAGATTATTTTGGAGCAGAAAAAGTATTAGAGGTTTATTTAAAGCAGGGAAATATAGTTGATAACAATTCAGAAGAATTTATTTTTGATTTATTGTCAAAAATTAATACATTACCTGACAACGCCCCGGATAACTGGGGTGATCCAATTGATTTGTGGTAATTGTAAAGTGAATTTCATACAGGAGCGCAATGAATAAAAAAACCATTAAGGAGGTGGTATTGCAGATTTCTTAATTTTTCTAAACACTTAATTGTCTGAAAAAAACTGCTTAACCGTTCAAGCGGGAGGAAATATGAGAAAGCAAAATACTGTATTGTTACTGTTCTTGATTATAGCTGTACTTCTAACAACTGTTACGTTTGTAAGCGCACAAAAAAAAGTAGAAAAACGTGACCAACCTGCAGTTTACGAACACCGGATTGCAGATTTTACCAAACCAGGCGGAATTGTCCTTGGCGACGCAATGCCAAGAGCATTTCTGTATGGCGGTCGTCATGCAGCCAGAACATCGGATGGAATTATCCATGTTAGCTGGGAAGATGCCGGCTATAATTTCCCCTATTATGCGCATTCACTGGATGCATTGGGATTAACCTGGACAGAACCGATCAACATTCCTGAAACAATCGGCTATGCCAACCTGGATCGCTGTTTGATGGGTAAAGTTTCTGTCGACGTGACCAATGATGATGTTTATATTTTAACCGCTCCGCGGCCAACCGGCGGTGTTTGGCGAACCCAGTTAACCCGTTCAACGGACGGCGGTGACAGCTGGTGCTCGTTCATGGATTTGGGTTCAAAAATTAACGTTCCGACGGCTGAAATATCATGGGGAACGATGGCTATTGGCGCAGATCGTGTTGTTCATATTACGTATGCTAACCAAAACCAGGATATGTTCTACACCCGTGCAAATCTTGCCGCTGCCGATGGTAAAGCCGATCTTGCCGATTTGGTATTCACCCGCGCCGACGGCGTAACCCCCGGCGCTGAAGCGATCAGCTTTTTACCGAGCGCAGTTGTGTTCCAGGGCTCTATCATTCTGGACCGTAACAACGATCCGCACATCATCTTTTCCGGTGACGGCGGCTCCGATACTTTTGGCGACAAAACTCCATACCACATTTATTACAAGGGCGCCGCTCAGGCTTGGGGCCCAATTCCTCCGACCCGTTTGCAGGATGAACTGGAACAATGCTGGGGTATGCCGGAAATGGTATTTGACAAAAACAACCGCGGCTACTATTTTCTTGATAATAACCCTGGTGATATTGATTTTGGAACCTGGGAACCGCCGGCTGATCCTGCCAGTGTAACCGATTTTGGTACCTTGAATAGCGGCGCCGGTTTTGAAGGCGCAGTTACATTGATTTCAACTAACTATCCGGAACTGGCGATTAACGATGATGACGATCTGTTTTTGCCGAATGCTCAGGTTGACGACACCAATGATATTGTTTATCTGATTGCAAATTCCAACGCTTATGGTAACAGTAACGGCGCCGGCGGCGATATTGTAGCATTAAAGGTCGAAAACGCTTCTACTTTGGGCAACGTTACCCCGGCTAACATGCCGTGGGAAGTACATCGCTGGGTTACTACCGATGGCAATGAACCTTTGGGCGACCAGGGCGCGGATGTTATTTACAACCCGGCTTCAACAGACCTGGATATTTTCTGGTCCGGCGCCGGTGCGCTCAACAACGAAGCCAACTATTTGAACGGCACTGCGGTCATTCCGGAAATTGACGCCAAACCGCAATCGCTGGATATTTCTAAAACCGTTAATAATCCTATTAATAAGGGTGAAAAAATCACTATCAAGGGAACGGTAAAGAATAACGGCACCAAAGCTCTTGCCCCGGTTGATGTTTATGTCATTGTAGCCGATTCTGCCGGTCTTGTTTTGGACTCTATCGCTATGAAAACCCCGCCGCTGCGCGCTGAACAGTTGACTTCAGAATTGATATTTGGTGATTTTATAGTTCCCGAAGAAATGCAAAATTACAGCGTAACCATGCGTACCAGCTATCCAGGCGACGAAGCTGCTTATAATGACCAGGTATCTGCAGGATTTTATGCTTACCCGTCATTGGATGAGGTAATGTATGTTGAAACATTCCAGGATCATAGAAATGATGTTGATGGTGAGCATGTTGGCTATCAGTTTGATACCTGGTCTGCAAAAAAACATTATAATGAAGGTGTAGATGTTGGTGGCTGGACTGTTGTCGATAGTTCAGACCTGGCAGAGTTTGATTATTATAATGGCTGGCTGGTGGAAGATGAAGATGTTCCGAATGATATTGGCGCCTATATCCGTCACATGAACGGTGTACGCAATGATACGATTTTTGGCGATATGCCATCCGGCACCCCGCCGCAGCCACAAAACGAGTTGCTGTTTAGCCCGGTATATGACTTGACAGAAAAAGAAGCGAAATGGGATCTGTTCCTTGAATTTACTGAAAATGTTCAGGGCACCGATGGTGATGAAAGCTACCCAATTCATGCCTGGGTCGATGTAACTTTTGATGGCGGCGCTACCTGGTTACCTGTTGTACGTCATGACAAAAACGGCCCCGGCGTAGCCAATCAGATCGATGTTGCTACCGATTATTACTCTTTCAAAATTACTGATATTGCCGGCGATGCAACTTCAATGCAAGTTCGGTTCTGGTGGAAAAACCTGAATAATACCGGCGAATTTGCGACCTGGTTCATTGATAATGTTACTGTTATTGACAGAGTTCCTGAAGCAATTCATAACAATCAAACTGTTGTTGCCGATCAATTCACACTGCATCAGAACTATCCAAACCCGTTCAACCCGACCACCCAGATCAGTTATACTTTATCGGAAACCGGCAAGGTAAAACTGGTGGTTTACAATGTGAACGGCCAGGAAGTTGCCACGCTGTTAAATGGCACAGTTAAAGCTGGTACTCACAGTTTGAACTTTAATGCTTCCAATCTGCCGACCGGAGTTTATTTCTATAAACTGTCGACCGACAAGATGCAGGCAGTAAAGAAAATGGCTTTGATTAAATAAGAGTTGTTACCGAGGCGGTTTTAAAAACCGCCTCTTTATCTCTCCTGTAATATAATTTATGAGTGTTGTTTTATTGACTGAACAAGGAGAACAATATGGTTAACAAAAAAATATTTACCATTCTGTTATCACTGGCGTTGCTATTTTGCTTTAGTGTAGTTACTTTTGCCAAAGTATCGCCAGTTTCTACAGACGATACCAAGCTAAAAGTTAACAGTGTAAAAAATGGTTATTTTCAAGCTACAAAAATTGGTAAAGTTGCGTCAATGCAAGACCGGTTAGAAAAAAGAGCCGCAATTGCCAAACAACGCGGTTTGACTAAAGATCAGGTTAGCAATCTTGCCAACATGAGAAACGCCATGAAATCGCATACCGAACTGTTAGTGCCGGTTGCGGAAGTACCGGGCGGCGGCGATATTTTCCCGGTGTTTGACGTCAGCTTTGAAACTGAAGATGATTTTTTACTGTTCGACCTGGTAGATTTAAGCGCCAATGCCGCCGGTAATGACTGGATGTGGCTGGATTACGGCGCATTATATGGTAATCCTGCTTATGCTATCTATAATTCCGCTTTTGCCCCGGAACCGGGCGGCGATTTTGGCGGCGACGTAGCAGCCAAAGACGAAGCAATTGATGTTATGATTGGTATTCCCAAAACCAGTGATGCCGGTGTAGCTTACCGTGGTTGTTCTTTGGCTTTATCGCTTTATATAGGCGAGCCTGATGCTGATGATGTTTTGTGGGTAGAAGTGAAAGAACCCCCCAAGTGGCATCTTGCTAACGATATGTGGGTGATGCAGACCAATCAATATGGCGACCCGACTTATGGCACAGCATGGATTGAAGACCTGGTCACTGATCCGATCACCTTGCCGGCAGGAACCAGCACTCTGTCTTTTAACCACCTGATCATTTCCGAAGCGGATTGGGATGGCGGTAACGTAAAAATCTCTGCTGATGGCGGCGCTACCTGGACTGTTTTGGTACCAAATGAAGGGTATGACATTGCCGATTTATTCTCTTTTAAAATACATGGCGGTTATTTAAACGGATTAACAGAAGATGATATCGATCCTGATGTAGCAACAGCCTGGGATGAACCCGGTTGGTCCGATGATCATGATGGAGCTCTGGAACAGGCTACTTTTGATCTGACCGCTTATGCCGGTCAAACCGTCCAGATTAAATGGGAATTCACCTCTGATTTGTATACAGAACAACCCGACGGCGGTTGGTGGCTTGATGACATTGTTGTTGAAAATGGCGGCGCAGCTGTATTTGAAAATGACGGCACTGTTGATGACAATATGACCGCTTCCCGTTTTACCCTTGGTTACGGCTCCCCATGGGAAGCTGTTGCCGGTTGGGCTGGTTATGGCGGTGAAAGCGTTGATGCTTTAATTACATTAACAGAAAACATTATTGGCGCTCCCGGCGATTCGCTGGGCGTACGTTTCCGCGCTGTTTACGATGATAATGATGAAGGCGAAGGCTCTGATCCCGATTGGGGCTTTGAAGTTGCCCATGCTACGTTAACTCTGGTTACCCGAAATGCTGAAGATATTGGCGTAAGTTTTGTCGATCTGGATTCTTTGTTTAGCAAAGGCGAACCGGTTTTAGCCGGTCAGGCTTATGACCCGCAGGTTGTTGTCAGCAATTTTGGATTAACCGATTATACTATTTACAACACTTTTGTAAGAATTGAAAATCAATTCGGAACCACTGTTTATGAGCGTTATATTTATACTTATGCCCCGCAACAGGGCGATACGCTGCATAAATATCCGGGTTTCCAGACTTTTAATAATGATAATGAATTCTACAATTTCCCGGACTGGACCCCGCAGTATGAAGGTGATTACACCCTCTATGCTTATACCGAGTTGTTTGATGCAGATAATGACACAACAAACGATGAGATTGTAATCTCTTTTCATGTATTTGATAAAGATGGCGCTATCCATCTTTCTGAAGATTTTAATACCATGGATGATGCTCAATTGTATGCAACCTGGGACAGCCGTGGTGAAAACGGCGCCGATGCCTGGTTTATCGGCGATCTGTTTGGTAATGGCGATACGGAATTATGGGCTTTCCATGCCGATGCAACTGTATTTGCCGATACCATTATAACCCCGGCATTTGATTGCACCGATATGACCAATACCCTGGTTGTTTATGAACAGCATGTTTATACAGACAGTGACCCCACTTTTAACGGCGGTGTTGTTGTTTCTGTTGATAGCGGCAAAACCTGGAACAATGTCAAAAATATGATAGTTTCCAGTCCTTATGACGCACGTCATGGAACAATGCGGCTCAACATATCGGCAATTGCCGATGGCGAACCACATGTACTGGTTGGCTTTTTCTTTAACAGCGAAATTGCTCCTCCTGGCGCTGCCGGTTATCAGTATTTTACAATTGATGATCTGTTGATCTATTCCGGCGCCGATATTGAACCAACAGCCGGTCCGGCTACCTTTACCGGTGTTTCCAACGATATGGCAGTTGTATTGAATTGGGCAGCAGTCACCGGCGCTTCCTACTATACCTTGTGGGAATGCGAAAGTGATACCCTTGCAGATGCAGATGCTATTGCCGATGTAAATGCCCTGACATTTACCAGCGATGGTTTGACAAATGACCAGGCTTATTACTATTGGATCACCGTTGCCGATTTTAACAATAATATCAGCGAACCGGTTGGCCCAATCATGGTAACCCCGCATGATTCTACTCCACCTGCAGCAATAACTGACCTCGAAGCGCATGATCTTGAGGGCGGAGCCAAAGTTATTATGTGGTCTGCGCCTGCAGAATCTATGCCGGAAGAAGGCAGCTATTATGATATTCGTTATTCTTATGATCCGATTACCGTAGATAACTGGGATGATGCAATCTCGGTATTCGACACATTGGAAGTTGCAGCTGAAGGCACTGTACAGATGCTGGAAGTTGAGGTTACCCGTCCAAGTTATGATGTATTCTTTGCCATTGTAACGGTTGACGAATCCGAAAATGAATCGGCAATATCGAATGTTGCACTTGCTGATGATCTGGGACCGGGTTCAGTTGACGATCTGACAGTTGTAGAAGTAACGCAAACCACTGTAACCCTGGCCTGGACTGCGGTTGGCGATGATGGCGAACTTGCCGGTGGCGCCGCGGATCATTATGAAATCCGTGTTGATTATGAAGATTTCGGCGGCGAGTTCCCGAACTGGGATGATGCGGCAGTTTTAACCAATGTACCGACTCCTGGTTTACCGCGCTCTACCGAAGTATATACAGCAGAAGATTTCGTATACCCGGCCAGTTCCAAGATGTCATTCCAGTTGGTCGTTTATGACAACAACGGCGCTGTATCAGAAAAGAAATCAAATGTCGCTGTGTCCGAAATGTGGGATGATAATCCTATCGGTATAAAAGAAGAAGAAAAGTTGCCGGAAACCTTTGCAATGGGCCAGAACTATCCCAACCCGTTCAACCCGACAACCGCTATTTCTTATCAATTACCAAAAGCTGCGCATGTAAAATTGACTGTATTCAGCGCAACCGGTCAGCAAATCCGCACCCTTGTGGATGGCAGCATGCCTGCCGGTTTCCACAATATTCAGTGGGATGCTATGGACAACGCCGGCCACAAAGTTGCCAGCGGCGTTTATTTCTACCGTCTGGAAACTGCTGAATTCACCAGCATTAAAAAGATGACGTTGATGAAATAGTCAAGTTGTGATTTTTTGATTATTGAGGGCATATCCATCAGGGTATGCCCTTTTTTTTTATAGCATTTGAATCGCTTACCCTTGCCGGTGTTGCGAATAAAAAATGATTTTGGTTTATTTGCTGGTTGGTATGGATCTAAAGAAAAGCGCTTTTCCCCGCGATTTTATTCAAGAGATATAAAAATTAATCAATCAATTAATCAATCAATCAATCAATCAATCAATCAATCTATCTATCAATCTATTATAAGCTGTCACTGATTCCACGGCCGTATACCTGGCAATTGCCGTTCATGTAACAGGCGTTGTTTTACAGCGTGTCAGGCTTTGTAATCGGGCTGCAATTGGTTTTTTTTTAAAACATTGTGGTTACAAGTAAAACAGCAACTGTAAAAACCGCAAACAACTTTTTAGCCAATATCCGGACTGGAAATAATAACCAAAACAGTAAAATGTTTTATGGCAAAGTATACCACAATTGCCCGTAACCGTCAAAACTCATATCGTAAATATTCTCAATTTGTTTTTTTGAAGAAGAATTGACAAGCGCAAAGGTCGACTCTATATACATACTGGTATCGTATTTTTTCAGCAGGTAGCTGTTATTATCAAAAGTGTAAATACCTTTGTAATAGGCAATAGCTGACAGGGTTTGATCATTAAAATTCCAGCTTTGTACAATATTTGCCGGTTGTTCCGTTTGATGCCGGTACAAGTTGTTTTTTGAGCAGGTATAAATACAGTTTTGTGGCGCATGAAAAGCTACACCGGTTATGTTTTGAGCAAGTTTATATTTTCCGGTTAGTGTGCAATCATTCAAGTTAACCAGATAAAGCGAATCAGGGGCAACACAACCATATACAACTTCCCGGCCAAAAGCCATCGACGTCAGATTCCTGTGATAAAAAGGCGAAATATACCAGTTTTCAAAAAACCAAACCTGGTTTTTTTGTTTATAAACGCGCACAAGATCAGAGGTGATGAATGGTGGGGTATCTTTCCTTCCACTCCAAAATTCGTTACACCATACGGTAGAACCATTAATTGCCAGCGCCGGATGTTGGCTGCCGGCAAGACGTTCAAAATTATTAGCGTAAAAGAGGTGTGGTACCTGGATAATAGCAGAACTGTCGCGATGTGCGATTTCCAGTTTTTGTTTGGCAAGCCAGCAACCGTCTGTTTTGACTCTCCAGGTATAATAACCGGGGTAAACCGGGTCAAACGAAAAATTGCCGCTGCTGTCGGTAGTATCGGTTTGAGTAGAGAATTCGATATCATACAACATTTTGGTGGCGGCCAGTTCTACAATAATCCCCTCCAGCGATTCCCCCGAATCATAACCGACTGCGGTTCCGTTAAAATAATAGTGTGGAATAACCGGGCGGGTTACATCATGACCTTGCCTGTTCCAGCACGCAAGTGTTGTGAGCAGAAGAAAAAAAAGTAATTTGCCTGTTTTTAACATAATATTTCCATTTTAAAATTTAGCGTTAAAGCCCAGGCGATAATGGTAACGTTCGTCCCAGGCGCCCGGATCATTCAAAAAACCGCCTTTCCGGCCTTCAGAGTCTTGCCAGAGCAGGTTTTTACGGTCAAAAACATTAATAAATTCAGCAAACATCGACACCGGGTGATTAGCAATAATCAAGTCTTTATTCAAGCGAATATCAAGCGTGGTAACAACTTGCATTCGTGCATTATTCGGCTCTGTGGCAACGCCGCGGTATTCGGTCCAGGGCAGCGGACTATTCCAGCGCCACAGTAAATTTACGCCCCAGTTATCGGGTTTACGAAAATCAATATTGGTCACCAGGGTATGCCGCTGATCCCAGCTTAGATAATATTCATTGATCGGTACTTTGGTGTCTTTGGTGATCCAGTTGAATTTTTCGGTATTTTCCGAGCCTGTGCCTTTGGCGACCATGTAGGTATAGCTGATCTTGCCGGACAGAAATTTGCTGACATCCCGTTTTAAATAGATTTCCGTTCCCCAGATATTGACAAATTCCAGGTTAACAAAACGGGAATAACCGGTTCCGGTGAGGGAATTTTTTTGCTTGTCCAGATAGGTATTGTTGTCAATAAGGTTACTAACTTCTTTGTTGAAAACGGTAAAATCAAACAGGGTTTTTTCCCTGATCTGGTTTTTATAGCTGACCTCATAAGAAATGGTGCGGGCAGGTTTCAAATCCGGGTCGCCAAGCGGTGAGAAGCCTTCAGCCAGGTTCAGGTTTGAATTGGTGTACAAATAGTCGAAAAGCGGCATTTGGAAGAACCAGCCATAATTAACATGCAGTTCCTGGTCGGTTCCCATTGGCACCGCAATACCAACCCGCGGGCTGAACTGGTGTTTCATGGAAGCCTTTTCTTTTTTGTCCTGGTTGATGATCCAGGTATGGCGCTGGCCATACACTTTTTCTTCCAAAGCCGGGCGTTGCGCTTTGGGGTCTAAAAAGTCATAGCGTAACCCCACATTGATGATCATCCCGTCATAGTCTATTTTGTCCTGAATGTATGCGGCGCCGCGATTGGGATAGTAATGATATTCCGTATCATACGAGATATACTGCGGAAATTGCGGGTCATAAGTTTTTACTTCCATTCTCTGCACATTTTTTTTGAACAGGTCATAATAAACAAATTCAAGGCCGGCTTTTAGTTGGTGGTAGTTATTTAATTGTGAAGTGTAATCAAATTTAGCGGTATTGTGAATTTCCTGGTGATCGAGCCACCAGGGATAATCACCGGCGATCACCCAGCTGGCGGGATTGTTGTTTTCATATTCCACACCTGTCATATTGATAGATGAAGCGCCATAAATGGATTTTAAAACATCGTACCGGCTCAACCGTAACTCGTAAAAAGTGGCAGGGCTGAGTGTATGTGTAAGCGCTATACTAGTCCGGTAACTTTTTTTAGAGCGATCCGGCAAACCGGTGAGATTTTTACTCCATTTGTGGTCGTATTCTCGCCAGTCCCACAATGACAGCAAGCCCTGCAATCTGATTTTGATAGAATTGGAAACAGCCAGGGTAAGTTTGCCGTTCAGGTTCAGGTTCCAGCTATCTTTGGCGTTATAGATCATCATCCGCTGGCCGAATTCTTCTCTTTTCCAGCGGGTATGCGGAGCGCGGACATCGCCGGCCACATAAAATTTTAGTTTTTGGGTAAACAGGGGACCGCCCAGGAACATTTCGCTGATCCAGTCCGCATCGTTTTCCCGATCTCGCCAGGGGTTACGCATGGACTGGAATTTTTGCATCGAGAATTCAGTCATGGTTTCCAGTTTATCGCCGCCATCCTGGGTAAGAATGTTCACAACACCGGACATGGCATTGCCGTATTCGGCGTTAAAACCGCCGGTTTGCACGGTCATATCAATGATTGACGTCATGGGTAATTCTGTGCCAACTTTGCCTTCGATCACTTCCTGGATTGGAAATCCATCTACCATATACAATACTTCGCTCTCGCGACCGCCGCGAATGTGGCCGGCGGCAACCCCCGGCTGAATGTCAACAATATCGGTAAACGAGAGCACCGGCAGCCTGGTAATTTCCTGGCGATTGATAAAATGCGTAGTCGCCGTAACATCTTTCTGGATCATGGAGGAATGTGCCGTTACGGTGATCTCTTCCATTTCCAGAACGGTTTCTTCCAGTTCAAGCTGCAAGGTTGTGCGCAGATCCATGAGAATCGTTACATCTTCGATGATCAATGTTCTGTAGCCGATCATATTTGCCCGGATATTGTACTTGCCGGCCGGGATGTTATTGATAAGAAAAAAGCCTTTGGCGTCGGCAGCTGCGCCCAGGGTGGTTCCAGTAATAATTATATTTGTGCCGGGCAGAGGTTCGCCGGTATCCTGGTCAAACACTTTGCCGGCCAATGTACCGGTTATACCGGCGAATCCTGCTTGAACCGTCAGGATACACAACAGGAAGAGCGGAAAACAGATTTTCTTCATAAAGCATCCGTTTTTTTTATGGTAAATGAATAATTTTATTTGTAAACTTGTAAACTCTGAAAAACCGAAAAAACAAGTGTACTAAATATAGTAATAATAGAAATAATTTCAATAAAAAAGAAAATAAATATTTATCAAAATGTCGGTTTGTACGTTGTGGTTAAAGCGATAAAGAAAATAGTCCTGGTATTTCTTTTATTACCGGCTCTCCTCTATGCAATTGCGCCTCCCCGTAACTCTGCGGTACAAATCCCCGCCGATATGCTTGAACAGATTGCGGGAGATGCAACTTTTTACCGGGCCAGGCGCAGCTTGCAATATACCATGCGCAATTTCCGCGCAAATAATTTGAAAAATGACAGGCAGTCTGAGCACAAAAGAAAGCCGGTAAGAGCCAGTGTGCCGGTGTTGTGCGTGCAATACGCTGATGTTTTACAGGACGAATGGCCGGTTAACCAATTGCAGAATATGTTGTTCGGCGTCTGGCCAACCGGCACGATGCAGCAGTATTTTCAAGAGGTTTCGTATAACCAGTTTTTACTGGACGGGGATGTTTATGGCTGGTATCGGCTTTCAGGAAACAGCAGTTACTATGAGCGTGCCAATATCAATACCGACGAGTTGTTGAAAGAAGCCTTGATGTTTTTTGACGCCGACGTCGATTTCAGTCAATATGACAATGACGGCCCCGATGGTATTTCCAACTCTGGAGATGATGATGGTTTTGTTGATGCAGTGGTCTTTGTTCATTCCGGAACCGGGGCTGAAGAGAACGGCGGCCCGGAAATTTGGTCGCATTTTTCACAATACAGCCGCCAGAATGGCAGTTTTTTTGTTACCAATGACAGGCGCGTCAACGGTGATTTTATATTAATCGATGATTATATGATCGTTCCGGCAATTCAATATAACAATATGGTGAACATTGGTGTTTTTTGTCACGAGTTTGGTCATGCATTAGGTCTGCCGGATTTGTATGACCGGGATTACACCTCTTCCGGCGTGGGAACCTGGTGTGTTATGGGTTACGGTTCGTGGGGCGGCAATGGGAGAACGCCTCAATCCCCTTCTCATTTCAACGCCTGGTGTAAAGACGCTTTGGGGTGGGTAACGCCAATTGTGTTGACCCAAAATCTGCAAGACATAGCTGTGCCTTCCTGTGAAACTGAACCTGTTATTTATAAATTATGGAAGAATGGCAATATTGAACCATATAAATATCATAACCATCTCGGGCTTGATGAATCACTGGGTCGAGAGTATTTTTTGCTGGAAAACCGCCGGCAAATTGGTTTTGACACGACATTGCCGGGCGCAGGTTTTTTATTGTGGCATGTAAACAATACCCTGACAGATATTCAGGGCAACGATGATGAATTTTTCAAGCTGGTCGACCTGGAAGAAGCGGATGGCAGGGATGACCTGGATTATGCCCGCAACCGGGGAGATAGTGGCGACCCTTTCCCCGGATCAGGGAACAACAACTTTTTTAGCAGAACCAGTGCGCCAAACTCACTCGGGTATGACGGAATTACCAGTAAAATAGCTGTTAAAAATATCCATCGAGAAGGATTGGAAATGCGCGCGGATATCCAGGCGCTTGCCGAGGATATTGAATTGATTGGTTATTACATCAATGGCGATACTCTTGATAAATATCTCAATCCTGGAGAAACAATTAATCTTTTTCTCCGTTTAAGGAATAACGGCGGGTATATTGGTAATGTGGAAGCCCGGTTGTCCAGTCAGGATCCTGCCATACAAATCACTAACGCTATGGCCGTGTATTCCGATCTGAATGAGGATGAAATTAAAGTCAATATTAACGCCCCCTTTGTTATTACAGCGGCCGCGCTGCCAAACCGGCGCCCGGCGCTGTGTAAATTGCACCTGGCCGCTGATACAGGTTATAGCGAAACTCTGGACGTGGTTCTTTGTATGGAAAACAACCGAATTTTACTGGTTGACGACAGCTTTGGCGAAACAGACGCCAATGGCAAGAGCATTCTTGCTTATTATCAAAACGCGCTGGACGGTATAGAATATGTGGATTATGATGTCTGGATTGTCAAAGACAAGATGAATCCCACCCGTTATGATATGATCCCTTATGGTGTGATCCTTTGGTTCACCGGCTCTCTGGGCGCAACCTTTACCCATAATGAAATGGCAAATTTTCGCTATCTCATGTCGAGTGGCTGGAAGCTCGTTTTTAGCGGGCAAAATATTGGCAAGCATTTGGCCCATGGATCTGAAGAGGAGAAAAGTTTTTTACGGGACTGGATGCACGTCCGTTTGTTGACAGAGAATGTTGGCATTAACGACGGGTTAAAGATATCCGGGCTGACCGGCGATCCGCTTTCGGATGAATTCCGCCCATACTTTTATGCGGCCGGGGGCGATGGCGCCGGCAACCAAAAAACGCCTGAAGCAATTGCGCCCGATTCCCTAACCAGGCCGCTTTTTATCTATACCGATCTTGATAGTCCCGGCCATTGCGCCGCAACCCTGTTAGACAGCAAATACAAACTGGTGTATTTTGCATTCAGCCTGGAAGCGGTCAATAACAAACATTCCGGTTATGATGTACGGCGCAAATTGCTGGAAAAAACGCTTGACTGGCTGCAAGGCAGTGTGGTAACAGAGGCTGCGACGGATAATAATCGAGCAGCTGACCGACCACAGATTTTTGAATTGATTGAAAATTATCCAAATCCCTTTAACCAGGCAACTACCATATCATTTACCCTGAATAAACCTGCCCATACCAGTTTAACGGTTTATAATGTTCATGGTCAAAAAGTTGCCACCCTGTTTGAAGGAGAGCGGCAAACCGGAACACACCATGTAACCTGGAATGGTCTGGTTGAGCAGAATGTTCCTGCGGCTAGCGGTGTTTACTTTTATTCAATAAAAGTTCAGAATTATTACCAAACAAAAAAGATGATTTTATTACGATAATTTATTATATTTATAGATAAATTACGGGTATTGTTTCGGTTAATGCAAAGTATACAGATTCCGGTAATGTTATTTATAAAAAAGCTGTGATAGAATGAATAAAACAGGAAAAAAAATGAACAAGACATTAGTAATATGTATTTTGATATTTTTTAGTGCGGCATGCAGTTATGCAATTGTGCCGCCTCGTAACAAGGATGTAAAAATACCCCGCTATATGCTGGATAATATCAAAAGTAATCCGGGTTATTATATGCCGCAGCGGGGTCTGATGAGCAAGGTACAACGCTTTCGGGAACAAAAGCAGGCGGCTCAAAAGTTAGCAAAAGCAGCCACGCCCTATACCCCTCCCTTTGTTCACGCAAACATACCGGTATTGTGCGCGCAATACTCGGATGTTAATGCCGAGTGGGAAATTGCTACAATGCAGCAAAAATTATTTGGAAACTGGTCTACCGGTTCAATGCGGGATTATTACGCCGAGGTTTCTTATGGGCAGTTTGATTTAATCGGCCAGGTACATGGCTGGTTCCAGGTCTCCGGGAACAGTGAATATTATTATGATAACAGCGGCCATACCGGTCAGTTGCTGCGTGAATTATTTGAAATATCCGATAATACAATAGATTTCGGTCAATATGATGATGACGGCCCGGACGGGATACCAAATTCCGGCGATGATGACGGCTATGTGGATGTGATGATCATTGTCCATTCCGGCGGCGGCGCAGAAGAAGGCGGCAATGGCATTTGGTCGCATTCCTATGTATACAGCGCCTATTTTGGTCAGGCTTTTACAACCAGCGACATTGCGGCAAATGGCGGATATATTAAAATAGACGAATATACCATTCAGCCGGCAATAGAAAAAGGCAAAATGACCGAGATTGGGGTTTTTTGTCATGAATTCGGCCATGCGCTGGGGTTGCCGGATTTGTACGACCGGGATGATGAAGGAGAAACCTCGGCAGGGGTTGGCAACTGGTGTTTGATGGCCGGCGGGTCCTGGGGCGGCGACGGCAATTCCGCCGAATACCCCAGCCACATGAGCGCCTGGTGCAAGGAGGTGTTGGGCTGGGTGGAACCGATTGTTGTGCAGGAAAATATATTGCAGGCTTTATTGCCAGCGGTTGAGGATACATCGGTTATTTATAAATTATGGAGCAAAGGCATAATAGAACCTTATCAGTATAATTCCGGCGGCAATTTGGGATTAAAAGCAAATGTCGGCAAACAATATTTTCTAATTGAGAATCGTCGCCAAAAGGGTTTTGATCAAACCATTGAAGGAAACGGCTTGTTGGTCTGGCATGTGGATAATACAGTTGGTTATAGTCAAAATGACGATGAGACTCATAAACTGGTTGATCTTGAAGAAGCAGACGGGCGGCGCGACCTTGATTATGAGCGTAACAACGGCGACGATAAGGATCCGTTCCCGGGCAGCACAGGGAACCGTTTTTTTAACCGCCTGACAAACCCCAATAGTCTTGATTATTATGATAATGTAACCAAAGTTGCCGTAAATAATATCAGCGATTCGGCGGATTCCATGTATGCCGATCTTTACATTAACGCCCGTGACCTCGGTTTTGTACAATATACCCTGGATGACGCCGGCGGCAACGGCAACGGCTATCTCGATCCCGGAGAAAGCGGGCAAATTGCAATTACTGTAAACAACTTTGGCGCTGATTTACATACAGTGACGGCGGCTTTGAGTACTACCGATCCGACAGTTACGATTACCGATTCCACAGCAATCTATTCCTTTATGGCCGAAGATGCTGAAACAACCACGGACGCTGATGGTTTTGCTATTGAGGCTTTGCAGGATGCATATTATCACCCCATTCATTGCCGGTTACGTCTTGTGGATGACCAGGGAGAGATTGCTACCCTGAATATTATTATTATGATGGAAAATATTTATATTTTGCTGGTGGATGACAGCCGGAACGAGATTGACGCAAACGGTATACCGATAATCAATTATTATCGTAATGCCCTGAATGATTTAAATATTTCCTATTATGATGTATGGCGTGTAGCGCAGCAGGGATCGCCGGATATTGACGAGTTGAACAAATACGGCACGGTTGTGTGGTTAACCGGTTCCCAGGCAACTACATTGTCTGCCGCAGAACAAAATACAATTCAAACCTATTTGCAAGGCGGTGGGGAATTGTTCCTGAGCGGGCAAAATATTGGCGATGATTTGCTCGGTTCAGGGAATGATGCCAGCCGGTTGTTTTTTGAAAACATTCTGCACGCGCGGCATATTCAAGATAATGCTACCAGCAGTCCAATCATTATGGTTGCCGGCATTGACGGTGATCCGATTTCCAAAACCTTTCGCCCCTACTTTTTTATTACCGAAGGCGACGGCGCCAATAACAATACTTCTGCCAGTGCAGTAGCGCCGGATTCTCTGGCCAGCCCGGTATTGACCTATTTTGGCACCGGCTTGATGGATAAAGTGTCCGCTATTAAATACAGTGGCGATGATTATCGGCTGGTGTATTTTGCTTTCAGTTTTGAAGGCATTAATGAATTTGGCACCAAAAATATTACCCGCAAGCAAATGATGGGAAATGTGATTAACTGGCTGCAAGGGACGGTTAACCCGATTTCCGGTATTCAAAATGACCAAGCTCACATTGCGGAACAGTATGTTTTATACCAAAACTACCCGAATCCGTTCAATCCGCAAACCAGTATTGATTTTTATTTACCAAAAACAACCAGCGCCAGCATTAAAGTATATGATGTGTTGGGCCGGGAGATCATCACTTTGCTTGATAAGGAACTCAAAGCCGGAAATCAACAGGTGGTGTGGAATGGCCGCGATAATACAGGCAATAATGTTGCATCCGGCATTTATTTTTATCGTTTGCAAACCGGTGAATTTTCGCAGATCTGTAAAATGTTACTGGTTAGATAAGGAATTTTTAAGTTGTGAGGTTTATAATATGGTTAGTAAATTATAATTTTTATTAAAAGCAGGAGAATCGAAATGATGAAAAATCGTTTGGCTGTTTTATCATTAATAATGTTTGTTATTGCCATTGCAGCGCCGGTTATAGGGGCCAACGCTGCAAAAACCGGCGTTAAAACTATTCCTACCCCGGTAATTGAAACAAGCAATGACGATGCGCTTTTTCTCGATGGGCAGATAATTGTCAAGTTCAGGAATAGCGCGCAAGTAGCCGAGCTTCGTCAAAAAGAAAACACAACCGGAATTCCCTCGATTGATAACAAGATCGTGCAGTGGCGGGTTTCCGGCATTCGTCAGGTTTTTCCTGAACATACCTTCCGGATGAATCCGGGTAGCAGCGAATTGGCGCGTATCTTCAAGCTGCATTTTCCGGCGAATCAGGATGTGATGGCAATCGTTAATGATTTTGCCGGCGACCCGGCTGTGGAATATGCAGAACCGGTTTACATTGACAAAACTGACGATACAGTGCCGAATGATGCTTTGTTTAATAAACAAACACACTGGAATATCATGAAAGCTGTGCAAGCCTGGGATATAACCAAGGGCAGCCCGGATGTTGTTATCTCTATCATTGATACCGGTGTTGATTGGGATCATGATGACCTTGCGGAAAACGTAAATAAGAACCTGGGCGAGGATTTGGACGGAGACGGCCAGATTACTGCTGCTGATGTTAATAATATTGATGATGACGGTAATGGTTATATCGATGATTTTTATGGGTGGGATTTTGTTGATGTTCCTTCTGGCAGTGACGATACCAGCCCGGCAATTGGCGAAGATGGTAGTACACCGGATAACGATCCTGCTGATTTTAACGGCCATGGCACACATTGCTCCGGTTTGGCTGCGGCTGTTACCGATAATGGTATTGGTGTTGCCGGCATGGGCTGGGATTGTTCCATTTTACCGGTTCGCTGTGGTTACCAGGGTAGAGATGGAAACGGTTATGTTATCAATGGTTATGAAGGTATTGTGTATGCTGCGGATAACGGCGCTGATATTATCAGTATGAGTTGGGGTGGCAGCCGGTATAGCAGTTATGCTCAGGATATTGTCAATTATGCCTGGACTAATGGCGCGGTATTGGTTTCAGCATCAGGAAATTCCGATCCCGGCGCTTATGGACCTCATTATCCCGGTTCTTATGATAATGTACTTTGCGTTGGCGCGACAATTCATGATATTGACAGAAAAGCTTCTTTTTCCAATTATCATACCAGCGTTGACGTTTGTGCACCGGGAACACAAATATATAGCACCATGCCGAATAATGTGTATGGCTATATGAGCGGCACTTCCATGTCCACGCCAATCGTTGCGGGTCTGGCCGGCTTGATCAAGTCGATGCACCCCGACTGGAGCAACGAGCGAATTGTTACCCAGATCATTGAAACAGCCGATAATATTGATGAAAGAAATCCAGACTATGCCGGCTGGTTAGGCGCCGGCCGAATTAATGCCCACCGCGCTCTGACGGAAAATCCGGTTCAGTTTGCAGGCTATGAAATTATGGATAACATCACCGGCAACGGCAACGGAGTTGTTGACAATGGTGAAACTGTGCAATTGATCATTTTATTGAACAGCATTGCCCAAGACATGACTGATGTTACTGTGACCGCCAGTTCAGCGGATGCAAATATTTCCTTTATCAACAATAGTGCAGTTTTTCCTTTACTGTTACAAGGGCAGGAAGCAGATAACAGCGCTTCGCCAATTGTTTTAACGGTTGACGAAAGCGCCCCGATTGGTTATGAAGCTTTGATAAAACTAGTCATTGCCGATAATGAGGGTTATGAAAATATCCGCTTTTTTAAAATGCTGGTACAGCCTTTATATATGAATCATAGCGCCAATAATGTTGATTTTACAATTACCAGTTTTGGTATTTATGGATATAATGACTATGCTGATTCAGATGGAAATATCGGCACAGGTTTTCGGTACCCCAAAGAAAATTACAGCGCCCTGTTTCTCGGTTCATTATGGGTTGGTTCCGGGCCGAACCAGGTTTCCGACTGCTCTTATGGTAACATTACCTATGATAATTACGACTGGGTTACCAGTGAAGGCGGCAATATTAATATTGGTGGAACAGATATTTCCGATCAGGATGGTAAAGCCGTGTTCAATGATTCGCGTGCAGAACAACCGTTGGGTGTAGAAGTTACACAAAACAGCTATGCCTGGGCCAACGCACCGGATGATGATTATGTGGTTATGGAATATCAAATAAAAAATACGACCAGGAATACCTTGAGTAATATTTATGTCGGTTTGTATATGGACTGGGATGTATCTGGCAGCGATGAAAATGCTGATTATGCCGGATGGGACGCTAACCGCAACCTGGGGTATATGAGTTCAGCAGGAGAATCATTTTATGGTATATCCATGTTGTACCCTGCCCCGACGTCTTACCGGACGCTGGATCATCACGTGTATGTATATGATAATGCCCTTACCGAAGAACGAAAATATAACTTTATGAGCGAGGGCTTTCAGGTAACCACTAGTGATAGAAATGACGACTGGTCTCATGTGCTCTCCACCGGGCCGTTGACCATTCCGCCGGGCGGCAGTGAAACAGTAACTTTTGCAGTGCTGGGTGGTGATAATCTGGGCGACCTGCGGGCAAATACGCAGGCAGCCGGCGCCAAATATTTCACTTTGGCCCCTGCCGGAATCAGAATTTTACATACTCCGCTTAATGACACTGAAAATACCACCACTCCTTATCAGATTGTTGCCGATGTTATTGCGGAAAGTGCACCGGTAAACCCGGATTCCGTTATGCTGTTTTGGCAAATTGGCGATGAAGAACAACTGTATTCAGCGAAAATGACCCCGTTTGTTGGTGATTTGTTCCAGGCTGAAATACCGGCGCAATCTGAAACGACAATTCATTATTATTTTATGGCTTATGATCAGAACAACCGGCTGGCTAAATTACCCTTTGAAGCCCCTTTTGCTACTTATACTTTTTATGCCGGGGTTGATATAGTTAACCCGGAGATCTCTGATGTAACACAGCTGATTGATACTTTTAATACATCAGGGCCTTTTACAGTTACTGCCACGGTTACCGACAATCTGGTTGTTGATGATACTAGAGTAACTCTGGAATACTCTATCAACAACGGGGAAACTGTTTCAATAGCAATGACTCGCGAAATTGGAACGGACATTTTTAGCGGAATAATCAGTACAAGCGAACCTCTTCATAGTGGTGACCGGGTAAAATATGCTGTAAAAGCTTTCGACCTGGCGGCGAGTCCAAATTCATCCACTTCAGATAATTACGATTTTAAAATTGTCTCCTCTCTGCTGGTCGATGATTTTGAAGGTTCTTTTTCAAAATGGAATTTGGGCGCCGGTTGGGGACCCAATTTTTATGCTTATAGCGGTGATAACTCGATGACTGACAGTCCGGATGGCTATTATGACCCCAACAGTGAAAACATTTTAACCCTGCTGGACTCGTACGATTTATCGGGTAAAAGCAATGCCGCAGTGTCGTTTTATTGTATTCATTCGCTCAGTAACGGTGATTCTGTGTTTTTTGAATCAAGCAACGATGGTTTGAACTGGAACCGTCAGCAGGCTTTTAGCGGCGAATCCGGGTATGACTGGACACGGCAAATAGTTGCATTAAACAATGCCACCGGCCCCAATTGCGAGCAGATAACTTTCCGTTTTCGGCTGATTAGTAACGATGATAATAATGTAGGGGACGGTATTTATGTTGACGATGTGTATATTTTTGCAGATACAGTATTGACCGGTATTGAAAAGGGAGCCGACAGCGCATTGCCCAAAGAATACAGCCTGGCGCAGAATTACCCGAATCCGTTCAACCCGACTACAACGATACATTATGAATTGCCCAAGGACGACCATGTGACGATAGAGATATACAACATTCTCGGAACACGGGTTCTCACACTGGTCGATAATGCGTACAAAGCCGGCCGCTATGATGTTGTTTGGAACGGTCGTAATTATAGCGGCGCCCACGTACCCAGCGGCGTTTATTTCTATAAACTGAAAACCAGGTCTTTTACCAACGTGAAAAAGATGATCCTGATTAAATGAGGATTAAAAATAGCTACATTTTATATTATTTTTTGCTGATTTTATGGATACCCGGCGATGCTCTGTGCAGCCGGGTTTCCCATTTAAATGCGCATGGGGAACAGCAAACGACCTGTAAGGTAAAATCCGGGGCAAGCGATCGGTTTGTCATTGAAGTAACCTTTCCCGGTTTTACGTTGCAGCAAGATTCGTTAGTACCTGCTTTTCATACAATCCATATACCCGGTTGCGATTTATCGGCGCTACCGAACGAACCGCAATTGCCGGTATGGACCCGTTTGCTGGCCGCGCCGCAGGATCGTGAATTTGTCATTGAGCATATTACCATAACGGAGCGCCTCTATACAACGGCGGAATCCGGCTTGACCGGGCCAATAAAACCTGCGCCTGCTTCCATCCGGGTTGGCGGCTCTTTGCCTGTAGCTGCCGTGGAGATGAGCGATGTTTATACCATTAACCGGTTTTATCCGCAGGAGCCGGTAAAGATCCACCCCGGCGGAATAATGCGCGATCGCCGGGTGGCGAGGCTGCAAATTATGCCGGCGCTATACAATCCGCAGAGCGGCGAAATTCGCATGATCACCCGGTTGGAATGTACCATAAAGATGATAGATTCTGTTCCGATCCGGCGAAAAGCCGGGCCTTTATCGCATTTCGACCGGGTTACGAAAGAGAATGCGCTTTTTTTACAGCCCCAGGCTGATGGCGTTTATGAAATTCCCGAGCCGCCGGGTTATTTAATTATAACGCCCGATGCCTTTATTGCCTGTGCTGAACAACTGGCTGAATGGAAAGCCCAAAAGGGCTATAACGTACACATTGCGCCGTTGAGCGTTACCGGCAGCCATGCGCAGGATATTAAAGATTACATAAGCCAGGCCTGCCAAAGCTGGCCGGTTCCTCCCGATTATGTGTTGCTGGCCGGGGATATTACTCACATTCCGGCGTTTGCCGGGCAGTTTTCATTGAATCCCCATGTTCCCCATTATACCGATTTGTATTATGCTACTCTGGATGGCCCCGGTGATATTTTTCCGGATCTGTTTATCGGGCGGCTGCCGGCGGCAGATACCACGCAATTGCGGATCATGATCGACAAGATTATTGCTTATGAGCAATTAACCGCACCGGATCGCTCCTGGCTTGAACACGCCACTTTTATTGCCACAAAAGATGTTAATTTCCATGAGTTTGTGGAAAAAGGGCATCGTAATACAATTGCACACTATTTTACACCGCACCTTGTACAAACCGATTCGATATGGACATATTACAATAACAACCGCCAGCAGTTGAACGATGCGATTGACCGGGGCGCCTCCATGGTCGTCTATTCCGGGCATGGTTCCGAGATGACCTGGGATGATCTGGATGATTACAGTCTTGTTGATCTTTATTACCTGCAAAACCGCGGGCGCTATCCTGTAACTTTGAGTTTCGGCTGTAACGCCGGGGCTTTTGCTTACAAAACCGAACATGTTTCAGAGTGCCTGGGCGAAAGTTTTTTAAGCTATGAACAACGCGGCGCGGTGTTGTTTTGGGGCGCAGCGGCTCTGGCTTTCTGGCACCAGGATTATTACCTGCAGCAGCAGTTTTTTTACGCCGCTTTTAATAAAGGGTACGAGAGTATCGGGCAAATGACGGTGGATGCCTTGTTGCAACTGTATAGCCGCGGCTATCCATACTCTGATTTTTATCAGGAAATATATAATGTTCTTGGCGATCCTGCGCTGCCGTTATGGCGCGGCGCACCGGAAATGTTATGGGTTACGCATCCTCAAACCCTGGCGGCAGGTGCGGAACAACTGGAAATTACAGTTACGGATTTGCACGGCCCGGTGGACGGCGCATTAGCTGCCGTGTCACAGAACGGCCGGCTGCTTGGGGCGGCGGTTACCCAAAAAGGCAATGCCGTAATTGCTTTACCTTCGCCGCTTTCCCGGACTTTGATGCTAACAGTAAGTAAAGCGCAGCATACCCTTTACCAAACCTGGTTCGATGTGCCGGCTGCACCGCAGGTAATTTTTACACCAGATACTTTATTGGCGAATACCGAACAAGGTTTACATGTCCAGGTGGACGATCCGTCCGGCGCGCCGTTGGTGAATTACAAGCTCAGTATTGCAGGAATCGGCCTGTCTTTAGTACAGGCGACAACCAATGTTACAGGAACGGCCGATATGGTCATAAATTGTCCTTACGGACAACTATTGGATGTTAACGGTATAAAGCCAGCCGACCCGGTTTCAGATTATGCGGGGCATATACCGGTCAAAAGTGAGCTAAAGTTTGCGGATACGGTGGTTCAAGCTGCTACGCCATTCATCAAACTGGATTCAACGCTGGCGCCCGGCATTCCGGGAGAGATAACTGTAACATCGCAACCAATGCCTGAAAAAATATTTGTGCGCGGCTGCGGTATTGATACTGTTTATACAACCGCTAATTTTTCACTCGTTCCGCAAACGTATGGAAAATTTATGGTTTACCTGGGAGCAGCGGGATACGAACTCTATCAACGAGAAATCAACGTTTGTGATGCCCGTGCTGAAATAACGGGTACTGTGCAGCGTCAGGAGGACAGCCTGGTTTTGGCGCAGGCGTATATCAGGTTAAAGCATCTTTTATCGGGAGACGTGCAGCAAACGATTAGCGATAACTATGGCGTATTCACCTTTACGGAGGTGACAGCCGGATTTTATTCATTGTACGTTTATAAAAAAGGATTTACCGTATATACAGACAGCTTGTGGATCGCTGCCGGTCGGAATGGCCTGCCTGTAAATTTGCCCTCAAGCCAGCCTTGCCGGGTTTCCGGCATTGTTACCCTGGGCGGCGCAAATGATTCAAGAGGCACGATTGTACGGGTGAAAGGGCAGGGACTGGCCGATACGACGCTGGTAACGGGCGAATATACCCTGCAAGGGGCGCTCCCGGATACGTTGACGATAATAGCGCAGCATGACGGGTTTAGTTCTGCAAGCCGTCAAGTCATCGCCGCTGCGGGCGCCAGTATCGAGAATATTGATTTTACCTTGCAACCCGGCATCAGTTTGTTTAATGAAACATTTGATCAAGATGATGGTGAATTTAACGCCGCCGGTTTATGGCAATGGGGGGCGCCGCAACCGGGTTTACACTATCACGGGCCGGACAAGGCGTATTCCGGCAGCCATGTGTGGGGAACGGTTCTGGACGGCGATTACGAACCGTTTGCCGATTACAGGCTGGACAGCCCGGATATTAGCCTGGTTGGTTACGTAAAACCGATATTGCAGTTTTACCATTATTATTATATGGATTATTTAAATACCGGCTATGACGGCGGCAATGTTAAAATTTCCGATGACGGCGGCTTAACCTGGGCGATTATAACCCCGTATTGCGGCTATCCCAGCAATTCTCTGGATGCCGGCAATGCAGCGCTGGCCGGGCAGCCGGCATTCAGCGGTTATAATGGCGTTTGGCAGCAGGTGCAATTTGATTTGCGTCCCTGGGTCGACCGGCATATACGGCTGCGGTTCCATTTTGGCAGCACCGGCCAGGCCGAGGACGTCGGTTGGTATATTGATAATGTTGCCATCTATGACAGCACAACTGTGGATATACATGAAAACAAAACGGTTCTTCCGGCCCGTTATGTGTTACAGCAGAATTATCCAAACCCGTTCAATGCGGAAACGGTCATCGGTTACGAGTTACCGGAGAACAGTTATGTTAAAGTAGCGGTTTATAATACGCTGGGACAAAAAGTAAAAACGCTGGTTTCGGAGCAGCAGCAGCCCGGCAGATACCGAACACACTGGCAAGGTACAAACGAAAGCGGCCACCCGGTATGCGCCGGGATTTACCTGGTGCGGCTTGAAACTGTAAATTATTTAATGACAAAAAAAATTGTGCTGCTTCGGTAAAAAGTGGTATATCATTAAAGTATTTATTATATTAGTAAAAAATCAGTTCTCTGCCAGACATATCGAGACCGGAAACAGACTCGGAGAAGCAAATAGTGAAAGTAAAAAAGAGCGATAAAACTGTTAATAAAAGCCCGGATCGTCAACTCAACCACAAAACCCCTTTGTTTGCCAATCCCGGTGTGCATATTTTAATTTTAGGATTGTTCTTTTTATCCGGGATCAGCGGGCTTGCCTACCAAATTGTCTGGATTCGTATACTAAAATTGATTTTCGGGGTAACGGCATTCGCTGCCAGCACGGTAGTCTCTTCATATATGGCCGGTTTATCTCTGGGCAGTTATTACTTTGGCCGCCTGGTGGATCGCAGTAAAAACAAATTAAGGCTATATGCCCTGCTCGAAATCGGCATTGGCGTTTATGCTGTTTTTACGCCGCTGATCTTTAAAGGAACCGACTATTTATATACATTGATCTATGCCTGGTTTCATCCGCACTTTTATGTGTTTGCCCTGATCCGCTTTTTGCTGGCTTTTATTATTATTCTGATTCCCACCGTGTTAATGGGGGGAACCCTGCCGGCGCTTATTCGCTATTTTGTCAGCGGTCGGCAGCAAACGGGTAAACTTGCCGGTTATCTCTATTCCTTTAATACCCTGGGTGCGGTTATCGGCGCTTTTTTCACAGGATTTTTTCTGGTCAGATTATTTGGTATAGTCAATACAATTTATATTGCAGCAGCCATTAATGTTCTGGTTGGTCTGGCTGCGCTGGTTATCTCCCGCAGCAGAAAAGACCGTTCCGTGGATATTGCAACCGCACCGGAGCCAGTTGAAAAGAAAAAACAGCAACCTGCTGCACAACGCAAGTATCGGCTGATATTATGGGGATTTGCCTTTTCGGGGTTGGCCTCGCTGGCTTATGAAATGTTATGGACGCGGTCGCTGCTCTATTTCCTTGGTTTAACGACCTATACTTTTACAACGATACTCACCACGTTTTTGATCGGTATTGCGGTGGGCAGCTATATATTTTCACATATTGTGCCCAAAATCAAAGATCATCTTACCTGGTTTGCGATCATTGAAATTCTTATTGGTTTAACTGCTTTGGCCGTTCTTCCCCTGATTGCCCGTTTTTATACAATTAGCGACACGTTGCGGCAGGCATTGGGCTATCACAACTGGTGGATGAACACCGGGGTCAAGTTCCTGTTATCTTTTCTAGTTATATTACTGCCAACCCTGTTAATGGGGGCAACATTTCCCCTGGCGGTGCAATGCTATCACCGCGATATCAAGGGCCTGGGCCGGCAGGTTGGTGAAGTGTATGCTGCCAATACGCTAGGGTCTATAATCGGCTCTTTTATTGCCGGATTTATACTTTTACCGGTATTCGGCATCAGGCTCAGTATTGCCCTGATCGTTTTGGTCAATTTGGGTATCGGCGTTGTATTGGTTCTGTTTCACCCGGATTCAGCTCGGAAAAGGAGGCTGGTAACATTAACACTTGCCGGCATTACCCTGGTTATTCTGGCTTTTAATGTCAACCGCAAACCTGTTATACTGGCAAGCGTTGAATTTTCCGGTCCTTCAAAACGTTATGACCTGTTATATTATAAAGAAGGCATCGACGCTTCCATTGCCGTATTGCAGGATAAAATTACCAATGAGCGTGAATTGAATATCAACGGCGAATCGACCGCATTTACAATCTATCAGGATATGCAAGTTCATAAACTACTGGGGCATTTACCGTTGCTTATCCATCCCGATCCCAAATCTACCCTGATTGTGGGCTTTGGCTTTGGCAGCACATCGTGGGCAGCCACGCTCTACCCGGACATGGAAACCGATTGCGTGGAACTGGTTAAAGATGAAATCGAGACCGCCCCGTTTTTTGAAAAGCAAAACCACAATGTGTTGCAAAATCCGCGTTTTAATCTTATCATTGGCGACGGACGGGAGTATATCAAAGGCACAAATAAGCGATATGATATGATCTCATTTAACGCTATCCATCCCAAGATCAGCCCCAATTTGTACACCCTGGATTTTTACCAGATATGCAAACAAGCGCTTTCGGAAGATGGTATTATCATTGCCTGGCTGCCGCCCAATGCTATTACCGAACGGGAATACCAGTCCCTTATCAAGACTTTTCAAACAGTGTTTCCGCACAGTTCGCTATGGTACGTAAATCCTTCGCACATGTTGTTAATGGCTGCGCCGCAGCCGTTTCGGGTGGATTTCGGGTTATTGCGGGAACGGATAAACCGGGAAGCGGTGAAAAATGATCTTGCAGAAGTAAACCTGGATGATCCCTATGAATTATTAAGCTGTTTTATTATGGCGGAAGAAGATCTGTGGCGTTATAGCGTTTCGGCGCCGGTCAATTCAGACGATTTGCCCTATATAGAATTTTCGCGGGAATTAAGTGTATCTGTCAATACAGAGGTTATGACCAGTTTGGGCAACCTGAAAAAGTCTGTATGGCCCTATTTGTATAATGTGGCCGATAGTATGCTGGCGCAAAAAGAACTGGAGCGTATGGATGCAACCAAATCGCTGGTCGCCAGCGGTCAGGTGATGGCCTGGATGGGCCGCTATACCGAAGCGCGCAGTTATTATAATAAAGCCCTGGAAAAGAGTCCGGGTAACCGCAATGTTTTGTACCTGGACGGCTTGAATGATCGCCGCAAAAAGGAGATCCAGGCGTTGTTGAAACTGAATCCCCGCAATGCCAAAGCATATCAGGCGCAGGGAGAAATATATTTGGAAGAAAATCAGCTTGACAAAGCGTTTTATATGTTTGCAAGGGCAGTGCAAATTGAACCCGGATACGCCCGGCCGCATCATCATAAAGGAGTATGCTTTTATTTTCAAAACCGCCCGGATCTGGCTTTGCCGGAGTTACAGACCGCTATAAAACTCGATCCCGAATATGGAGCGGCATATTTTTACAGTGGTCTGTGTTACTGGAAAATGGGCAACCTCGATGCGGCATTCAATCATTTTCTGGTTTCTGTAGAAAAAGATTTTGATTTTGCGCCGGCTCATTATTACCTGGCGCTTGCTTTTGAGCGCAAGGGACAACTAGACAAAGCCCGTGAGGAACTGGACAGGACGCTGCTGATCGACCCCGATTTTCAAATAGCCCGGCAAGCACGAGATTCACTTTTTAAGTAGATAAACGATGGTATGTATATAAAGTAAAAAACGAAATGACAACAACAGGTGATTGATTTTGAAAAAATGGATAATAATTTTATCATTGCTGGTAATCAATCCATGTCTGTATGCCTTATCGGGTATACACAAACTTGATCCGCAGCTGGGTTTGCTGGTTGCTTTTCCGCAGCGCCAGGAGTTTTTGCAGCCAATCAATTCATTACATAAAACCGGCGCGGGATTGCAAGTGCGAACGATTGTTACTTTTACCGGGGATATTACAGAATTATCTTCTTATGGTGTAAAGATCGAGTGTGTGTTTAAAAATCTGGCGGTTGTGTCGATTCCTGTTGCCCGGTTGGAGGAAATAGCCGGTTTGCCTATGGTAACCCGTATTTCCGCATCGCAGCCCGATTATGCTTGTCTCGATGTCAGTACCGCTAAAATTGGCGCCGTTCAGGTGCGGGAACAGCTTGGCTACACCGGCAAGGGAGTATTGATTGGAATTATCGATTCGGGCATTGATTGGAAAAATAATGATTTTATTGACGCCACCGGTAAAACGCGCATCAAATATTTGCTGGACATGAGTGAACCGGGCAATGTTTATGGCGGCGCTTTGTATACTGATGAGGATATAAATAATGCTTTAAACGGTAACGGCTTTGTACACGAGCGGGATTATTCCGGGCATGGCACGCATGTCGCCGGAATTGCTGCGGGTGATTACAGCGCCAACAGTTTGTTTGGCGCTTATGCCGGGGTTGCGCCTGAAGCCAGCCTGATTGTGGTTAAAGCCACACGTGATGAAAATAGCCGGGAGTTCCAGACTGCCGACCAGATCATTGCTCTAAAATTTATTGATAGTCTGGCGACTGTTTTAAATATGCCGTGTGTTATTAATATGAGTTTTGGCGGGCACAGTGGCGCCCATAATGGCACGTCGGATGTTGAACTTGCCATCGATCAGCTTGTTGGTCATGGCAAACCTGGCAGAGCGGTGATAACAGTTGCCGGAAATGATGGAACAAACAATATTCATGCCCGCGCCGATTTTGGCAATGGGGTGTCATATAAAGAGGTCACTTTTTCTATTAAAGAATATCTGCCGAATCCCGGCACGGGCGATGACCGGGTATTGTTTGATATCTGGTATAAAGGCAATCAAAAGGTCGCCATTACTATTACTACACCTTCCGGGAAAAGGATTGGGCCGGTTATGCAGGGAGAGGTCAAGGATGAAAATACTGACGAGGGAACAGTATATGTCTGGAATGGATTTTATGAAACGGCCGGCGGCTACCTGCCCGGCTATGATAATGAGATTGGCAATTATGAAATATATGTGGATATAAATGATGCCAACGCATTCAAACCACCGGCAGTTGGTACGTGGACGTTGAAATTTTCCGGTTTGGCCGGCGATGTGGATGCCTGGATTACCGGGGTTTCCAATCGAAACATGAATGCGGCATTTATAGAAGGGAATGCGCAAGACGGGAAAATATCCATACCCGGAACCGCGCGTAATGCAATAACCGTAGGCGCGTATACCACAAAAAAGTCCTGGATCGATCTGGACGGCAACCATTTAGCAATTGATTTTTTTGGGCAGATTGTGATTGGAAAATTATCAAGTTTTACCAGTTTTGGCCCGACCCTGGATGAACGTATAAAACCGGAAATAACGGCCCCCGGAGAAATTATAGCCAGCAGTTATTCTAAAGATGCACCGCCGGGAAGCAATGCCAGTATTTTTACGGAAACAAGCTCAGGTTTGCCTCATGCCCTGATTTTGGAAGGCGGTCTCGAAGCCATGTCCAGCGGAACCAGTATGGCAGCGCCTCATGTTACCGGGGCTGTTGCATTGATTCTGGAAAAGTATCCCGATCTTACCGCTATTCAGATTCGTGATATGTTGACCACCTCGGCAAATGACGATTATCCGGTGGAAAAAATACCCAATAATCAATGGGGCTGGGGAAAGTTAGATATATTTTCCGCTTTGCAGCTGATCCCTGATGAAGAGCTCCCTGTGGAATTTAAATTATTTAATGTTCGGCCAAATCCGTTTGTTGAAAGCGCTGATATACGGTTTATATTACCGGTAAAATCATCTTCCCATTATGTTGAAATAAGGATATACAATATTCTTGGCCAGTTGGTGCGCAACCTGTTAAACGAAAACAAGGTGGGGGGGCAGGATTATTTAATAAAGTGGGATGGCCGCGATGATTCGGGTTTTCCACTGGCCAGCGGTATTTATTTTGTCGAGTTTAAATCGGGTATATATCATAAAGTAAATAAAATTACATATCTTGGTTCACAATAATAACCAGAAACAGAAGGAGACAATCATGAGTACCTTGTTTGAAGATATTAAAAACGGCATCCGTGACGGCATAGAGTTGGTTGTAGACAAGACAGAAGAATATAGTAAAATTGGCAAGCTCAAAGTTGACATTTTGGGAATTAAACGAAATATTGAAAAAGCGTTTTCGGAACTGGGCGGTCAAACTTTTGAGTTATTGAGTAAAGATGACAAGGCTGATGTTAGCGCCGATCCGGAAGTGAAAAAAATGATTGCGGAACTGCATGACCTGGAAGAAAGTCTCGATAGCAAAAAAAATGAGATAATTCAGGTAAAGGAGCAAAAAGAAACCGAGCGCCGGGAACGTGAACAAAGCCGTAAACAGGAGCCGCAGCCCTCCGAAGAACAGGCCTCTGCCACAGCCCAAAATGTGCGAAGCGGTGCAACCGGCAATGATATTGAAGACGCTACGATTATTGAAGATAAATAGACCAACCCGGGTGTCGCCGGCAGTTGTTTTGCCCGATACCTGATATATTTAAAGGAGGGGTGTATGGCGCAGATCAAAGAACCGGCGCGGGAAGCGTTTCTTTATCACCTTTGGGAAAGCAAGAATTTCGATACACGGGAATTGAATACAATCGATGGCCGAAAAATTGAAATTCGCAAAAAAGGAGTGCGCAACTATGATTCCGGGCCGGATTTTCTGGATGCTTTGATCTTTATCGAAAACCGCTTGTTGCGCGGAAATATTGAGGTACATCCGGTAGCGGGGGACTGGTATGCGCACCGGCATCACACCGATCCGCGCTACAACAGTGTAGTGTTACATGTAGTAACTATGAATTGCCCCGCCACATTTAAAACGATAAACCAGGCCGGGCAAATTATTCCCACAATCAACCTCGATTCATTCCTGGACAAAAAGGCAGAGGACCTGGAATCAGAAGAGACAATTCCCGTAACTCCTGAAAGGGGCGCCGGCTGCGGATTAAAGAAGAAAAGTATGCCGGCGATCCAAAGAGTGCTTGAACAGGCCGGCAGCAAACGGTTCATGCTCAGGGTGCAACAGTTTCAGGAAGCAAGGCAAAGCGAATCCTGGGAGCAAATATTTTATCAATCGTTGCTGGAAGCGTTGGGTTACTCAAAAAACCAGGCGCCGTTCCGAAACCTGGCCAAAAATTTGCCTGTCGAGAGTTTGTGGAATTTATTGTGGAACGATTCTCCGGAACTGGCGCTCTGCAAGTGCGAAGCTTTTATGTTTGGCGCTGCCGGACTGCTGCCTTTACAACAAAATATCAATAAAACAGCCCTGGATGCCAAATCTTCAAGTTATATTGACCAACTTGAATGCAACTGGCAGGACTTTTTCTTGCGCCCCAAAATTACGATTATGAAAGCTGAAGAATGGCAATTTTTTCGGCTGCGCCCGCAAAATTTTCCAACCCGTCGTATTGCAGCAGCCGCCAGGTTGGTATTGAAATTTCTGGATGAGGGTTTTATTCAAACGCTGGTCAAGGTTTTATCTTTATGGACAAGTAAAAAACTGGTTAGAATCAAAGAGTGTGAAAAGCTGTTTCGAGTTACTGCCGATGGCTTTTGGGAGGATCATTATTGCTTTGAAAATGCCGATATTCATTCTGTTAGCCGCAATCAGCAGTTGATTGGCAATGAACGCGCTGCTGATATTGTGGTCAATGTTGTTTTGCCTTGTTTATATGCCTATGCCATCGAAGCCGATGATTTACGGTTGAGCAACGAAATTACCGAGTTGTACAATCAATATCCAGCCATAGCCGATAATGAAATAACGCGCAATGTCGAAAAATGGCTGTTCCCTGCCGATGGCAAAGCCGGGGCAGTGATAAATGGAGTGCGGCAACAGCAGGGAATAATATATTTATTCAAGTTTTTATGTCAGGATGGATCTTGCGCCCGCTGCCTTGAGGCAGATGCTTTTTAAGGGAATCGGGCTGCAAAAAATTGCGGGTAGTATAATAAAGACGCTTTTTATTGACTTTTAAGCATTTTTTTATTATACTATCCAGTTTAGTTTAAGCGTGTAAAATATAACAAAGCGAAAAACAGCAGAATACTATTTGAAATTATGAGGCGTTTGTTACGACAGTTGCTGAAACGGATATTGTAAAACCGGGCACCCTGTATCTCGTTAGCACCCCGATTGGGAATTTACAGGACATTACATTCAGGGCAGTGCATGTATTGAAAAACGTAGATGTTGTTGCTGCCGAGGATACCCGGACAAGTTCAAAATTATTAAATCATTACAATATCCAGGTAGCGCTGATCAGCTATCATGATTTTAACAAGGAAAAAGTAACCCCTGCATTAATAAAAAGATTAGAGTCTGCTCAATCTATAGCGATAATTAGTGATGCGGGAACGCCTGGTGTGTCGGACCCGGCTTTTTATATAGTCAGAGAAGCGATCAAACGGGGCATAAATGTAGAGTCGATTCCAGGTGCAACCGCATTTGTTACGGCATTAACAAGCTCCGGTCTGGCAACAGACAGGTTTGTGTTTGAAGGTTTTTTACCGGTAAAAAAGGGCCGGCAAAAACGGCTTGAAGAGTTGAGAACCGAGCCGCGAACGATCATTATTTATGAATCGCCTAATCGGGTGGTAAAAACTCTGCGTGATATATATGCAATATCAGGTGATCGTAAAGTTGTTTTAGCCCGTGAATTGACAAAAAAGTTTGAGCAGTGTGTGCGGGGAACTTTGGCAGAAATTTTGAATTCAGTAGAAACGCTTACCCTGAAGGGAGAATTTGTAATTTTAATTGAAGGATGCAGCCGGGAAATCCAGCGAGAAATGAAAAAGAGAGAAAAGGTGCAAAAATGAAGTATGTTCTTTTGCCAAATAATGTTAAAGAGGGTTTCAGATCACTATTAAAGCCGGTTATAGATATATTTGTACGGATCAATATAAGTCCGAATGTATTTACTACCCTGTCTTTATTTATATGCTTTTTATCAGCATACCAATTCGGTAAGGGCTCGTATCGGTTAGGGGCTTTGTTTTTTTTACTGGGCGGTCTTTGCGATATGTTTGACGGCGCTGTTGCCCGTTCTTCAAATCGTGTCACCCGGTTCGGTGCATTGTATGACTCGACCATTGATCGTTACGCCGAGTTTATTGTTTTTTTTGGTATCAGTATTTATTATATAAAAAGATTTATTAACGGTTACGAATTTGGTTTTTTTATAGCCATGACTGTTTTTGTGGCAATTTTTGGTTCACTGATGGTCAGTTATGTACGCGCCAGAGCCGAGGGTTTGGGGTTTGAATGCAAGGTTGGGTTGTTGCAACGTCCGGAGCGAATTATTTTAATTTGTCTTGGCGCTTTTATATCCGAATTTACCCTGATTTTGGCAATTTTTATTATTGCGGTTATGGCAAACATTACAGCTATCCAGCGGTTGTTTTATATTTGGCTTTTGGAAAATCCTTCCAAAATTAAAGAGGAAGAAGCAGAGGTTAAAGAAAAAGATTTTGCATTAAAGAATGTTAAATAGATTGAATTTTTTAAACCGGTTATGAAAAATGAGGTTTGCAAAAAACAATCAAGATCATAAAGTATTTTAATTCGTACCAGATGCTGATAAATACCGGCATTTTATTAAATAATTAATACATATTGAGGTAACACCATGCAGCGGTCCATGTTAAAATCCAAAATTCACCGCGCGCGAATTACAGACGTTGATTTGAACTATGAAGGCAGTATTGTAATAGATCAGGTTTTGATGGAAGCAGCAAATTTGCTGGAATATGAAAAGGTTCATGTTTTAAACATCAACAATGGAACCAGGGCGGAAACGTATGTAATAAAAGGCGCGCCTGGCAGTGGAGAAATAGGAATTCGCGGAGCTCTTGCCCGGTGGGCACAGCCGGAAGATTTGATTATTATTATTGCGTATGCAATGGTAGATGAAAAAGAGCTGGCCCATTTTAAGCCTAAAATTGTTCTAGTCAATGAAAAAAACCAAATTACGGAAACTATAAAATAAATAACCCGTAATTTATCTATGAATAGAGATACCATGAAAGGAGCTACACAGTGACTGAAAAGAAAGTAGAAATTAAACAACCCAAAGGGAAACTGGGAATTTTACTTCCGGGTCTTGGAGCAGTAGGCACAACAGTAATCGCTGGCGTCTATCTGATTCGCAAGGGGTATGCAAAGCCGATAGGTTCTTTAACACAAATTGGCACCATTCGTCTTGGCAAACGCACTGAAAATCGTGTACCGCTGATTAAGGATTTTGTGCCCCTGGCAGATATGAATGATATCGTGTTTGGCGGTTGGGATATATTCCCGGATAATGCCTATGAATCCGCTGTCAATGCCGGTGTAATGAAAAAAGAAGATCTTGATAAAGTAAAAACCGAGCTTGAAGCAATCAAACCGATGAAGGCAGTTTTTGACCCGCAATATGTAAAACGGCTGGATGGGCCGAACAAAAAGACCGGCAAAAACAAGATGGATCTGGCTGAGCAGTTAATGGAAGATATGAAAAGCTTTAAGGAAAAAAACAACCTGGATCGTTTGGTAGTTGTTTGGACCGGTAGTACTGAAACCTATCTTGAATATGACCATGTATGGGATACAATCGAGTCTTTTGAAAAGGGAATGATAGAAAATCATGCGGCGATTTCTTCCAGTATGATTTATGCTTATGCAGCCATAAAAATGGGCGTGCCCTATGTTAATGGCGCACCGCACATGAGCCATGATATTCCTGCGCTGGACGCTCTGGCAAAGAATCTCAAGGTGCCAATTGCCGGTAAAGATTTTAAAACCGGTCAAACCTTTATGAAAACGCTGATAGCTCCTGGTCTTAAAGCGAGAATGCTCGGCGTGCGCGGTTGGTTCTCGACCAACATCCTCGGCAACCGCGATGGTGAAGTTTTGGATGAGCCATTGTCTTTCCGCTCCAAAGAAATTACCAAAACATCGGCTTTGGATTTTATTTTTCAACCGGAAAAATACCCGGATTTATACAAGGGATTATATCACAAGGTGCGAATTAATTATTATCCTCCTATTGGCGACAATAAAGAGGGTTGGGATAATATAGACATATTTGGCTGGTGTGATTATCCAATGCAAATCAAGGTGAATTTCCTGTGTCGTGACAGTATTCTGGCTGCGCCGGTCGTGCTCGATCTGGCATTGTTCATTGACCTGGCACAACGCGCCGGTATGTATGGCATTCAGGAATGGTTGTCATTTTACCTGAAAAGCCCAATGGTTGCCCCGGGTTTGTATCCCGAACACGATTTGTTCATTCAGTCAATGAAACTGAAAAATACACTTCGTTATTTAAAGGGTGAAGATTTGATTACCCATTTGGGCCTTGATTATTACGATTGAAGTGTCTGAATGTAATGCATAATTACTAGTTTACTACATTACACATAATGACAGGTATTAGTGGCGCCTTCACCTTTAAAAACGATATTAAAAACCTCACTGCCTGCGGTAATTGATCTTTCGTCCCAAACAATTATGTGGACAATTGAAGCGATCTTTATTGGCAAATTAAGCGCAGCTGCATTAGCCGGGCATAGCATGGCTATTCAGGTCATCCTTGTTTTTTTTGCAGTATTGCTTACTTTTGTGGTCGGCTCCAGTTTAATCATAAACCGGCACCTTGGAGCGCGGGATCGATACCAGGCGAATCATATTTTTGGACAGGCCATGATTATGACGGTAATCATGGCCGTAATATTTTCATTAATTTGGTATTTCGGGGCGATCCATTTATTCAAGTTTATCAAGGAAAACGGCGTTGCCTCGGCGCAGGATGCCGGTATTACCTATCTGCGTACAGTGGCGGTTTTTGCACCGTTATTAATAACCAATTTTGTTGCCCTGGGTATTATTCGCGCAGTTGGCGATACGCGTTATTCTATGATTGTTAATATATCTATTAATTCGCTAAACCTGGTAATGTCGCCAATATTGATATTTGGGTTGTTTGGCATGCCCAGGTTGGAAGTAAAAGGCGCTGCGCTGGCGGTTGGCATAGCCCATAGTTTGGGGTTCTTTGTAACATTAATTTTATTACGCAGCCGCAAATTGCAGCTTTTTCTACCTTTTAAGGAATTGGTAAAACCCAAACTGTCCAGTTTTAAAGAGTTGTTCAAAGTAGGCATTCCCACCACTGTGGAACAATTAACCTGGGCGTTAGGTCAACTGGTGGTGACCGGTTATGCCGGCAGCATTTATGTTACAGTGTTAACCACCCATGCGGTATTTGTGCGAATTCAATCAATTTTGTCCATGGTTTATATGGGCTTTGGTCTTGCTGCAATGAGTACTATGGGGCAAAACCTGGGCGCTTCACAAAATCAGCTTGCAGAGAAAATGGCAAAAACTGCGCACAAGGTTATGGCTGTTTTCGTATTTCTTATTGTTACTGTTATGATATTTTTTTCCAAAGCGATCATCCATGTTTTTACTACAGATCCGGCCACTGTGGCTCTGGGTGAAAAAGCGATCATTATCTTTGCTATTGCCCAAATACCCAAGGCTTTGAGCAATGTACTGGCCGGCAACATGCGGGGCGTTGGTGATTTAAAATGGTTGATGTGGACAACAATTATTTTTGTAATTATTTTTGAAATTGGCGTTAATTATGTTGCGGTGTTTATTATGGGTTTGGGATTGTATGGTATTTGGGGTGTGCAGTGTACGGATGAATCCATCCGCCTGTGCCTGAATTACTGGCGTTTTCATCGGGGTGACTGGAGGGTGAAAAATAAACTATGTCGTTAGAGGATAGCAGTAAAGCAGGCATGTTTATTACTTTTGAGGGAATCGATTATTCGGGGAAATCGGTACAAGCGCAATTATTATATCAAAAATTACAGGATATGCAATATTCAGTTGTAGCAATACGAGATCCAGGCGCAACGCGGTTATCTGAAGTAATACGCCGTATTTTACTGGACAATAAAAATCATGAAATGAGCTACCAGACAGAATTGTTATTATATGAAGCTGCACGGGCGCAAATGGTACACGAGATCATTCGCCCGGCATTGCAAAATGGTCAGGTTGTTATTTGTGACCGGTTTTTCGATTCGACTACTGCTTACCAGGGTTATGGAAGACAACTTGATCTTGATATCATTCACCAGGCTAATAACCTGGGCTCATGTGGTTTTGTGCCCGATTTAACATTTTTAATTGATGTTGATGTGCATACTGCCAGTGCAAGACGAGAAAAGCAGGAAATGAATGCCGATCGTCTGGAAGCGGAGGGTATCGAATTCCAAAACCGGGTACGGCAGGGATATTTACAAATTGCCCGGGAAAATAAAAAACGCATTCATGTTTTTAATGGGGAACAAACAATAGAAAACTTGAGTTTAGAAATCATTCAACTTGTTGAAAATAGATTAAATATCGTTGCTTAATTTCAGAGGTTTGCGTTATGTTGAAAAAGAACAGAAATATATTTATTCTGGCATTTGCACTATTAACATTAATCCTGGCGGGTTTGTCCACCAGCTTGTACAGCAGCAGTTCCCAGGATGTGTATTTTAATGTCAGAAAGTACATTACACTATTTGGTCAGGTCTATAAAGAGGTAACCAACAGTTATGTTGAAGAGATCGATGCTGAAAAATTTATTCGCGCCGGAATTCAGGGAATGCTGGATCAACTGGATCCTTATACGGTTTATCTTGAGGAAGAAGGCAAAGATGAACTTGAAATAATGACCCGCGGCAAGTATTTTGGCGTGGGTATGCGCATTTCATTGCGCAATGGCTGGCCTACGGTAGCCGAACAACCATTTTCCAACAGCCCCGCCGCTATTGCCGGTATTCGCGAAGGCGACCAGATCATCAAGATCGATGGTTTGTCAACCAAAGGCGACAAATTATCCAAAACCGCGGCCCGGTTGCGCGGCGCTACCAAGGGAACCGAAGTGAGAATTACCATCAGCCGGGTAGGTGTAGAAAAACCGATGGAATTAACATTGATTCGGGATGAAATTGTGGTGTCCGAGATAGAGTTTTCGGGGATTGTAGAACCGGGAATCGGGTTGATCCGCCTGACCCGTTTTAACCGCGGCGCCGGTCGACAAGTGCATGAGGCAATTGAATCTCTGAAAGCCCAGGGAATGCACTCGCTGATTTTTGATTTACGCAGCAATCCCGGCGGCTTGCTGGATGTTGCGGTTTCAGTGCTGGAGAATTTTGTCCCGGAAGGCGAACTGGTCGTTTACACCAAAGGACGTAATGGAGATTCGCAGCAGGATTATCGAACCAGGATGGAACCAATATTGGGCAATGCCCCATTAGTTGTGCTGGTGGATGATTACAGCGCTTCGGCTTCAGAAATTGTTGCCGGGGCAATTCAGGATTTGGATCGCGGAGTGATTGTTGGCAGCGAAACATTTGGCAAAGGTTTGGTGCAAACCGTTGTAAACCTGGATCATCGCGGAGATTATAAATTAAAAATAACCACCGCACAATATTATATGCCCAGCGGACGGTTGATTCAACGCCCGGAAGTGTTCAACCGTGGCCGTGGATCGGTGCTGGCAAATTCTCAGCAAACTGCCGACGATAATTTTGATGATAAAGTTGAGGAAGAAGTTGAAGAAGAAGATGCAGAAGAACAAGGCAACCAGAACCAGCCGAAATCTGCACCGGCAGATAGCGATAAAGATCAGCCAAAATTTTTCACCCGCAATAATCGGCAGGTATTAGGCGGTGGCGGAATTCAACCGGATATTAAAATAGAAAATCAACGTACCACCAAATATGTCGCCGAATTACGGCGTAAATCACTGTTTTTTAATTTTAGTTTGAATTATGCCGTCGATCATTCCATGCTTGACCGTAATTTTGAGGTTTCCGATAAAATGATGCAAGATTTTTTCGCATTTACCCGCGAAAAAGAGTTTGACTATGTTCCCGATGGCTTTAAAGAACTGGAAGCGTTGGAAAAAAAGGCCCGTGATGAACAGTATTATGATATTATGAAAGCAAATTTTGCGGATATTCGCAATGAATTCAAAAATGTTAAAGAGCAAGACAAGGAGAAATCAACAGAGGATATTCGTTTTATGATCAAGCGGGAATTAACCGCGAAATTGTTTGGTAATGATGAGGCCTACAAGGTGGGTTTTGAGCGTGATGATGCATTAAAAGCCGCCCTTGATGTGTTGAAAAACCCGGATGAGTACAATAAAGTATTACATGTCAAGATGGCAACGAAAAATTGACTATTGTATTTCACGAATAAAATGTTTAAATTTAAATCTTTATAGTTCAGTTTTTACTATAATGATATAATGTAAGCAGTATATAAAAAAAAGATAGGAGATTTTATGTCTGAAAAGTATGTCTATCAGTTTGGCGGCGGCAAAGCCGAGGGCCGCGCTGATATGAAAAATTTGCTGGGTGGCAAGGGCGCCAACCTCGCAGAAATGAATTTGATCGGTGTACCGGTTCCAGCCGGATTTACCATTTCTACTGAAATGTGTACATATTATAATCAAAAAGGCCAGGCTGAAGCTGTAAAATTGATGAAAAGCCAGGTTGAAGAAGGCATTAAAAATATTGAAAAGATGATGAATGCCAAATTTGGCGATAAAGAAAATCCCCTGCTGGTATCGGTTCGTTCCGGAGCGCGCGTTTCCATGCCGGGTATGATGGATACGGTTTTGAATTTGGGATTAAATGATGATGCTGTAAAGGGTTTAACTGCCAAGTCCGGCAATGAACGTTTTGCCTGGGATTCGTACCGTCGTTTTGTACAGATGTATGGCGACGTAGTGCTCGGTTTAAAACCGGTCAGCAAGGAAGACATTGATCCTTTTGAAGAGATTATTGAAAAAGTAAAGCATGATAAAAAGGTTGAAAACGATACCGATCTGACAACCGATGATTTAAAGAACCTGGTTGCCCTGTTTAAAGCAGCTGTTAAAAAAGCTACCGGCAAAGATTTCCCGAATGACCCCTGGGAACAATTATGGGGCGCGGTTTGCGCCGTTTTCGATAGCTGGATGAATGACCGCGCTATCGTTTATCGCCGGTTAAACAAAATTCCCGAAGAATGGGGAACAGCGGTTAATGTTCAGGCGATGGTGTTTGGTAACATGGGTAATAATTCGGCAACCGGCGTGGCTTTTACCCGCGATGCCGGTACAGGTGAAGATTTATTCAATGGCGAATACCTGATTAATGCCCAGGGCGAAGACGTGGTTGCCGGTGTACGTACACCGCAGCAGATTACCCTGGAAGGCTCTAAACGCTGGGCTGCTTTGGCAAATGTTGATGAAAAAGAACGCAAAGCGAATTTTCCCTCCCTGGAAGAAGCCATGCCGGTTGTTTATAAAGAGCTGTGTGAGGTGGAAACCAAACTGGAAAATTATTTTAAAGATATGCAGGACATTGAATTTACCATTCAGGACGGCAGATTATGGCTATTGCAAACCCGTAACGGCAAACGTACCGGCGCGGCTATGGTCAAAATTGCTATGGATCTGTTAAAGTCCGGGAAAATTGATGAAAAAACTGCGATTAAACGTGTTGACCCGGAAAAACTGGATGAATTGTTACACCCGGTTTTCGATAAAAAAGCATTAGCAAACGCCAAAGTGATTGCCAAAGGTCTGCCAGCATCACCAGGCGCGGCCTCCGGTCGGGTTGTTTTCTTTGCCGATGAAGCCGTCGAGTGGGCATCAAGGAAAGAACAAGTCATTCTGGTACGTATTGAAACATCCCCGGAAGATTTGGCCGGTATGGACTCGGCCAGAGGAATTTTAACTGCCCGCGGCGGTATGACTTCTCATGCAGCCGTAGTTGCACGCGGTATGGGTAAATGCTGTGTTTCCGGCGCCGGATCTGTAAAAATTAATTACAAAACCAGAACTTTTGTCGCCGATGGTAAAACCTATAAAGAAGGCGACTGGATTTCGTTGAATGGCTCTACCGGTGATGTAATCGACGGTAAAGTTGATACCAAAAAACCGGAACTGAGCGGCGATTTTGGCGAGTTAATGGCTTTGTGCGACAAGCACACCAAAATGTTCGTCCGCACCAATGCCGATACTCCGCATGACGCCAAAGTTGCTCGTGAATTCGGCGCCCGCGGTATCGGTCTGTGCCGTACCGAGCACATGTTTTTTGAAGGTGAACGCATTAAAGCTGTGCGTGAAATGATTCTTGCTGATGATGAAGCCGGACGTCGTAAAGCATTAGCCAAATTACTGCCTATTCAGCGCGGCGATTTTGAAGGTATTTTTGAGGCAATGAACGGCTTGCCGGTAACAATCCGCTTGTTGGATCCACCGCTGCACGAGTTTGTTCCCCACGAAGAAGCCAATCAAAAAGAAATGGCCAAAGAGATGGGCATTTCACCGGAAGAAGTGAAAACCAAGGTTGATTCTTTGCATGAGTTCAACCCGATGTTGGGTCACCGTGGCTGCCGCCTCGGTAACACCTACCCGGAGATTACCGAAATGCAGACCCGCGCCATTATCGAGGCTGCTTTGAATATGAAAGACAAAGGAATTGACGCCAAGCCGGAAATTATGGTTCCGTTGATTGGCACCAAAGCCGAATACCTGCTGCAGGAACAGATCATTCGCGGAACTGCCGATAAAGTATTTGCCGAAAGAGGTAAAAAGATCGAATATATGGTTGGTACCATGATTGAAATTCCGCGCGCTGCTTTAACTGCAGATAAAATTGCCGAAGCCGCTGAATTCTTTTCTTTTGGCACCAACGACCTTACCCAGATGACCTTTGGATATTCCCGCGATGACGCCGGAAAATTCCTGCCGGTTTACCTGGAAAAAGGGTTGCTCAAGGTCGATCCGTTCCAGGTTCTGGATCAGGAAGGCGTTGGCCAGTTGGTAGAGATGGGAACACAGCGTGGTCGCAGCTCTCGTCCGAACCTCAAAGTTGGAATTTGCGGTGAACACGGTGGCGAGCCGAGTTCTGTTAAATTCTGCGCCAAAGTCGGCATGAATTATGTCAGCTGCTCACCATTCCGCGTACCGATTGCTCGTCTGGCTGCTGCCCAGGCTGCTGTTGAGTAATAACTGATATTTAATAAATTGATGTGATAAAGAGGCGCTTGTATTGTTGACAGGCGCCTTTTTTAATTGTATGCTGGTTATATTTATTATTGAAAAGTAGTGTAATGAAATTAAGAATTTTTTGTGATTTTGACGGCACTATTGCTGTGAATGATGTTGGCAATGAACTGTTTACAACTTTTGGCGATGCCGGTTACTGGTGGAAGTTGGTGGCGCAATGGAAAAACGGTGAACTGGATGGCCGGGATTTGTGGCGCAGGCAATGTGCGGTGAGCAAAATAACAATCTCCGAGCTTGAAGAATTCGTCGCCCGGCAGTCGGTAGATTCACATTTCCCGGAGTTTATACAGTTTTGCCATAAGCAGGCAATACCCGTTTATGTGGTCAGCGACGGGATGGATGCTTATATTACCCGGATATTGGCCAGGCATGGTATTGAGCATGTGCAAATTCGCGCCAATCATCTTGTCATACACCCCGATGGCTCGCTGGCGGCAGAATTTCCACATTACCGGGAAAATTGCTGCAACTGCGCTAATTGCAAGGGCGCCCATGTACGCAATGAAAAACAGCCCGGTGAAACGACTATTTATATTGGCGATGGCCATTCCGATATCTGTGGACTGCGCGAAGCGGATATTACTTTTGCCAAAGGCGTTTTGCTGGATTATTGCCGGGAACATGCTGTACCCTGCCGGACGTTTGACAGCTTTGCCGATATTGACCGGGCGGTGAAAGCAATGCTGGCAGAATGAACTTGATTATTGATTGTTAGAATGATAAAAAACGAATTTTACCGGATGGTACAAATATGATGAATTTTGATTTATTGCATCCCCGTGACCAGATAGTTGCCATAATGGAGCGCATATATGGTTATGGTATGACCACAACCTCAGGCGGAAATTTGTCCGTTCTTGATTATAACGGCGATATCTGGATTTCGCCGGCTGGCGTGGACAAGGGCAGTTTGCGGCCTGAAGATATTGTTTGTGTAAAAGCAGATGGAACGGTGCAGGGTATTCATCGCCCGTCTTCCGAGTTTCCCTTTCATAAAGCCATTTATGAAAAGCGTAATGATATTCGCGCAGTTTTACATGCGCATCCAGCGGCGCTGGTGTCGTTCAGCATTGTTCGCAAAATACCGGATACAGATGTACTCTCTACGGCGCGGCAAATTTGCGGGCGAGTGGGGTATGCACCGTATGCCATTCCCGGCAGTGAGCAGTTGGGTGAAAATATTGCCGGTGTTTTTGCGCGTGGTCACGATACTGTGCTGCTGGAAAATCATGGTGTGGTGGCGTCCGGCGACTCGATTTTGCAGGCGTTTCAGCGCTTTGAAACGCTGGATTTCTGCGCCCGGTTGATCATCAAGGCCAATATACTCGGCAAGCCCTATCAACTTACCCAGGCACAGATTGATTTGAGCTATGTAAAACGCAATTACCTGCCGGAATTTGAACCGCAGCGCCACAGCAGTCGTGAAAAAGAGCTGCGTAAAAAGATGAAAGAACTGGTGTTGCGCTCTTATGAGCAGATGCTCATTACCAGCACCGA
>CAYNSO010000012.1:56007-57707 GCA_964399735.1 uncultured Cytophagia bacterium
ATGCCGTTCGGCACGCAGTACCTGGGACTGGAGAAACTGGCAGAGACCATTGGCCGCGAAGCGCCGCTGGCGTTGATTGAGAACGATTGTCTCATTTGTACCGGCGCCGACCTGTTACAGGCGTTTGATCGGCTGGAAGTGGCAGAGTTTAGCGCCAAAGCGATCATTTCCGCCAAAGCGCTGGGCGAGGTGGTGTCTATCAATGCGGCACAGACGGAAGATATAAAGCGGGTTTTTTTAAGCTGAAAAAATGAAAAGGGCCTGAAATTTGCAATAGCTTTATTGCAAAAATATTGTTTTTTAACAATAAATTATCCTTTGGTTGGTAAAGTATGTAAAGGATGAGCATGAAAAAATATTGCATTGTTGTATTGATCCTGTTGGTTCTGTCCAGTCCGGCATTACCGCAAACGGTTCCCCCGGACAGCCGCAGCGTACTGCGCGAAACATTCAAGCGCTGGACTTTTCAAACGGTTTTAAATCCTTTTAAAAGTATGCGCTGCGAAATCCGCTGTACCAGTCTGGCGCCGGAATTGTTGCAAGCCTGGAAGAATGCAGAAACCGATCAGGCTTTGCTGACTCGCATCGACGCGCTTGGTAACGCCATGCAGCAAGAGCGGATAATTGTATTCCTGGTGGAAATTGATCCGGGCCAGGGCAATACGTATACGATCGATATGAAAAAGATCAAGAAAAAAACCAAATTATACCTGATGGACAAAAGCTCCGGTTACAAGCCCAACAAAATTACACCAAACCTGGAGAAAAAGTTAAAATCTACCCAGCGTTATTATGGCGCTATGGCGTTCAAGGTAAAAACGCAGGAGGTGATGTTTCAGAATATCAGTATGGAAACATATTTTGAAGCATTCGATTTTTTAAAGGGCAAAGAACTAAAGGAAGAGCAAGCTTATCCCGCGCAGTTTAATTTTCACGCCAACGGCGCTCCGCTGAGCGATCAACCCCACCAAATACCGGGAAGCGATGAAATAGCGGGACGCCTGAAGGGCGCCTTGCCGCTGGTTAGTTTGGTAACAAAAAAGACATTGTAATATGAAGATTCGGGTTTGTATATATATTCTGGCGGCGCTGCTGGCGGCCATGCCGCTGAGTGCGGAAGAGGTCATTGAGGGGCGATATTGTTATCATTACGGGGATAATGAAACTCTGCTGGAAGCGCGGGAACTGACGCGCACCCTGGCGATCCGCAACGCTATTGAATCGTATCGCGTATTTGTGGAAGCGGCCAGTTTAATTGATAATTTCATCATGAATACCGATTTGATCCAAACGATCAGTTCCGGTTATTTGCGGGATATGCAGGTATTGGAACACAGCGAGGAGGGGCAGACGATTTGCGAAACCTTGCAGTTTAAAATAGACCCGGTGAGTTTTGATACGTTTTTAAAAAGCCAGGCGCTACGGCGGCTGCGCATGGCGCGGGAACTGGGGATTGATAATAACGGTTATTTAAAGGTACTGAGCGTCAGTCCCTTTAAATTTAATGCCGCCGGGGAAAAGGTGGTGGAAGTTGTAGTCAAGGTATTGCAGTCCACCGGGCCGCTGGACAGCGTTCAGTTTCGCAATGACAAGCCGCAGTTTAAAATTTGCATTACCTGGATGAATCGCGCCGGCGAAGCGGTGGACGGCAGTTCGTTGTTCATTCACAACAGCGCCGAGAGTTTATCTGTGGGAGAGAT
>CAYNSO010000013.1:0-57347 GCA_964399735.1 uncultured Cytophagia bacterium
ATAGATTTATAATCAAATAAAAACCTGCCAGTTTGAATAAATCGCTTAATTTGCTGCTAATCATGTCACCCACTTTAAATACTCTATGGTATGCCCTTTATATTCAAAGCTGTATAACGGCAAAAAAATAAACAATAAAACCTGAATCGGAAATATTTAATAATAACCTGATTTATAAATAGAATACCAAAACTACATGCCACTTGCTTTTTTTTACTTGTGGTTCAATGATGAACACTATGAATCGCCTTGAAAAAAAAACTGAATTGAACAATGACAACCAAAAACCAAAAAAGACAATATACCAGGCTGCCATTCTTCAACCCTGATATTATATAGTCTGCCAGATAATAAACTCCCAGCAAACCCACGAACAAAAAAGTACCGGCGGCAATTTTTTTGGATAAATGTTTTTGAATTCTGGAGGCAACAATTCTGGAAATTACAATTATAATAAAAAAACCAGAGACCAGAAAGGTAATTTCAATTCCAGCTCTCATTCTAAAAGAAATTTCTGTTTGCCTGTTAAAGCCAGGTTAAAAATTTGCCAGGCCGTAACTGATCGTTACCAGGGCAAATAGTATCAAACTGGCGATAATCGTGAAATTGACGGTTTTTTCTTCAGGACAACCCATAATTACAGGCAACCCTTTATACAAAAGATAGATGCTGTAAAAACCAAGGATGATAAATGGTTTGAGAACAGGAATAAAGAATAAAATACCAATTACAAAATATGCCGTTAAACTGTAAGCGGCAAGTCGAAATGCGGCATCCTGATTTTTTTCACATCCAAAAGACGGCGCAACTTGAGCGATAATTACCGCGCCAACCAAAACTGACAAAATATTAAATATATAAAACAACACAGCTTTAACAAGTCCCGCAAAAAAACTGGCCGCATGACCATAGTGCCCGACTATGACCAGGCCGATAAACAAAGCGATTGCCGGCACAGCAACCATATACATTAAAAACTGCTGTATAACAGCATTCCGCTTTAAATCTTCTTCCCTGATTATTTCCCAGGTTTTTTCGGGAGAAAGTAAAATATTTTTAACTCGTTCAACAAATTGATCCATATATCCCTCCTGAAGGATAGACTGGTTCCAGTTCTTTATACAATTGTATTATTACCACAGCGGGTTTAAACGATATTGTTATTCTTTTTTACAATATTAATGCTTTTAAAATAGCTGGTAAAATCATCATATATAATAACAAAAAAAGCCATAAAAAACATACCAAAAAAGCAAAACAAAATACAAAAAAAAAATTAAATAATCAATAATCAGGAATCAGGCGCCAATCCAGACATTTTCCCTTCCAACTTTATCACGTAATTTTTCCACCAGATCGAAACTGGGGGTTACCTGCACAGCTTTGGCCCGCAATACAAAATCTCCCTTGTCCTTTGTTTTTACATTAAAATATACTGGTATTTCACCCCGGAATCTATCCATAATTACTTTAATTTCTTCAATCAGGGTTTCATCAAGCAGAGATGTATCCATAGATACACATAAATTACGGGTATATCTTTTACGCGCTTCTTCCAGAGTGATTATTTCTTCAATGAGTATTTTGGGCGCTTCAGATTCACGAGTGTTTATTTTCCCTATCACCATAACCAGAGAATCCAGAAAAATATACTGTTTAAACTTTTCATAAGGATCAGAAAAAATAATGCCTTCCATATTACCGGTAAAATCTTCAATTTTAAGAAATGCCATGGTGCGATTTTTCCGGTCCTGGTGCTTTTTCAATTCTGCGATAATGCCGCATAAACGAACCGACATGCCGTCCTTTAACTCGTGCACTGAATCGATCGTTACTGTGGAAAAAGTATATACTTCCTCGCGGTATTTATCAAGCGGGTGACCGGATAGAAAAAAGCCCAGAATTTCGCGTTCTTTTTTCAATATATCGGTTTTAGACCACTCTTCAACCGTCGGCAGCAACGGTTCGGTAATTGCCATCACTTCTTCTTCGTCGTCAAACATTAAAGTTTGCGCTGAATCTTGGGTTTTTTGAGCTCGCTGCGCAAAATCTACCGCGCTGTCGATAGCAGCAAATAACTGCGCCCGGCTGCCTTGCAAAGAATCCATCGCTCCGGCAAGCACCAGGCTTTCAAGCGCTTTGCGATTTACCGCAGATTTGTCGATGCGGCTACATAATTCAAACAAAGTTTTAAAGCTGCCGGCTTCATTACGGGCGGCAACGATGTTTTTTATAGCGCCCAATCCCACATTCTTGACGGCCCCCAACCCAAAACGAATAGCGCCGCCGATAACCACAAAATCGGCATAACTTTCATTCACATCAGGCGGCAGAACCTTGACATTCATGCGCCGGCATTCTTCAAGTAATATTGTCACCCGGTCTGAACTGCCCATTTCACTGCTAATTGTTGCCGCCATAAAATCAGCCGGATAATAAGCTTTCAGGTAGGCGGTTTGATAAGCAACCAAAGAATAGCAAGCGGCATGAGATTTATTGAAACCATAACCGGCAAATTTTTCCATCATGTCAAAAATTTCATTGGCCGCTTTTTCCGACACCCCTCTTTCCAGGGCGCCGCTAACAAATTCCACGCGGCTCGCCTGCATGGTTTCCACTTTCTTTTTACTCATGGCGCGCCGTAAATTATCGGCGCCCCCCAATGTAAACCCGCCAATATCGCTGGCCAGTTTCATCACCTGCTCCTGGTAGATGACAACGCCATAAGTCGCTTTAAGAATTGGCTCCAGCAGCGGCGTTTGATATTTGATGGGAACTCGGCCTTTTTTGCGATTGATAAAATCATCGATCATATCCATAGGGCCGGGGCGATACAGTGAGTTCATGGCAATCAAATCTTCCAGCGATTCCGGGTGCAATTTTTTCAGATACTCTTGCATACCGGCGCTTTCAAACTGAAATATACCTATCGTTTCACCGCGGGCAAACAACTCGTAGACCTTTTTATCATCCAGAGGCAAATGTTCAATATCAACTATTATCCCCTTCTTTTTCAGGGAATCGACCGCTTTTTGAATCACTGTCAGGGTACGCAAACCCAAAAAGTCCATTTTTAACAAACCGACATCATCCAATACCCGCATTTCATATTGAGTGGTAATATCGCCGTCTTTGGTCTTGTAGAGGGGCACATAGTTGGTCAGTTCCAGCGGGGTGATAACAACCCCGGCAGCGTGGGTGGAAGCATGACGGGCCAAACCTTCCAATACCCGGGAATAGGTAAACAGTTTTCGATGCTGTTCATCTTTATTTTCCAGTTCTTTTAACTCTTTGACGGCATTGATTGCGTCATCCAGCTTGATATTCAACTGCGCAGGAACAAGTTTGGCGATGCGGTCGACCTCGCCATAGCTCATATTCAACACCCGGCCAACATCACGAATCACACCCCGCGCGGCCATGGTGCCAAAAGTAATGATCTGGCACACGTTATTGATGCCATACTTGTTTTTTACATAGTTAATTACTTGTTCACGGCGTTCATAACAAAAATCAATATCAATATCCGGCATACTCACCCGTTCCGGATTTAAAAAGCGTTCAAAAATCAAATGATATTTTATCGGATCGAGATTGGTAATTTTTAAACAATAGGCAACCAGGCTGCCGGCGGCTGAACCGCGCCCCGGTCCAACTGGAATGTTATTTTCACGGGCATAGCGGATAAAATCCCAGGTGATGAGAAAGTACCCGGCATAGCCCATTTTGTTAATAACACCTAATTCACGCTCCAGACGCTGCTCCAACTCTGGAGTGATTTGCGGGTATCTTTGCTGCAAACCCTGATACGATAATTTATGCAAATATTCACCCAGGGTTTGGCTCTCTTCTCCTTCCGGAATGTCAAAAGCGGGAATTAAATAATTCCTGAATTTCATTTCCAGGTTGCATTTATCAGCAACCAGCATGGTATTTTGCAGCGCTTCCGGATTTTGGGGAAACAACCGGGCCATTTCAAGCTGACTTTTAAAATACAACTCTCTGGTAGAATAACGCATGCGGTTGGGATCATCAAGATCTTTGCCGGTCTGCAAACATAACAGCACATCATGTGCGTCATGATGTTCTTTTTTCAGATAATGGATATCATTCGTGGCCACAACCGGGATATTTTCTTCAGCTGCAAGTTTAAATATTGCTTCACGTATCTGATCTTCTTCCGGTATACCGTGATTTTGTACTTCAAGGTAAAAATCATCGCCGAATATAGCTTTATATTCCGCAACCATCTCTTTACCTTTATCATACCCTTTATTTAATATTGTCTGAGGAATTTCTCCTTTTAAACAGGCGCTCAGGGCTATCAGTCCTTCGGAGTGCTGGCGCAGCAACTCTTTGTCAATGCGTGGTTTATAATAAAATCCTTCCAGATACCCGGCAGAAACCAGTTTCATCAGGTTCTTGTAACCAGTTTCATTCTTGCACAACAATACCAGGTGAAAAGAAGCGCCGCCACTACCCGTAACCGATTTTCGATCAAGGCGGCTATGCTGGGCTATATACACTTCACAGCCAATAATTGGTTTTATTTTTTTGGCAACACATTTCTGATAAAACTCTACTGCCCCGAATAAACAGCCATGATCGGTAAGGGCGATTGCCGGCATATTGAATTGAACAGCCATGTCAACCAAATCTTCTATACGACAAGCGCCATCTAACAAACTAAAATGTGAATGATTATGAAGGTGAACAAAATCTGGCACAAACAACCTCGCTGGTTCCTGCAATATAAATCTGATCTAAACCCTTAAAAGGTCATTACACAATAACAGGACAACTGGATCTATCATTTCCCCAATACCCCCGGAATTTATGATAACCGCATTGTTAACCGGTTAAATTATCCCTGTTTATAAATAACCGGCAATTAACTGCTTCTGTGTTAATGATTACAGGGCAACACTTTTTATTTTATAAAGAACGCTCTCTGCTTTCATGTTTACAACTTGCTCAGGTAACGCTGCGCTACCCGCATATATTCGCTGTTTGGGTAATTGCCGGTAAATTTTTGCAATTCACTGCGGGCTTTATCGGTCTGGCCGCTTTTTATATAGGCAAGGGCAATCATCAACTGCGCGTCGTCATGCTTATCGGTTTGATTATAAGCAAACACTTTTTGAAATTCCAAAATTGCCTGCTGGTACTGTTTTAAACCAAAATAACTTTCACCAACCCAGTATTGGCAATTATCTGATAGATTATGGCCGGGGGACGTAGATAATAAATTCTGAAATGCCTGAATTGCGCCATTATAATCGCCTTTTTCAAACATCTGCCGACCATTGCGATAGGCAATATTATAGGAAGAACTTGCCGGAACATCCGTTAATTCCTGGCCGGATGTTCTTGCCGCGCTTTTGCCGGAACCGGAAGGCGTTCTTATTGCGCCAGTTCCCTGTGTTTCCAGTTGTCGGATACGGGCATTTCTTTCATCCAGCTTGCGGCGTAAACTATCGGCCTGCATCCGTTTCTGTGCATATACATTTTCCAACTGCTCAACATCGGCTTGTAATTTATTGGCTCCCAACCCGGTTGGTTCATCAGCTTGAAACACCGGGGCCTGTATGTCTTGTTCTTCAAAATCATCAAAAGTAGAATCATCATCTTCCAGCAATAACGATAATACATCATCAAGGGACTCATCATCCTGAGCAGCAGAACCTGAACCGGCCGCCTGGGCAGACATTGATTTATTGTCCTGATCCAGCCTGTCTAAAAAATCAGAATCTTGACCAAATTCGTCCTCGGAAAGATCCAGCATGTCGAGCAGTTGATTTTGAAATTCATCATCATTGCCATAATTATCATCTTCATACAAGGTTGCCTGTTGTTGAGCACAGGCAAATAACAAGGTCATGAAAACAAGTGTAAGCACCCCAAAAAGCCTGGAATACTTGAATTCTCGATTGCTCATTACACTCCTCTCACGTTTAATACGATTAATATGACTTATCAATACAGTATTTTCATTCAATTAATTTTAATAATATAATAATTCTTTAGCAATATTTTAGTAATTTTTTATTATGAAATACAATATTCTCTGTCCAATTATTCCATATTGACGCCAACTATCCGGGCATGGTCTACAGGTTTCCTGCAACATTTACTTCTCTGATCAGTTCAGCAGCACTTGATAAATGGGTTTCGGTAATCGCTTCGCCGCCGATCAAACGGGCAATTTGCTCAACCCGCTCATCAAAACCCAGCTCGCGAATTGTCGTTAGCGTGCTGTTATTCTTGCTAATTTTTTCCACCAGATACTGGCTATGCCCTGAACTGGCAATCTGTGGCAAATGGGTAATACAAATGATTTGATGAGCGCCAGCCAGTTTTTGCAGGCTTTTTCCAACCACCTGTGCGATCCTGCCGGAAATACCGATGTCTATTTCATCAAAAATGAGTACAGGAACCCGGTCTGCCCTGGCTAATAACGATTTTAATGCCAGCATAATCCGGGAAATTTCTCCGCCGGAAGCGACATTGGCAAGCGGTTTTAATTCTTCACCGGGGTTGGCAGAGATGAGGAATTCAATCTCGTCAATTCCTTTCGGGGTAACCTGCAAACGCTTGTTATCTATCTCCAGGTAATGCCCTGCGGTGATTTCTTTATTTGCAATAGCAACACGAAATCTGGCGTTTGTCATACCCAAACCAGCCAGTTCTTGCATCACTTTATCGGCCAGCAATCCGGCGGCTTGTACACGGCGGGCAGACAGATCAAGACTATGTTGCTTTAACGATTCAAGATGGTCTTGCAACTGGTTGCGCAGAGACGTAATTTCTTCATCAATATTATCAATGCCGGCCAGTTTGTCCTGCAGATCTTGTTTATGTTGCAGAATCGTCTCCAGAGTGCCGCCATACTTTTTTAAAAGTCCGGTTAATTGTGCCAGACGATTGCGAATTTCTTCCAGACGATCGGGATCAAAAACGATCTTGTGGTTATATTCACTTAGCGAAGCTGCTGCTTCATCAATCAGAATTGCAGCATTTTCACATTCGTTCCTGATTTCGGTAAAATTATCATCAATTTTTTCCAGATCATGCAGCCGGGTTATTGCCTTTTTTATAATCTCGGAAACAGAACCATCGCTTTCATATAACTGGTCGAACAACAGCCGGGTGCTCTCGAACAAGATCTCGGCATTGCGTGAAATCAATTCTTCTTTTTTCAATTCTTCATATTCGTTCGGCTGGGGATTAACTTTATCAATTTCATCAAGCTGGAACTCGTATATTTCCGTCTGCTGGATTGCCTGCTGTTTCCGTAATTGCAATTCTTTTAATTGTTTGGAGACCTCCAGATAGTTCTGATAGAGAATACGCACCTGCCTGACCAATTCTGTAACACCGGCAAATTCATCCAGATAATCAATATGCCGCGTTGTCTGCAATAACAACTGATGTTCATGCTGACCATGCAAATCGACCAGCAAGTTGCCCACTTGTTCAAGAATAGGCAAAGATACCGGAGAATCGTTGATAAAATTGCGGCTCCTGCCGGTTTCATTAATCTCCCGCCGGATTAATACATTGGTTCCGGCAGACTCGACATCGTTTTCCTGAAAAAACTGCTCCAGTTCAGGAAGACCATCAATTTCAAACTCGGCTTCCAAAACGGCTTTTGCTGCGGCGCCGCGAATAATATCTTTATCATACCTGCCGCCCAGTATTACACCCATCGCGCCAACAATAATTGATTTGCCGGCGCCGGTTTCTCCGGTTATGATGTTCAAACCTGGCTTGAATGCAACGCGCAGTTCGTCAACCAAAGCATAGTCTTTTATATACAGTGTTTTTAACATATATTTTAGAGTTTATCCTGGATGGAATTTAATAAAATATTCCATATTCTAAAATACAAATTTTATCTTTTATTGCAGTTTTTTTATGTTCATGAAAATTAATTTTATATAACGATAACTAAACCATAAGCAGTTCTATTCAGGCAGGACTGGAAACTAAAAACATATTGAATAACTTTCAGGCGCTCAATTTTCTACGTGTTCCTGAATTTTTGTCATAATTTTCCAGTGTATGCAAAATGATCGGGTTAATCTACTATTTGCCGGCGTAATTAAAGACAGTAACTATGCTCTGTTAAGGGCTCTTGAATCAACACCGGTTGAAACACAAATTGTTATTCCACTTTTTCTGCTTGCGCGGCTTTTAATAGTTTAAACCAAATCAGCAGGGTAGTAAAGTAGAATTTATCTTTATCAAAAGAGCCACATCAGACAAGATGCAATTAAAAAAGCTGGTTCGCCAAAACTAGAATAAATTTCAGGGCTTGATAACTGCTACCTTGCCTACCGAGGTCAACCCGTCTTCGCTGGTCACCTGGAACAGATAAATGCCGCTGCTTACATACTCTCCCTTGTCATTCCTGCCATCCCACAGGGCTTGTGAGCCAAGCGCCAGATTGTTTGGTATATAGCGCACCAGGGTCCCTTCCGCTGTAAAAATGCGGATACTGGATTTGGCGGCAAGGTTGACAATTCGGAAACGATCTGCAGTGGAATTTAAAATAAAAGGGTTGGGATAGCCCTCAACAAGGTCCAGGGTTGCGGAAGGACGGGTGTATGGAGTAGTTAGCCGTGACAAGCCATTTGTGGTGCCGATATACAGATCACCGGTACGGTCATTAAAAGCCAGGGAAAGAATATTTTCGGCAACAAGTTTTGAGGTTGCAACGGTATAGTGGGTGGAATCGAACCCATCGGCATGCAGCATACTCAAACCGCCGCTGGTGCCTACCCATTTATTATTGACGCCGTCTACCATAATTGTATTGATATTATTATTAATAACCCGGTTATCCAGGTATTCGCTCACCTGGCCATCATACCAGGTATTTAATCCTTCCGGTGTGCCGATATATATAACCCCATCCATATCCATCGTAATATCCTGAATGACCATACTGGCCAGGCCGTCGCTGGATTTCAGGGTGCCGTTAAACTCATCATCATTTTTGGTAAACGGGGTATTGTTATCATTATAAACAAAAATCCCGTTTTCAGCCGTGCCAACCCATTTACGCCCCAGATCATCAATTTCAAGACACCAAACATACCGGGTGGCTATACCGTCGAGCGTAGAAAAATATTGCCAGTTCCCCAGCGAATCGACAACAGCCAGGACTTTACTATTGTTTGCATAATAATTGACGATCCAGATATTGCCGGCTGCATCCATTTTCATATCCAGCACAACAATATAATTTTCATCATCAGTACCAGCCAGGCGTTCTTTGCTAATTTCAGTAATCGTAAAAGAATCGGGACCAGCCGGGGTAAATATGGCAATGCCGCCTCCCCAGCTTCCGGCCCACACCCTGCCAGACCAGTCCAGCAACAGGCAGCGGTAATCATTGGAGAGCAACCGCTTGTTCATATTGGAAAAATTGAGCCATTTTTCGCCATCGTAACGGGATACCCCGCCATGCGTCGAAGTCACCCACAGGTTATTATCATTGTCAAGAAGCAATGAAGAAAAATTATTATCACCGGGGCTGTCGGGAATATAACTTGTCCATCTATTTTCTGCTTCATTAAAAACAGCCAGTCCATACCCTTTAAAGCTGATCCAGATCCGGTTATCCCTATCCACCTTGATATCTGTAACATTTTTAAAATTGGAATTGACTGAATAAAGGGATTGCCAGCTTCCATCGGAATTTTGTTGAACAACCTTACTGGCAGTATAACTACCGGAAGTTTTTTTACAAACTGCCAGCAAACTGCCGTTTTTATCGGCCAGCGCTGTAACCGAGTTATCGCTGTACCCGGCAGCGCTCCAGGCGCCATTACTGTAAACACTCAAACCACTGGCGGTGCCGACGGCAATTTTATCTCCGTACAAGTGCAGAGACAGAACAATATTATCAGGCAAACCCTGGGTTCTTGTATAAACTGCCCACGCAGAGGGCGCCATCAGGTTCGGAAAATCCAGACTGGCGCTTTTCAAGCCGGTATTGGTGGCAGCCCAAATCATTCGGCCTTTAATAAAAATTTGATTGACATAGCCGATTTTATAAGTCTCTTTGACTTCCCACCGCTGCGCATCAAACAGACTGATACCAATTGACAAGGCAATAAAAACCGAATCGCCCAAAGTTTTTAAATCAGCAATAACCAGCCCGTTGTAATCAGATATGGTATTCAAGGAATTGTCTTGCGGATTAAAGCGCTGCACAATGCCATTGCCAAACGCCATCCATATTTTGCCATGTTTGTCTGTATCAATAGCAACAAGCTGATTATTATCAAGACCATCCGCATTGGTGTATTTTTTAAAACTAGTATCTACCTTGTCGAATAACAATAATCCGCCATTGGTTGCTCCCCAGATGGCATTATCTGCCAGCGAAAAACGTACTACATCTTTGGTATCTGTAAAAGTTTGCCAATCACCAACTTCTGCAAGCAAGGTAACAGAATAAAACAATACGAGTAATATCATTAAACATGAATACTTTTTCTTCATAGGGTATGCCCTGGTTTGATCAATAAATTATTTGGTAAATTCAAGGACAAAAGCCCAGTACAATTTACGCAAAAAGATATATCTTTTACTTAGACGGGAATCAGCATGTTCCAATCTGGCGGAAAATTTTTTCAGGAATGGGAACCGGTTCAATTTGGTCAAAAACATAAAATATTCAATATGAGTGGCCGAAAAAAAACGGGAAAAAAAATCAATTTCCTTATCGCTCAACTGCGCTCCACCCGGAGATTCCAGGCACTTGACAGGGATCAAACTTCTTATAAGAATAAGCCATTTGTAAGGAATACGCGGTTCAATAAAAATAGCCTTGCCGCCCGGTTTTAACACCCGTGAAAATTCCCGTCCGGCCAGTTCCAGGTTTAAATGATGCAGCGCGCCCTGACCGATTATATAATCAAATGTATTATCCGGAAATTCCATGTTTTGCGCTGACATCAATCTAAAATCAGTCAAACCGGTTACCTGGTTCAATTCAGCGTTCTGCCGCGACAATTCAAGCATTTTGGGTGATATATCGATACCGGTTACCTGTGCTCCATATTTTGCACATTTTATGCTGGAGAATCCATAACCGCAACAGCAATCCAGTATGCGTTTACCTTTTATATTGGCAAGCTGCGAATAAAAGTAACGGTGCGAAGCCGGGAACTTTTCGTTTTCATCATATAAAAACAAGTCCAGATTAAAATCATCCAGATAAGGCTGCGCTTCATTATCGTAAAATTCCTTTTCCTGTTGATCCTTAACAGCAACATTCTCGATTCTTTTTAGCGGATTATTCCAGGAATGTAAAATTGCCCTGATATTAGTAAAATAATTATGTAAAGCTGACATTATCCCTTCCGGTAGAATTTAAACTCACTGGTCCGTCCATTGTGCAACGGGAAATATGTACGTTAAAATCAGGCGCTCATTCTGCTAAACAGATCGGCCATTTCAATTGCGCTCATACCCGCATCCCAGCCTTTATTTCCAGATTTGGTTCCGGCGCGTTCCAGGGCTTGCTCCAGGGTATCGGGTGTAATAACCCCGTAAGAAACAGGCAGTCCAAATTCCAGGCTCACCTGGGCAATTCCTTTGGTTACTTCAGCGGCAATATATTCAAAATGAGGTGTGGCGCCGCGAATGACCGCTCCCAAACAGATCAGGGCATCGTATTTTTTTGTTGCGGCAAAACGCTTGGCGGCAACCGGAATTTCAAAAGCTCCGGGCACCCAGGCAACATCCACTTCATCGGTATTCCCGCCATGACGCGCAATACAATCCAGCGCTCCTTCCAGCAACTTTTTGCTGATCAGTTCATTAAAACGGCTGACCACAACGGCAAACTTTTTCCCTTTTGCCGAGTATTGACCTTCCAATATTCTTGGCATTTTTAACCATCCACTTAAATTTTATCACTCTCTTGTTGATTATCGGATTTTTCACACAAGATCAAATGCCCCATCTTGTTACGCTTGGTTTGCAGATAACCGGCGTTGATTTCATTGGCAGCAATTTCTATTGGCTCTCGCGCAACCACTTTTAATCCATAGCCTTCCAGACCAACGATCTTTTTGGGGTTATTGGTGAGCAAACGGATATTGCGCACCCCCAGTTCAAAAAGAATCTGGGCGCCAATACCATAATCGCGTAAATCCGGTTTAAAGCCCAGCTCTTCATTGGCTTCAACCGTATCTTTGCCGTTATCCTGCAAATGGTAGGCTTTGATCTTGTTGCCGAGGCCTATCCCCCGGCCTTCCTGACGCATATATAAAACAATGCCCCTGCCTTCTTTTTCAATGGCATCAAGCGCTTTGTGCAATTGATCGCCACAATCGCAGCGCAGGGAACCCAAAATATCTCCGGTTAAGCACTGCGAATGCACACGGACAAGGACAGGTTCTTCAGTGGAAACATCACCCTTGACAATTGCCAGGTGCTCTTCGTTGTCCAACTCGCTTTTAAAGGCATGCAATGTAAAATGCCCATATTTGGTCGGAAAATCGGCAGTGGCAATTTTATCGACCAGCACTTCAGTTTTATGCCGGTATCTGATCAAATCGCGTACGGTAATAATGGGCATATCATAATGAACTGCCATTTTCAACAGATCAGGCACGCGGGCCATTTCGCCGTTATCTTTCATAATTTCACACAAAACGCCGGCCGGCGTACTTTTCGCTAACCGCGCCAGGTCTACCACCGCTTCTGTATGTCCGGCGCGTTTTAACACACCGCCGGGTTCGGCAGCCAGTGGAAAAATATGCCCGGGTTTGGCAAAATCGGTAGATTTTGTTTTCGGGTCAACCAAAGCGCGAATTGTCTTTGCCCGGTCCGAGGCGGATATACCGGTTGTTATATCATATTTTAAATCGACCGAGACGGTAAACGCCGTTCCCAACAAAGCGGTATTGCGGCCAACCATTGGAGGAATATCCAATTCTTCCAGGCGCTGATGAGTCAGCGGCACGCATATCAAACCACGACCATATTTGGCCATAAAATTGACGTGCTCCGGGGTAACTTTATCCGCCAGCATAATAAAATCACCCTCATTTTCTCGATCTTCATCATCAACAACAATGATAATTTTGCCTTGCTGCAGGGCATTCACAGCTTCCAATATTGTATTAAAGTGTTCTTTTTTCACGTTAAATCCTGTCAATCATAGCCATATCCGCTCAATGTATCCAGGGTAATATTTCCCGATGGCGAACAGGGTTGTAATAATTTATAAACATATTTACCAATTATATCTGTTTCAATATTTACCATGTCTCCGGTTTTCAGGCGCTTCAGGGTTGTATTGGCGGCCGTATGAGGAATAACGGCGATGGAGACTTGATTACCTGTTAATTCAGCAATCGTTAAACTAACGCCGTTAATCGCAATAGACCCTTTGTGAACCAAAAATTTAGTCAATTTCTCCGGCATTTGCAATTCCAACCAAAAACTGGAAGCAATGCCGGTAAAAGATATAACCTGTGCAACGCCGTCCACATGACCCTGCACAAAATGCCCACCCAGGCGACCTTGAGCCGGCAGAGCGCGTTCCAGGTTAACCGGCATTTTTACTTTCCATGTTGCCATCGTAGAACGCTGCACGGTCTCGCCTACCGCCTGCACGGTAAAAGATTTTTCATTACAGGCAGTTACAGTTAAACAAACGCCATTCACCGCCACGCTATCGCCGATATGCAAATCAGCAACTACCAAGCTGGCATGAATCGTAATAAAAAAACCATCTCCTTGGCGCTGTAAAGAGGTGACAATGCCAATTTCTTCAACAAGCCCGGTAAACATAACTAACTTATAGTCTTTAAATGCTCAAACCTTCCGGTTACCATAAAATCGATATCCAGACGTTTCACAACCACATCGGCTAGCGGTATTGCGGAATTGATATTGCGAATATTTAAATCACCAATCGCATCGATACCACTGCCAAGAATTTTGGGGGCAACAAAATAGCAAAACTTGTCTGCAAAACCACTTTTAATGGATTCTGTAAACACTGTGCTGCCACCCTCCACAACAACTGATGTAATGCCAATTTCGCCCAGTTTATTCCATATTTTCTCCTGAGGAACCCAGCCACGGCTGTCCGGTTCAAAAATAACCACCTGCCCGCCTTTTTCTTCAATTCTGCTAATTTTCTCCTTTGAAGCGGCAGCAGTAGCAAAAAGGATCGTACGATCGGCTGAATTATCATTCAAGATATTTGCATCCAGGGGCACCCGCAATTTGCTGTCCAGGATAATCCGTTTGGGCTGTATGCCCTTTACAGAATGCAAACTCAAATTTGGATCATCCATTAACACCGTGCCAATACCAACCAGTAATGCGTCATTCAACGAACGAAGCTTGTGCGCCATACTCCGCGCCTGTTCCGAAGTTATCCATTTGGAATGCCCGGTACTGGTAGCAACTCTGCCATCAAGAGTTTGCGCAATTTTCAGAGTGATCAGAGGTTTTCCGGTAGTAATATATTTAACATACCCCTCGTTCAGTTCCAGACATTTATCCTGCAAAATATTTTCAGTAACAGATATACCTTTAGAACGCAAAAAAATTATCCCGGCGCCGCTCACTTTGGGGTTGGGGTCAATCATTCCAACAACAACCCTGGAAATACCGGCATCATAAATTCTGGTTGTACATGGCCCGGTTTTTCCCTGGTGCGAACAAGGCTCCAGGGTAACGTACAAGGTGGCGCCTATGGCATTGTCTCCGGCTTCACGCAGGGCATTAATTTCAGCGTGTGCTTCGCCATAGTGTTGATGATAGCCTTCGCCAACCAGGTTGTCATCCTTGACAACAACACAACCTACCATAGGGTTAGGGCTCACCAGTCCACGACCGCGTTCGGCAAGAGCCAAAGCCCGCTTCATATAGGCTACATCGGTCTCTAAAGCCGCAATGTTATTTTTAGTCAAGTATCACCTTATTAATAAACAACATGATTCCCGTTAATTGTATAGTTCAAACAACCATCATAAAATAGCCCTAAAAGATTCCTTTCAGGGCCCGCCATATTTTAATCGTGAACTGTTACCAGGAAACCTATTCCATGCACTTAACTTACTTGCAAAGAATAAGCAAAGGTGCGTTTATGAAATTGATTTAATATAAATATAATCATATAGCAAGTCAAGAATTATTTGTATATTCTTACCAACACTAAATGATGAAAAATAGTGTGCTTGATGTAAAATTTTGGTTACATTTTAAAAGGGAAAACATAACAAAATGGCAGTTCAAAAATCTCCCGTATGCCTGATTACCGGGGCGACTTCCGGCCTGGGCCGCGAAATGGCAATCGCCCTGGCTAAGCGAAAATTCACAGTTATTCTGACCGGCAGGAGTGAAAAAAAATGCCGGCAAACTCGACAGAAAATTATTCGCGTTACCGGCAATTTAAAAATTAGCTATATTACTGCAGACCTTGCCGACCTGAAACAGGTACGCCTTTTGGCACAGCAGGCGCAAAATTCCTTCCCTGTTCTGGATATTCTTATAAATAACGCCGGCGTCTACTCAATGCAACAATTGTTTAGCGTTGATGGTTATGAATTAACCCTGGCCGTAAATCACCTGGCGCATTTTTTACTGACCAATCTTTTGCTGGAAAATTTGCAAAACAGCAAGGATGGACGCATTATTACCGTTTCTTCGCAGGCGCATGAACAGGGCGCTCTTGATTTTAATGACTTGTTTTTTGAAAAGAATTATGACGGCTTTAAAGCGTATGCCCGTTCCAAACTTGCCAATGTTCTATTTACTTATTACCTTGCGGAACGTCTGAAAAATACAACGGTTACCGCCAATGTATTCCATCCCGGTTTTGTTAGAACTCATTTTGGTAAAAATAATGGACTGCTGCGTTTCTGGATTCGGCGGCTGGTGAAAAGAAGCGCCATCAGCCCGGCACAGGGTGCAGAAACAGGTATTTTTTTGGCCGTTGATGAAAATGTAAAAAACACATCAGGTAAATATTGGGTCGAAAAGAAACCGGTAAACTCGTCGCCGCTTTCGTTTGATAAAGACCTGGCACAAAAATTATGGCACGAAAGTTGTATTTTAACAAATCATGAAAAAAAATGATTGACAATTACTAAAAAAGTTGTAAATTAACAAAATTAAATTTTTGGAAAAAATAATGACAATTACAAAACAACAATCTTGCTTTTTATTTTGGTGGTGGCTCTGGCGCATAGAGGTGTACCACCGATAAAATATTGCATTTAAAATAAAAAAATATTATCGCCGTGAGTGCACCAAAGCGCTCACGGCGTTTTCATTTAAAGGCGCTGTGAATCCCTTAAAAAATCACAGCGCCTTTTTTATTTAACGGAGTGAACAAGATGAAATTTACATCATTGGAACAATTTACAGCCAGGTACAACACCGCCCGCTTGCAGCCGGTAAGCGTACAAATTCTCGGTGACCTGGATACACCGGTGACCACTTTTTTAAAAGCTGCCAAACTGCCATACCGGTTTTTGCTGGAAAGCGCTGAAGGAGGCGCGCAACGCGGCCGTTTTTCCATTATCGGCGACGACCCTTTAGCTATTTTCACATGCAAAGACGGTATCTCACGGCTGGAAAACAAACTGACCGGGGAAATTATAACCTATACCAATAACCCTTTTACCATTCTTCAGGAATTGCTACAAAAATATTCCATTCCTGGTTATAATGATTTGCCCTTTGGCTGTGGCGGTATGTACGGTTACCTGGGTTATGATTCAGTCCGCTATATAGAAGAACTTGCCGAACTGGCCGCCGATGATACCAATTTACCGGATATTTTTCTGTTCATTCCGCAAAACATTATTGTATTCGACAACTTGTACAACAAGATCACCATTACCCGCTTTATATCCCCTGACGGAGAAATTGAACAGGAATATCACAATGCACGGGAAAAAATTCAGCAAACCATAACCTTGCTGCAAAACCCGCACGTTCCCGGTAACGGCCGCTGTGCAGGTAAAACCAATGGCGCCCTGGCAAGCAACCTGGATAAAGCCGGTTTTGAACAAATTGTAAGCAAAACAAAAGAGTATATTAAAAAAGGTGATATTTTTCAGGGTGTAATATCACAGCGTTTCAACATCAATATAAATGTTCCGGTTTTTGATATATACAGGGCATTGCGGGTCATTAATCCATCGCCATATATGTTTTTCCTGCAAATGGAAAACCTGGCAGTACTTGGTTCTTCCCCGGAAACCCTTGTCAAAGTTGAAAATAACAAAGTATATGTTAAACCCATCGCCGGAACCCGCAAAAGAGGGGCAGACGAACAGGAAGACAGCGCCCTGGTTAAGGAACTTTTAGCCGACCCCAAAGAACGGGCCGAACATACCATGCTGGTTGACCTGGGCCGCAATGATATTGGCAAAATTGCCGAATATGGCAGTGTTCAAGTAGAGGATTTGATGACCATTGAAAAATATTCGCATGTCATTCATATTGTTTCTACAGTCAGCGGTACATTGAAAAAAGGTATGGACGCCATAGATGTTTACAAAGCTTGTTTCCCCGCGGGAACAGTTTCGGGTGCGCCCAAAGTCCGCGCAATGGAAATAATTGAAGAACTGGAACCCACCCGGCGCAGTATTTATGCCGGCGCTGCCGGTTATTTCAGCTTTGATGGCAACATGGATGTGTGTATTGCCATCAGAACGATATATGTCAAAGATAATATTGCCTGGTTCCAGGCAGGAGCCGGTATTGTTGCCGATTCCATTCCAGAAAAAGAATATGAAGAAACCTGTAACAAAGCCAAAGGCCTGGAACAGGCCATAAAATTCGCCGAGGGAGGTTTGTATGATACTGGTCATTGATAATTACGATTCCTTTACTTATAACCTGGTGCAATACCTGGGAATAACGGGAAAGGAACTGATGGTAAAAAGGAACAATAAAATAACGCTGCAGGAAATAGAGCAGATTCAGCCGGAAAAGATAGTCATCTCTCCCGGTCCGGGTCATCCGCGCGAGGCTGGAATAACCCCGGATATCATCCGCAAGTTCTATAAAAGATTCCCGATCCTTGGCGTTTGCCTGGGGCATCAGGCTATAGCCCATGCCTTTAACGGCAAAATTATCAGCGCCCGTGAACTGGTGCACGGTAAAAACAGCCTCATCCACCATGACAACCGCAAACTGTTTGCCAACGTGCAAAATCCGCTTGATGCCGGGCGGTACCATTCCCTGGTTGTAGAGAAAGAATCCCTGCCGGATTGTCTGGAAATTACTGCGCAAACCGGCGATGAACAGATTATGGGTATCCGTCATAAAAAATACCCTGTGGAAGGCGTTCAGTTTCACCCGGAATCAATATTAACCCGTGAAGGTATGAAAATAATTGAAAACTTTATAAACCTGTAGAGGCAAGCCATGAAAGAATTATTGGAAAAACTAAGCTCAAAAATTAACCTTGATGAACCGGAGGCTTACAACGCCATGCTGTCTATAATGAACGGGGATTATACCCCGGCGCAGATAGCCGGCTTTTTGATGGGAATGCGGATGAAAGGCGAAACCGTAACGGAAATATCCGGCTTTGTTCGCGCCATGCGGGATAAATCCTGCAAGGTTGCCGGCCCTGAAGGGATGCTGGATACTTGCGGCACCGGCGGCGATGGCGCTTCCACCTTTAACGTTTCCACCGCCGCAGCCATTGTCGCTGCCGCCGCAGGGGTGCCGGTTGCCAAACACGGTAACAAATCCGTTTCCAGTAAATGCGGCAGCGCCGATGTGTTTCAGCAACTGGGCGTTAAAATCGATATGGAAGCAAACCAGGCACAAAACTGCCTGCGCGAGGTCGGCCTGGCGTTTTTATTCGCACCGGTATATCACCCCTCCATGAAACATGCGGTGGGGCCCCGCCGGGAAATGGGCATTCGTACTGTGTTCAATCTTCTTGGCCCCATGTCAAATCCCGCCGGGGTAAAAAAACAGGTTATTGGTGTGTTTAACCTGCAAGCTGCGGAAAAAATGATCCAGGTTCTGCAAAAAACCGGCAGCGATCATGTTCTGGTCATTCACAGCGAAGACGGACTGGATGAGATTTCCATCAGTGCAGATACCCATGTTTTTGAACTCGTTAATGGTGAAATTCAGCGGCAAAAAATCCGCCCCGAAGATATGGGTATAAAACGGCAAAACCTGTCTTCTATCAACGGCGGTGATGCGGTAACCAATGCCGATATTATCACAAAAATGTTATGTGGCGTTAAAGGCCCGCAATTGGATATTACAGCATTCAATGCCGGGGCGGCAATTTATACCTCCGGCAAGTCGGCTACCATTCATGAAGGCGTTAAAATTGCCTATGACACCATTCTCTCCGGCAAGGCCAAACGTAAACTCGCTGATTTAATTAACTATAGTTCGTCAGTGCCGGCCAACTGAACAAAGGACAATAACTTGAATATTTTAAAAGAAATAATCACAGACACAAGAGAAGCGCTAAAGAAACGCAAAAGCGAGCTTTCTGCAACATCAATGCGGAACAAGGCGGAAACGGTGTGCAAAACCAGGCAGCCGCACCGTTTTTACAAGGCGCTGCAAACAGATAATATTGCTATAATTGCCGAAGTAAAAAAAGCCTCGCCGAGCAAAGGTGTCATCTGCCGGGATTTCGATCACCTGCAAATTGCTTACGATTATACCCGTGGCGGAGCAGCGGCTATTTCCGTGTTGACCGAAGAAAAATATTTTTCCGGAAAATTATCTTACCTGGCCGATATTGCCAAAACTGCATCGCCGCCATTACTGCGCAAGGATTTCATAATTGACAGTTACCAGGTGTACGAGGCGGCAGCCTGTTCCGCCAGCGCCATTCTGCTGATTGCCGCCGCCCTGGAAACTGCGCAGCTCCGGGAATTGCTCAGCCTGGTGCATGAATTAAAGCTGGATGCCCTGGTTGAGGTTCATAACGCTGCTGAACTGGAAAAAGCGCTGCTGGTGGAAGCGGCTATCATTGGCGTCAACAACCGCAACCTGGAAACCTTTCATACAACTCTAAAGACCAGCCTGGAATTGGCCAAAACGATACCGGCAGATAAAATCAAAGTCAGCGAAAGCGGTATTCACAACCGCGCCGATGTGCTCACCCTGGCAAAATCAGGGTACAATGCTGTGCTGGTTGGTGAAATGTTGATGCAGCAGGCAGATCGCACCGCCGGCCTGCGAGAATTGCGGGGAGTATAAACGATGTGGATAAAAATATGCGGCATCACCCGGCTGGAAGATGCAATTTATGCAGAAACTCTGGGCGCAGACGCCATAGGTTTTGTGTTCGCAGCCAGCCCCCGGCAAATGACCCCGGCCCGGGTGGCAGAGATAAGTAAACACATGCGGATACTTAAAATCGGGGTGTTTGTTGATGAAGAAATGGCGGTTGTACAGTCCATCCGCCGGGAGTGCAGCCTCGATATAGTCCAATTGCATGGCCAGGAATCACCAGAATATTGTAAAAAACTTGGCGGCGCTATTATTAAAGCCTTTAGAATGGCAAACGCTGATGAATGGCAAACAACCGGCGAGTATCAACATTGCACCTGGAAAATACTTGTCGATGCCTTTGTTCCCGGCAAAACAGGCGGCACCGGACGGCAAATTGACGCTGCGGTACTGCAAAATGCAGATTTATCGAATGTAATTCTGGCCGGAGGGATTGCCCCGGAAAATGTAACAAACTATATAACCCGGTACGCTCCGTTTGGACTGGATACCAGTTCCGGCGTTGAAGAAGCGCCGGGCATTAAAGATAAATGGAAAATGGCAAATCTGATTAGAACGATCAAGAGGTGAACATGCGACAACGCGGATATTTTGGTAACTATGGCGGGCAATACGTGCCGGAACTGGTTATGCCGGCGCTAATGGAACTGGAAGAGGTGTATAACGATCTAAAAAACGACGTTTCTTTTAAACAGGAACTGGATTACTTGTTCAAACATTACGCCGGCCGACCCACCCCGCTCTTTTTTGCAGAAAACCTGACCCGCCATGCCGGCGGCGCCGGAATTTACCTGAAAAGAGAAGACCTGAACCATACCGGTTCACACAAACTCAATAATTGTCTTGGCCAGGCTCTAATAGCCAAAAAAATGGGCAAAAAAAGGGTCATTGCCGAAACCGGCGCCGGGCAGCATGGTGTTGCAACTGCTACAGTTTGCGCCCTGCTGGGACTCGAATGCCATGTCTTCATGGGCAAAGAAGATATGATCCGTCAAGAGCTGAATGTCTTTCGGATGAAGCTGCTGGGCGCAGAGGTGATTCCGGTATTTAGTGGTTCGCAAACCCTGAAAGACGCTATCAATGAAGCAATCCGCGAATGGGTGGCATCAGTCAGGAACACTTTTTATATATTCGGCTCGGTAGTCGGGCCGCATCCCTACCCCACCATGGTCAGAGATTTTCAATCAATCATCGGCCGGGAAGCCCTGCAGCAGTTACCGGAATTTGGGCTGGCGGTTCCCGATTACATAGTCGCCTGCGTTGGCGGCGGCAGTAATTCAATGGGGATTTTTCACCCCTTTTATTCCACAAAGGCTAAACTGATCGGCGTGGAGGCTGGCGGTCGCGGCCCGGCGGTTGGCGATAATTCCTGTTCCCTGGGCAGGGGACAAGAGGGCGTTTTTCACGGTAAAAAAAGTTACTTTTTACAGGACGAATACGGCCAAATTGCGCCCACTCATTCAGTGGCGGCGGGCCTGGATTATCCCGGCGTTGGCCCGGAACACGCCTGGTATAAAGAAACCGGCCGCGCCGAGTATGTTACAATTACAGATGATGAGGCCGTGCAGGCTTATAAAACCCTGGCTCTCCTGGAAGGCATCATCCCGGCGCTGGAAAGCTCTCATGCGCTGGCACATACCATGAAACTGGCGCCACAACTGGATAAAAAGCAAAACATTCTCGTCTGTCTTTCCGGGCGCGGCGATAAAGACATTGTGAGTTCAAACATTATCAGGAATGAGGAACAAAATGAACCGATTGGATAAACATTTTTCAGAACTGAAGAAAAACCATAAAAAGGCATTAATTCTTTATATAACAGCGGGCGACCCGAATATGGCCGCCACTCTGAACATTATGCAGGCGCTGGCGGAAAACGGCGTGGATTGCATTGAACTGGGAATTCCCTTTTCCGACCCCATGGCCGACGGGCCGGTAATACAGCGCGCTTCTGCGCGGGCGCTGATCAACAAGGTCAATCTGCAGGACATCCTGGCACTGGTTAAATCATTCAGGCAATCGCACAATACCCCGGTTGTATTGATGGGTTATTTCAATACCATACTCCATTATGGTCTGGCGGCGTTTATTCAGGAATACCAGGCAGCCGGCGGCGACGGGTTGATTGTCGCCGATTTGCCCTTTGAAGAGGGTGAAGAATTTGAGCAGCTTTGCCGGGAAAACAATATAAATCTCATCTACCTGCTGTCACCGGAACCGGGAACGGAGCGCACCAGAAATATTCTCGCAGCTACCAGTGGTTTTATTTACTGCATCTCGCATTACGGCATCACCGGCCAGCATGTTGATAATAATCAACTGGCTGAAATAGTCCAATCGCTCAAAGGGATGACCTCATTGCCAATAGCCGTCGGGTTTGGCATATCATCGCTTGAACAAGCGCAACAGGCCGCTCAAATAGCTGACGGAGTTATTATCGGCAGCTGGCTGATAAAGGAAATGGAACAGGCCGACGATAAACCATTGCTTGCCGGAAAATTCTGCAAACAATTAAAACAGACAATATAATTATTTTACTGCACAATTTATCTATTGTATTACAAATAGTCAAAACCCAAGCAACCGATTTCGGTTCAAAATTCAAAACTTTTTTTCCCGGAGCAGCGAGAAATCTTGCCGATAATTATTACCAACGCCAGAAACCTCGCTGCTGCTTTCTCCGTCTTTATATAACCTGAATTACTTGTATGGAAAAAACTTTTTTAAATAATTTCAGACTGGATATCCAACAAGCACAATGAGCGCTGTTTCACCACAAATAGAATGAATCCAGACAGGTAATCGCTTGATTCATTTTACCCCCCATTTTTGTTTTTAAGCTTTCTTTTTATAACACATATTACATTTTTGTATCAAACTTTTGTAACATAGCGGTTCTAAAAAATCATCTTCGACCAGGTGTGGCACAGCCGGGTAATTTTCTATTGGAAAATTATTGAAAAAAATGGTTATATTGTCTTGTTTTTAAAAAGATTATAAAAGGCATGCCGTATCTTAAACAATGCATTACCGGGCAAACTGAAATATTAAAACTCTATATGCCGTCTAAAAAAAACTGGATTATAAAAAAATTCTTGAAAAATATAGAAAAATTTATTATATTTGCAATGATGATGCGGGTGGCCGGGGTTTCTCCAGGCATAAAAATTGCTTAATAAAAAGGATATATAATTTTAAAAAACGACCCTGAACCAAACAATTTGCAGTTTTACAAAATTTAAATTGAATAAAAACAACAATATAATAGCTGGATGGTTTTAACAACAGAACATAATAATTTATTATATGATCAAAATTTAAAAAAATCCTGCACTAAAAAAGAAAATAACGTTGTTTTGTGAGATGAAATGAACAATATCAGGTAAAAAAGACCAGAAAAAAATCAATATAAAAGATGCTAAAAACGAACAACCCTTGGCAGCACGGAGAAAAAAATGGATAATTTTATTCTGGACAAAATTAAAACAAAAACCAATAAAATCTCTTTAATTACTTATGACCCGGACAGTTTTACCCTGCAAATTGATTTTACCAATAATGAAAAACGGCAGTTCTTTGGGGTGCCCGCCTATATTTATGAAGATTTTAAACAGTCCCCACACAAAGATCAATATTATACCCGTTACATAGCCCATGCAGGTTTTTCATACGAACTGGTGGATTATTAACAGGTTTTGTAAACTCTAATACCAAAACTTTTAGAAATTTTTTAAAGCATCTTTTTCATCAGTATAGTTTATCAGTACATTGCCAAGTTGAGCAATATTAATAAGGCTCTGCACTCTTTTTTGCGCGCCAAACATGGCATACCTGGCATTCAACTCACGCGCCTGCCGCAAGCCCAGCAAAATAGCGCCCAGGCCTGAGCTATCGACATATTTTACCTCTGAAAGATCAATCAGCAGTTGATCGCTGGTATTCTTGAGCAATACCAGCAGTTGTGCTTTTAAATCCGGCGCTATCCTGGTATCCAATCGTTCTTCACGAATACGTAAAATTTTTACCTTGTCTACTTCTTCAATCGTAAAATTCATTTCTTGAAACCTCCATAACCTGTAACTCGTTGCAGCCGTGTTCGCTCCCACAACTTGGCGTATTTTATCAAAACATAACCGGCAGATAGCATACACAACATAAAACCCTGAATTCCGTCAAGGAATCCACCCTTTAATATAAACATTTTTTGGAAAGCATGCAAAGGTCTAAATAAAATATTTGCAAATCCGCTCTTTTTCCCCTTACTTTCAAGTTCTTCAGCAGCAAAAGAAGTATAGCGGTTGAACTTGTACAAATAATGTTCAAGCGAATCATCTGTAAAATGAAGCATGTCATGCTGCAACCGGCCACGAGTTCCCTGTAAAACCAGGCCTTCATGCACTTTGTTATTACTAAAGCAGGCGGCATTTCTTCGGAACAAGCGCAGCACATACCCGGGATACCAGCCGCAATGTTTGATCCATCTGCCCAGGAAATATGCCCGTCGCCCGCATTCGTAACCATTTTGCACAGGTTCCTTTTCAATCACCTGTCTTATTTCTGTAGCCAGTTCGGGCGTCACCCGCTCATCGGCATCAATCCATAGCACCCAATCGGAGGTAACATGCTGCAGGGCAAAATTTTTATTTTCGGAAAATCCTTCCCATTCCACCACAAACACCTTGTCGGTAAAACGGCGGGCTATTTCTACCGTGCGATCCTGGCTCTGCGAATCGACTACGATCACTTCGTCTGCCCATTGCACGCTTGCTAAACAAGCGCCTATGTTGCGTTCCTCATTCAGAGTTATCAGTATTACAGAAATTTTACTCACCGGCTGCCTCCTGCCCCTGGCAAAAGAGGATGCTGTAAAAGCCAGGTTTTCATATAGACTACCATTTTATGAAAAGAAAAATACCAGCTCAGCAGAAAACCACGTCCTCCCGCGCGAAATCCCTGTTGTATGATATACTTTTTTAAAAAAATAGCCAAAGGTGGAAAAATAAAATGACAACAGTTCACCCGTGTTGCCGCGGCCATCACCCTGGCTTCACGGGTGGTCCTGCGGTTCATAGCAGCTATACTATCAAACAGGGTTGGATAAGCATTAAAATCCAGATCATAACGTAACTTTCCGGCGCTGCCGTTGCAATGTAAAATTCCCTGCGTTCTGGTGCCTCCTGCCTGTACAGCATCGCGGCGGGCCAGACGTAAACGATAATCCGGATACATTCCGCAAAAACGGATCCACTTGTTCATAAAATAAGAGCGACGGGCAATGAAAAAACCTTCCACATTAACAGGACGGGTCATTAAATCGGTAATTTCAGTTGCCAGTTCGGGGCGCACCCGTTCATCGGCAAACAATACCAATACCCACTCATTGTGACAATTTTGCAGGGCATATTGCACCTGGCTGGCATAATCAACAAAAGGCCTTACCAGAATTTTCTCGGTAAACGGGTGACACAGTACAATTGTCCGGTCGCTGCTCTCACCATCAACAATAATAATTTCATCGGCAAAAGAGACGCTGGATAAACAATCCTGAATCGTTTTTTCATTGTTCAGAGTAACAATGGCTACAGATAATTTAGACATTTTTATCGTCTTTAAACAGGTTATTCCTGGTAACGCACCGGTTAACAGCGGCAAACACCATATCCACTGTGAGAGCGTTCATGCAACTGTTATGATCACAATCAAGCCGGTTACAGCCAAGGCAATCCAGGTCTGTTTTGGCGACAATTTCATGGCAATCGCCAAACGGACCTTGTAATTTATAATTCGTCGGGCCAAAAAGGGCAACACACGGTGTATTGACGGCTGCGGCCAGGTGCATTGGACCGGAATCTGTAGTTACCAGTAACTGCATATTGGTCAAAATTGCCCCCAGTTGCTGCAAATCAGCTTCCGGGATCAGAGTTAGCGGTACAGCGGACAATTTTTGCAATTCTTCTGCTTCCTGTTTTTCGCCGGGCCCCCACAACACCAAAACTTTGGCTTTATACTGCTCTGTAATTCGTTCGGCAATTTCTGCAAACCGGGCAAGGGGCCATCTTTTGGCCGGCCAGCCTCCGGAAAAATTCAAGGCAACCAAACGCTGCCCGAATAATTGTGCGCCTTTTAGAAACTCGCACGCAAACAAATATTGACTGCTATCAATATGGAAATCCAGGCACTGCGAAATAATTGGAACATTCACTGCCTGCAAGGCGTCCAGATGCCAAATCGCTTCATGCACTTGGTTTGCCCGCGAAGCAACCACAGTTGTATATGCCAGCCGCCGGATACGATAATTATAACCCACTCGCCTGGAGGCGCCGCTGATAAATGTTAACAACGCGCTGCGCGGATTGCCAAAAAAATCAAACACCAGGTCATAACGCCTCTTTTTCACATCTGCTAAAAAACTAATATCTTTTTGCAAACGCCGCCACCACGGTAATGAACGATTGCTTTTTTTGTGTAATACCAACAGTTCATCAATACGGGGATTTCCGGCGATGACGCCTGAGCAATAATCTTCCGTTAAAAAATCAATCCACGCATCGGGAAAAGCCGAGCGTAAATTATTAATCACAATGGTCGACAAGATTACATCGCCAATTGCGCGTAGCTTGATAATTAATATTCTGTTAGTTTTTTTCACGCCTTTTGTCACCGGAAACGCCAGGTTGTTTGTATCCATCATTTGCATTTCCGGCTAATCCGGTTTTTATAAAAAAAGCCCGGAGCAATTATACCATTCCGAGCTAACAGCTTGCTATTCAACCTTAATTATAAAGTCTCAAGACTTTACTATAACAACTTGACCAAAAACGATGAATCTTGTTCGACTAAAAAAAACTAGTCATGGATAATACTTGAATGTTCAACAAGATAGCATTGTGTTGCAACCACGTTCAATCTGCAATGGCATATTATAAAATTCATTATAAAAAACAATTGTTTCTTAAAAAAATTCCGTCTCGATTTTAATAATCAAATCTGTTGAGATCAAAAAGATTTATATCTGGCAAATGCCTTGTCAACCAGAGCAATTGTCTTTTCCGTTGTATTAACAGTATTTAATTCATTCCTTAAAAACCAGCGGGCCTGCCCGGCGTCCGAAGCCGCTTGCAATTGCCCGCCCGTATACAATGCAAAAAATTCAACTACAACATAATGATACTTTATTTGACTGGATGCTTCTTTCTCAATAAATTCAAAATAATCAATACAATCCAGTAACTTTATATTTATTCCGCATTCCTCAGATACTTCCCGGTTAGCTGCTGCTGCAAGCGTTTCTCCCAGTTCTACCAGGCCTCCAGGTACTGTCCAAATTCCCTTGGCCGGCTCCTGGTCGCGCTTTATCAGTAAAAACCTGTCGCCATTAAAAACCACAACTCCAACACCCAATCGTGGTGAAATCGGGTACAAGCGGTCTCCAGCCGGGAAAGCGTCATTCATCGAAAATTACTCAAAGCAGGATGTAAAACAGTAATGAACGGGAAATCATTCCCACTCATTATCACCCTCCCAGGAAGGCGCTCCGTCTATCCAATCTTCATCATCTTCATCCCAGTCATCATCATCATCTTCCCAGTCTTCTTCATCTTCCCAGTACTCTTCGTCCCAGTCGTCAGCTTCCTCTTCTTCTTCTACTTCTTCCAAATCATCGAGAACTTCTTCCTTTTCCGGGACATCTTCCCAATCTTCGTCTACTGCTTCATCGTCAACAATATCCTCTTCTTCGCTTTCAGGGTCAGAATAGGATTCCTCAATAAAATCATCAATAATGTTAGAATCGTTACCCATAATTTCCTCATTTGTTTTAGATTCATACAACACTTTTTGTGCGGCGGAAAAATACCAAATGGTTATTAAATATGCAAGCATTATTTTCAGGTTCTACAAAAAAAAACAGTTTTTTCGGTTCACAAATGCTATTAGTAAATATTATTGTAAAAATCAAGTCATTTTTGTAATAAAAACATATCTGCCAGAGCAGTTACCTGCTCGGGCTGAACATCGCTGCAATAATTTGTAGAACCACGTACAGCAGCAAATTGTTCCCCAATCGGCTTCCATTCTGCGGGATTAGTAGGTCCAAAAACTGCTACTAGCGGCGTTCCTGCCGCAGCAGCAACGTGCAACACCCCGGTATCATTACATAAAAATAAACTTGCCTGTGCAAACAAAGCGGCAATTTTTCTGATATTTTGATTATTAATAATAATATAAGGGCATGTTAGCCCGGCGCACAATTGTTTGCCCAAATCCGCTTCAGCCGGCCCCCAGGCAAGCGCAACAAGCATATCATACTTTATTGCCAGGCTATTGCCGGCTTGAATAAAATTGTTTACCGGCCAGCGGTTGCCGAGTTTGCCGGCGCCAGGATGAATAGCCAAAATTTTTTGCCGGCCGTTCCATCCCAGTTCCCGTAATTGACCGATTGCCCATTCCTGTTCAGCCGACGTCAGGGTAATGAGTTCTGTCAGATCATCGGTGTTTGCACCAATATAACGAACAATATCAACATTGCGTGCGCTCTGACTTTTTTCTCCGTCAAAATATGGCGCACATAAATGGTAAAAAAAGTTGCGGCTTGTTCCTTTAAACTGTAAATGTTCCGAACCGAGAATATATGGCGCCCGCGAAATCCAGGCCAGCAAATCGCTGGTTAATGAATGCGAAACGGTATTTAGCACAACTGTCAGATCGTAACCGGCCCGTAATTCTCCCAACAGCGTGCGTAAGCGGGCTAAATTCCAGTCCCGCCCATGTTCATAAAACGTAATCACTTTATTGATATAACAATTATGCAAAGCCACAGCGGTTGTATACTTGCGGGCGACCACTGCAATTTCCGCTTGCGGATACCTGCTGCGCAGCGCCCGGAAAACCGGCGTTGACAGCAGAAAATCACCCAATTGGTCATGCTGGCGGATAACCAGTATTTTTTTAATAGAATTGTGATCGATATCTGCGGGGGTTAGCTGTTGCACACCCACAACTTTTTCTAAAAAGCGCAGCAGCTTTTGTTTAAAAATTTGCTCTATTTTATGCCAGTTACTCATATTACTGCGAGCTAATTGTTGTTCCGCACAGCAAGCCCGAACAAGTCTTCAAGTTCATCAAGCATTCTGTCGATTGTAAACATTTTCAACACTCTTTGCCGGCCGTTTACTCCCCACCTGGCCGCTTGTTGCGGATCTTGCAACAATGCCGTAAAGGCAGCAGCTAACGCAGCGGCATTTTGCACCGGCACAACCAGGCCGGTTTCATTATGCCGCACAATCTCCGGCATGGAACTGACATTTGTGGTAACAACCGGTTTACCCGCCGCCATTGCTTCAATAAGCACAATACCAAAACCTTCCCACAACGAGGGCAGCGCCAGGTAATCAATCGCTTTCATAAAATCATCAATTGGACTTGTAAATCCGGGCAAATGGATACGGCCTTCAAGCCCGTTATCGCGTCTAAAAATCTCTATATGCTGCCGCAGGGCGCCTTCACCTGCCAATACCAGGTGAATTTTGGGCCATTGATCCGCTGCCTGTTTAAACGCCGGCAGTAAATCGTGAATACCCTTGCGCTCATCCAATTGTCCCGCAAAGCCGATAATTTTCGCCTCCGGATCAGTCGTCCACCCGGCGCGCAGATCCTGCGCAGCAGGCGACATGAACGGCGCTGGATCGATGCCATTATAGATAACACGAACTTTTTCTGCGTTTAACCAGGGAGCGTTACGCAGCAGCGCCTGGCGGGTCGCTATTGAATTGGCAATGACAAAATCAGCCAGAGTCTCCCAGGTAAGCCGGTATTGAATTTTATTTTTCAACGGAAAATCGATGCCGCGCCGGGGAATGACTGCGCAATGCCCGGCCAGTTTGGCGGCTATGCTGCCAAACCGCAATTCACGATCCATATTGGTCAACATGATCTGTATATGGTGTTTACGGATAAACTTGCAGGTATGATAAATAGCCAGCGGATTGAAATCGTTCTTCATAGTAAAAGTCGTCACGTTAAAATCCTGCCGGCGGGCGCGTTGTTCCAGTTCTGTACCGGGGCGACAGATGAGAAAAACCTTGTGCCCGCGCTTGCGCAGTCCATCCAGGGTACGCAGCATCCACACTTCGCCTCCGGCAAACATTTGAATACTATTGATAAAAAGGATCCGCATCAAACAATACCGGCGAGTTGGTGAATTTGTTTTACTATTTGTTCGGAATCGTGGTTCTGGTAAACCCACTCGCGGCCCCTGGCGCCGAGGTCCCGGCGCAGATCCGCATTGTCAATTAACCGCTGCAATTGGGTTTTCAAATTTTCAGCGTCAACAACCACAAATGGATGATCGGGATGCAACTCTGCAAAACCGGGCGCCAGGCATGAACAGGTGGGTATGCCCATTGCCAGCGATTCCAGGGAATTAATGCCATAACCCAGATCGCCAATCTGGTCTACAAAAATATCGCAGGTTTGCTTGGTGTCAATCGCCAGTGAATAAGGTAAATTTTGAATGATCACCGCTTCCACGTTGGCATTTTCCCGCGCCAGTTCTTTAATAATCGGAATAATAATATCGCTGCCTTTGGCCTTGCGGTTGGTGGGTGCATGACCGATGCGTAATTTGGCATTGTTTTGCGGAATGACACGAAAACGCCCGACATTGAATGGAAAAAATACATGGTGAATATTGGGGTGTAATTTGATATGATCGAATTCGACAGTAACATTAAGGTCGGACAGTTGATCGATAGCGGGAATAACCCCGCGAGTGCGCAGATCGCTGCCGGTATAGCAACAAATAATTTTTTTACCGGCGGCTTTTATTCTTTTAATAAAACCGGCATGGCGGTAAAAATCCAGGCCGCCGTCCAGTTGATATACATCAAAAGTATCAAGTTTATATTTGCGAATGGCTTTTTCAACAGTGAACTGCCACAGCCAATCCCGAAAATTTACCAGCAAACGTTCAGCGGCAGAATGCGGTTCCCAGGTAACAGGAATAGATTCGGGAACCTTGCTAATGTTATCGACAGTTATCTTTGCCGGGTTGGAAACCAGTTTTTTTAACAGTTTGGTGCCGGAAAAATCAATGAACGGCAGGTTGAGGCAAATATCATCCTGGTAGCGGCGCGGATCGCGGAACAAGGTCACCATGCGGCTATAATAACCAAGATGCTGTTCGGCGGCGACAAACTGCCCCGGAACACCGGAGGTGTTGGTAGGCGCTATGTGTAATATTTTCAAGTCTTCAATTTCCAAAAGCCAACCACAGTAATATAAAGGCGTTATATTTTGTCAAGCGGGTAATTCTAACACTATTTTTATAAAAACATGAATACAGTCAAATCGGTTTTAAAGACCTGATCAATGTAAATTTTCATTGTTTTAGATTAATTGTAATTAAACTTGTGCTTAAAGCTAAAATTCTGTCTATCATCCATATAAACCATCTTAAATCATAAACTTATAAAAGAAAAACAACTCAACAAGTCCATACTCACAATTACTTTAATATTTTTCCTCAGCGTTCTTTGCGTCCTCAGCGGTAAAATATAAGAATGAAACCGCAGAGGACACGGAGGACGCAGAGGGGAAAAAGAATAAAACCTTTCCACGTCTTTTATATGTAAAAAGAACTTGATACAATGTGTTCAAATTGAGCCTTTTATACTTTTTACAATGGTTCTATCGAAATAATTACCCACAGAAAAGTATATAGAATCCTTTTTTTTATAATATCTGTAAATGCAACTATTGTTCCTTTTACCTCTTGTACTTTATAAACAATCGGGTAATCGGTAAAATTACCTATCATAAACTACATAGAACCTATAAAAACAACCTCATACTGTCGCGGAAAATACCCTGGGCGCCAAAGCTTTCTTTAAAACGCGCCAGGCCCCAGTTGGGGTCTTCATTGACTGTGAAAATGCCAAAGTCCAAAAAACCATAACCGCCGGCAATGCCCCAGTCTATAATATCGTGAAACAGAATATTGACGCCGCGGTATTGCTGAAAATCCTCATTATGGCTGATATAAAAAGCCAGCACAACGCGTGGATTGCAAATAAACATCACCACACCGGCAACCATCGTCTGCTCATGAAACGCGCCAAACAATTTAATCCGTTCCGGGTACATGGCTTTGAGTTTCAATAATTCATCAAGAGTATGGGTTGGCGATACGTTATGGCGCAGGCGCAGGTTTTTTTCCAGAATTTTATAAAAAGCGGCATAGTCATCCGATTCCCGAACAACCGTGCCCAATTTCATAGCGCGGCGTACGGCCCGGCGCGAGCCTTCGTTAAAAGTATTGAGAATATTGTCCCTGGTAAAATCCAGGGGAATGACGCTGGATATCTCTCGTTTGCGGTACCCAAAGCCATTTTGTACCAGGGCAAAATCTATATAATTACAGGGGCGGCGCAAATAAACCTGCGGCGGCGGCGTCAAATCGATGGCGTCAAAAGCTGCGTCTTTGGCGTAACGGATCAGTGTGGTCACCAGTTCAAATGCGTCCTTGATCGCCAGATCGTCTTTGCAGACAAAGCCGCCATAAGATGCGCCGCGATGGGACAGCAATACCCGGCGGTTATCAACCACAAAATCGACAGCCGGCAGTAAAGCCGTTAATTTGCCTTCTTTATAAAACATCAAGGAATGATCCCGGAAACGTTCCGGCGGATGATACCCTAAAAATTTACGCTCGTGAAACATCGTGCCGTTATTGGCCGTAACCACAAAATTTTCCCAGACAGGGCGCTCCTGTTCCGAATACTGTTTGATCTCAATGGCCAAGTTCTTTTCCTTTCCTGCTAGCGCGCTAAAAGTTTTACCATGATCGCTTTTTGTATATGTAAACGGTTTTCCGCTTCATCGAACACCACCGAATGCGGGCCATCCATCACTTCATCGGTAATTTCATCACCGCGATGCGCCGGCAAACAATGGAGGACAATGCAATCCTTACTTGCATAACTTAGTAGTTTGCTGTTTACCTGGAAGGGCATAAAGATCTTTTTGCGCGCTTCCGCTTCTTCTTCCTGCCCCATACTCGCCCAAACATCCGTATAAACTACATCGGCGTTTTTAACGGCTTCAACCGGATCAGATGTTACCGTTATTGTACTCAGACCCTGCTTTCTGGCATTCGTCAGCAACCCGGCATCCGGTTCGTACCCTGTGGGGCAGCCCAACGACAGGGTAAAGGGCGCTCTGGCTGCCATGTTGATCCAGGAATTGACCACATTATTACCGTCGCCTACATAGGCTATTTTTAAATCCGTCATTCTGCCTTTATGCTCCAGCACGGTCAACATATCGCCCAATATCTGGCAGGGATGAGTTAAATCGGACAAGCCGTTGATCACCGGCACGCTGGCATATTGCGCCAAACCGGCAACAATATCATGTCCAAACACCCGCGCCATAATACCGTCATTAAAGCGCGACAGCACTTGCGCCACATCGGCGGTCGATTCACGCTTTCCCAGGCCAACTTCTGCAGGGCTAAGGTACAACGCATGGCCGCCTAACTGGTACATGCCCACTTCAAAAGAAACCCGTGTTCGGGTAGAAGGTTTTTGAAACAGCATGGCCAAAGTTTTACCCTTTAACAGATGATGTTCAATTCCCTGCTTTGTCTTTTTTTTCAGTTCGGCAGCCAGGTTGAACAGGTCATGGATTTCATCCGATGAAAAATCAGTGATCATTAAAAAATCTTTTTTCATGGCAGTCCTCTCTGTTACAAAATATATTGACTTAGATCTTCGTTTTGAATGACTTGTTGTAATTTATTTAATACAGTTTTTTGGTCGACACGGATGGATTTCATTTCCGCAGCGGGTAACTCGAACAGGTAATCTTCCAGCAGCAGGCTCATTATTGTATGCAAGCGCCGGGCGCCGATATTTTCCGCCTGCTGGTTGACGTCAAAAGCGATCCGGGCGATCTCTTTGATCGCACCACGGGTAAAGGTAACTTTAACGCCTTCGGTGGATATCAGGGCAGTATATTGTTTGATAAGCGCATTTTTCGGTTCGGTTAAAATTCTTTCAAAATCTTCAACGCTCAGGCTATGCAGTTCCACACGAATAGGGAAACGGCCCTGCAATTCCGGGATCAGATCGGAAGGTTTGGAAACATGAAAAGCGCCGGAAGCAATAAACAACACATGGTCGGATCTGACCATTCCATATTTGGTCAAAACATTGGTTCCCTCAATGACCGGCAGCAGATCTCGCTGCACGCCCTCGCGGGATACGTCCATTCCAGAGCCGTTATCCTCTCCGGTGATCTTGTCAATTTCATCCAGAAAAACTATGCCGGTCTCTTCTACCCGGCGGATGGCTTCGCGGATCACTTCTTCCATGTCGATCAGTTTATTGATTTCATCCTGTTGCAGGTAAATGAGCGCTTCTTCAATTTTCATTTTACGCTTTTTCATTTTCTGCGGCATCATGGGGCCCAGAATATCCTGAATATTTAGACCCATCTCCTCGATCCCGACTGGAGAAATAATTTGCATTAACGGAGATTGCTCTCCCGGAACATCAATTTCCACCAGCCGTTCATTTAATTTCCCTTCCAGCAACTGGTTGTGCAGCTTTTGCCGGGAGCGCTGCCATTTTTCATTCGGCATCACTTCTTCCCCGGCGGCGTGCTCTTCATTGTTCGGCATTGGTGGCTTGGGCAATAAAAGATCAAGCAGATTTTCAATAGCCAACTCGTGCGCTTTTTTTTGAAACCTGGCAATATTTTCACTACGCACAATATTTACAGCCTGGTCAACAAGGTCGCGGATTATTGATTCAACATCGCGCCCCACATACCCCACTTCGGTAAACTTGGTTGCTTCAACTTTGATAAACGGAGCATTATCGAGTTTAGCCAGGCGGCGCGCCAATTCGGTCTTGCCTACACCGGTTGGTCCAATCAGAATAATATTATTCGGCATTATTTCTTCCCGCAGTTCATCGGGAACCTGCTGCCGGCGCCAGCGATTTCGTAAAGCAATTGCTACTGATTTTTTGGCGTCTTTTTGTCCGATTATATATTTATCGAGATGTTTAACTATATCACGCGGAGTCATTTGCATTTTATCATTCCATGCTGATCATCCCGGCGTCGCAACGAATTTTTAATTCACCATCGGCGCACAAGGGTATTTCTTTAATAGCAGAAAAATTATTTTTTATCAAGAACTTCGATAGACAGGTGATCATTGGTAAATATGCAGATTTCGGAAGTTAATTGCATTGCCGTTTTTGCAATATGAACAGCATCCAGGTTGGAATGCTTGATCAAAGCACGGGCAGCCACGAGCGCAAACGGGCCACCGGAACCGATAGCCACAATATTATCATCGGGTTCAATCACATCGCCGGTTCCGGAAATTAAAAAGATCCGTTCACGATCCAAAACCGTCAACTGGGCGTCCAGGCGGCGCAAATACCGATCCAGCCGCCAATCTTTGGCTAATTCTACTGCCGAACGGCCCAGGTTGCCGTTAAACTCTTCCAGTTTACTTTCAAAACGTTCAAACAATGTAAAGGCGTCGGCGGCTGTACCGGCAAAACCGGCCAGCACATTTTCATCGTATAATTTTCTAACCTTGCGCGCTTTGGCTTTTAAAATCATGTCACCGTATGTTACCTGTCCATCTCCGGCCAGGACGGCTTTTCCCTTGTATATTAACCCTAATACAGTTGTGGCATGGATATTCCCGTTATATTCCAGGCGTTGTTGTTGCAAATTATATTTTCCTTCTTAATCTTGAAACCGGTATCGACATCTGTTCACGATACTTGGCTACAGTCCTTCTGGCTACCGGGTACCCCTTGGCCTTTAACATTACAGAAATCTTTTGATCATTATATGGCCGGTTGGCGGGTTCTTTTTCAATAATCGTTTTGATCAATGCTTTAATTTTTTTATTGGAAACGTCCTCGCCTTCATCCGTTGTGTATTTTTCACTAAAAAATGCTTTCAGTTCAAACACACCCCATTCGGTTTGCACATATTTACCGTTGGTAACCCGGCTAATGGTAGAAATATCCATATTGATCTCTTCGGCAATATCTTTCAGGATCATAGGTTTTAAATATTCCGGGCCAAACTCGAAAAAATCGTGTTGTTTTTCAATAATAGCTTCCATGGTGCGAATAATTGTAGCACGACGCTGATGGATGGAATTGATGAGCCAACGAGCCGATTCAAGCCGCTGCCGGATAAAATCGCGCGTTTCCTTGTTCGACTTTTTTCTGTCCAGCATCATTTTGCGATATTCATTATTTATACGCAGATGCGGAATATTCCAGTCGTGCATTGATATTTTAAACTCGCCATCTTCCTTGCGCACCTCAATATCCGGCACAATATAGTTATTATCGTAACTCAGGTAGCCTTCGCCGGGCTTGGGGTTTAATTTGATAATTTGCTCAATGACTTTTTTAATATCATCCATGGATATTTCCAGGTCTTTGGCAAGTTTTTCAAATCTTTTATTTTTAAAATCTTCAAAATAATCGCGTATCATTTTAACGGCAAGTTCATTAACAGGCTTTTGCTGCAACAACTGAATGAGCAAACATTCCTGCAAGTTCCTGGCGCCAATTCCAGGTGGATCGAATTTTTGTATTTCAGCTAAAACCTGTTCAACAGATTCCGCACCCTCTTCTTCTTCAAGATTTTCAGCAATTGTATCCACATCCACTGTCAGATAACCGACATTATTAATGTTCCAGATAATATACTCGCCTATCACAATTTCAGCGGGTGATAATTTGGTCATATTCAACTGGCTGAAAAGGTGATCGGTTAACGTTTCCTTGAATACTTCAGGGCGATCAAACTCTTCGGTGTCTTTTTCTCTGGGAACACGAATTTCAAAACCTTCCTGGTCATTTAATATTTCTTCCCAGTCTATATCTTCCTGGGAGTTTTCCAGCACTTCATCTTCAGCGTTACTCTCTTCCTTATCGGGCTGAATCTCAATTTCTGCGTCCTCGTCATCCAGATCCTGATCGATTTCCTGATTCATATCAATTTCAAGCAAGGGATTAAGCTCCAGTTCTGTGCGAATTCTCTGCTCTAAACTGATAATCGGCAATTGCAACAGGGATGAAAGCAAAACCTGTTGAGGAGATTGCTTCATTTGCAGACTTAGATGTTGTCCTAATCGTACCATTACTAAATTTTCCAGGTGTTATTTTTCAAATTCTCATCTGCTTTTATTGGATCAATAATTCAGTTAACTAGTTACTCTTTCTTAAACATTGAATTTACAAATAATATTTTAAAAATTCAACGATCCAGTTTAAAACTATCTCCAAGATAGAATTTTTTCGCTTCTTCATCATTTGCCAGAAAATCTGCGGTTCCCGATTTTAAAACGTTCCCTTCAAATAATAAATAAGCGCGGTCGGTAATCGAAAGGGTTTCATGAACATTGTGGTCGGTAATCAGAACACCAATTCCTTTCTTTTTTAAACTGGCTACGATATTTTGAATATCCTGCACAGCAATCGGATCGACGCCGGCAAACGGTTCATCCAGCAAGATAAAATGCGGGTTGGTCACCAGAGAACGTGAAATTTCAACTCTTCTGCGTTCTCCTCCGGAAAGGGTATAAGCCTTGTTTTTTGCCAGATGCTCTACCCCCAATTCATTCATCAACTCCATCGCCCGGTGTTTTCGTTCTGCTGCGGTCATGGGCATGGTTTCCAAAATTGCCAGCAAATTTTGTTCTACGGTCAATTGCCGAAAAACCGAAGCTTCCTGGGGAAGATATGAAATTCCCAATCGGGCGCGCTGATACATCGGCTGACGGGTTATGTCCTGTTCCGCAAGATATATACGTCCGTCTTTGGGGCGTATCATACCGACGATCATATAAAAAGTAGTCGTCTTGCCGGCGCCATTTGGTCCAAGCAGACCGACGATTTCTCCTTCCTCGATCGTAATACTGACTTTATTCACAACCCGGCGTTTGCCATAGATCTTTACAAGGTCAACACATTTTAATATTGTCTTATTGCTCATCAGTTCTATTGTTCCAAAGCTGGTAAACCAATTTGCAAGGCAGGGAACTGTTTAGCCTCGATGTTTTTTTGCATTTTCATTAAAACCTCTTTTAATTCTCCTTCAATTTTTTCCCTGCCGGCTGGCGGAAAAAAAACACCGGTGGACATACCGGGAGCGCTGGAACCGGTTACATGGGTTACTTTTCCCTGTGCAAAAACCATCAGCAACTCATCACACAAAATCTTGTTAATCCCTTTTTCTTGCTGTTTTTCAATAATATGATAATAACTGGTAGCGCGGCCTTTAACCAGCACGCTATCAATTTCATCGTTTTTAATTTCGACCCAAATCTCCTCACCTGTCAATAAATCATAAGGGATGTTGGTTTGAATAAGCGAATCGACTCGGGAGACCACAATGGCATCCTTGTTTACTCTGATCCGTTTAACCTTGTTTTTTACCAGTTTCAGCTCAATTTGCGAGCCGGTAATATGATCATTTTTCTGAAACGCATAAGGCGCTTCATCCAGAATAACCAGTTCATCTTTTTTTATATACAACAACTTGCCGCATTTGGCATTCATTTCTCCACGGGTTATGTGTACCTGGTCGTCTACCTTGATACTATCGCCATCATGAAACATTTCCATTAGTACACCGCGAATGGTCAGCGTTAGATTGCTGGATGTATCTGTTTGGGTAAAAACCGGTTGACCGGTAACCTGTGCATAGCCGGTATTACGATAATACTCGGCATGTCTGCCGGCAAGCGAGCTAAATTCGCTATTGTCAAATAACGTTACATTTGAATCAACAATGACCTTTTCCTGATCCTGGTAATATTTTAAAAAATCTCCGGTCAGGGTTTTGGTTGAATCAACCATCTTTACATGCCCCCGCGCAATGGCGAATTGTGTTTTTTCATTATAATCAATTGTATCGCCATACATTTGCTTCGACTTTTCAATAATCGAAACATTGCCGGTTAGCAGAGTCCGTTCCTGATCAACAAACTGTAAAGCTTTATCACATTTTAATACAGCCTCCCCCTGATGAAACTGCACGTTCCCGGTTAGAATCAGCGTCCGTTGATTCCCGTCGGTCATTTCACCACTTGCCAGGTCAGCGTTATCCAGGATCAGTCTTTCAACTGGCTTTTCCTGTGAACTGGAAATATAAACAAAAAACATTAAAAAACATATAGTAAAATATGTTCCGCTTTTCATCTTTTTACTTGATGGCGCCATGCTTCACTGCCATTGTATCCGGCGCTGCCAGGCTGTCCGGAGGTGCGGGTGCGTCAACGGAACTATCCTTTTGGGTCTTTTTTAGCTGCTCGGTGGATAAATCGAAACCCCTGTGGGCAATACCATGAAACTTGTTTATTTTCCAAAACTTTAATTGCGGGTCGGATTCAAAACCGATTCCATGAAAAGTGTCGCCTTGTGTGGTGGTAATTTTCACCGCTTTATCTGTAAATATTTTTTCCCGGTTTTGATCAAAAGATAATTCTTCTGTATACAGCGTAACCCCACTGTCCGATTCGACCACAACATTTTTAATGGCCTTTACATTCTGCACTTTGTCATTAAACATGCCGCTGTCGGATGTCAATGTGGAAACGGTTTTTCCTTCATTATCAAAAAAATCAACCAGAACCCCTTCATTCAAAAATGATTGATTTTGGGCAGAAAAGAATAACATGTGCCCGGCTTTTAAATGAGCCTCCAGCTTGCCCTTGTTGGTAACTTTAACGTCAAAGTTCCACATTTCCTGATCGGGCGTTTCCCGGTTACTAACCGGGGTGATTGCATTCTCTTTTCTTGTACAGCCGGCACATAAAATTAGAGCCAGAAACACTATAACACAAATTTTTCTACTTTTTCTCATTGCTCACCCGACATAAGATCTTGCGGCTTTTTTTTCCAGCGTTCATGCATCCATACCCATTGTTCAGGAAAACGGTTAATAATGTTTTGATAAGCGTCTGAACATTTTTGCGTGTTGGCAATGGTATCCGCTAAAGGGTTACCGGTATTTTGTAAAACAATTTTATCGCCGATAATAATTCTATATTTAAAATCAGGGAACAATGGCATAAATATAGGAATAACCGGCACGACAAACTTTTCAGCCAAAATTACAGGCCCGGTGGCAGTATGAGCAGGCCGCCCAAAAAAAGATACAAACTCGCCTTCAACTTTGGTATCCTGGTCGATGAGAATACCCAAAAAACCGTTATTGCGCAGGTGGCGGATAATTTCCCGCGTGCCTTTGCCGCGGGCGATATTTTCGTAACCGGCCAGGTTGCGGGTCTCCACAATCATTTTATCCAGCCTTTTATCATAAGCCGAGGTGCCGACCACTTTTAACGGATACCCCTTTTGCGCCAGGTAAGCGCCCAGTAATTCCCAGTTGCCAAAATGCCCGGTGAGCAAAATTGCCCCCTGTTTGGCTTGCATCAATTCGTCCAAAATAGTGGTACTGCCTTCCGCTATCACAGTATCCAGTCCCTGTTTCAGCAAAACCGGCAATCGGATCGCATCAGCGGCGCTGGCGCTAAAATGTTGAAACACTTTTTTTGCCAGGTTTTCAATCTCTACCGGGGTGAGGGTTGTGCCAAAAGCCCAGGTTAAATGCCGAATGGTTTTTTCGCGTTCATGCCTGGCCAAATGGTATGCCAACGATCCTGAAAACCGCAATAGTTTTATAGCAGAAAACCGCGACAAGGTGCGCAGTAATTTTACCATAAACAAAACAGCAATATAAATAAGCCAGTTCTTGATTTTTTTCCGGGTTTTCTTGTTCATTTGACAAGCTCTATTCCTGCTTCAAGCAAATCATGCAGGTGAATCATACCCACCGGATAATGCTCTTCATCGACAACTGCTATCTGCATTATATTAAAATTTTCCATGATCTGGCGCGCTTCTGAAGCCATACACCCGACCTGAGTACATTTGGGACTGGTGTTCATAATATCGCGGGCGCATAAATTATCAAATTCACGGGGGTTTTGCATACAACGCCTCAAGTCGCCATCGGTAATTATGCCAACCAATTTGCCGTCATCATCAATGACACATGTGCCGCCAAATCTTTTTTTAGTTATTTCCAGAATTACGCTTTGCACCGATGCCATATAATGAACTTTGGGCACTTTATCGCCGCTAAACATGATCTCTTCGGTTTTGATCAATTTTCTGCCAAGTGACCCGCCGGGATGTAAAAAAGCAAAGTCCTCGCGGTTAAAGTGGCGTTTTTGCAACAATGCAACAGCCAAAGCATCACCCATTGCCATGGCAGCGGTTGTGCTGGCAGTGGGCGCCAGATCATTGGGGCATGCTTCTTCCTGGACGCTGACATCCAGAACAACATCGCTGCGCTCAGCCAACGCCGAACGTAAATTGCCGGTCATTGTAATAATTTTGACCCCGATCTTTTTAAAAACCGGAAAAAGCAAACTCAGCTCTTCAGTATTGCCGCTTTTGGAAATGCAAATAACCACATCATTCTTTAACACCATTCCCAAATCGCCGTGCATGCCTTCTGCAGGATGTAAAAAAATGGCCGATGTTCCTGTACTTGTCAGGGTAGCGGCAATTTTGCGAGCCACAATTCCGGATTTTCCCATACCGGTAACAATAACTCTGCCCTTACTTTCAAGAATGATATGCACAGCATCAACAAATTCCTGGCCAATGCGGTCAATCAAGGCTTCGATGGCGGAACATTCAATTTGCATTACCTTGCGTGCATGATCAATAATATCGCTTTTTATAACCCCTTTTAATTTTTTTTTCTTTTCGTTTTTGGTCATATTATGGTATTGGAATAACTCCCTGAATGGATACAGTTAACGAATCGGACGCCTGTGAAGGCCGCGGTGTGGAACGAAATGCAGTTGCTTTAATTCCCACATTCCCTGAATAATTTGTCAACGACCAGGAACAGGAAAAAGTGGGCGGGGTTGTGTCTATACCAAGCAATTGCCCGTTAATATAAAATTCTACCTTGTCAATATAAGCAACCGGCTCCGCCTGAACCAAAATTTCCACATTGTTCAGGGCTGGAATATATTGTCCGTCAATCAGACTGGTGATACGCACTTCAGGTCGGGTATCTGCCAAAACAGTAATAGTAATGCTGTCGTATGCTTCGCCGCCGTTTTCATCTCGAACCGTAACATCAATCGTAAAATCATCCTGGCGGGTTGGCGCGATCCATTGCACTGTGGAGCGATCACGGTTGATAAAAATGCCTCCATCAGAATTCCAGGAATAGGTCAGTTCATCTTTATCCGGGTCCGAGGCAACGACATTTACAGTTACTGTATCACCAACCATTACTGTTTGCTGATCCGCTTTTATTTCTTTGATAACCGGCGTTCGGTTGTTTAATTTTTCCACCACTCCACAAGAAAACGCCGACAAAGCGATGAGCAAACAAAACAGACTCTGCTTTATTTTTACTGGATACATAATTATACTCTAATTTATGCCTAGTTTAACAGTTTGATATATATACAGGTCACGCGAATTCTGAACAAAGACTACAACCTGGAGATCATCGGTATTCCATCCGCCTGGTATATCAATCTCACGATTTACGGATTTTATCTCACCGTTATTAATTTTTTCAAAAGCATCTACAGTCACAAAGGTTTTAACAATAGAGCGGATGCTGCCGGAAACCTGGCTTAAAACAGCGGCATAGATAACAATATCGCCGGCTTGCTCATTACCCAATCGGGCAATTTGCGCAGCAACAGTCAATTTACGAGCTTTGAGAGTAGCTTTGGCTTCAATGGTAAAATGACATTGCCGGCCCAGTTCTTTTTCCAGTTCCTTGCTGTAGCGCAAATAGGCGGCATCAGCATCGGAAGCGCCCTGCACCCGGCCCTGCAAACCATTAAAAAATACGTCCGGAATTCCCTGTTCAGCTGTTTCAGGAACAAATACTTTATAACGGTTCAAACTGGCGTCAAGAGCGTTAGCATCTGTACCCGGAGTTTGCTCAATATGATGTTCCAGGTACACAAATGCTTCAGAACCATATTCTTTCAACAACCTGTCAAATGCAGCCAGGGAACTGGCAATATAAGCGCCGCCAGACTGATTGACAAAAGATTCCACCAGCACCGTTTCGGTTCTTTGACTGGCTGGATTTTTGGGATCCAGCGGATTAGCGCGTTCCAGATCCTCACAAGCCAGCCCCATTACCAGCAACGCCCAGGCAATTACTTTAATTTTTTTTATTTGCATAATTTTTAAAAAATGGTTAATTGAATGCCGACAGCCTGTTGCTGATGATCATAAAACGGCAACAGGGCGTATTGAAAATTATCATTGTGCATGCGTCCCGCCAATACCTGGTTGCCTGCACTTTTACTCTTAATCCATATAGCAGCGCCGGTGACCAGAATGCCCGCCGAAACGCCAATCAAAACATTGCGGGTTTTATAAGCGCGGTTTGCTTTATCATAATGATCATCAAACTCGTTCAGCCGGGTGGCGTTATTGTATTTATCATAACTGTTGCGGTAACTGGAATGCGTGAGCGCAGCGGCTATTCCTGTGCCAACCCCGACGGCTAAAACCCACGGCGCATAAAATTTATTCACATATACTTTTTCCTGCCGTTCGCCTTCGCCGGTAAGGTTGACAATAATATTTTGCGCCAGCATTTGCACCATGGTATCCATAGCATTTTTATCGGGGCCGGTCACTTTTTCACCAAATACCTTGCCGCTGGCAACCTCAACTATATGGGTATCGATGCGATAACGGTCGCCCACTTTACTGATCTCGCCGGTAAGAATAAACTGAGCGCCAACCAGTTCGCCCACTTTTTGCGCCTGTTCTGTTTCAATTACACCACTCTGCGCCAGGGCATGTTCCTGCAAAACTGCCTGAATTTTTGATCGCTCAAGCACTGTAATATTCGCATAGCAGGACAATTCGGTTTTGAGCATTTCCGGTACGCTCTTTTCCAGAGCGGCCTGACTAAAAGCACCGGTATTGTTTTCAAAATCGGAAATGGCTATTGTTACATTATCACCGTAAACCAAAACCGGCATGGTAATAATGCACAACAACAGCAACAAACTTGGTTTGAAAAAATTATTCATAATAATATCAATTTCCAGTTATAAAGGCCAGGATTTCTCCATCTCGCGGCGCAAAGTATCGGTGGCAACGATCTGGTGCAGCAAATTTTCCAGTTTTTGTAATGGCCACATGCTGGCGGCATCACACAGGGCATTGGCGCAATCCGGGTGCGTTTCAATAAACACACACTCGCAACCGGCAGCCACTGCCGCGCGCGTCAACGCCGGAACAAACTCTGGTCTGCCGCCGGCCGGGTCGCTGGAAGAGATACCATAAACCCGTATAGAATGTGTAGGATCTATAACCACCGGGTAACCCAGCTTGCGCATGACCGGTAAAGAACGAATATCAACAACCAGGTTATGATAACCGAAAAAAGTGCCGCGTTCGGTTAACAGGATATTTTCATTACCCTGGTTTTCAATTTTTTTTATAACATTCTTCATATCTGCCGGGTCTAAAAACTGACCTTTTTTCACATTAATCGCTTTACCGGTTTTTGCCGCTGCTACCACCAAAGTCGTTTGCATGGAAAGATACGCCGGTATTTGTAAAACATCGAGCACATCGGCAGCTGCACGCGCCTGGCGCTCATCATGCACATCTGATAATACGGGTACGTCCAGTTCTTGTTTCACTTTTTCCAGAATACGCAAACCTTCTTCCAGCCCGGGGCCCTGGTAACTGGTTTCCGTTGAACGATTATCTTTAAGAAATGAAGATTTGAAAATGAACGGCATCTGTAATTTTTCTGCCAGTTTTTTAACCGCTGCGGCGGTATTCATTACAATTGATTCACTTTCAATGACGCAGGGGCCGGCGATCAGGGCAATGGGCTCGCCTGGGCCAATTTTTATATTTCTAATCGTTACTGTCTTCATCAAGTTCTTCCAATTTTTGAGTATCATGTAATTCGTTTTTTCTTTGAATTGCCGCTTTAACAAAATCCCGAAACAGCGGGTGAGCATGCAAAGCCCGCGATTTCAATTCCGGGTGGAACTGCACACCAACAAACCAGGGGTGGTCGGGCAATTCAATCATCTCCACCAACCCGGTTTCCGGGTTTTTACCACTGATGACCAAACCTTTAGCAATTAACTCTTTTAAATAACTATTATTAAATTCATAACGATGGCGGTGACGTTCGCTGATCTCGGTCTTTTTATAAGCGTCAAAAGCGCGGGTGTCTTTTTGAATCACACACCGGTAAGCGCCCAGCCGCATGGTGCCGCCTTTTTCAACAACCTTGACCTGCGTTTCCATCAAATCAATAACCGGATTTTTGGTGGAGGGATCAAATTCCGTACTGTTGGCGTCGTTTATCGAGCATATATGCCGGGCAAATTCAATGACCGCACATTGCAATCCCAAACAAATGCCAAAAAATGGTATATTATTTTCCCGGGCATAGCGAATGGCATTTATTTTTCCCTCAATTCCGCGCTCGCCAAACCCACCGGGAATAAGCAGACCGGTTACATCACGTAAATACCTTTCCGGGCCATTGCCTTCAATCTTTTCGGCATCCAGCCATTTCAATTCTACTTTGGCATTATTTTCAACACCGGCATGAACAAAGGATTCGATTATGGACTTGTAGGAATCTTTCAAATGAGTATACTTGCCACAAATGGCAATACGCACAAAACCGGAGGGATTTTCTATCCTGCGGACAAAATCACGCCAGCCGGCCAGGTCGGGCTCGCGCGGCTCAAGCCCCAAACGATTGACAACTTTGCTGCCAACACTTTGCTCTTCAAAATTTAATGGTACTTGATATATACTATCGCAATCGCGCGCTTCAATAACCATTTCATGCGGTATAGAACAGAACAGGGCAATTTTATCACGCTCTTCTTTTGCCAACGGAATAGCCGTGCGGCAAAGCAGCATATCAGGCTGCAAGCCAATCTCGCGCATTTTCATCACTGAATGCTGGGTAGGTTTGGTCTTCATTTCGCCCGAAGTTTGCAAATAGGGCAGCAAGGTTAAATGGATCGTCATAACATTCTGCGGGCCAATATCCTGTATGAACTGGCGGGTAGCTTCCAGAAATGGCAGACTCTCTATATCACCAACCGTACCGCCTATCTCTACCAAAACAACATCATAATTGGCGTCGCTTTCGCCCACGGCCAGAATACGTTGTTTAATTTCATTGGTAATATGCGGAATGACCTGCACGGTTTTGCCGAGGTAATCGCCGCGGCGTTCGCGGGTTATTACTGTATAATAAATTTGTCCGGTTGTTGCATTGTTCTTTTTTGTCATTTCCGTGCGGATGAACCGCTCGTAATGCCCCAGATCAAGATCGCTTTCGGCGCCGTCATCGGTAACGTATACCTCGCCATGCTGGTAAGGGCTAAGAGTGCCGGGATCAACATTAATATAAGGATCCATCTTTATAATTGTTACATGGTATCCCCGCGCTTTTAACAACATGCCAATTGAAGAAGCGGCGATTCCCTTACCCAGGGACGATACTACTCCACCTGTAACGAATATATATCTGGTTGACTTTTTACCCACGGTTTTTCTCTTTCATTTTCTTTTCTACCTGTTCGATATGCTCTGGTTTGTCCACACACACAACTTTATAGTCACAAATTCCAACCCGAATTTTATAACCGTTTTCCAGGGCGCGTAATTGCTCCAGTTTTTCCGCCTGCTCAAGTACCGAAAATGGCAGGTCTTTATATTTTAGTAAAAACTCTTTACGATATGCATATATGCCAATTTGATCATAGTAGGGAAATTTTGCCGGCCACTCGTTTTTTTGCTGCAGGTCACGCGCATAGGGAATAACGGCTCTGGAAAAATAAAGCGCATGTTGTTTGTGATTGATCACTACACGGGCGGTATCAAAATTTTCCAGTTCCGCTGGGTCGCTTACCTGGCGGGCAAGAGTTGCCATAACTGCTTCATCATCTTCCCGCAGTATTTTTCCAACCAGTTCAATGGCGCCAGGCTCAATCAAGGGCTCATCACCCTGAATATTTATTACCATCTCTACATCCATATCACGCACAACATACGCAGCCCGCTCAGTTCCGGAAGGAATATTATCAGGGGTCATTACTACACGCCCGAACTTGACAACCGTATCATAAATTCGTTCATCATCAGTGGCAACGATCACCTGTTCAAGGCTTTTTGCCAGACAAGCGCGTTCATACACCCACTGGATCATCGGTTTACCGGCAATCAACGCCAGCGGCTTGCCGGGAAAACGCGATGAAGCATAGCGTGCCGGTATTATGCCAACAATGCCAAATTTCATGCGTTTAGCCTATCATCCGGGGAACGCTGAAAAAGCCGTTTTTACCCCTGGGAGCATTGGCAAGGGCCTGCTCCTGGGTTAACCAGGTCTTTTGTTCATCCTGGCGCAAAGGATTCCCGGTATCCAGCACATGCAAGGTAGGCTCTACATTGCTGGTATCCAGTTCATTTAATTTATCCATATATTGCAAAATTTGATTAAATTGCCCGGTAAAAGTAATCATCTCTTCCTGACTAAATGATAGCCTGGCTAATCTGGCAATATTTTCAACATCGGCAAGCGTTACGGACATGTATTGCTCCTTTTAATAAAAAATTTCTCAATTAATATAAAATAAAGCGGTTAAAGAGTCAAGTCAATTTTGTTTTGCATGGCATAATTTTTGTTATAAGTGTCATAAAATCATAATATTAAAAAACTTGCACAGCCCCATCTTTTTTTGGTTGGCGCTATATTGTTTATAGTGGGTAATTCTTTTGCTATTTTTAGAACAAGGATATAGTCAAATCGATTTAAAAGACCTGGTTAAAGCAACTTTACGTTGATTCAGATTAATTGCCTTAACAATAGCGCCGGAAGAAAAAATTTGTCTACCATCCATATAAATCAATTTTTAAATCACAAACTTGTTGCAGGAAAATTAAGTAATGACTAGAATAACAATTACCTGGATAGTTTTCCTCTGCGTTCTTCGCGCCCTCTGCGATAAAAAAAATAAAACCACCGAGTACCCGGAGGACGCAGAAGGGGGAAAAAAATAAAACCTTTCCACATCTTTTATATTTTAAAAGAACTTGACAATGTGTTCATATTGAGCCTTTTATACTTTTAACTATGGTTCTATCGAAATAATTACCCACAGAAAAGCATATAGAACCTTTTGTTTTTATAACAAGCAATAATCTTTATAAAATATTGACAGGACAAAAAAAAACGCAGCTATACAGGTAATATAGCCGCGTAATTGAAAAAAAAATTGATATATATTACAAAATCAGGAAACGATAGTAACAAACTTTTTTTCTTTACCACGTACACCAAATTTGACTTTACCATCAATTTTGGCAAACAAGGTATCATCTTTACCAATACCTACATTGGCGCCGGGATGAATACGGGTACCCCGTTGACGAACAATTATACTGCCGGCAGTAACTGTTTCGCCATCAAAACGTTTCACTCCAAGCATTTGCGGCTGGCTGTCGCGGCCATTCTTGGAGCTACCCATTCCTTTCTTATGAGCCATTATAAATCTCCTTTAACTGATGCAAATAAAATCTAGGCAATAATCTCTTTGATCTGAAGAGTTGTCTGCGGCTGACGATGGCCGTTTAACACTCTATATCCTTTTCTTTTGCGTTTTTTAAACACAACCACTTTATCACCTTTACCGTGTTCCAGGATCGCAGCCTGAACTTTAGCGCCTTGCACATACGGCGCGCCAACCTGCACTCCTGCATCGGTGGACAGTAATAATACTTTATCAAAATCTACCAGGGCGCCGACCTCGCCGTTTAGCCGCCATGCAGTGATCTTGTCATTTTGACTTACTTTAAACTGCTCTCCGCCTATTTCCACTATGGCATACATCAAAGATAATCTCCATTTAGATTAATATATTACAAAGCTTATCAATTTAAGAAAATTAAAATAAAATGTCAAGGCATAAATTTACTTGTCAGGTCTTCGTCGCCAGCTTTATTTAAAAATCTGAATTCTTCCATACTAATATTTTCATCCATAAGCACTTTGATACGAATCCAGTATTTCCAGCTGAGGCGGCGGATGCGGCTGCGGTAACCGGCGGTTAAATATTTGGACAGTTCCGGGTGCACGTAAAGCAGCACCGAGCGCTCTTTACTCTCTGTTTTATATCGCTTTAACCATCTCTCAATACGCGCCACAACCGTTGTTTTGGAAATTACCCGTCCGGTACCACTGCAAGCCGGGCAAGGCTCGCTGATTGAAAATAACAGCGCCGGACGTATCCGCTCACGCGTCATTTCAATAATTCCAAATTCCGAAAGTTTGGTCATGTTTACCTGGGCGCGATCTCTTTTTACTTCATGGTAAAAATCATCGCATAATTTCTTTTTATTATTTTCATCGATCATGTCGATAAAATCAATTATGATAATGCCGCCAATATCACGCAGACGCAATTGCCGGGCTATTTCTGCAGCTGCATCCAGGTTTATTTTAAGACTGTTGGAATCATGATCGGCTTTACCGCTAAAGCTGCCGCTGTTTACATCAATGGCAGTTAATGCTTCAGTGTGATCGATAAACAAATACCCGCCCTTTTTTAACGATACTTTACGGGACAAACTTCTCGTGAGTTGTGCCTCAATACCAAACTGGTCAAAAATGGGGACCTTGGCCTGGTAATGCTCCACATTCTCCACCATTTGCGGCGATACTTCTTTCAGGTATTTGACGATATGCTTGTACATTTTGCTGTCATCAACCAGCAAGCGATGAATATCGGGGGTAAATAAATCGCGGATGACACTGGACAACATTCCCATATCCTTATGAATCAAACTTGGCGGATTGGTTTTGCCGGCTTTTTTCTTGAGCGTGTTCCATGATTTTAATAAAGAATCGAGATCTGCCTTTAAGGTTGCTTCATCTTTCCCTTCGGATACGGTACGCACTACCAAACCAAATCCACTCGGTTTGATCGCATGACCAACACTTTTCAAACGATACTTTTCACGCTTGTTTTGAATTTTCCGGGAGACGCCAACACCGCTTTCCCCCGGCATCAATACCAAAAACCGGCCTGGCAGCGAAAGGTTGGTTGTTATGCGCGCCCCTTTATTGGCCAATGGTTCCTTGGTTATTTGTACCATGATATTCTGCCCCTTTTTAACGGGCGGCTCATGATAGTTCCTCTTTCTATTATTTTTATGAGTATCGGCTTCAGTTTTGTCGGCAAACATCTCCAGCATGTTGCGATTGACGTCGGAAAAATGCAAAAAAGCATCTTGCTTGTGACCGATGTTTACAAACGCTGCCTGAATTCCGTTCACAATCTTGGCGACTTTACCATAATAAATGTCGCCGACCATGCGTTCGTTCTCTGGCAGTTCAAAATACAATTCTACCAAAGTATTATCTTCCAGAATTGCGATGCGTGTTTCCCCGATGGAAACATTAATTACAATTAATTTCTTCATAACTCCTCTTTCTGTGATCCTGTACCTGTTCTGTTTTCTGCCCCGGCAATTCGCTACAACTCCATTGGAGAAAGATGCAAACAACGGGCTTTTATCCCGCGCTCTTTTTTCAGCGTAACTCAACCAAAGACAGTTGCAAGTGTTTGTCTTGCATTCCAGGCATAGTATTTCCCTTTACCCCGTGGCTTGAATATTGGAATAGAATACTATCTGCTTCCAGGGAAAAATTTTATTGTTCCGCCTTTTTTGAAGAGCGGAAGAAAGGCCACTTTTTTCTATGATAATTTTCCAGGATCAGTCGTTAAAACGGTAAATGTTTATTACAATTTGTTAGTATTTTTTAAAACATATTCCATTCCCTTGATGATTGCGCTTTCATTCAGGGAAATTAGATTTTTTCTTTTAATAAAATTTGGTAATGCATCAAACACTACCTGCTTATCCAGTACTGCCGTATAAGCAATAAAAGCGCCCAAAATGACCATATTGGCTATGCGCGTATTGCCGAGTTCATCTGCCATTTGTGTTGCAGGAATGGCCAGCGCATGAACATCCTTGCGAACCGGCGGTTTATTTATAAGCGAAGAATCGTAAACGATCAATCCATTTGCGGTTACCCTGCTCTCAAATTTCTCCAGGGATGGTAAATTCATAGCGATCAGCGCTGTTGGTTTGGCTACCAGCGGAGATCCAATCCGTTCCCGCGAAATATTGACGTTACAGTTCGCTGTTCCTCCCCGCATTTCCGGGCCATAAGAGGGCAACCAGGATACATTGTATCCGGCCTGCATAGCTGCCTGCGCTATTCCCAACCCCAAAATTAAAACGCCTTGTCCGCCAAAGCCGGCAATAACCAGCCTGGGGTTGACAAATTCCGGTTTTGGCTGCAATGAGTATTGAACCGGATTTTCTTGAACGGGAATATTCAATTTTTCATGCACCCCGGATTGATCAAAAGGATTAAGAACAGTTTCCCGGATCGGAATTTCCGCAGTTTTATCACGAAATACACCAAGCGGGAATTGTGGAATCATATTGTCTTCAACCCACTGCTTGGCCTGAACCGGCGTCATTTTCCAGTTTGAGGGACAAATAGAAAGTACTTCTACCAAAGAAAAACCCTTGTTATCGATCTGGTTCTGCAACGCCTTTCTGACAGCCCGCCTTGCCTTGTTGGTATTTTTAGGATCTGTCAGGGCAACACGTTCAATATAAACCGGGGCTTCAAGGCTGGAGAGCAATTCACAAACCTTGATAGGGTATCCCTCGGTGTTGACATTTCTTCCATAAGGCGAAGTTGTTGTTTTTTGCCCGGCCAGGGTCGTGGGCGCCATTTGTCCGCCGGTCATTCCATATATGGCATTATTTACAAAAAACACTGTTATATTCTCACCCCGGTTTGCGGCCTGCAAAATATGATTGCCGCCAATTGCCGCCAGGTCGCCATCGCCCTGGTAACTGATCACTATACTTTCGGGGCGCACCCTTTTGATGCCGGTGGAAACAGCCGGGGCGCGGCCATGCGATGCCTGTATATTGCCAACCCGAAAATAATAATAGGCAAACACACTGCAACCCACGGGGCTGATTAAAATCGTGCGTTCACGGATGCCCAGGTCGTCAATTGCTTCTGCAATAAGTTTATGTAACACACCGTGCCCGCAGCCGGGGCAGTAATGAGTTACATCTTGTTGACCGCTTTTGCGTTCATATAAATCATAAAAGCTGTTTGCTTTTATCAATACATTTGCCATCGCTAAGCCTCGCTTGTTTTCATGATTTGCGCAATAATTTCGTCCGGCGAGGGCACAACGCCGCCATACCGCCCATAAAATTGCACAGGAATTTTGCCGTTAACGGCCAGGCGCACATCATCCACCATTTGCCCATCCGACAGTTCAACCACAAAAAAACGCTTGATACGCGCTGCAAGCTCTACCAGGTGTTTTTTGGGGAACGGCCACAAAGTGACAGGCCGCATTAAACCAATTTTTACACCTTTGTCCCTCAGTTCATCTACAACTGAATGTAAAATTCTGGAAACGACCCCGTAACCGATAACAACAATTTCAGCGTCCGCTGTTTGATAGTCCTCAAACAACACATGGTTGGCTTCCATATCTGCATATTTTTGTTGCAAATGGATGTTGTGTTTTTCCAGTTCTTCCGGTTCAAGGTCAATGGAACTGATCAGGCGAAATTCATCTTGCACGTCAGCATGAATGGCCCATTCCTTTTTCGGTAAATCGGTAACCGGCTCCGGGAACTCGACCGGTTCCATCATTTGCCCGACAAAACCATCCGCCAGTATCACAGCGGGATTGCGATACTTGTCCGCCAGTTCAAAAGCCAGCATGGTCAAGTTGCACATTTCCTGGGCGCTATTGGGCGCCATAACAACCATTTTATAGCCGCCATGCCCTCCCCCTTTAACCATCTGGTTATAATCGGCCTGTGCCGGGGCAATATTGCCCAAACCGGGCCCGCCCCGCATAACATCAACAATAACCATGGGTAACTCGGCCCCCGCTGCATAAGAAATGCCTTCCTGTTTTAAACTCATTCCCGGACTCGAAGATGCGGTCATTGCCCTTACCCCACCCGAAGCTGCGCCATACAGCATATTAATTGCTGCGCTTTCACTCTCGGCTTGAATAAAGGTCCCGCCAACCAGCGGCAAATAATAAGCGGCTGCTTCGGCAATTTCTGAAGCCGGCGTTATCGGATAGCCAAAATAAAAACGGCAGCCGGCTAGTATTGCGCCCTTGACAATTGCTTCATTCCCCTTTATCAATTGTTTTGCCATATCAAGCCGCCTCCTCTTCAACATACCCTTTTTTATAAACGGTTATCGCGCCGGGTTCGGGGCATTGATAAAAACAATAACCACAACCGCTGCATCCTGAGCCTTTATATCCGGCCGGATGGTAACCCATTCTGTTCAGGTGCTTTTGCTCAAATAAAACTTGTTCCGGGCAAGCTGCAATACACAAGCCACACCCCTTGCATTCGTCTTCCCGGACAACAACTTTGGCTTCTTTTAATGGCTCTGCCATAAACACCTCTTGTAACTTTTTTTTTATATACAAATCTGATTTATTTTCTATCGGTTTATCACTATTAATTATAACCATTTATATAAAAAATTGCAAGCAAATTCTCCTGAATTTCTACTGATTTACAAAAGGGTTGCATTTTCTTTCTCGTTCAATACTGGTTGGCAAACCGTGACCGGGGTAAACACGGGTTTCGTCAGGCAAGGTAAACAATTTATTCAAAATTGAGTTGATAATTTGGGTATGAGAGCCGCCAGGTAAATCCGTTCTGCCTATTGAATCCCAAAACAATGTATCACCGGAAAATAAACACCCGTTTACATAAAAACAAACACACCCGGGGGAATGACCGGGAGTAGCAAGCGCTTTTATTTCATGGGGGCCAAAAACAATTTTATCGCCATCGTGTAAAAAAGTGTCGATCTGAAATGGGGGTGGATTCCGCAAGCCAAACATTGCCGCCTGCATTCCAGCATTTTTTATTAATAAATCGTCATCGTGGTTTATGAATATTTTTGCCCCGGTCGCTTTTTGAATTTCTGCAACAGCGGCGATATGGTCGGCATGACCATGTGTTAATAAAATATGCGTTACCTTGAAATTGTCTTCCTTAATGGCAGCCAGTATCTGCTCTTCATCATCACCCGGGTCAATAACTACTGCCTCCCCTGTATCTTTACATGCCAGAATATAACAATTAACTTCCAGTGGCCCTACCGGAACCGTTTTTATTATCAATACATTCCTCTGCTTAATCAGCTCTATCCAAACCTGTTGCGATGCAACCAACTACCGGCATCGTTTCACAAAATCATTAAAATTCAACATTAATGTAACAATTAAAAGGCTCTTGTTCAAGCTGGAAATTACTTTGGTGAAAAAACCTGCCTTGCCTTTATGTAAAAAAGGTGGCAAGCTGATGCTTGCCACCATGCGGAGGTCGTTGCAGGAGGGAGGCTACGTAACGACCTCCATGGATTCTTGATGCTCCTGTTTATTTATTTTTATTAACAATAAAATTATATCTGTTATTCCGGGATGATAAAGCTTTAAAAACCTGCTGTCGATATGAACTTGGATCATTATTACCAAACAGTTACAGGGGAAAAGCCAGACTTTTGAAACCTGGCAGCCGGCTCTTTATTCGTTCCAGGTGAATATAGGGTACAGACATTGTCCCCATCATTAAATCACTACCATTCCTTGGGCCATGACAATCGGAGCCGCCGCAAATCAGCAAACCTTTTGATTCGGCAATTTGCGTAAAATGTTCCACATCTGCCGGTAAATGTTTGGGATGATACACCTCAATCCCGTCCAGCCCCTGAACAATCAACTGGTCAATAATTTCATCGGTAATATCTACAGCAGGATGAGCAACAAACACCAGCCCCCCGGCATTGTGGATCAAGCAGATTCCTTCTTCGGGTGTTATAGTTGGCTTTTGCACATAAGCGGGTTTGTTTTCCCCCAAATATTTTTCAAAAGCATCGCGGAATGAATAAACATACCCTTCTTCAAGCAAAACATCGGCAATATGCGGACGGCCAATCACACCGCCATTCGCGTGTATTTTTACCAACTCGAAAGAAATCCTGATACCCAATTCTTGCAGCCGGGTTACAATTTTTTTGGCTCTTTCTTCCCGGATATAAATATTTTGCTCTACATATTCCAGAATTTCCCGATTCTGCAGATCGAAAAAATAGCCCAACAAATGTACGGTACAGCCGGGCATTCTTGTGCTTAATTCAATTCCGGGAACAATCTCAACGCCGCTGTTTTTGCCGACGGCCATAGCGACAATCGTTCCGGAAACTGTATCATGATCTGTAATTGATATGGCTTTGAGTTTATACTCCCCGGCAAAACGGACTATTTCTTCCGGCTTTGATATCCCATCTGAATGGTTGGAGTGAATGTGTAAATCTATAAATTCCAAAAAACACCTGTTACAAAAAGTTGTACTAGCCTTCCAGTTCCTCCTCCTGCTTCTTTTTACGAACCATTTTAGTAACCAGGATACTGACTTCATACAAAATCAATAACGGCCCGGCCAGCATAACCTGGGTAAAAACATCAGGCGGGGTTAACAGTGCGGCTGCAATAAATATGATAACAATGCCATAGCGGCGATATTTTATTAAAAATTCCGGCGTCAGCAAGCCGATATATGATAAAAAGAAAGCCAGCACCGGCAGTTCAAAAACAACTCCAAACACAAGGATAAGCGTTACAACAAAACCAAGGTATTTACCAATTGCAATGGTAGCGCTCAGATAATCGGTTTGAAATGCCAGCAAAAACTTTAATCCAAAAGGAACAATTAAATAATAGGCAAAAGCGGCGCCGGCAAGGAAACATACCGTAGTGAAAAAAGCAATATGAGGCACATATTTACGCTCTTTTTCCAGCAATCCGGGGACGATAAATTGCCATAATTGAAAAGCAATATATGGAATAGCAACAACAATACCGGCATAGATAGAAACTTTAATATAAATCATAAAGCCTTCAGTTGGCGAAAGATAGATTAACTGAAAATCTTCCGGAGCCGGCTGGCGTAAAAAATCGACAATCTGTTTGGAAAAAATATAACAAGCAATCGAGGTAATAACAACAGATACCAAACTACGCATAATTGTCCAGCGTAATTCTTCGAGATGATCCAGAAAAGGCATTTTCTTTTCTTTATTTACAGACTTTTTCTTGCCCGTCTCCTGTTCGTCATCATCCGAATCATCGTCATCGTCATCGTCATCTTTTTCATTATCATTATCATCATGATCCGCCGGTTTTCTTTTACCAGATTTTTTTTCAGACGCCGGATCTTGCTCTTGCCCGGGCTGGGCTACATGGGAAGTTCGGTTGCTATATTGATCATCCTCATGCGGATATTCGAAAGGCTGTTCCTGGTTTTCTGCGGCGTCGCCGGTTTCACCTGATTTTGTGGAATCGTCGTTCATTGTTCTCTGGTCTTTTATCCGTTTCTATATAAATTATAAGAGATTAAATTAAAAAAAATATCTGTGAAAATCAAGCAATTTAAATGTTTACGGAATGGAACGACAGCTTTCCCCTATCTCACCAGCTTTTGATTTTTATTGGTTCAGCGGCGGTTATTGTTGATTATCAAAAACCCCGGTTATTTCAAACACTGTTCTTTTATTAACATCGAGTTTATTAAAGACCAATCGCTCATTGTTTTCCTCTGCGTCCCCTGTACTATACACAGTAAAATTATTTGCGTCAAGCGAGGAGTGGACGCAGAGGGAAAAGTGTAATTGAATTGTCAAATTGACTCGTTATATCCATGTCGATATTTCAGGGTTTGCTAAATTCAAACCCTGATTGCAGAAGCCACGACTTTTTATTTCAGCAAAACCATTTTCTTTACAGACACAAAAGACTTGCTTTT
>CAYNSO010000014.1:0-18383 GCA_964399735.1 uncultured Cytophagia bacterium
CTGTCCTTTTTCATTGATTTTATCCTAAAAAACATGTATAGTATAACAAGCGATTCTTTTTGAATAAAACCGCGCCTTGTTTCATCTAATGATAGAAAATGTGCTACTGTTGAATTTCTGGAGGAAATGATGAAGGATGTAATAATTATCGGCTCCGGCCCGGCCGGATTAACGGCTGCTATATATGCGGCGCGCGCCAATCTCAAACCGCTGGTACTGGCAGGTATGGAGCGCGGCGGGCAAATTACACTGACGGAAGACCTGGAAAATTTTCCGGGCTTTCCCGAAGGCATTGGCGGGTTCGATATGTACCAGCTTTTGGAAAAACAGGCGATCAAGTTTGGAGCTGAAATTATATATGATGTTGTGACGAGCGTGGATTTAAAAGGGCAGGTTAAAAAAGTTAAAACCGCCGACCAGGAATATGAAGCGAAAGCTGTTATCATCTCCACCGGGTCAACGCCAAAACGTCTGGGTGTGCCGGGAGAGAATAAATATATTGGTCACGGGGTATCATATTGCGCCACCTGCGATGGGTTCTTTTTCAGCGGTAAAAATGTAGTAGTGGTTGGCGGCGGCAACAGCGCCCTTGATGAAGGCCTGTTCCTGACCCGTTATGCTGCCAAAGTAACCATCATTCACCGCCGCGACCGCCTGCGCGCCGATGCGATTTTACAAAAACGGGCTATGGAAAATGAAAAGATAGAATTTATTTGGGATACCGTTGTTGAAGAAATCACCGGCGATGAAACGGTCAAGACCTTAAAGTTAAAGAACGTAAAAACCGGCGCACAAACAGATTTTCCGGTCGACGGCATATTCATTTTTATCGGCCATTTTCCGAATGTGGATTTGTTCAAAGACCAGGTAACGCTTGATGAATCGAATTACATCGTCACCGATCGTTATACCAAAACCAATATCGCGGGAGTTTTTGCCTGCGGCGATGTGCAGGATCCGGTATATCGCCAGGCGATCACCTCCGCTGGAACCGGCTGCCAGTCCGCCATGGAAGCGGAGAAATATATTGCACACATGGAAGGCATGGCATATCCCGGCAAGTAAATCATTAATTCTGGAGGAAGCAGTGAATTATCGGTCACATCGCCGTCGATCCCCGCTTGGGGGTATTGTATTGGTAATTATTGGTGTTTTGTTTTTGCTTGACAATTTTGACGTTTTGAGTTTTCATGATATTTTTTATCATTACTGGCCGGTAATTCTGATCCTGATCGGCTTGTTTTTAATCATAAAAAATATGCTCTATGAGCGGGACAAGGAACCGACTGTAGAGTCGGAATACAAGTCTTCGGAAACCAGTTTTTTTACTGATGAATCGAGTGACTTTATTGAATCCAAAGTGTTTGGGGATATGCATGTTGACTTGAAAAGCAAAGATTTTAAAAAGGGCAGCATTCGCACTGTGTTTGGCGAAATTCATGTTAATGCCAAGGATGCAAAACCAGCGGCAGGCGAGAGTGTTCTATACGTTAATGCGGTGTTTGGGGAAATTCATGTTGATACGGCAGGGGATGTGCCGGTCAAGATTTCTGCCAGCAACCTGGCAGGCGACATACATATAAAAGGCGACAAACGGGATGGAGTAAACCAGAGGTTGATGTATAAATCCGATAATTATGAGGCAGCTTCGGCCAGGCTGCATATCATTTGTAATGTTTCGTTCGGGGAAATACATGTTAATTAAAACGCGTTATAAACGCCATAACGTTTGTTGATAGTAGTTTATGATTCAAAAAGGGACTATCAATAGCCTGAAAAAGTGAAACAGGTTACAAGTTTGAGTAAAAAGAATCATTTATATCATTACAAGGAGCAAAGCGACGAGGAACCTTTTGTGTTTAACTTGTTTGTAAAACTAGATTTCTCGCTTTGCTCGAAATGAAAAGTTTGTTTTGTGCGCTGTAGCGGATATAATGACCTTTCTCAAATAGGGGCTTTTGATACAGCCCTGCTTTTATAACAAAAAGACAGTTGCCGTTTGAAAAAAGCGAAATTTATGCAAGAGCGTTATTATAAATTCTCCCGCTATTTAAAAGAAAAGTATGGGGAAAAGGTCTGGAAAGTTCCGGTGGACGCCTGCTTTTCCTGTCCAAACAAAGATCCTTTAACCGGAAGCGGAGGCTGCATATTTTGCCGGAATGACAGCTTTTCGCACATGCAGTCCTTACACAATATTCCATTAGCGGAACAGATACAAACGGGAATAGACTTTGCCCGGCAACGACAGGGAATCAACAAATACCTGGTTTATTTCCAATCGTCCACCAATACCTTTGCCCCTGTGGAGGTATTGAGGAATTATTTTTATGCAGCGTTGAATTTTTCCGGTGTGGTTGGGCTGGCTATTGCCACCCGGCCGGACTGTCTGCCGCCGGAGGTGTTGGCGCTTATTGAGGAGTTAACCGCTAAAACCGATGTGTGGATAGAACTGGGTTTACAAAGCAGTCATAATTCCACCTTACAAAAAATCAACCGGGGGCATACTTTTACAGATTATCTTGATGCGGTTGAAAAATTGAAACAATTACCTGTGCGCATCTGCACCCATATTATGATCGGGCTGCCGGGCGAAGATCGCTCGCATGTCATAGCCACTGCCGATGAAATTGCCGCTACCGGTACGCATGAAGTAAAAATTCATCCTTTGCTGGTACTAAAAGAAACGGCCCTTGAAAAGATGTATGAAAATAATGAAATTAAAGAACTGGAATTGTCGGAATATGTTGAGCGGGTTTGCGATTTTCTTGAACATGTTCCCGCCACAATGGTCATTCAGCGATTGACGGCAGAATCTCCCCGGGAAATGTTGATTGCGCCGCAATGGGCAGAGAATAAACAAATTGTTATACAGACAATTGAAGCCGGTTTGGCAAAGGCAAATACCTTCCAGGGCAGACACTGCTGCGTGTAAAATTATGAACAGTTATTGATAATGAATCATTGATTAAAAGATTCGTAGCGTTCTTTAAATTTAACAATTCCTTCAACAACTGCCAGGGCAATATCGCGCTGGTAACTTTTACTTTTTAATTTTTGTTCATCCTGGAGGTTGGAAAGAAAAGCTGTTTCCAGTAAAATGCTGGGCATGGAAGCGCCATACAATACCTGGAATCCGGCCTGTTTTACACCCTGGCTAAAGGAATTACATTTTCTGCGAATTTCTTCATCAATAATAGCCCCCAGATCTTCACTCTCTTTGGCAAAAGAGTTTTGTGCGTTTGCCGCCAGAATAAATGATGCTTCTGTAAGGTCAATATAATCATCGGGATCATCTTCAAGCCTGATTACCGAGTTTTCAAACCGTGCGGCATCACGGGCAAGATCTGTTTTTGCCGGGCCCAGAATATAAACGGTATGGCCATGGATTCTTGAGACCGGATTCGAGTCTGTATGAATGCTGATGAACAGCTTGCCCATATTGCTGTTGGCAAATTTGGTACGTTCTTTTAGAGGAATGAAACTATCTACCTCGCGGGTCATAAGAACTTTAACATTTAACTTTTTTAAAAGCTCAGTTTTGATTTCTTTGGCAATAGCCAGGGTAATTTTTTTTTCAAAAGTATTGGATTTACCGATTGCTCCCGGATCCCTGCCTCCATGTCCGGGATCAATAATAATGGTATCAATTTTCCATTTTTCCCGTTCTTTTTCCAGGTCCGCCAAAATTCCCTGGGAAATGTTTTGTTTGGTACGCAGTGTAACAATTACTTCATTGGCGGATTTGATATAGGTATTTTTTTCAGTAATCGTAGCAGTTACCCGGAATGACAGACGCGCTGTTTCATTGGAAAGCTGGAAAGGAACAATTTTTTTGATATTTTTAATATCCGGATTAACCGGGAATGTTTGAAAAGTATCAATCAGTCCGCCAAAAAAATCGACATAGAACCAGCCGTTGCTTTCGCTGGTAAAAATATTTGCCAGCGGAAATTCTTTGGAAGTAGAAATTCTCAGCAAAAAGCCGTTTTCCATTTCTTCAACAACAACGTTTTTTATGTTTGTCAGATTGGAAGTGATGAGGATAGTATTGGTCGCCTGGTTATACTGTATATCCAGGCCGGCATAAACAGCCAACAGGGCAATAAAATAACGAGTTGGAACCAGGTAATCATTATTTTTATAGAGAGAATAAACCGGCATTTGCAGTATTGTATCGTTAAAAATTACAAAAGGGCTGATTGCCATAATTGTAATAGACTTTCCGGGCATTGTATACTGCAATTGTTTGGTAACCGGGTTGGGCTGGCAGGAAATATCAAAAAGCCCGGCCAGCTTGACGGCGGAAATATATTGTATGCCGTCAATATCAACACATTCAAGCGCGCCAATCGTTCGACGCTGGGTGTTGTCGTAAATTGAAATATTTCGGGCAATTACGGCAGCCGTATGCTGGGAAAAAATTAATAATAGCAGTAAAAACAGGCGTCTTTTCATGACAATCCGTAATACCCCATAAAGCTTACCAAATTTTATCTTCCTTTGACAGGAACTCGCTGGCTTTTTTAAGATTATGTTTTTCTTGCTCGGTTATTCCATCATAGCCGACTTGATTAATACGATCCAGAATTCGGTCTACTTCATCGCGCATTTCTCGAATGTCTTGATGGCGTTTTTTTTGCGCTATCATCAGGCGTTCATGCTGTCTTTCTTTCCAGGCGCGAATAATTTTTCCTAACCAGACGTTACCGCGCAGCACGAGGAACCCAACTGCCGCACCGCCGAGATGTGCAAAGTGAGCGACCCGGTCTCCTGAACCGAATATGCCAACAATGCCGGAAAAGAGGGAAATGCCTATAAACAAGGCAACCAGGTGTTTGGCTTTAAGGCTGACCGGCAGAACAAAGAATAATAACAGGGTGATAATGCGATTTGGAAAAAGCAAGGCAAAAGCGACCATGACGCCATATAAAGCGCCTGATGCGCCGATAACCGGTGTTTGCGAATTCCAGTAAAGCAGGGTGTATATTATTCCAGCGCCAATGCCGGTTATGAAATAATAGCGCAGGAACTTTTTTGTTCCCATCCATCTTTCTACGTCACAACCAAAAACCCACAATGTAAACATGTTGAAAAAGATATGAAAAATACTTGTTTCACTGTGCAGGAATAGATAGGTACCCAGTTCCCATATTTTGAAATGATGCGTAATATCTGCGGGAATCAGCCCCAGAAAAGAACCGATGGAGCGTTGCGTTTGTAAAAAGAACAGCATCTGTAAAAAATAAATGGCAACATTGACAATAATAATATATTTGACGGCGGGTGTCAGGCCGCCGCCAAATCCAATACGTACTCGTTGATTGTTAAAATTCATCCTCTCATAATTCCATGTTTACCCCAACTCTGATGCCTAACCCGGACACATCAACGCGTTCTGTAACCGGCAGACCTTTGGAGCTGTTTTCAACTTTGCGGCTTGTTTCGCAGTTGCTATAGCCAATATCCGCAGTTAATGTAGAGCGCGGGCCGAGATTGTAATAAAAACCGGCGGCAACCTGCCAGCCAAAGCCGCCGAAACGCTGGGATTGATCTTTATTCAGTTCATAGTTTTCTTCTTTGCTGAATAACAGGGTGTAACCCAAACCGCCTCTGACAAAATAACCGTAATAAGGGGCGGTGGGAATTTTTACATTAACCAGCAGATTAAGCGGCAACAGGGTTCTGGTATAATCAACACTGGTTTCATAAGTGGTTTTGCTCATGCCATCGGTTTCTTCACTGGCAACCTTGCTGGTTTCCGAGTAGGATTTATGAAAAATATCCGCACCCAGACCTACATTCACAGCGTCGTCGACAACCATGCCAAACATAAAACCGAAAAACATGCCGCCTTTTAAATCAGTTGGGTTGAGATAACCGGCGCTAACGTTAAAAGCATTCCCTCTTTGTGCAAAGCCGGAAGAGGCAATCATAATTGTCAGTAGTATAACCGAAAACACTAGTGTGCGTTTCATGGAACTTCTCCTTCATTTGATAAATAGTTAATTATAGAAAATGATGATGTGAAAAGCAAGAAAAACATTTCAAAAAAATATACGTTAAAGGTTCAGGATAAAGTTTGATACAAGTCACAGATGATCTGTTTTAATCTGCTGTTTTTTAAAATCAGCTGCGTTTTCGGTTATCTTGCTGTCCACCAGCGGTATTAAGCTGCGCATTACCGCAATTTTGTTTCGGGTAATGCGTTGCGCTTTTTTTATAGAATTTTTGAGCTATGGACTGAAAAATAATTATTGCTGAACGATTGTATTTTTCATAAAGTTTTCATCATCCTTTTTGGGATAATCGGTTGTATAATGTAAACCGCGGCTTTCTTTGCGCAGCAAGGCGGATTGTATTATTAACTGCGCAACAGTAGCCAGGTTCCGTAATTCCACCAAGCTATCGGTAACTTTGGTGCGGCGGTAAAAATTTTCTACCTCCTGGCGGATTAGCCTGATACGGCTTAAGGCCCGTTCCAGCCGCAGGTTGGAACGTACAATGCCGACATAGTCCCACATCAGGTTTTTGATTTCCATTTTATCATGTGAAATGAGCACCCATTCTTCGCTGTTAAAGGTGCCGGCGTCATCCCAATGTGGAACGCGGGGGAATTTTTCGTTTTTGGATTTTATGAATTCAATAGCCGATTTGCCGGCGCGGTCTGCAAAAACCAGCGCTTCGAGCAGCGAATTGGAAGCCAGCCGATTAGCGCCATGCACGCCGGTACAGGTTACTTCACCGCAGGCAAACAGGCCTGATATGGAAGTGCGGGCATTGAGATCGGTAATCACCCCTCCGCAGGAATAATGGGCTGCCGGAACTACGGGGATAGGCTCTTTGGTAATGTCGATTTTATAGGTTTTACATTTTTCATAGATCTGCGGGAAATGATTGCGGATTTCATCGGCGTCTTTATGGGTAATATCCAGGTAAACACAAGGGGTGCCCAGTTTTTTCATTTCGTTATCAATCGCCCTGGCAACAATATCACGGGGAGCCAGAGATGCCATGGGGTGATATTTTTGCATAAATTCCTTGCCGTCTTTGTGCACCAGGTGGCCGCCGAAACCCCGTACTGCTTCGGAAATGAGGAAAGAACTGGCTTCGGGGTGAAACAAGGTCGTCGGGTGGAACTGCATAAATTCCATATTCGCAATAGGCGCGCCGGCACGGTAACACATGGCAACACCGTCGCCGGTGGCAATTTGCGGATTGGAAGTGTGTAAATACACCTGACCGCAGCCGCCGGTTGCCAAAACTGTCGCTTTGGCGATAAACCTGCGGACCAGGTCATTTTTCGAGTCCAACACATACGCACCCCAGCAATGCAGAGAAGAGTCACGCCCGGCGCCGGGAGTAAATATATGATGTTCAGTAATCAGGTCGATAGCCGCGTGATTTTCATAGATAGTGATGTTTTTTTCATCTTTGACCTGGTTCAGCAGGTTCAGTTCCACATCCTTGCCGGTATGATCCCGGACATGTACGATGCGATGGAACTGATGACCGCCTTCGCGGCCCAGATCGTACTTGCCGTTTTTGTTCAAGGTAAAGGGAACACCCAGGTTAAATAATTCGTCAATATGCCTCGGACCTTCTTCAACAACCAGTTTTACTGCTTCGATTTTGCACAGGCCGGCGCTGGCGTCAAGAGTGTCTTTGATGTGTTGATCAAAAGAATCCTGGGGGTCAAAAACCGAAGCAATGCCACCCTGGGCATAATTGGTATTCGATTCGGCTTTGTGTTTTTTTGTGACGATGGCTACTGTACCCTGGCGTGCTAATTTAAGCGCACAGTATAATCCGCCTATGCCACTGCCAATGATCAGAAAATCTGTTTTTACAGACATAATGCCACCATAAATTTGACCATTACTTTTTCTCAAAACTTACATGATTAAAAGTTTAAAGTCAATATTTTACTGCATAGTACAATAGCGGCAGACAATTTTTTGCAGCATTGTTGTCAATCGGTTATATTTGTTTTTGGCAGCAAAAAAAAAGCTGCCAGAGAAGCAGCTTGAAATTTATCATGGAGAAAGAAATCAGGATCGCCCTGCTTCGATTGTTTCGAATAATTCCCGGTTTTTAATGGGCTTGGAAATAACCCTGGTTATGCCATGTTGAGAGTATTGTTTTTTTATCTGTTTATCCACCTGGTCGCATATACCGATAACCCGCGTTTGTGGATGTTTTTGTAATATTTTTTCTACTGTGCGCAGCTCTTTACCGGCATCGCTGTTTTTTGCGTTGTTTAATTCCAAAAGTGTTATGTCGGTAGACTCGGCATCCAGCAGGCGCATTAAATCATTGTCATCAAACGCCACTTCGACGTTATAATGATTGCTCAAGGCGAGATACATTTGCATGCCTGATCGTAACTCCCCGTTCAGGATGACAATTTTCATAGAGTTCACTTTGATCGTTGTTAATGTTTAATAATTACGAATAAAGTAGCGGCAAACAAATCAAAGTGCGTAAGGATATTTATAAACTGGAGCGGTTTTTTCCTGATTGTGTTCTAACCAGCGCCAGTGTTGCCATAATCAAAACAGCAATCGCCAGAATTACCCAATGCAGGCGGACATGATTGCCTGTAGAGTATGGCGCCATTTTCTCTTCCGGGAGATTGAGCAGGATCATCGAAACCAGGTTATTTATGCCATGCAAAAGAATGGAGGGATAAATACTGTTGGTTTTCCATGCCAGGTAACCCAGAAAAATACCCAGAAACATGATTTGTAATGCCGACCATGGATTAAAATGAATAATAGCAAAGAACACGGCTGATAAAACAATGGCAAGCGCCGGGTCACGATGTTTTTCAAGTGTTTTTTGTAAAACACCGCGAAACAGCATTTCTTCAGCAAAAGCTGCAAAAACAACGCCAGACATTACCAAAACCACGCCATCCATGACGGAATTGATTTGCATCAATTGTTTGAGCGATTCCATCAACATATCGGGCATGGGAAATAATAAATAAACCAGCCGATCCAGTTCATCGCCAATTACAAATATTGCGGCAGAGATCAGGAGGGAATTAAAGAAAATAGCGGGTGATATTTTGTTAAAACGAAAGGTTTGCCGGAAAGGTTTTTTGTAATAAATAGCCGCAATTATTGACGGAATGATAATAAATATTTCCGAGAGCAGGCTATACTTTGTCCCGCCGAGAAAGATGATTACAGCGCCAATCGTGGTAACAAGAAAAAAAGTAATGATAAATATAATCGCTAATTGTGCCGGGCTGAAATAAGAATTGTCGTTATTGTTTTCCATTGTCTCTTTCGTTTAGAGTTATGTGGTATAAGAAGATTCCGGCAGCAATAGCGGCATTTAGCGATTCGCTTTTGCCTTTGCCGGGGATGTTGATTTTAACATCCAGAAGACTTGCTAGTTGGGGGTGTAATCCTTGCGCTTCATTACCTATCAACAGGACAATTTTACCCGGTATATGATAGTCGGCTAGTGGTAAGCCAGGCTCGCTGACAGCCCCGGCGATGGTAAAGTTTTGTTTTTTAAGATTAACCAGTTCCTGAACAAGATTTGCATTTTTCAGAACAGGGATGTGGAACAAGGCGCCCATAGCGCCGCGGACAGTTTTGGGGTTATAGATTTCCACACTGCCCTCGCCGGTAATAATACCATCAATACCGAACCATTCTGCAGTGCGAATGATCGTTCCCAGGTTGCCCGGATCGCGGATGCTGTCGAGACCGAGAATAATGCGGCTGTTACTAAAATCCGGCAGAGTTTGTTTTATGCTTACCACCGCCGCTATGCCCTGGGGTTGGCGGGTATCGGCAATGCCGGCAAATTGTTTGTCGTTTGTCTCAAAAATGGTCAGGTTACGGTTTTTAATATCAGCAATCAGCCGCTCCAGCCGTTCCGAGTGTTCCTGGCTGCTGTTGATAATAAAATATTGTATGAAAAAATCGGAATGAACCAATTCTTCGCACAACCGCACCCCTTCAACCACAAACAAATTTTCCTGTTGCCGGTTTTTTTGCAATTGCAGGGAGCGGACGAATTTGAATTGATTTTGTGACAGAGGCAGTATTGGCGACATGATTTTATAAAGGATTGTTTTTTAATTTTTCCTGAAAAAATGGCAGCAGTTGTTCCATGGGCAGGTCGGTTTGCGAGCCGGATTCCAGGTCTTTGACCGATGCTTTCTGTTCGTCAATTTCACGTTCCCCCAAGATAATCGCAAACCGGGCGTTATTGCGGTTTGCCTCTTTCATTTGAGATTTGATACTTCTGTCGCCAAAGGCCAGCAAAGCAGACAGTTTTTCGCTGCGAAGTTTAAAGGTCAGTTCAATTGCCGCCAGCCGGGCTTTATCACCCATGCTGGCAATAAAAATAGCCGGATTTATAATGGCTGGAACCGGCAGGTTTTGTTCCTGCATAGACAGGATAATACGTTCAATGCCGGAGCCGAAACCGATACCGGGAGTCGGTTCACCGCCTAGTTGTTCGATCAAGCCATCGTATCTTCCACCGCCGCACATGGCGTTTTGCGCGCCGATGCCCTGCGCCCATACTTCAAACACGGTTTTGGTGTAATAGTCAAGACCGCGCACCAGTTTGTGGTTGATGGCAAAGTCGCGGTTGGTCAATTGCAGGTAGTGGCGTAGTTTGGCAAAGTGTGCGTTACAGTCCTCGCAGAGATGCTCGCTGATGACCGGGGCGCCGGCGACTATCGGGCGGCAGGTTTCATTCTTGCAATCGAGCAGCCGCAAGGGATTTTTATCCAGACGGCGTTTGCAATCGCTGCAAATGGTTTCATAGTGGTTTTTGTAATAGTCTTTCAATTTGTCAATATAAGAGGGTCGGCAGGCGGGGCAGCCGGTGCTATTGAGCTGAAATTTCAGTCCTTTAAAGCCCAGTTCCGCATAAAGCTGCCAGGCAATGGACATGATCTCCAGGTCAAGCGCCGGATCCTGTTCGCCCAGGGCTTCCACATTAAACTGGTTGTGCTGGCGAAAACGTCCGGCCTGGGGGCGTTCATAGCGAAAAACCGGGCCTACGGAAAACAGTTTAACCGGTTTTGCCTGTACATGCAAACCGTTTTGCAGAAAAGCTCGTAAAACTCCGGCAGTGAATTCCGGGCGCATAGTCACCTGGTTTTCTCCCTTGTCTTGAAAAGAATACATTTCTTTTTCGACAATATCGGTGGTCTCGCCGACGCCGCGAATGAACAAGGCGGTTTCTTCCAGAATCGGGGGGTCAACCCTTTTGTATCCGTATAGTTGAGTGATTTCTTGAATTTTTTGTTCGATGTAACGCCAGTATGGTTGTTCTTCGGGCAGCACATCACGCATTCCGGTAATTGATCTATATTTCATGTTCCTCTCAAATCGCTGCTAAAAATGATCCATCATGGTATGTAAAATTTCACCGGCTCTTGCGGCATCTTGTTGATGCACCAGAATTCGGCAAGAATCGCCGCTGATGTTGGCGCCCCTGGCTTGCAGACCGGAGCTGAGCACGTCCGGTTTGATCATTGATTTGATCCCTTCCGCTTCCAGAGCTTTTTGAACCATTTCGGCATAAATTATTCCCGGTAACGATTGCAGTTCAACCAGATCTTTATAATTTTGTTCTACCATAATTATTATGACCTCAAAAATAAAGGGCCTGCCAAAACTCCGTTTTCATGCAAATGATTTTTGTAAAAGCGATCAAACGGAAAAGTATTTTTGTTCTTCCCTGGTGATTGCCTCGATTACCTCGTCGGTGTTGCGGGCATTGGCAAGACGGTCGCGAAACTCTTTACGGTGCATCAAACGGGAAATTCTACTTAACGCTTTTAAATGCGGGCCGGTTTGATCTATAGGGCCTACCAGCAGGAAAATTAAACGAACCGGCTTTTCGTCGATTGATTTAAAATCAACATCCTTGACCGTAATTCCAAAGGCGATAACCAGTGTGTCGACGCCATCGCTTTTAGCATGGGGGATTGCCACTCCGTCGCCCATACCGGTACTCATTACTCTTTCTCGTTCCAGAACCGCTTCCAGCACCAGATTACGATCTTTAATTTTATTGTTTTGCGCTAAAAGATCAACCATCTCTTCAATGATCTGGTTCTTTTCAGTGTTTTTTAGCGGAATTCGAATCACTTCTTTGGAAAGAAGATCACAAAGGTTCATAAAATCTCCTGATATTGATTTTATAATTTATAACAAATATTAAATTTTCCAAATCATTTTTGGGGTTTTACGAGCAAGGGGTGTGGAACAAGAGGGGTTCGTTGCCGGTGGGAAAAATCAGTAAATTCGGGTCTGTAGCAAAAGCCTGTATTGTTCTGGTGTTCCAGAAAATTTATGACAGGGAAAGTGTAGCACACCTTTCCGCAAATTCCGTAAAAACAATGCTATATTCCAATGTTTAGATTAAAAGTTTATAGCAAAAAAATCCGCAGGTGTACTACACTTTCCTGTTTTAACCCTTTTGCTACAGCTCCAGAGTTGTTAAAAGAACAGCAGCTATGCCGTATGTTTAACCAAAGTTTTTTGACTGTGCAGGATCAGAATTAAACCCACAAAGATAAATGCCACAGGCCAGATATTCTCCAAATCAAAGATTTTGCCGGCGCCGAAAGTGGTTAAAAGGCAACCCCAGATCAGCGCATGATAAAACCGCGATTTGAATTGAGGAGCAATAAACCTGATGACTGCTTCGCCAAGCATAACAATTCCGGCAGAAAAGACAAACCACCAGAGCCACCCGGCAGACAGATAAATATGTGTGTCTAGTAATAACCAGCCACCTGCCAAAACAAAAATTATTCCTGTAACAATACCGCTCAACCAGTCTTTATGGCCGTTATGACTTTTATAACTGGCGTTTTCAACCGGTTCTGTTTGGGTTGTAGTATTTGTGTTCATAGTGTACTCCTTTCTGGCTGGTACCTGAATCATCTACTTTCTAGTACGTATATTGCGGTTTACAGTTACAATAAAACAGGAAAAAGTAGTGGCTTGCAACCAGTTGCAGTATGGAATTATTTATTGCGGGGGCTGTGTATATCATCAAGAATTTTTCTTGGATTTTACTGTATAAACTGTAAATTTACAGAAACGAAAGGAGAGAGGAATGTCGGTATATACATTAATCACCAGGCGCAGATCAATCCGCCGCTTTAAACAAACACCGGTTCCCTACGAGTTGTTGAAAAAGATTGTTGATGCCGGGCGGCTGGCGCCTTCGGCTACCAATCTGCAGCCGTTGCAATATATTATTGTCGATGATAAAGACAAGGTTAACGCCCTGTTCGGCCATACTCAATGGGCGCGGCTGTTGCCGAACAATGCCGGCCGACCGTTGCCAAACCAGCAGCCGGTGGCGTTTATTGTGGTTCTTGCCAGTAAAGCGCTGGAAACGGCATGGACGAGTCACGATGTGGGCGCGGCGGTGGAGAATATGATTTTGACTGCGCTGGAAGAGGGGGTCGGCAGCTGCTGGATCGCTTCGGTGAACCGACCTTTTGTTACGGAGGCTTTTCACATTCCCGAAAATTATAAAGTCGATTCCGTTTTGGGTTTGGGTTACCCGGACGAAGACCCGGTCGCTGAATCGTTGCGCCAGTCCACCGATTATTATAAGGATGAGAACGGCCGCCTGCATGTGCCCAAGCGCAGTCTGGATGAGATTATACACCATAACGGATTTTAGCAGCGGAAAAATACTGAATGAACCATCAATCGCCCATGAAATTTGCACTGGCCGGGGCCGGCGCAGTTGCCGCTCATCATATCAGAGCATTACAACAGACCGGCGCTGCTGAAATTGTGTGCGTTTATGGTCGGAATGTGGAGAAAACCCGCGCTTTTGCCGAATCGTTGCAGCTGCCATGGACATGTGATTACCAGGATGTTTTGAACGATCCATCTGTTGATGTAGTGGATATTGTTGTGCCTTCCGGATTGCATGCAGAATTTGGCATTGCCGCAGCCCGTGCGGGTAAACATGTGGTTGTGGAAAAGCCGATTGATGTAACCCTGGAAAAAGCCGATGCGCTGATACAGGAATGCCGGCAGGCCGGCGTTACCCTGGCGGTCATTAGTCAGTATCGCTTTCTGGATGCCATGTTCAAGATTTATGATGTTTTGGCGCAGGGCAAGTTGGGTAAATTATTGCACGGCGAGGTTAGCGTTAAATGGTATCGCTCGATGGATTATTACAACAGCGCGGCCTGGCGCGGCACAAAACAGTATGACGGCGGCGGGCCGTTCATTAACCAGGCAATCCATTTTATTGATCTGCTGCTATCGGTCATGGGCCCGGTGCAGTGGGTATACAGCAAGACCGGCACAGTAGCGCATGATATTGAGGTTGAAGATATTGGCATGGCCATGCTGGAATTTAGCAGTGGCGCTACAGGCGTAATCCAGGCTTCAACTGCGATCTATCCCGGACTGCCGGCGCGTATAGAGATTCACGGAACCGATGGCACAGTGATATTAGAGGGCGAAAAATTGGCATTACTGCATTGCCGGGGCGCCGAGCCATACCGCGATGCCGGACCGGTCACCGGCGGCGCCAGCGCGCCTATGGCTATTGATGTGCAGCCGTTTGTGCGCGAATTTACAGACATTATCGGCGCAATACAAGAAAAACGCGAACCGCTGGTAAACGGCAGCCAGGCGCGCGACGCTTTGCAACTGGTGTTGGCAATCTATGAGTCGTCCCGGGAAAACCGCCCGGTTAATTTATAACGAGCACAGGTGAGGAATTATGATCTTGCGAAATGAACTGCTGCATTACCTGAATGAATATCTGGCAATTGCCGATTTTAACGATTATGGCCCGCAGGGCTTGCAGGTGGAAGGCCGGGAGGAGATAGAAAAAATTGCTACCGGAGTTTCTTTAAATGTGCAATTGCTGGAAAGGGCGGCAGCGGTTGATGCCGACACCATTATTGTCCATCATGGATTGTTGTGGGATAAAGAAAGCCATGTCGTCAAGGGCAGCTTTAAAAAGCGGCTCAAGCTGTTGTTGCAGAACGATATGAATCTGTTCGCTTATCATCTGCCGTTGGATAAACACCCGGTGGTAGGCAATAATGCCATGGCTGCCAATGCTTTTGGCTTGAAAGAGATAAAAAGTTTTGGTCAGGTTGGAGTGCAGGGCGCCATTGAACTGTGCGGTTTTGAAGAATTATTACACAAAATACAGCAGTTTTACCAAACCGATCCGCTGGTATTCCCCTTTGGACCATCTAAAATAAACCGCATAGCCATCAGCTCCGGGGCGTCGCAACGCGATATAACCCTGGCAATCGAAAGCGGCCTGGATGCTTTTATCACCGGCGAGGTGTCCGAAGCGGTGATGCACCTGGCCCGGGAAGGGCATATCCATTTTTTTGCCGCCGGGCACTATGCAACGGAAAAACCCGGCATAACCGCATTGGGCGAGCATATTGCTTCCCGTTTCCCGGTGCAGGTAACGTTTGTTGATGTACCCAATCCGGTATAATACAAACAGATCTTGTTGACGTAACACAAGGGGAGAGCAGCTAAAGCCAGCCGCTGTTTTTTAAGCAAATATGCTTGCATTTACAAAAGAGAAGTGCTATATTATTTATTTAATAGCGAATAAGGAGGCCCTATCTCCCGGTTTACAGTCAAAGTTCGTGGATTTCTGTTGCTAACCCGGCCGGTTAATGTTCTTATCTCCATGTTATCCATTCTTGTGGCGGCGGTCATTTGCGGCAGTACAGGAATTGATTCCCGGATCGTTGCGGCCTGTTTGTCCGGCGGATTGATCACCGCGGCCGCGAACACAATTAATGATTATTTTGATGTGGAAATTGACCGGATCAATAAACCGAAAAGACCATTGCCTGCAGGTGTGGTCAGTCTGCGATCAGCCCGTTGTTATTCGCTTTTATTGTTTGTGATGGGCATTTTAACAGCTTTTTTTGTCAATAAATTAGCGGCGCTTGTTGCCGCAGTTTGTTCTTTTTTACTGTATTTTTACAGCGCCAGGCTAAAGCGTACCGTCATTTTTGGCAATCTGACGGTGAGTATTACCACCGCGCTGGCGTTTATTTATGGCGGTATTGCCGCCGGTCAGGTGAAAAATGCCCTGATACCGGCAGTGTTTGCTTTTTTTATGCATTTTGGCCGCGAGATCATCAAGGATATGGAAGATGTGCAGGGCGATCAACAGCAAAACGCCATTACCCTGCCGGTAAAATATGGTTTGCCACCGGCGCAAAGACTGGCTACATCTGTTTTTATGGTATTGTTTTTAATGACAATTGTTCCCTTTATCGCTGGAATTTATGGTGTGTGGTACCTGTTGATTGTATTGATTGGCGTCAATACAGTGTTGTTATATACAACGATTCAATTATGGCGAAAAGCAACGCGCACCAGTTTTGCACAGTTGAGTACAATTTTAAAGGCAGACATGATGATTGGCTTGTTTGCTATATTTGCCGGCCGCTGGTGAGGGGTAGAGCTTTATGCGGGCTTTGATACAGCGCGTCACCCAGGCATCGGTGACAGTGGAAGGAAAAATAACCGGCGAGATCGGCAAGGGGCTGGTTGTGCTGTTGGGCGTAACCAATAGCGACAGCGCTGAAGATGCCGCCATGCTGGCTGACAAGATCGTCAACTTGCGCATACTCTCCGATGCTGCCGGCAAGTTCAACCTGTCCGCTCTGGATACGAAAGCTGAAATACTGGTCATTTCGCAATTTACCTTGTATGCCGATTGCCGCCGCGGCCGTCGGCCGGGATTTACAGATGCGGCGCCCCCGGATATTTCTGAGCCGCTGTATGAAAAGTTTGTGCAATTATTACAGGAAACCGGTTTAAAAGTGGCAACGGGTATCTTTGGCGCGAATATGCTGGTGAAAATATTTAATGACGGGCCGGTGACCATTATGCTGGATAGTAATGAAAAAAGATAGATATACAGAGATCATTGACATAATTAATTCCAGAAATGTTGTTCTGGCATCGCAATCGCCGCGCCGCGCGCAGTTGTTAAAACTGATGGGCTTAAAATTTCAGGTTTGTCCCGGTCATTATGATGAGGATTCCATTGCAATCAGCGAACCGGAGCGGCATGTTCAGGTGTTATCGCTGGCCAAAGCGCGTGAAATTGCCAATTCCCTGGAATATGGTCTGGTAATCGGCGCCGATACGATTGTGGTTCTGGATGACGAAATTCTGGGCAAGCCCAGGGATGCCGAACATGCCACTGCCATGCTATCGCGTTTGAGCGGTAGAACGCACCAGGTGTACACAGGCTTTGCCATTGTACAGCAACCGCAAGGAAGATCGGAAACCGGTTTTGAGGTGACGAATGTACATTTTCGGAAACTGCAAAACTGGGAAATTCAGGGCTATGTAAATACTGTTAGTCCTTATGATAAAGCCGGCGCGTATGGCATTCAGGATCAAAGCGCAGTGTTTGCTGACCGGATCGAGGGTTGTTTTTATAATGTGGTAGGATTTCCGGTAAGTAAATTTTATATTGCTTTGTTAAAAATGTTGAATTTGAATTATGAAGAATGAAAAGAATAAAAAACTGGAGCTTGGCCGTGAACTGGCGCAGCAGCGTGAGGATAAGGGGCTGAGTATTGCACAATTGTCCGACCGGACAAAAATTGCCGTTAGAAATATTACCCATATTGAAAATGGCGTATTTGATTTTTTACCCAGCGCTTATGTAAAGGCATATTTGTCTGCTATTGCGGTGGAACTGGGGCTCGATTCAGGGGTGATTTTACGCAAGTATTATGCTTCTTTTGTTCGCGATGTTGATGAACCAGCGCATGAAACCAAATCCGCATCGCCCCGAAAGGGATATACGGAACCTGTTGCCCCGCAGCCGGAAAAGAGCAGGGATGAAATAGCGGTTAACCCGCCGGAGAACGCGGTTCCGGAAAAAACAGAGGAACAGGTAACCAGTAAAATTGTAGAGAAACCGCTTGCGCAGCCGGAAACAGAACCTGATAAAAGCCGGCAATCTCCCCTCCCGAAAAAGCAGGGCAAAAAGAAACCGGCAGTAGATAAAAGAGAAGGACATCTCCCGGCGTTGGAAGCTAGGGAAGCGCCACCGCCGTACGAAGCGGAAAAACCGGTTGCTGATGAAAGTGAAAAACCGCTCCCTGCCGCAGCAGTGGAAAAAGTTTCGGTAGAAAAGGTCGACCCTCAAAAATCTAGATCGAGCTGGTTTGATGAGTTCAAGCTGGTTCTGCGTTTTTACAGTGTTTTTATTCTTGGGGTGTTGTTTTTGGCTTTTGCGCTGGTGGTTATTTTTTGGATTGTGCCTGACATACAATTGCGAAAAAAAGTACAGGAAGTGAAAGCGCTGATACAACCTCTGTCTGTCCAGGAAGACACCCTGACGCA
>CAYNSO010000014.1:18483-55726 GCA_964399735.1 uncultured Cytophagia bacterium
AGGAAGTGAAAGCGCTGATACAACCTCTGTCTGTCCAGGAAGACACCCTGACGCAGGTAATTCAGCCGCTATCCGCAGACACCTTGTCTACAGCAACGGCAGCATTACCCATTCCGGTTAAGGAGAAAACCCCGGAACCTGTGCGGCAATTGTTGTCGTTAAAAATTGAGGTTTCGGATTCTGCATGGCTACGGATTGTCTATAACGACAGCCTGGCTGAAGAGGGCATTTTTGCGCCGGGTGAAGAAAAAACCTGGCAGGGATATGAAAATTTTTATATGCGTATTGGCAATGCCGGCGGTATTCATTTATTTTTAGATGGCAAGTTCCTTGGCCCCCTGCCGCAAAGCGGGATTATTACCAATATTCAAATCAACAAAGACGGTTTTAAAACGATAAAAAAAACGCAATTCCCCGACGCAATGGGTGTAAGCGTTAATCAATAAAGTATGGATCATGAACGAAAACAATAAAATAAACCGAATTTATTTTTTAGCGATATGCGGAACTGCAATGGCTTCGCTGGCCGCCATGTTAAAGAAAAAAGGCTATTATGTTTACGGGACGGATGAAAACCTGTACCCGCCAATGAGTACGTTCCTTGATGAGCAGCAAATTCCGGTATTCAAGGGATTCGATCCGGCGCACCTTGACCCGGCGCCTGATCTGGTTATTGTTGGCAATGTAATTTCGCGCGGCAATGTAGAGATTGAAGAAATTCTGGATCGCCATTTACCGTACATGTCTCTACCGGAGGCGCTGCGGGATTTTATGATCCGCGGCAATCGTTCCATTGTTGTTACCGGCACGCATGGCAAAACCACTACCACCTCGCTGGTGTCGTGGATATTTGATTATGCCGGCAAAAATCCCGGTTTTATGATCGGCGGCATTCCGCTCAATTTTGGGCGCGGTTACCAGGTAGGCGGCGGTGGTGATTTTATTTTGGAAGGCGATGAATACGATTCCGCTTTTTTCGACAAGGCCGCCAAGTTTTTACGTTACATGCCGGATATTGGTATTATTAACAATATTGAATTTGATCATGCCGATATATATAAATCTCTTGAAGACATCAAACTGGCATTCCGCCGTTTTGTCAATATAATTCCGCGTAACGGTTTGCTGGTGGTCTGCCGTGATAACGAAGCGGCAATGAATGTAAGCGAAAAGGCTTTTTGCGCTGTCGAAACGTTTGGCGATTCGCCGCAGGCGGACTGGCGGGCTGAGCAGATTAAATCCACCGCAACCGGGGCCGAGTTTTATGTGACCCGGCGCGGCGAAAGAATGGGTTATGCCGCGCTGCCTTTGGCTGGCGGGCATAACATTCGCAATGCACTGGCGGCAATCGCTGTAGCCAGCCACGCTGGTATAGAGATGGATGTTATTCTTTCTGCCCTGCGCCAATTCAAGGGCATTAAACGCCGGCTGGAATTTATTGGCGCTGTTAACGGTGTGGAAATATATGATGACTTTGGTCATCATCCAACGGCTATTAAAGAGACTTTAGCGGCGTTTCGCAGCCGGTTCCCAAACCAGCGAATTTTTGCTTTATATGAGCCGCGTTCGGCTACTACCAGAAGAAATATTTTTCAAAAAGAGTTTGTCAATGTTTTTCAGCAAGCCGATTGTATCTTGCTGCCGCCGGTGAACCGACCGGACAAGGTTCCGGCAGCGGAGCTATTCTCCTGTGCGCAGCTTGCCGCCGACCTGGTGCAAAGTGGTAAACAGGCGGTGTATCTGCAAAACACGGCAGAAATAGTCGCTTATATGCTGGATCATTTGCAAACCGGCGACAAGGTCATCACTTTTAGTAATGGCCCGTTTGATAATATTCATAGTAAATTAATGGATGCTTTAAAAGGAAAAGAACGCTAATTCGTTCCGGCGTGCCGGAATTTCAGGAATAATTATAGAGAAAGAGGTTAGCCACTATGTTTGCAAAAGACAGAAAACCAGGTCGAGATCGACATAGAGATAATGACCGCCGCGAGACTCGCAACCATCATGACCACCATGAACGCCCCGAAAGGCAAGCGGATGAACAGGAGATAGAAAAGATAAATGCGCTGGTAAAACAGGTATTAAAAGAGGTAGACGATTCATTGGAGCCGGCATCGTTGACAAATTTAAATGCTTTTGAACGCAAGCTGGTGCATCGTCAGTTTGATAATAACCCTGATCTGGTTACCAAAACTTATCGCAAGGGTGAAGAGTATGAGTTAAAAATATATCCGGTTGGGAATATTCGTAAATACGCGCAAAGCAAAGCGGAAGAAGCGCTGCATACGCGCAAAAAAGTAGTTTTGCCGCACATGAGCAGTTATCAGCGCTTTGTTATTCATGACACATTAAAAGAAATGGATACAATTAAAGCGGAAAGCTTTGGCGAAGGCGAGGAACGGCATATAGAAATTACCCCGGAAGCTTATGGCCGCGGGTTAAAAAGAATTATCAAAAAAATTAAATTGATCTGATTTTGTTTTTGAATAATTTTTGACTAGACGGTTCTAATCTTGTCCGGGTGGCGCTTTTTCAGCTGTTAATCCCGGACGAGGTAGAGCGGATTTGTAAAACAGTGATAGTGTTGCTTGTCAGTTTGACTGATAACCGCCAGGCGCAGATAGCCACGAGGGGGTAAATTTTGCAACTCTTTGCTCATTTCAATTTCAAAACAACCTGTCTCCGGCTGTAACGACAGCAGGCAGGTTTCCTTTTTTATTTCACAATCACCAGCTAAAAGTTCGAGTTTTAACAAATTGCCATAACCCGGTGTGGATTTGGCGGTAATATGTATTGTGCCGTTTTTTTGATAATAGTCGTCACCGGGGTATGTCGTGTTCCTATTATCGTCGGTTATGGAAAATTCCGCAAAAGGGCCATCGGTGACGATCACCCTGCCGCTGCGCAAAGCGCTGGCAAGGGTGTTTGGGGTTAACTTTTTATCCAAAAAAACGCCGGTGCGGACGCCGGCAAATATTTCTTCATCATGTTCTCGCATGGTTAAAAACGGTGTGCTCAACTGTCGAAAGCGGTTAAAATTGCCGTGCGCGTCATTACCGGCAAACAAGATAAGGCGCCGTTCGTGCAGCAGCAGCCATATCCATTTGGGAAGGCCATAGCGCAGAAAATGGCGTTTGCGGCCGTTCCACATTTGCACGCCATGCAAGCCCGGTTGGCCATAGTCTTTATTTTGCCATTTCCCCCGCCGAATGAGCAGCCATTGCAAAAATGGCGGTTTATCCTCCGGGTGTGCGGCAATTGCTAACGCAGAAGGCTCTAATTGTTGCAGTACCCCGGCAATGGACATTTCCGGTTGAGTTTTGAACCATATTTCTGCGCTATCGCCGCTGCCGGGGAAAAAGACGCTGCTATTCAGCAACAGGAAATGGACATTGCGGTTGGCCGCATTGCCGGCAGAGAGTTCCTCGCCGGGAAGGATGACAAAATTTGAATTATTTTTATTTATTGTGTCTATTCTGGCTCTGTAATCGTGCCATTTTGCCAGAGCGGGGTCGTTGTGTAAATAGTCATTAAAAAAATCATCCAGGTCATAAGAATGATCGGTGACGGCCAGAAAATCGAGACCCATTGCACGGGCAATTGTTGCGGTATCTTCCAGGGGCGCGCCGAATTCTACCTGGTCGGATGAATAATTGCTGTGGTAATGCAGATCGCCAAAATACCAGTTATCGTTACGCGGCAGAGGGTGTGTATCTGCACAGACCGTGAACGGCTTGTGAGAGGTCAGTTTATAATTATCATTGGTAATGGTTTTGCGGCGGCCGTTATTTTCAATTGTAATATGCACATCAACCAACGCCGGTATAACAGTCGGCGCAGGAAGAGCTAGCGTATAAACTCGGCTCCAGAACGGTGTGTTGACGAGTTCCGGTTCCGGCTGGATATTTGCCAGTTCGAGGGTCTTGTTATTATGATGCAGCGTTACCCGTACCTGCAGCAGGTGAATGGGATAACGGTTGGCGTCCTTGATAAGCAGCAAAACCGGCAATGGCTGGCCGGGTTCGAGGCGATGCGGCACATCGGCAATGATTTCCGGCTCTTGTTGATCATAACGACTAAACAGCCCGCGAATGCGATAATGGATTTCCGCATAGAGGAACGGTAAAAACAGCACGATGGAGAGCGGGTGTAAGGGAAGGGCAAAAGGATAATCAAATAGCATGGGGTATTCTCTGGTTATTGATGTTTTGAGCCGTTGCCGCGGCGCTTTTCGTTTTATTATTTTGTAACAAATAGAAAAATTTGTTTTGAAAATATTTATACCATGTATAACGGGCTTTGGCAGCCAGGCTTTTCAGCAGATAAACATCCGGTGCGTATAAAAACGATGGATCAAAATAGCAGTTGATCGTACAGCCTTGGCAAAAATTAAAACGGCCCTGCATTCTGTGGTATTCCCGCCAGGTCTTGTCCTTATATATTTCCGACAATGCAGCAGGCGCCGGCAACTTTTTTTGTGTGTAATGATAGCAGGGCAGCAGAATCTGGTTGTCCGGTGAAATGACCAGGGTGGAAGAAACTGCGCGGCAGCGGGGTTTGGCGATAGAATTGCCGCCATGGCGTCGCAAACGTATAAAGGCCTGGTTCAGGTAAACATACGGGTAATGACAAAATTTTTCCAGATAGCCAAGATGCTGCTCAGCCAGCGCCGGTTTGATAAAAACGGGATTGATGATCAAGATCAGCTTCATCTGTCGTGCAAATTCTGCCATGTACGGGAGTTCTTTAATGTTTTCATCGGTAACGGTATAGAGTAGATCGGGGGATTCGCCCAGTTGCCGCGCCAGGTCGATACTGTGCATAACCGCATTATAAACCTGGTTACCGCGCATTCTATTGTGCAGCGATTCATCCAGAGCATCAAGGGAAAAATGTAATAAATCTACCAATCCCTTCAGGGTATATGCTTGTTGTGGATACAGCAGACAATTGGTGGTAACCGAAGTGTGCAAGCCCAGTTTTTTAGCGTAGCGAAGCAGTTCTGCGAGTTGAGGATGCAGCAGGGGCTCGCCGCCGGTAAAATCAACAAAGGGAATGTGCATTTTTTTGGCTTGTTCCAGGTTGTGCCGCACCTGGTTAGGATCGGCAAATTGAACCTGGTGGTCATTACACGTACGGGGAATATCACAAAATGCGCAGCGGCAATTGCATAGCCGGGTGATATAGTAATGTAACAAGACAGGCGGACAAATTTTCATAATTCATATCTTGATGCTAAAAGCCGGGTTGTTTTCCCGCTTTTGCCGGATATTGCCGGTCTTTCCACCTGGTTTTATGGTCGAAGAGCAGCAACAGCGGCAATAAAAGTGTATAGGTAAAATAATAAAATTCAAATGGAATAATATACTTTAACAGGTCGCGGCGGCCAAGCAAGGTTGCAGCGCGGCATAGCAGCAAAAAATCTGTACCGGTCAACAAAATCATTCCGGCAGCGGCAATGACAGGGTGAGTAAAAATAACAGCAATCGTTAAAAGGTGAGCGAGCATTGCCAGGGAAAGCAGAACAATTCCCGGCAAAGGAACAAGACTCAGGCCCCGCATCCAGCGTTTTCTCTGGTCATAGTATTCCTGCAGGGTGCAAGCAGGAGAACTGTGCAGCAGAGAATTCGGAGAAAAGCAAAAATTAATTTTCCAGCGCCCGGATTTATGAACCTGGTTTAGCAGGGCCAAATCTTCAACCAGGCAAGGCCCTGTTTTAGCAAAACCGCCGCTTTCATCATATACTTTTCTGCGTAAGGCCATGTTATTGCCGAACCAACTCAGCGGCAGGCCATATCTGGCGGCAGCAGCAGCTACGCCAAGCAGAAAAAGCCAGTCGCAGGACTGTACTCTGCCAAACAGCGACGTGTGTTTATCCGGGGCGTCCAGCAGGGTGACGCCGCCGGTCATTCCCACATTATCATCAAACCGTGCCAGTAAACTTTTGATCCAGGTACGCGGCGCCCGGCAATCGGCATCGGTAAGGAAAATAAATTCACCTTTACTTTGTGCTATTCCGTATTCCAAAGCACGGACTTTACCGGGATATAAAGCCTGATCCTGCAGCAGGGTATGATGGTGGATATTATGATAACTTGAAGCATAACCGGCAATAACCCTGGCTGATGAATCACAAGAGTGATCGTCGACAATAATGATTTCCAGCTTGTCGGCGGGATAGTCCAGGTGGCGCAGGGATTCAAGGCAGGAAGGTAAATGTTTTTCTTCATTGCGAACCGCAAGGACGACCGAAACCGAGGGTTCCCGGCTGCAAAGACGACTGCCGGTATCGGGTATGCCCAGGCACAACAGGATTCCCGTTAAAATATAAAATCCATATACAAGCGCTATTATTAATTCAAAATCTGGCAAAATTATTTCACTTTTGGGGTGACAGTTTATCCAGCAGCATTTCTACAGTATTTTCACTATTGATAAATTTTAAATATACAGGCACATTCGCCGGTGGCGGCCCAAAGCAGATCGTCAGCCGGGTATCAGCTCGCGAGATGCGATTGGTGAGCAGATCAGTTTTCCAGGTGCGTTTCACGATCGGCAACGCCGGTGAAAATGAAAACTCTACCTGGCAATTACAGGTAACTTGCCGGGAGTTATGCCCGGATTCGGCAGCAGTAACTATTCCCTCCAGTCGCCACACGTGGCTTTCTATGTCTATCAGGTACGCCAGTGAATCTCCCGGCGTTAAATGACCATGACGCAAAGTCCATATCAGAGATAAAATGTCCAGGCAGTCGTTTTGAACAGGCCACTGCAAGCCATTATCCGTCACCGCAACCGATTGTTCGCGGTTATAAGAGGTTTGCCAGGCTTGGGTAATGTTTTTTTGTTTTATATTTTTGAATACTTTTGCCGGCAGCCCGGTCTCTGTGTTGACAAAAGAGTGGTAGCGATTATCGACCGAAAAAAGCAATTTAAAAATAGTTTTGGATTTTAGCAGCCAGCATATTTCCAGCCGGGTCGAATCGCTATGGGTAAATTGCAGGGTGGAATTTGCTGTACTTTTGCCGTTGAATTTCATGGTATAGGTAAAAATTTCGTTCACCGGAGCGCCACTTGGCGCCGAAAGGGCAAGAGCGCTGCTCATAAAAACCAGGCAAAGAAAACTGTTACACCACAAGGATGCCTTTTTATAATTGATGCCGGTTGGAGCAGGATGATTTTTTGTGACTGTAGTCATTTTCAACCCTGTTGGTTTTTACGGGACGTTTTTTTGTTAACCGTAGCGTTGTGACGGCGTTCTTTCCATTTAAAGCTGCCGAATGTTCCCATAAAGCCTACGTAAACGATATAGGGCAGTTGCACTAAAAACCACACCGGGAAATATTTAAGCAGATCGGTACGCTGAAAAAGCCTGGCGCTTTTCAGGGTTATCGCAAAATCAGCGAGCAATTTAATGAGCAGGCCGGCTAGAAAAATTTCTAGATGTTGATGAAGAAAAAGCGACCAGATCAAGCCGAACATGATGTAAAAGGAAAAAACATAATAAAGCAGTAAATAGGCAAAAAAGGGAATATTCAGGAATAACTGATATGAGCCGTTCGACGCCCAGCGGATACGCTGGTTGATGAATGAAACAAGATCAGGCTGTGGCGCAGAAAACGCCCACGACCGCGGGTCAGCAGCAAAGACGATTTTATAGCTAGTGTACTTTTTTACAAGCTGCATAAGCAGCACATCGTCCCCGGAAATACGATGGGCAATGCGGGTAAAGCCGCCAATTTTGATAAAAGCATCGCGGCGATAGCCAAGGTTTTGACCCGAAGCCGCCATTGGCACGCCAATATTACAGGTTCCCGCGGCCACACCCATCATTTGTAAAAAATCAAACGCCTGCAAGCGTTCGATAAAGTTTTGCGGTTCATTTTTTGCGCCAAATTGGGAAAAGCCGATGACAAAGCCGGTATCGGAAGTGAAATAAGAGACCATGCTTTCAATCCAGGTGGGGTGCACGCGGCAATCGGCGTCGGTGGTGAGAATGATCTCACTCTGACTGGAATTGATTGCGCAATGCAAGGCATATTTTTTGGGACTAAAGCCCGGCGGAATATTTTGAATGCTGCTGGAAGTAATATAGTCATATTTTTGTGCAAAGCTGTCAATCACCTGCAGGGTGTTGTCGGTTGAGCCGTCATTAACAACAATGACGCGGTACAGCGAAACGGGATAGGTCTGCCGGGTGAGGTCTTTTAATATATTGCCGATGGTGTGCTCTTCATTTCGGGCGGCGACAATCACTGTCACGCTATAACGCTGCCGGTTTCGGCCCGATGTTGTGCTTGTCAGGCCGGTTATAAACAGAACAATGGTAGCTATATAAAGACCTGTTAATATGTAAAAAAAGATCAGCAAAGTTTCTTCCTTTACAAGGTGTTTTTTTATTTCCATTTAAATTTTTTGGTCTGTCCCAGCGCGCCAAAAATGACAATATAAAGTGGGTGCAAGATCATAGCCAGGGGGAATACTGTTAAAAAGCGTCGCCGGCGCATGATCCCGGCAAAAAGGTGTAATATAGCAAATTCTGCCAGGACTTTAAAACCGAAACAGGCCAATGGAATATACTGCATATTTGCCATAAAAACGAGACCAAAAACGATCAGCACATTAAAAAAGTACAGTGTAAATAAACCGGCAATTTTTAAAGGCTCATAATGAAAGCCTTTGGAGGCGTGGCGGGTACGCTGGTTGATAAATTGACGCAGGTTTTTTAGCATTCCGGTCGGCACAACCAGTTCGTGATCCAGCGCATAACGGATTTCCCAATCTGTGAACTGCAGCACAAGTTTCAGGAACAAATCATCATCGCCGGAAGCGAACTGTTTAATTTTTTCAAAGCCGCCGACTTGCTCAAAGACGGATTTACGATAAGCCAGGTTACGGCCGTTACAGGTGGCGGGAATACGCCAGCCGGTGGTGCCGGCAGCGACAGCGGCCAGGGACAAAGCATCCAGAGCCAATAATTTGGCGGCGATGGAACGGGATGCAGGTAGTTCATAAGACGAATAACCAATGACCATGCCGGTTTGCGGAGTAAAGCAGGCGGCCATACCGGAAATCCAGCCTGGTGGCGGTGCGCAATCCGCATCGGTTAGCAGAATGATCTCGCCGCGGGCGCGGGCAATACCAAGACTGAGTGCATTCTTTTTTGGCGAAGCCACAACCGCGCGGTTGGTGGTGGTTAGCAAATGAATTTTATGTTTTGAGAGTTGCTGAAATTGTTGTATCAATAAAGCCGTATTGTCTGTGGAATCGTCATCGACAAGGATAATTTCAAATTTATCGGCGGGATAATTTTGCTGTTCCAGGGCGTCAAGTAATGCCGTAATATTTTCCGCTTCATTCCGGGCGGCAATCACAACGGAAACCGGCGGCTGCTGTGGATGACGGTCGCGGGGCAGACGTTTTATGCCAACAGCAATCCATAAAATTGCAATTACATAACCGGCAGTTAAAAGACATAAAATCACAGAAAAAAAAGCGGTCAAGAGAACACCCCGGACTAGTAGTTAAAGTAAAATTCAAAGCGCGCCAGGTGATCGGTTGCGTTGTTGTTCTGCTGGCGTTGTAAATTATCGGTTTTGGAAAAAGTGTATGATATTGAAATGAATGCGTCACGGCGGATCTGGTCGGTGAGTTTTATGCCGAACAGGTTGCGGGATTCAACAATTCCACCGAGAAATTCTTTTTTTACACTGTTGACCGGGCGGTCGGTGGTGTCGAGTTCACCGTGACCTTTGCGGATGTGTTCGGCAGAGAGTTCCAGGCGAATGTCACGGTCGAACTGGTAACCCGCCAGCAGGTAAAACGAATCGGCGTTGGGACCCAGCCAGTGGCCAATGCTTTTATCGTAATTGACATAAATGTTGATGCTGTCGTGGTGGGCATAAACAAACGGCTCGATGCGGGCGTATTCAAGCTGTATATCGAGTTTGGGGACGAACAGGGCGTCCGCCCAGGTTAAACCGGTGAGGAAAGCGAACTTGTTGCCGAAATAACCGGTGAGGCTTTCGGTGGAGGTCATGTCGTCAATAAAATATTCGCCGTAAAGCCGGGTATTGGGAATGAGGTTGAGGGAAAAATCCACGCTCATGGTATTATTGTCTTTATCGCCGAGGTGATGCTCCGCCACATGGTAAGGAATAAGCGGATTGATATAAGCCGGTTCCACGTCGCGGCTGCCGTAGACCACGGTTTCGGTAGCGCCGAGGGTAAAGCCGGGTTTAACCAAAAGATCCAGGCGGTGCGCGGCCAGGTATTTGGAACCGAGGCTGCTGCTGAGGAATTGGTGTATGCTGGTGAACCGGAATCTCTTCATGCGCACATCGAACCGCAGCATATCTGCCGGGGGATTATTGGCGCTGATGCTGAGAGCCCCGTGATTGCCGGGTCCCCAGGCAAACTCATCGCGGCCGATTTGCAGACGCAGCCAGGGTTTTTCCCAGGTAAAATAGCCGGTGGCGCGGTCGCGGTAGACATTGGAGCCGGACGTGACGACCGGCGAGCCTTTGGAAACGTCAAAACTTTCGCCTTCCACATCGCTGCCGCGCAGCAGCGAGTTGCGGGCGTCGGCGTAAAAGCCGATGACGCCGCCCAGGTTGCCGCGCAGAATGCCGCCCAGCGTGGTTTCGGACATGCGCTGCGCCGGGTCGTACTGATCGCCCTGGTTGGAAATGATCGTTTCACGTCCCTGGATATCAACATAATAGGTACTGTTTTGTTCGCTGTAAGCCAGGGCGTGTTTTTCCCGTTTGCCTTTGATGGTTACATTCCGGGCTGCCATTTCGTCGGCCAGATCGCCTTTTAGTTGTTCGAATAGCTGCCGGTCTGTAGCGGTAAACAGATTGGGTCGGGTTTGCAGGCGTTGTTCCATTTGTATGACCAGTTCCGCCAGCGCGGCGCGGGAGACCGGTTTGACGCGCAAATCAAAAGAAGTGATCAGTCCTTTGGCCTCGCAGCGTTCCAGGAACGAATAGGCCCAGTGTTCCAGGGGCAGGTTAACGGCCTGACTGAACGCAACCGTGTTCAACAGCAGATAGAATAAGAAAAGGGTTGTTTTTTTCAAGAGTATATCCTTGGTGTATAATTCAGATAAAGCCAGGCGAATAATTGGAAATATAAGCATTCACAAGGTTTTTTCAAATTAAATTAACAAAGGGAGAAAAGAAATGTTAATAAATGATTTTTTCTATACGCCAACTGATTGAATTGGGTTTCACTTTCCGGTGAATTACAAGCAGGATTGGGCCTTTGCCCCAGCGCTTTTTATTTTGATGGGGTAAGACCCTATCCTGCAATCTGTAGCAAGCGCAGCAAAATATTAATCTTGACGATGTAGCGGAATTGGCGCTGTAATTGGAGGCATAACAATAAAAAGGAACAAGTAAACGTCAATAACAAAAAACAAGAATTGTGAGCATTTTAATGAAAACCGGGCAAATAAAAGTTATTGTATGAATTTTATGCAAAATTAAAAATGTTTTAAAATTAGTTGAAAAATATATGTAAACGTAAATTTATAATATTATTGCAGTTTATTCAATTTTACAAAAAAAGTAAGAAAATTTTAACGTATTTTGTATTTTTTTCTTGACATTTGTTTTTATTTTTTTAGCTTGGATTGTAAATACTTGCTGACTTGAAAAAGCCAGGGGTTTTCCGGATCAGTAGCAGAAATATTTACATTGTGAGGCGGGATTATTAAGATATTTTCATAAACTGTTTTTCAAAGGGATTGGGTGGAATGAAAGTGATATTTCAATTTAACTTTAGCAAGATCGTTTAATAAGCCAGGAAGGGATTATTCCTGTATGTTAAAAGATTTTATTTTAAAAAAAGTGGTGAGGATTTACACCGGTTTGCCGCCATGATTGTAATACCCCGCAGGCAGAACTGTCGGGTTCCTGTCGCCGGCGGAGTATTGATACCCATATTAACTATATTTGTAGTATATAGCTAACTGGTGTATTAATTCAGGAAATATTTGTAATTTAACCAATATTGTTTTTTTTACAACCATTATAAACTGGAGAAATAACATGAAAATTAGAATTTTCATATTTTTATTATTCATTGCCGGATATACCATGCTGCCGGCCAGAGAGAACAATATCAAATTAATAAAGCTGTCGGATTATGCCCCGCAACTAACCGCCACAACCGATAACAATACTATGCCTGAAAGTAAAATGCTGGAACGCATGGGAAAGACCTTTGGCGCAATGTATTATTGCAGCGACAACAAAATGTACACAATCGATACCCAGGGCAAGCGCAACATGCTTGCTGATTTAAATGCGCATAATTTAACCAGACCAACCCATGAAAAATGGAGCAATAAAAAGGATAAACTTTTATTATCTTTACATCCAGAAAATCCACGCCTCCATCAAATATCATTATATTTATTGAATATGAACGGTAGTTTGGAAGAAATTGAAAAAGGTGAACCCGGTATTTCTGTTTTTCAAGCTGATTGGTCTTATAATGATCAGTGGATTACTTTTATTAAAAGTTATTCAAAAACAGTGACTAGTAGCGTTTTTATCAAAAATTTTGAAACCGGGAAAACTGTAGAAATTGATAATGGTGTATCGGGGAATCCAATTTGGTTTAATAATAGTCTTAAATTACTTTATAAAAATTCAAAACCTAAACAAACTTCACCCTATCCTGAAACATCGTTAATTTTATATGATGTAATTTCAAATAAAAAAACGCTCATTTTTAAAGGGTATATCGGAATGATTTATCCGATCATTTCACCTGATGATTCTCTAATAATAATATATACTTATGATAGATTTATTATTATTGATATTGAAGGTAATCAGGTTAAAAATTTAGAACTTGATGGTAGTAATCATACCTGGTCACCTGATTGCAATGTCTTGGCATATACAAAAGCAAAATTTGATATACATGGTTCAAATGTTGAAAGACATTTATGGATTATGGATATGGAAACAGAAGAGAAAAGGAATCTTACCCCGTATTCTAAATTTATTTTTGAAGATTTTATATGGTTGGATAATTCAACTATTATTTTAGAGTAAGTATATATTAGGGAGGTTACAATGTTACAATCAATCGCGAATTTAAATTGTGTTGTCAAGGATTGTATTGATGGTTTTACAATAACCAATGCCAGTCCCTTGATTAAAACCACTGAAATAAAGAATATTTTCAAACGCGGTTTCAACATTATTGGCATTGACGCCGAACCTGTGGTGCGACAATGTTATATTCATAATACCGGTACTTTACCACTTTAAATGTTGAACGAAGCCGACCCTGTATTTGTAGATAACCGGTTCTATGGTGGCAGCAAAACGGGGGCGCGTATTTGGGGTGCGGACGGCACATTCAGCCGCAATGAATTTCGTTCCGCACAAGAATCCGGTGTGTTCACATTTTCATGTGCTACGCACCTCGGTGCTGTTTGATTCCTTAAATATGCTGAATAGCCGAAAGTGTGCCGTTTTTTTGATAGTAATAAATTCCAGGTGCGTAGCACATAACACAAGCATCGCTCATCTCGATTCGTCCGCCGGGGCGGACTAGTCGATGACCGGCGCTATTCCTTTCCATAAAGCAATTACGGCACTGGTCGACGACCTTTGTTGTTCGCTTTCTACGGGTTTGTTATTCCGGGAGGGCAGTGTGGAGGAATCTTCTAGTCGTAGAGACAATGCCCGCCTTGTTTCTACAATAATAGCAACAACAGTATCCCGGTCCACCGGTCCCGACCTATGCTACGCCACGCCGCCATTGACATAATTACGTCCTTTCCAGCTAAAGCGGCCGCGCAGTCCCAGAATGCCGATAATTAGAATATACACAACCTGGAATAAATCGGCGAGGATAGCTTGCCAAAGGTTGATTGGGCGGTTGATTTTTGCAGCGCCGGCGCTTATAAAAATAAAATCCAGCGCTAATTTGAGTAACAGAAACAGCGCCGGTACCAGGCTGTGTAAGAATAACGCTATGGGGATGGCCAAAAATAGCAGCATAAAGAAAAGATAAATGATCACTTCCAGTATTATCATTGGCAAAGGATAGTGCGCAGTCTTGGACGCCCAGCGCAGCCGCTGCCGGAAAAATCCCGCCCATGTTGTGTTGGCCGCTGTGCGAATGCAGGCCCTGGCATCCACAGCAAAAGCCGCGCGCCAGTGCGACTCTTTCAGTACTTTGTGCAAAAACAGGTCGTCGTCGCCGGAGGCGGCGCTTTCGATGCCGGCGAAGCCCTTTACTTCATTGAATACCGATCTGCGGTATGCCAGGTTGGCGCCGTTAGCGAGAAACGGCATTCCCAGTCCGAATCCGGCTGCGCCCACCAGTACCAGGCTCAGCGAATCGAGCGCTTCCACTTTACTCAACAGGGAAGCGCCGGGCTGCACCAGCAGCCAGGAGGCGACCAGTCCGGTTTTGGCGTCAAAACAGCGCAGCATGATTTCCAGCCAACGAGGCGAGGTCAGGCAATCCGCATCGGTGAAAAACAGGAATTCGCCATGACTGTGACGGATACCGGCGTCGATAGCTCGCTTTTTGGGTGAGGAACAGCGCGGGTCGGGATCGAGATGCAAAACGGTAACGCGGCTATCTTGCGCGGCAAATTCGCGGGCTAACTGCAGGGTATTGTCTGCCGAGGCATCATCGACGACAATGATTTCATACAAGTCCTTTGGCCAGGTTTGATTCAGCAAAGCAGTCAGGCAGGGCGCTATATTCTTCGCTTCGTTGCGCGCCGCAATAATTACTGAAACAAAGGCATCCGGCGCTTTGTCGGAGCAAGGTTGGAGGCGGCGTAATCCATACAGCAAAACAGAAACAAAACCGGCGTAGAGGATAGCGGCGGCAATCATCAGGCAATGCCAAAGAATCATGAGCGGGAACCGGGATAGTTATCAACATAGCGGTTCAAAACAATAATCGCCATACCGGCCAGTCCGGGCAGCAACACATTGATCAAGAACAGCAAAATTGAAGCATTGAATGCCGCGGCGCTGTTGATTGCAAAGTGGGAAAGGAAAAAGATAGAGGCGCTCTCGCGCACCCCCAGATCGCCAAACGAGACCGGCAGCAGGGTTTTAACCATCATAATCGAAACCACCGCCAACATTCCATGATACAGGCTTATATCGGCAAAGGCGCAGATGAGCAGATAGAACTGGAAATTATAGGTAATGGCATGTAACAGGGCAAAGCCCAACAGCATCCATGCCTGGCGTGATTTAAAGTGATCCAGCGAAGAGAGCAAAAGCTGCAATTTGGGATGTTTTCCCAGCGCCGGGAACAGTCGACTCAGGTAAAGGCGCACCAACTGCGGATTCAGGATAATGTATAATAACAGAACGAGCAGCATCAGCAGGATGACGCGTAATGGCAGCGTCAGGTAATGGTGGAAAGTGATTTGAAAAAAGTACATATAACCAATTATGCCAAAAAAGTAAATAACCACCAGGGCGAATAGTTTGTCAATCATCACCAGTCCCAAAGCGCCGGACCATCTGAAATTTTTAATAAACATGGCGCGGCCAAATTCACCGACCCGGCCGGGAGTTACCAGTCCCAATGTCATACCGGCCAACAGCGAAGAGAGGATCTCGTTATTGTTCACCTCCGGTTTTACCAGGCGGACCAGCAGCTGCCATTTTTTAAATTGCAGGAAAATATTCAAAAACAGCAACAGGAAGGAAAAAACAATAAAGCCGATGCGGGCGTTTTGAAAAGCGCTGATGATTTGTTCCTGATTAATTTTCCCCCGCAGGGTAAAAAGCAACAAGATGGCAATGAGAATTTTAATACAGAACAACAACGTTTTATTATGCAAGATGGCTATTAGCTGTGCCTGTGGCAATAATTTATTCATTTTTGTCTAGCCAGAATAAACCAGGTTGGGTTAATATAATGATTATAAAAGCCGTTATGATCGTTCATTAATGTAAGAAAAAATTTTATTAATTTAAACTTTATAATACGATTAACAATCCATAAATGGGCCGGACGGCTCCACAAGGCGCGGGGTTCGGCAAAAGCCAGTTGCCCGGCGCGACGGTTGACAAAGCGCCAGGCCATATTATTTTTATGCAGCAAGCGCGATAACTGCGCCAGGCTCAACAACTGTGGAAAATCCGGCTTGTTTTGCGGCAGCCATTTGAGGCGGCGGGCGATAATGGCTTTTACCTGGCGGCGAGACAACAGCGCTAATCCCGGCAAACTGTAATGCGGATCGCACAGCAGGTTGAGCGGCGAAAATTTGTTGGGGGTTGTAATATAGATCACGCCGCCCGGCTTGAGACAATTCCGGCAGTTTTGTAAAACCAGGCCGGGATTTTCGGTATGTTCCAGCACATCGTTCAGGATAACGGCGTCATAAACTACCGCCGGTTCGCGCAGCGTTTCGCCGCCGGTGATTTCGGTTTCCAGCATCGGCATATTGTTTTCTGCCAGTTTTTGGAGCCGCTGTGGATCGGGATCAACCGCTTTGACCTGTGCGCCCGCCTGCGCCAGGGCTATGGCAATGCCGCCATCACCGCAGCCTACATCGAGAATACGGGCCTTGTTCAGCGTCATCGAGTCGGCTAAAATTTGCACCACCAGCCATCCCCGGTTTACCGAGTTATGCCGATAGCTTTGCCACAGTTTTGTGTTTGGATTATACATGGCGGTTCCCCGCATGGTCATGCCAGGTCAGTTTGTTGAAAAACGCCTGCGGCGCCGCCGCCAGGTGCAGCGCCGGGAACAAAACCTGCCAGAGCAGAAAATTCCGCAATTTAAAAAGCGATTGCAGCTTTCGGGAAAAAAGCGTCAGCGCCAGCCAGTCCGCCGCCAGTTTGAGAGCCAGGGGAATGGCCAGGGCCGCATCAATCCACAGCCCCGCTATTGCCGCCAACCACAAGCCATAATTGGCCGCATAGTACAGGACATAGCCGCTTTGCTGGAACAATGAAAAATTTTTACCGGCGGAAAGGTGCCTGCTTTTTTGCCGGAAATACTTTTTCAGGTTGTCCGGCCCGGCTGCCTGAACATGAGTAGTTGACTGAAACGAATAGCGGCATTGCCAATACGGATGGCGCGCTACCTGTTGCAGCAGGAAATCATCGTCACCGGACAGGGTGTCGGGCAGGTTGGTATAACCGGCAACATCGCGCATGGTTTGCGCGCGCACCGCCAGGTTGCGGCCGGTGCAGGTAACGCCGCGCCCCAGGCCGATGCTGGCGGCAGCGACCAGCGCGGCGGCAAGGCTTTCCATGAGCAGAAAGCCGTTCCAGACCGGGGAAGTATTTGCTTGCTGCGGCGAGAACCCGGCGACCAGGCCGGTGTCGTCGGTGAACAGTGGCAACATTTCGCTGATCCAGGTTGACGGCGGGCGGCAGTCGGCGTCGGTAAAAAACAGGATTTCGCCTTGAGCCTGTGACCAGGCCAGGTGCAGGGCGTTTTTTTTGCTGCTTTGCCAGTCCGGTGTGGCGGTAATTTGCAGCGCCCGGATGAACGGGTAGCGCTGCGCATATTCTTTTATTATAGCCCCGGTAGCATCAGCGGAGCGGTCATCGGCGATGATGATTTCTGTTTTATCATGGGGATAGTTCTGCTTAACCAGCGCGTCCAGGCAGGCCGGCAGCCGGGCGGCTTCGTTGCGGGCGGCGACGATAATAGAAACCATCGGCAGCCGCGAGACGGCAGCGGTGTTATTACAGGATAGCAACACCCCCACCAGTAATGTAATAAGCAGGCACAAATAGATGAGGAGCAGGATAATCGCTAATAACATAAGAGCCCGGATAATAAAATTGTTTACAGTGGGAAAATACACAAAAACCGCCAGATTCGCAAGGGGAGAATGGGGGCTTTTCGGTTTTTCATACCGGGGCACGCAGCGAGAAATCTCTAGTTACGCAAGGGGCAAAAGCCCCTTGTTCTGATTATGGGGTGCGCCGCCATTCCCAAACAGAGTTTTGGAATAAGGGAATCTTTTCCCCGAAGCTGTATCAAAAGCTCAAAAAAAGTAGAAAAGGTTCCAGGTTTGAGTAAAAAATACCAGTCATGTCATTCCGAGGAGCGAAGCGACGAGGAATCTTTAGTATTTAAAATATTGTAAAAACAAGATTTCTCGCTTTGCTCGAAATGACAAAATAGTTTTATGTTTTAATAACCCTTCTAAAATTGGGGCTTTTGATACAGCCCCGTTCTGATTATGGGGTGCGCCGCCTGTTATTGCAATAATTTTTATTATTCCACATACAGGGATTTAAAACAGGTTGACATGACCTGATATTTTTTGTACATTTTCAAGAAAAACCAGGCGATTTTCCGATGTGACGTTCATTCTGGTAAAGGCAGAAAATTATACCCGGCGCCAACGAGCAACGTTGATTTATATGGCAAAAATTAAATAAAGGCAATCCGGCATGGAAAAGCAGATCAAGAGATTTAATTATATCCTCAACCTTTCCTTAAAAGCCCTGTTGGTCATTATGCTTATTGTGATCTGCACGGTAGGGTTGAAAATAACCCTGGACAGGAAAAATGAAAAAAAGATTCTTGAAATGCAAAGTATTATTACGGAATTGCGTACTACTTTGAATATTGACAGTGTTCGTCAATACAACATAAAAAAAGTAATTGCCATCATCGATCAATACAATATCAAAATGCCCAGGCATAAAAAATATGAAATTGCTGAAGAGATATTCAACATGGCCAATACCTACAGCAATCTGAACGTCGATTTAATATGCGCCACAATTACCTGGGAAACCGGCGGGACCTGGAATGAAGAGACGGTTTCCCCTGCCGGTGCGCTGGGGTTGATGCAAATCATGCCGATTACCGGTATGTTTATCGCCGCGCATGAAGATATAAACTGGAGTTCAGCAAAAGAGGTTTTGTTTAATCCCATCTATAATATCCGCATCGGCTGCCGCTATTTGTCGGCATTGATAGAATTATATGATGTTGATGGCGGCCTGGCGGCTTTTATTGACGGTCAACGGCGAGCGGCGCTGTGGGTTGGCAAGGGCCGATCTTACGGCGTGCTTTCCGATGAAGCCAGGGAAAGCGTACCCGCTATTCAACAGCTTTACGAGGAATACCGGAAAAAGGTGCAATAAAAGGAATGGCTGATGAGCAAATATAAAAGCGGTTGTTGGTTAACATTATTCATTATGTGTATTGTTTTGTCCGTCAGTTCCTGCCGCCGGCAGCCGGGCGCCTCTGTAAAGGTGCAGGTAACCGCTGATGAACAGGGGTATTTGTTTTCGGAAAACGGGCAAAAAGCTCTGTTTTTTCAAATCGCTGATAAATCACAAAATGGCAATTATACCTGCTGTAATTATGTGCATCCTTTATATGGACTCGATGGAGAAATATTAACGGAAGATTTTCCGCAAGATCATCTGCACCATCATGGCATATTCCAGGCCTGGCACCAGGTGTGGATTGGCGACAAGCCCGTTGGCGACGCCTGGCTGGGCAAAGATTTTCGCTGGAAAATGCAGAACCGCGAGTTGCTGCCGCCGGAAGGTGATTCACGAACTCTCAAGACCACCGTTCTATGGCTCTCCCCTTTATGGAAGGATTTGCAGGGTGATGAAAAACCGTTTGTAAAGCAAGTAACCTTTGTTACTGTGTACGCTGCCCGGAATAATTACCGGCAGATTGATTTTGAAATCAGGCTGTATGCCCTGGAGCCGGATATACGGATTGGCGGCTCTGATGATGAAAAGGGCTATGGCGGTTTTTCAATGCGTTTTGTCTTGCCTGCCGATACCCGGTTTAGAGGTGAAAACGGGCCGGTTGTGCCGCAGAATACCGCAGTTGACGCAGGGCCCTGGGTAGATGTGACCGGAACTTTTAGCAATGGTCGTCTGGCCGGGATTGCCACGTTGTGCCATGCCGGCAATCCGAATTATCCGCAACCATGGATATTACGGCAGACTAAAAGTATGCAGAACGTGGTTTACCCCGGCCGGCAGCCCGCACCCCTGCTCATGGGAAAACCGCTGATTTTGCGCTATCGGTTGATTGTTCACCGGGGCGGGGTGGAGGGCGTTCCGATCCGGCAAATTTTGCAAGAGTATAGTGAAAAACAAAAAATTTTTCCGGATCAGGGTTGATGATGATTGTTGAAAAACAAGCAGGAAAATTTTTAACAGGGGAAAAATATACCTGATAACAACAAAATTACCATGTTATTGAAAACATTATAAACAACATAATATCGGCGTCTTTTTAAAATAATCAAGCCCGGAAAGTAATTTTTTTCATTCCTATCTATATATTGTATAATAAATCATAGACAGGTCTTTATTTAGTGTTATCAATTTGGGGAAAGCCACAACTGTTTTGTTAACTGCCTGAAAATATAAAAGTTTCAAGTGGCACAAACTTTGCCTGTTGGGTGCTGACTATCAGAGTTTTGTCCGAATGTTTACAGAGAAAAGGTCTGTAAATAAAATTCAAGTTTTTTTTGAAAATGTCGATAAATATAAAAGCAATAGGAAAAAATTTCAGATGGAAGAGGAGATGTGCCTATGAAAAAAAATCTAAAATATCCTTACTAGTGTTTCACAGGGGTGGTTTGTTTAATTAATAAAATTGTGAGTAAAGTAATTGCGACAAACGGAATTGCCGCAAAGTAATTTATCAACAATTATCAATTTATTGCACATGGAGGTGTTAGCATGAAATGTTTAACAACTAATCAATCGAAACCGTTATCAAAGTATTTTGGTAGCGTGTTTTTTGTTTTCGCGCTTTTATTTGCGTTTGCCGGTACCGGGTTTGGTATAACGGTAAACTCTTACCTCAATCAAATTCCGATTGGCGCATCGGTGAATGATTTTGACGGCGATCATAATTTTGTTCAAGCCTTAACCGTAACTCTGGATGCGGGCGGCGCCTGGGCGGCCGGCGATGATATTACCATTACCCTGCCAACAGGCGTAAGTGTTGCCAGTACCGACGGTGATGCTGATCTGGATGATGGTGTTTCATTATCTATTTCAACAACAGGGGCAGTAGTACCAACTATTGCGTCTGTTACTTCTTCATTAATAACCCTGGATTTTGCCGCCGGCAATTTGGCTGCAGCAGGCGACGTTTTTACAATCTTTTTCCCGATTATTACTTCCCCATCCCTGGCTGATGGCGATACGGCTTCTTTTATCGTAGAGCAGGTGCAGGGTCATGAAACAATTAATAAAGTCTATTCTCAGGTTACTTTTAAATCAGCTATTAGTTTGGTCTCTTTTGCCGCCAATTATGACGGTGATAATGATACCACCGATACCGACGGCTCGCAATGGCCGGATGCCGGTGTTGGCAATATTACTGCTGCGTTGCCGGATTGGGTAACCGATCAAAACGCAAATGCCACTAATGCTTTTATCAACGGCGCTGATGAATGGGAAGGCGTTGGCATAGATTTAGATAATGATGACACCAGCGATGAAATTACCTTTACTTTGTGGGCTTCGCAACTCGATACCATTAAAAAGATCAATGTTGCAACTGCCAATGTTCAACAAGCAATCAATGTTGCCGGCGGCGCGCAAATTTTCGATAACGAAGACGGCACCATGAATGTGGCGTTGAACACCAGTTTGCTTACTGAGGGCGACTGGTATTTCTATGTTACATCCAATTTTACCGCGGATTGGGTGCTTGGTATGAGCGACATGGTTCATGTATACCATTACCCGCATTTTACCGATACGGACAATGACGCAATTGGTATCGATTTTGACGCCGACGGCCTCTTTGAACCGGGCGTAGATGATAATGTGTCCACCATTACCCTCGACGTCAGCGGCGGATTGGGCACAGATGGAACAATTGGTGGAACCAGCGCCGATAATATTGATTTTTGGGTTTCCGTACGCGATTATGATGATGAACCTACTTTTCAAATTTTCCGCGCTCCTTCAACTGTAACCATTACTGCCGATAGCATTAAAACATCCGGCGCTTCGCCGAATATGATTGTTACGGGTCTTGGCGGCGCAACCGCAATCACTACCGGCCCGGTGGATGCTGAATTACCCTATTCTATTGTAAATTACCTGGCGGCCAGAAGCGAAGCGGATTATGATCCGGTTGGCTCTTATCAGCTTTGGGTGGTTGCCAACGACGGTAAACATCAGTCGATTCAGCGTTTCAAGAATAATGGCGGTGGCTCCAATTTACTACTTGATATTAAAACATTTCCCTATTTTGTGTTTGATGATCAGTACTACAACGGCAACATAACAATCAATTCTGCTGAAAATCAATATGTCACCATCAATTGGGGCAGAACCGTTGATATGGACAAGGATCTGGACGGCAACATGATCATTAAATTGTATTGTAGTGATCTTGGCTTTGCGGCAGCCGGCGGCAGTACCAATCCTGCCTCGGTAGATACAACCTTTTTACCGGCCGATGCGATTGCCGACCCTACCCATACTGTTTATATTACTACCATTGTAGATAACTCGGACGCCAGGGAAGATAACCGTTATATGTGGGATATCCGCAATTCCGGTTTGGCTGCCGGCACGTATCATATTTATGCGATCATCACCAGCTCTGGCGATGCAGCAGTTGTTACTCTTAATGATGAAGAGATCATGCTGGAAGGCACCCAGAGAGATGTTGTCCTTACTCACGGTTCCTATTTCCTGCCTTTGACCCCTGTTGAAGGCGAAGTAGCCAGTGTAGGCCTGGGCGATACTTATTTACTGACCTGGGATGCATTTGCCGTTGATGGTACAACTGATAATTTAACTGTCGGCGCCTTTATGGTTGCCGCAGGTACGGATCTCGATGTTGATGAATCCGGCGTAGTGGAATACGACGAAATAAGCGGCTCCTGCTACTGGTTGACCACCTCCGATGATGGTTCCAACCCGATTGCTTATGCCAGCGCTCCGCTTTATAGCGATGGTGAATATAAAGTGACTGTTTCCGGTATAACCGACGATGTTGTCGGCAGCGCCACTGTTCCATCGGGTACTTTTGATGTTTATTTCTTGAGTGATTGGGATGACACTGATGTCGATTGGACTGATGGTGTAAGTGGAACTGACCAATTGATCGTTAAAGCCGATGGTCAGCTCTTTTTCTCCGGCGCAGCCAATAACAATGCCCAGTATAATTTCCGTCTTGAACCGACCCGCGCGATTTTGGAAAAAGGCGATATTCTAACGGTAACAGTGCACGCCACAGACAATTCTGCTATGAATCCGATGTGGTTTGAAGTATATGTCAATGTTCCGTCCGAATACTTTAATATTATCGATCAGGATAATGTTACTGCCGGCGTTCAACCGTTCACCGAAGTTACCACAACGTTTGACGGCTCTGCAACAAAGAATGCTGTCGCACTTGTTGGAACAGAACATCAGCTGGATTTTGCCAGCCATTATACAGATTTCACCACAACTAAAAACCTGGCAAATACTCCAGTCCTTACTTTCCAGATTGAAGCCAAAACCGATGCTTCCGGTGAAGTAATTGAAAACTCAAGTCTTGTAATTAATAACACCGGCAGCAGAGTTTCGCACATGCTGGATGTAAACTTTGTAAAATATGGTACAGATGTACCAACGACTGCAGCTGTTTACAGCCTTGCCCCGCGTGGCAAAATTGCCGGTATGGTCGATGTTCAGGCCAGAACGGATTCCGGCCAGGTTGTAACATTGTGGGTCTGCCCGACCGGTTCTTATGAAAACATCACCGATGCGACCTTTATTGCCGCTAATGGCGATGCAGACGTATCCGATGGTATCCAGGTTACGCTTGGCCCCAATGGTCAATATACCCTGAATGCTGTGCCGGTTGGTAAATATGATGTTATCTGTGAAAAAACCGGCTGGGCGACTCAACGCGCTACAAACCAGATCGTTCAGGCCTATTCGACTACTCCGGTTAATTTCTACAATGCCGACAAACTGTTAGCTGGCGATTGCGCCGGTTATAATCACGACGGCCTGGCATCAACAGTATCGTTGCCAGATAACCAGATCAATGCCACAGACCACCAGGTGTTCGAATCAGCATTTGAAGCGACTATTGCTGATACCAACTGGAACGTTTATTGTGATGTTGATGGCGATAATGTTATTACCGTCAGCGATATTGCCTACTCGGCTGAAAACGCCGGTGAAAATGGCGAAGGCTTGCTGTACAAAGGAGCTGCTCCTGTTGAATCAGCAAAAAGCCTGGCCAAACTGGTTGTTCTGAAACAAGACGACAAATACAAAACCTATGGCATCATTGCGGAAAATTTCCCGGCAATGATGGCTTATTCTGCCAAAGTGTTCTTTAGCGATAAACATTGGGAACTGGTTTCTTATGAAGATCAACTGCACAAAGGCAGTAAGGTTGAATTTGAAAAACAGGAAGGCTATTTCCACAGCTTTGTATGCGCTGCGATCGGCAATGCCGGCTCCAAAGACATGAATCCGCTGATGGTTACCTTTACATTGCGGGCGATTGTTAACAACCCGGAAGAACCGACTTTGCGCGAAGCGATGTTGGTCGATACATTCCACAGAGTGAATACCCCGGCTGTTTCCAGCGCAATTTCTGAAGAAAATGTGCTGCCGACGGAATTCAACCTGAGCAAAAACTATCCGAACCCCTTTAACCCGACAACGACAATAGAATTTGCTCTGCCCCAGTCCGGCGAAGTAAAACTGGTCATCTTTAACACCCTGGGTCAGCAGGTACGCACCCTGGTTTCTACAAAGATGAATGCCGGTTATTACAAATCGGTTTGGGATAGCTGTGATGAATTGGGTAAACGAGTCAGCTCCGGTATGTATTTCTACAGACTGGAAGTGAATAATAAACAAATCAGTACTCAAAAAATGCTGTTGTTAAAGTAATTACCCTGATAACATGGTTATAAAAAAAGGCTCCGCAAATCAATTGCGGGGCCTTTTTTGTGTGGGGAGTGATGGCCTTGTCTAATGGGTAGCCTGATCTGAACCCCGGTAGTTAGTTATGCGAGCCCCCCGTGAAAATGATCGTGTAGTAACGCCGGCTTTATTCAGGTTGATCGAGTTTGCGGGAATTGTATGTTCCGAACCCGAAAGAGGCACAAAAAAATAAAAAAGGTGTAATAAAATTCAAAGCCATATTACTGAGCCGTAAGTAATTTATTTATTATCGTAAACAGGTAAAATATACCTGTTCGCAGCAAATTTTTTCCATTCAGAAACAACAAGAAATCGGTCAATGAAAAGTATTGTAAAAAAAATGTTGTTTATTTGGAGTTTAGGGAGCCCGATTCGCTGGCGCTGTGGCATAACCTTTGCATATTTCCGGGTACATAATTTTGGCAGATCCGGGTTTGGTGTAAATTAATAAAATACCGGATTTCCCCAGTCATTAACATCGGCAGTCATTCTAAAAACTTGAGAAAAAATGTCCGGTTTATTGAAAAAAAGTATAAAGTTTCTGCTATCAGGTCTTTTCATTCTCTGCCTGGCTGCACCTGCGTTGTATGGCGGGGCCACAGAAGTTTGGATAGAGCGGGTTGACTCGCAGGAAAAGTTTGCCTATATAGGCGATGTGTTAAAATTCAATGTCATGACCGACACACATGGTGAAAAAATTACCGGCGTTGCAGCCTATTTAACTTTTGATCCTGAAATATTTCAAATTATTCCTCCGGTTGGCAACCCATTTACAGTCGGAAATTTTTTAAAGACCAGTGTAGCGGTGATCAATAATACTCATGGCGACAGTTTGCATTTGTATAACCAACCCGGTTGGGGCAATGGAATAGACGGTTACCAGCTGGATTATTACCAGTCTACCGGGCCCACCATTGGCGGTGCGCGTCCTTATGCGCGGGGTATGGGCGTTATTGCATCTTTTCAGTTAAAAGTATTGAATATGCCGCTTGTGCGAATGGATTCTACAGAGATCAGGTTTGATTTTATCAATGGCGATAACCGTCTGTCGTGTTATTATTTACTGGATGAGCCGGGTAATGAAATTCGTTTTTCCAGGCATAAAAATTTTAAAATTGCAGTAACGGGATTTAGTATTGATCCCCCCTTACCGGATACCCTGATAACGCCGGGAACGACTTTAGAAATAGATCTTGACGACCATGTATCGACAAGCGAAGCAAATACGGACATAATCTGGAGTATGACAGTTTTGCAAAGCGTCGCGGGGGTAACTGCAACTCTTACCGGCAAGGATGTTACCGTAACAACCGGGCCTACATCGCACGGTATACTAAAACTCCGAATTACAGGTTATCAACCGGGCACCGGTTTTACTGATTATCAAGACATGATTATTGGTATAAACTATTTACCTGTTTTTAAAATACCCAAACCGGTTATCCGCTTTTATGAGGATGACAAACTTACGCTACCCAAAGATATCTTTTTTAGCGATGCGGACGATCCTATCGCCAATGTTTCGGTATATAGTCAATCTCCCAATCTGCACATTAACAATAGTCCCGATTCGTTAACGTTTTATGCAGAGCCTGATTGGTCGGGTAATAGCAGCGTTCAATTGTTCATACAAGATACCATTCAGGCGCAAATTGATGGCGATACTTTAAAATCGGCTTTTGATGTTCAAGTTATTCCTGTGAATGATGCCCCGGTTCTTGATGTGACTTCTATAGACCCGGTATTGATGTATAACCGGCTTGTCAAAGTTCTGGTTTTAAACAAGGGTCAACACGTTTTTGATGTTGACGATGATTCTTTTACCTGGCAGGTTATCAGCAGCAATACGGAAATTTTGACCGGAGAATTTGAGGCGAATACCCTTCGTTTGCAGGCGGTCGACAGGAATTATACCGGTACATTACCCATAACATTAATTGTCAGCGACCAGGCCGGCGCCGCCGATACGGCATCGGTAAATGTTAATATCGAAGCTCCGCCGCTTTCGATCAAAGATTTACCGGAATACCTGGTTTTTCCGGACTCGGTTATAACCATCGATTTAAACAGCCTGGTGGAATACCCGGGAGCGATCAAGAGTGATTTATACTGGAGCTTTAATGTAATAAACTTGACGACCAACCAGGTAGATGAAAATGTGCTGCTGTTTTATAATCGGGCAACTCAAACACTGGAAATCTCTGCACTTCCCGGGCACAAGGCAACCGATGAACTCTATTTTAGCGTAACCGATAGTATATCCTCGGATATGGAAAAAACCAGTTTAAAAGTATTCGATGTGCGCGAATTATCCATATTCGATCTGCCCTCTTTTTTAATTATGCGCGGAACAACGCGAACCAGTATAGACCTGGATGATTTTGTGATTGATGTTGTCGACCAGATTAGCGATTTGCATTGGGAAGTATTGAACAGTGATTCACTGGCCAATGTTGCCATCGATCAATTGTCACACATGGTCAGGATAGAAGCAAATGATACTTTTTTAGGCACAACAAGTATTACCTTCAAAGTGACCAATTCAATCGGCAATTATGATACCGGTAAAATGGAGGTGGTTGTTATCGAGTATAATCCATACCCGGTGCTTACACCCCGTTTGCCGGACCTTGATTTATTCTGGAATCAGAGCATACCACAGTTTTATGTTAATCTGGATGATTATGTGTGGGATTTTGATACGCCAGATTCGTTGATTGTATGGTCTATAACCCAGGATCCTGCCTTTGTAAATTTGGTGAAAAATACTGATGACCGAATTGTCAACGTGACCACCCTTAGACGCACAGGCAAGCAAAAAGTAATTTTTACTGCCCGTAATCGGAACGGATATTCCTCCTCCGATACCATAAATGTAACAATTATAAAGCATCCACGCCCGCAATGGAAAATAATACCTGATATAGAGTTTAGCAATAGTCAAATTTACAATGATCTCTATTTAAATACTTTTTGTCTTGATCCATCCGGATTACCGTTGCATTATACTGCTACAAGTAATGAAGAAAATTTGTCAATCAGCATCGACCAGGCCACTTCGCGTGTGACCTTTAGTTCTTTGCATGGTTTCAGCGGCAAGGCATCGGTCATTTTTACTGCCGCGAATGTAGATACCGGCACGACCTCGAATCTGGTGAATATTTCAGTCATAAGCCAGTCCAGCCTGGCATGTTTTTTCAATTCTATTGTGCCAAACCGGATGAATTTTATTATCAATACCGAGGCACAAGTTGAAAATGTTGATTACCTGTTTGTCATTGACTCTGATTCGATAGATTTGGAATTTGCTCTGAATGATATATCTGCGACGCAAAAAATCTGGAAAGCGCCTTATATTTTTACCCGCTCAGGGTTGTATAAATTGAGCGTGCAATTGCAATATCCCAATGGTTTGAGTATTGATGACAGTCTATGGATAACCCTGCAACTGGGTAAACAATTGAGTAAAAGTATGACCAGCCGCGATAACAAATTAAAGATATTATTGCCGGACAATACCGGCCCGGATGCTTTTATTGCCCTGATAGAAAATACCGGTACGGTATCGTGGCCGGAAGGCGCTGTTAATCAATTATATACGGTTAAAGCAGCGGGATTTTCAGAGCCTTTGGTTAAGGTGGCTTTTAACACCAATGCAGATGACAAGTATTATTCATTTTATACCCTGGAAGATTCCAAAGCAATAGCAGTGGAAACGAGCACAGATAATACGGGAAATTTTTATGCCCGTATGAATAGCGGCGCTACATTTTTCTTTGCCCCGTCCGGGGCGGCTGCCCGCGAGGAAGTGATTGTCAAACATAAAATGCTGTGTTACCCCAATCCCTTTAATAGCGCTGTAAAAATCCAGTATCTTGTTGATGAAGAAAAAACCGGGGCAATTCGAATATTCAATATTCTGGCGCAGACGGTATTTCACCGGGATATGGAAAACCTTGAAGCAGGAATTCATGAATTTAGCTGGCACGGCACAGATCAAAATGAAATGGCTTTGCCGACCGGAGTTTATTTCATTCAACTGATGTTGGATAAGTCCAGTCACATAAGCAAGGTAACGTTAATACGATGAAAAAATTGCTAATCATACTAGTCCTGTTCGTTATAACCGGTTGCGGTTCCAAGCCAACAGGCCCAAATCGTCCGGTTGCCAAGGAACCCACAATCGAAGAATTATTGATGCGGGGGTGGACTTTATTCCAGAGTTACCAGTTTAATCAGTCCATTCAACGATTTGACAGTGTGCTGGTACGTGAGCCAAATAATATAGCAGCCAATGTAGGTAAAGGCTGGTCGCTATTGTTACAGGGCAGCAGTCATTTACAATTGGTTATGATATGTCTGGAAAAGGGCGCGCTGGATAATACCTGGAAGTACGACAGCCAGGCAGGAATGATCGTGGTTAAATTTAACCAGGGAAAATACGAAGAGATTGCCGCTTTGGTTGACCTGTGTTTAAAGGATAATGCCGGTTATGTTTTTAGCAATCAGCCGGAAATTGATTGGCGAGATTTATTGTTATTTAAAGCGCAAGCGCTTTATTTTACAACAAAATATAGTGATTCATGGGCAACAGTAAAAAAATTAAGCGGCGCGTATAATTATATTGACCCCCAGGCGGCAGAAACCTGGCATGTAAATGGCATAGTCTATTTTTCTTTTGAGGCGGTTTTATCCAGAATAATTCAGCTTTTATCGGATATGTACCGCTAATAACAATCATTAAAGTATACCGGGAACTAAGTGAAAAAAAATATAATAACAGTCTTTATTCTGGCAGTGTTCACCCTGTTATTGATGTCGGGGTGCGAAGAATATATTAATAAATTTAAAAATGAAAAGCAGAATACCCGACCGGTAATTACGCTAAAAGCGGAAAACACCAATCCCAAAATCAATACAACGCAAACCATAACTGCCGAAATTGTCGATCCTGATGAGGATGACGAGGTAACTGTGACCTGGACTGCCAGCGCCGGTGTTTTGTCGCAATCCACCGGGCTCAGTGTGCAATGGACGGCTCCCGGCGACACGGTAACCGCACATATTGTAGCAACCGCCAGGGATTTGAATGACGGCGTTGCACATAAAGAAATAATTCTATATGTTGGCAATGGCGCGCCGGTAATTGCCAGTTTTACAGCGAGCGCCGGTAATGTTGTTTCCGGCAACAGCATAACGCTCGATTGTGCCGCCACCGATCCGGAAGGCGGCAACCTGACCTATCAGTTCTATTGTCTTTCCGGAGCCGGAACGATAACCCAGGAGGTTCCCGGCGCGGCAACTGCAACCTGGATTTCTCCGGCTAACATTGGCCAGGGAGAATACCTTGATCTGGTCGTCAAAGTTACAGATACGGTGAATTTCGTTTCGACAGACACTTTGCAAATTCTGGTCTATTCCAATTACGGTTCATTATGGCTGGTTGATAGCGATTATAATACAGTCGCCAAATATACCAGCAATGGTTATAAAATATTAACCGCCAACCAGTCCTTTAAAAAACCGGTAGCGGTAGTTAGCAATATTGATGAATTGAGCGGTTGTTTTGTTGCCGATCAGGCGGGCAATACTGTATATAAACTCGACTATAATGGTGAAAAGCTGGAAACATATTCCAACATTCCACATGTTATTGATATTGCTCTTTACCAGGCGGCCCGTAAATTGTTTGCGCTAAGTTACAGCAACAGCACGGTTACGGTAATTGATGAAAGAACCGGGGCTGTTGAAAAAACAATAACCGGTTTTTACCAGCCTACATCAATAGAAATGAACCAGTGGACCGGGGATGTGTGGGTTATTGAGGAAGGGAATAACCGGATTATTCAGCTAAATGTCGGTTTGGGAGTGAGCAGCCTGCCGGATGCGATAGACTCTACAACAGTTGTTTTCAATGCCGGCTTTAATGCTCCTCATCAGGCTTGTATTCATTATATTCAGGAAGGCACAATAACCAATCGCGTTTATGTTACCGATGTTTTTGATAATCAGATCGAACGTTTTACCTTTAGTGATGGCTTGTTTGAGCGTAACAATCCCGTTGAAGTCCTTTCGCCGGGGCCGTCGCTGATTGGCGTTTTGCCGGTAAACCTTGTGCGTATGATTCTGGTTGTTCATACCAACGGCTTGCTGGAAATGATTGAAGAAGAAAATACACTCATGAAATATCCTTTAACCGGCAATTATACCTTTATCAAACCACAGGTGTTGGCAATTGATGAAAATACCGGCGAGTGCTGGGTTGGGGACAATGGCTCCAATCAGTTGGTTAAAATAAAAATAAAAAGTAATTCTTCTTTTACGGTCTTGCGCAAGCTGGACGGTTTTCTGTCGATCAAGGATATTTCCATCAACAAGTAAAGAGAGCTTTTTTTGATGATGTTGACTATCAGGGGGCGATGATTGGTAGTACGGGGGTGTGCTAATGTTAACGTTTGATTCCTGGTTGAGAAAAATTCTCTCCCGGTTAGCCGCCAATCAGTTTGGTTTTGTAACCGGATAGAGTTAGTTTGTTTGCAATGGCCTGGCGATGATCGCCCTGAATTTCGATGCGCCCCTGTTTGGCGGCGCCGCCGGTTCCCAGTTCCTGTTTTAATTGCCTGGCTATGGTTTCAAGGTGTTGGGGGTTTACCATTAAGCCTTCAATTACTGTAACGCTTTTTCCTTTACGGCCTTTTTTATCTAAAAAGATTTTCACAGTCAGTGAGGATGTCTTTTTTTCAGGTTCCCGTTCTAAAGAATCGTTAGAACCCTGAGAATAGCCGGGGTTTGTTGAATAAACGAATTTACTGTTTTTATCCATGAGCGCTCTTTTAATTATCATTCTAAAATACATAAAATAATGCAAATTGTAAATAGTCTTTTTGTCTGTTTCGGGGCAATGAATAGATAAAAAAATTTTATAAATTGTTCTTGATTTTTGCTCATGCGGATAGTAACTTGTAAAACTCTCTTTATGTTCAGTTAATGCTTACTAATTATATAATTGCAGGTAAATTTTGAAGTTAGCCGAATTAAATATTGTTGGATTCAAATCGTTTGCTAAAAAAACAAACCTTTTATTGCACGATGGTATGACAGTGATTGTCGGACCGAACGGCTGCGGTAAAAGCAATATTGTTGATGCCATTCGCTGGGTCATGGGCGAACAAAAAAGCAATGTATTACGTAGTGAAAAAATGGATAACGTAATCTTTGCCGGATCTGCCAGCGCCAAGCCTGTTGGTATGGCAGAGGTATCGTTAAAGATTGAAAATACACGCAATTTACTGCCGGTAGATTATTCCGAAGTGGTAATAACCCGGCGGCTATTTCGTTCCGGGGAAAGCCAGTACCTTATCAACGGGAATCAATGTCGTTTAAAAGATATAATGGATATGTTTATGGATACGGGTATGGCAATCAGTTCATACTCGGTGATAGAGCTTCCGCAGGTGGAACAACTTTTAAATGGCAAGCCGGAAGAGCGTCGGAAAATTTTTGAAGAAGCGGCCGGTGTTACCCGTTATAAACTGCGCCGCAAAGCAACCTTGCGCAAGCTGGAAAGTACAGAAACGGATTTGATACGTATTGAAGATATCATGTCCGAAGTGGAAAAAACCGTGCGATCCCTGAAAAGACAGGTAAGCAAAGCGGAAAAGTACCAGGAGATTTCCGTACAATTGCGGGACCTGGAAATAAAGATGGCTGATTATAGTTACAGCCGTTATTTAAATGAACTGGAACCCTTGCAGACCAAGTTAAAAATATTGAGGGATGAGCGGGGCAGTGTTTCCTCCAGCCTTGCCAACCAGGAAGCCTCTTTTGAATCCATGCGCCATAAACTATTAGAGTTGGAATCCAAATTATCGGATGGTCAGAGGGATTACAATACCAAGACGCATGAAATTCAAAAGTTTGAAGAACGGGTTTTGGTCAACAGCGAACGGGTGCGCAGTCTTAAAGAGTCGCAGGAACGTTATAGCGCTGAACGGTCAAGCCTGCTTGAACGGGTTGCAGACCTGGAAAAGGATTTTGATGAAGCAAATTATATATTGAAAAATTCAAAAAAGGATCTGTTAACGGAGCAGGAAAACTATACAATACAGAACGATAAATATAGCAATTTACGAACAGAATTTGAAAATAAACGCGAACAGGTGCGTGACTCTGAAGCTCATATTTTACGATACACAGAAGAACTGAGCAAAAAACAAAACGAAGGGGAACGCCTGAAAGCTACTGAAGAGAATTTAAGCAGCCGTTTGCAACAGATTCGAGACGAAAGAGAAAACCTGAACAAAAGGTTGACAGAACTTGCCCGGCAGATAGCCGAGGTTGAAAAGCAAAAGGGTGTTTTAACTGAGGAATTGGCCGGCAAACGGCAAAAGCATGAAGATATAACCAAAAAAGCTGCAGAAGCCAAAGCGTCTTTAGAAAGCCTGCAAAAAGCTGAGATGCAGGAACGTAACCGCATTGAAGTTTTGGAAAACCAGGCGGAAATGGTAAAACGACTGCTGGAAAGTTATCAGGATTACCCGGCAGGTGTACGTTACCTGGCGACCAATGAAGTGGAAAACTTTAAAACTTTTGGCGCCCTGGCCAATTTACTGCATGTTGAAGCTGAACATCGGCCGGCCATAGCTGCGGCGCTTGGCGAACTGGCCACGTATCTGGTTGTAGAAGATAGTAAAGCTGCGTTTACCGGCATTGGCTTGTTGCAACAAGAGAAAAAGGGCAGTGTCGCATTTTTACCTCTGAAGCAGATTTTTAAACATCTTCCGGAGCAACCCAAAATAGAAGATTTGGGGGTTATTGGCTGGGCGAATGAAATGGTGCAATGCGAAGACCGGTACAAGGCAGTTTCCGATTTGATACTTGGTTCATATTTAATCGTTCAGGATATTGAAACCGCTCATCGATTGTTTGACAGTGTTAAAACGCAAAAGATCAACATTGTTACCCTCGGCGGCGAGGTTTTGGCGCATTGGGGCCTGGTTAAGGGCGGCAGCCACAATAAAAAGCAAACGGACTTTGTCGGACGCCAGGAACAGTATGATGAATTGTTGAAAGAAATCGAGCAGGTCAAAGGCGCTGTCGAGCAGCGTCGCCGTGTCATGGCGCAGCGCAGCGAACAAGTTGGCAGCTATATCTCAGAGGCGGAAGCGCTGCTGGTTTCGATCCAGAACCTGGAAGACCTGGTTTCAGCAAAAAAGCTGGAATTGGGTCAATTACAGTATGAAGAGCAATCAATCCGGGAAACCTGTAAAGAGAGAGAACAGGAAAACAGCCGTTTGGTTCAACAGATGGGTTCGCTTGATGAAAATCTCAAGACAAAGAATTTTGATACCCATGATTTACAGAAAAAACGGCAGGAGCTGGCAGAAAAAAGCACGGTTTATAAAGAAGAACTCAAAGGGTTGGAAGAAAAGTTAACCGAGCTTTCCTCCCAGGTGCAGGAAGCCCAGGTAGCGGTAGCCAAGCTGCAGGGCAGTTATGAATCGCGGCAGCGGGAGAGTGATTCGTTACGCAACCAGATCCATGAAGCAAAACGAATGATTGAACTACGCGACCAGGAAACCAAACGCGCCTCGGAAGAAATAGCCGAACTGGCGGAAATTAATGAAACTTATAATGAAAAAATACAGGAATTAAAAGATCAACGCACTTTGATTCAACAAACCCTGGAAAAATTAAAAGAAGAACAATACCAGGTCAACGTCAAGGTCGATGAGTTTGAAAAGGGAATTCGTAATATCCGGGGCAAGGCTGAAGTTATTTCCGAAACGGTGCACCAGCACGAACTGCGCATTTCTGAACTGACCATGAGCATTGAGAATTTAAAAAATAAAATGTCCGCTGATTTTGAATATATTATTGAACGAAAAGCCATTGATGAGAGTATAAACTATGATGAAATAAAAAAGGAAATTGAAGACTATCGGGAAAAACTCAAGAGTTTTGGATTGGTAAATTTACTGGCGCTGAAAGAATATAACCAGGAAAAAGAGCGGCTGGACTTTTTAAAGACCCAGCGCGATGATCTGGTTAAAGCAAGACAAGATCTTAAAGAGACAATTAATATCATAAATAAAACCGCGCGGGAAAAATTTATGTCAACCTTCCAGGAAATTCAAAAGAATTTTTCCGAAGTGTTTAAAACATTTTTTGAAGGCGGAAGAGCGAGTATTGTTCTGCGTGAGGAAGACGACCCCCTGGAAGCGGATATAGATATTTTTGCAACCCCGGGCGGGAAAAAGTTGTCATCCTTGCAGTTAATGTCCGGGGGAGAAAAATCATTGACGGCCGTTTCATTACTTTTTGCGATATACCTGGTAAAACCGAGCCCGTTTTGTATTTTTGATGAAGTTGATGCTCCACTGGATGATGTTAATGTGGATAGATTTTCCCGGGCTTTGCAGGAATATTCGCAAAACACTCAGTTCATTGTTGTTACCCATAATAAACTTACCATGCGCGCAGCCAACCAGCTATATGGTGTAACCATGGAAGAAAAAGGTGTTTCCAGAGTTGTATCAGTCAAGTTTGATAAAGCTATGGAATATGCAAGTGAAGGGCAAATCCCTGCGGGAGAATAATTAAGGAGAAACTCAATGCATCCTAAAAACCAAATTACAGGGCGTTTTATTTTATTTGTTTTACTCTCTGTTTTTTTATCTATGCCTGTTTCCGAAATCATTGCCGGGGAACAAGCAGACAGCGCTGCTGTGCCATTTAATTTCGGTATGGATTGGAACCGGTTTCGGTATTCCGACAGCTTGACCTATTTTGAGTTTAGCGCAACTCTGTACCGTTCTTTACTGAATTATTTGCCGGACGAAAAAAATACTTTTAGCGCCCAATTTATGGTAACTGCCGAGATACTGGAAGGTGATTCCGTTATTGCCAGACGGCAATGGATTAACGTTAATGCTGTGGACAGCTTGACGGAAATTCTCGATAACCAGCGTTTATATTGTGTAAACAACTTTGTTTTAAAGCCGGGCGAGTACAATTTCAGAATGAATATTTCTGATCCAAATGCCCAGGGGCGCGAGGCAACAGAGATGTACCCTGTGCAGATAGACGATTACAAATCCGACAAATTGCAGTTAAGTGATATTCAATTGGCAACAACGATTGAAAAAGATACCAGTAAAAATTTGTATGTAAAAAATGGCTACCGGATTATGCCGAATTCCAATTCTTTGTATGGTATCGGGCTGCCTATTTTGTATTGTTATATGGAAATTTACAACCTGGCAAGCGCAACAACAGAAAATGGGAACAAGTATAAAATTTCTTATTCAATATTAAATAAAGACGGCAAAGTTGTAAAAACCTTGCCACCCAAAGAAAAATTAAAACCGGGCGCATCCTCGGTTGAGGTTAACGGCATGAATGTGGTCACACTGGTTTCGGGCGCATATACTCTTGCTATTGAAGTGGAAGACATGGAAAGCGGAGAAAAGGTGTCCGGGCAACGGAAATTTTATGTTTACCGGGAAGACGATTTTGCCGAGGGAGGCGCTTTGTTCAAAAGCCAGGAAGTGGCAACAGGCGAGGGCAGCCCCGGACTGGATGCCGATCGTTACGATGTGATGAGCGAAAAGGATATTGACCAGGAGTTTGAATATGGCACTTATATATCCACCCGTGAAGAACGATCTACTTTTAAAAAGCTAAACCTGGAAGGCAAGCGCTCTTTTATAAAAGAATTTTGGGCAAAACGCGATCAAACCCCCGGTACTCCTGATAATGAATTCAAGCAGGATTATCTTGGTCGAATAGATATGGCCAATTATCATTACAAAGCCGCCTTCCGGGAAGGCTGGAAAAGCGACAGAGGCAGGGTTTTGCTGGTTTATGGTAAACCCGATGAAATTGAACGATACCCCTTTAGCAATGAAAATCGCCCTTATGAATTCTGGCATTATTTTTCAATTCAGGGCGGGGTAATTTTTATTTTTGTTGACCGCAGGAATATGGGAGATATGGAGTTGGTGCATTCAACAGCCAGGGGCGAGTTGTATGATGCGGAATGGACTCGCTGGATAACATCAGACGGGTCAACTCAATAAGTTCGTAAATTACAGGCCGCTTTTTAAAAGCGGCTTTTTTATTACTATTTATTGATATTTTATCTCTATTTCGGAAAAAAATAATAGCATTTATAACAGATACTTTCTATATTCACTTGTAATTGGCAACATCAAATCATTATATATTTTGGTTCTATATGCTTTTGTATGGGTAATTTTATCGATTGAACCATTGTTAAAAGTATAAGAGGCACAATATGAACACATTGTATCAAG